>JANMRZ010000151.1:0-42916 GCA_031388805.1 Chryseolinea sp.
GCCGCAGCAGGGATGAACCTCAAACGGATGATCAACAAGTGGAAACTAAATCCACTTGCCTTTTTATGCCGTATTTTTGAATCACTTTTTAAAGGAAACAGGAACACTCAACAGGTCAATTTTTTGGCTTTTTTCTATAAACCGAGTTTTTAAGGGACGACTACTTATATAGTTATTCCTTTTAGTGATTTTTAAGATGCTTTGAAGTCCATACCTACGGTTAATTCATTCTTTGGATTGAGCCTGATATATTCCCCTAAAGTTGCCTGTATCCAAATTATACCCCTCGAAAAGACATTTCAATACCATCAATAGACTACTTGAACAGTACGACCAGACATTTTCATACCCTTGAAACGCTAATAACCCACATACCTTTACCGCAACCGATTGCTGAAAATGTGTGATGAAAATCGGTTGCGTAACTGAAAAAGGGAATAGATGAAAAAAGAAGTATTGATCAGTATCATTTTACTAGGAGTGTTAATTGTCTCCTGCTCCAGACAAGTTACGTATGAAAAACTCTCCGATGGAGTGATTGTACGTCTAAGTAAAGGACAGACAAAAGCAGTAAAAATTCGTGTTGTTTCGGATGAAATCATTCAGGTCGTAGCTGCTCCTATTGATACCTTCTCAACTTCAAAGAGCCTTGTGGTTTTACCGGCCACCGAATCAACAGATTGGAAAATTGAAGAATCAGAAAATGCGATAACACTCGTTACTTCAAAACTTAAAGCACATATATCATTATCAACAGGCGAAGTTAGCTTTCGCGATCTGTCAGGTAATGTAATTCTGGATGAACAGAAGGGGGGAGGAGGATCATTTACTCCTGTTACTGTTGGTGGTGAGAAAAGTTATTACATCCGCCAGGTTTTTGAATCGCCATCAGACGAAGCATTTTATGGATTAGGCGGTCATCAGAATGGCCAAATGAATTATAAAGGCCAGGACGTTGAATTAGCTCAGCACAACATTGCAGATGTCGTTCCCTTTTTATACTCAAACAAGAACTATGGAGTTCTATGGGACAATTATTCTATTAGTAAGTTCGGAGATCCTCGTGATTATCAACCTTTAAATACGGTTACACTTTTTACGAAGGATGGTAAATCAGGTGGACTTACTGCTGACTACTATGTACACGACAAAGTTGTGAAGCAAGCAGTTGAAGACAAGATTGAATATGAGTTTTTAGAAACCCCTCAGGTCGATAATTTTCCAAACGATGTTTCCCGTCACGGTAAGGTAATATGGGAAGGTTCATTCACATCAGATGTGGAAGGCGGACATAAGTTTCTGGTGTACTCATCAGGCTATATTAAAATTTGGATAGATGGTAATCTTATTATTGACAAGTGGCGTCAGAATTGGAACCCGTGGACGAACAAGTTTATAGTTGATCATAAGAAAGGTGAAAAGCATTCTATTAAGATAGAATGGACTCCGGATGATCATGGATACTTAGCCGTAAAACACCTTGATCCAGTTTCTCCAGAAGAGCAGAATAGATTATCACTTTCATCAGAAGTGGGAGATGAGATTAACTACTATTTTATTTCCGGTAGCAATGCTGATGAAGTGATCAGTGGTTATAGAAAGATTACAGGCAAAGCTCCCATCGTACCGAAATGGGCCATGGGTTTCTGGCAAAGCCGTGAACGTTACACTAATCAGAAAGATTTGCTTGATGTTGTAAAAGAATATCGCAAGCGAAATATTCCATTGGATAACATCGTGTTAGACTGGCAATATTGGGAAGATCCGAAATGGGGCTCGCATGAATTTGATCTCAAACGTTTTCCCGATCCGGATGGAATGATCAAGGAACTCCATAATGATTTACATGCTCACCTTATGATTTCCGTTTGGCCTAAGTTCAATAAAGGAACTGCCAATTACGAAGAGATGCGATCCAAAGGTTTCCTTTTCATGAACAACATAGACAAGAAGCGGAAAGACTGGGTTGGTATTGGATATGAAAATACTTTTTACGATCCATTCAATGAAGAGGCTGGAAAACTTTTCTGGAAACAGATTGACAAGAATTTAAATTCAAAAGGAGTTGATGCATGGTGGTTGGACGCTACAGAACCCGACATGCATTCTAATCTTTCTATTGATGAACGCAAAGTCAACATGAGTCCAACGGCAATGGGTCCTGGCGAAAAATATTTCAATGCGTACTCGCTCGTAAATGCAAAGGGTGTTTATGAAGGCCAACGAAATTCAAGTCCGGATAAGCGCGTTTTCATTTTAACACGTTCAGCATTTGCAGGCCAGCAACGTTATGGTGCAGTTACATGGAGTGGTGACATCGTTTCGCGTTGGAGTGATTTCAAAGATCAAATCGCAACGGGTATTAATTTTTCGCTTTCTGGTATTCCCTATTGGACAATGGACATTGGTGGATTTGCCGTTGAACGCAGATACTACAATGCAACAGGCGAAACGTTAAAAGAATGGCAAGCCCTCAACACGCGTTGGTTTCAGTTCGGTGTTTTCTGTCCAATATTCCGATCACACGGACAATTTCCATTCAGAGAAATCTACAACATCGCAAAAGAAGGTAGCGAAGAGTATAACAGCTTAGTGTATTATGATAATCTTCGTTATCATTTGCTGCCATACATCTACTCACTGGCGGGTCAAAGTTATTTTAATGATTACACCATCATGCGTGGTTTGGTGATGGACTTCAATGCAGATACAAAAGTTCACAGCATAGCAGATCAATACATGTTTGGTCCTTCTTTATTGGTTAATCCTGTTTATACATACAAAGCGGAAAGTCGTGACGTATATCTCCCCTCTACAAACGGATGGTATGATTTCTATACGGGAGAATATTTTCAAGGAGGACAAACCATTCAGGCAAAAGCACCACTATCGCAAATACCAGTTTATGTAAAAGAAGGATCCATCATTCCTGCTGGTCCTAAGATTCAATATACCAGCGAAAAATCAGATGGTCCTCTAACACTCTACGTGTTTACTGGTAAAGACGCATCCTTCTCGCTTTATGAAGACGAAGGAGACAACTACAATTATGAACAAGGTAAGTACACCAACATTCCCCTTCAGTATGCTGACGCTACCCAGACGCTGACTTTGGGAAAAAGAAATGGATCGTTCTCTGGTATGAAACTGAAAAGAACGGTTAATATTTTTTGGGTTAGAAAAGATCAAACTGTGGGGGTTGGTGCAACAGCACCGCCTCACCAGGTGATCGAATACGAAGGAAATGAAATGAAGATACAGATGAAGTAAAAGTATAACAGGTCAATCGGATTGATCTACTGACAGCTTTCAAATAAATAAACTCTAATACACTCTAAACCAATTTAATTATGATGAAAAAAATCTACCGAAGCTTTGCCTATGCTTCCGTGATTTTATTCCTTTTGTTATCCGTTACTGCGTTCGCGCAGAAGCAGATTGTAAACGGAAAAATCACTGACGCTAATGGAGGCGCTTTACCGGGAGTGAATATTCTTCTGAGAGGTACCACCATCGGAACGACTACTGATGCCAATGGTGCTTACTCACTTGAGGCAAAAGCAGATGATGTTTTAGTGATCTCCTTTATTGGGTACAAAACCAAAGAGGTTGTGGTTGGTAACCAAACACAGATTGTGATTGCATTAGAAGACGATATATCGACTTTAGATGAAGTCGTGGTTGTGGGATATGGTGAGCAAAAGAAAAAATTAGTGACAGGAGCCAATGTTCAGGTGGATGGTGAGGCTGTGCAGAAACAAAATTTCCTGAACCCATTGCAAGCTTTACAAGGTCAGGCTCCGGGAGTATCCATTACTTCCACATCAGGTCAACCTGGTTCAGACATGAAAGTGGTTGTTCGCGGCTTAGGAACCATTGGTAATTCCGGGCCACTGTACGTTATCGATGGTGTTATGGGTGGAGATATTACCACTATAAATCCAAATGATATCAAATCAATCGATGTGTTGAAAGACGCAGCATCTGCGGCTATATATGGTGCCCAGGCTGCTAACGGTGTGGTGTTAGTGACGACTAAAATGGGAACAAGCGGAAAGGCTCAGGTTACGTTTGATGCTTACACAGGTTTTCAAAATGTAAGCCGTAAAGTTGATCTGCTGAATGCCAATGAATACAAAACCATCATGAATGAGCAGGCTTTAAATTCAGGCTCTGCACCAATCAATTTTGATGGCATGGCTGATTTGGCAGATACAGATTGGATGGATTATATGTTCAAGGATAATGCGAAAACCAACAACTATTCCGTTGGAATAACAGGAGGTTCAGAGACTTCAACCTATTCTATTTCGTTTAACTATATTGATCAGGAAGGTATTGTTGGTGGTAAAGATGTTTCCTATTATGAGCGATATGGTTTCAGAACTAACTCAGAGCACAAGTTGTATGGTAAGTTTCTGAAGATTGGTCAGCACCTGAATTTCAACTACATTAATAACAATGGAATCAATGTAGGTAATCAATACAACAATACTTTGCGAGGTGCATTTACTACCTCTCCATTATCACCAGTGTATAGTGATAATAATATTTTCGACAGCCCTTTTAATGATACCCAGAATTCACCTTGGTATAATGGTGATAGCAATCCATACGGGTCGATGATGACCAATGTAAATAACCGGAATGATGCTCAGCGATTATTGGCAGATATGTATGCTGAAATTGAACCTCTTAAAGGATTGAAAGTGAAATCGTTGGTGGGATTAAATTATTATTCTTCGGAGTATCGGGCCTTCAGCCCACTATATCAGTTTTCAGTATTTGCTTATAACAAAGATCATACAACAACAAGTCAGAGTATGAGCAAAGGTCATACTCTAATTTTTACCAATACTGCAACGTACGACTTTGCTCTTAACGAGCATTCTTTTAATGTAATGGTTGGTATGGAGTCACAGCGTTTTCAGGGCACCAGTTTATCGGGCTCAAATTGGAATCTGTTGTCACAGTTCAATGATTTTTCACACGCATACCTGAGCAATACAACAGGACAAGCGCATTTGGATGCAGATGGGAATGTGATCGAAACACGTATCGTTGGAGGTGGCCCGAACAATCAATATCGGAGAGCTTCTTACTTTGGTCGTATTGGCTACAACCACAAGGAAAAATATTTGTTCAATGCTACCTTGAGACGAGATGGTTCATCCAAATTTGCAGAGGGACATCGCTGGGGAATTTTCCCATCCTTTTCAGCAGGTTGGATTCTTATCTATGAAGATTTCGCACAAAGCTTGGGAATTTCCAATTGGTTAGACTTCTTCAAGTTGCGCGCCAGTTGGGGACAAGTTGGAAATCAGGATATTTCTGATTTTCAATTTGCAGCACCAATCAATACTTCAACCAATTTCAGCGGCAGCAATCCAGCAGCCTACTATACTTTTGGAACAAATAACACTAATGTTCCAGGAGCGTATCCAAGCCGCTTATCTAACACGAATGTTAGGTGGGAAACATCCGAACAAACCAACATTGGTTTCGATGCCAAGCTGATGGACAATCGCCTTGATGTGGTGTTTGATTATTATATCAAAGACACAAAAGACTGGCTGGTTACACCGCCAATTTTAGCGACAGCGGGCGCAAATGCTCCTGTAATAAACGGAGGTAGTGTGAAAAACTCCGGAGTGGAATTAGCGCTGGCATGGAATGATAATGTTGGAGAATTGAACTACCGATTAGGTGTTAACGGTGCATACAATAAAAACAGGGTGGGTATAATACCTACTGAAGATGGTATCATCCACGGTCAATCTAATATGCTATACGATAACTCTGAAGAGTTTTACAGAGCTCAAAATGGATATGCTATCGGTTATTTCTGGGGCTATAGAACGGCCGGTATTTTTCAGAGTGAAGAAGATATTGAATCATGGAAGGCAGCAGGTAATGGAGTTCTCCAACCGGATGTTAAACCTGGAGATGTTAAGTATGTTGACATTGTTAAAGACGGTAAGATCGATACCAATGATAAAACCAATTTAGGAAGTGGAATAGCAGACATGACTTTTGGTTTTAACATCGCCCTTGACTACAAAGGTTTTGACTTATCGGTAAATGCATACGGGACTGTAGGGAGTGAAATTGTTCAATCGTATCGGAACCATGCAAACAAGCAGGCAAATTATACTTCGGCTATCTTAGATCGATGGACAGGAGAAGGAACATCCAACAATATGCCTCGCGTTACGGAGACTAATGTGAACTGGCAGTTCTCTGATCTCTACATCCACGATGGCGATTTTCTGCGCATCAGTAACGTCACCCTTGGGTACGATTTTTCAAAGCTTATTAATGTGAAAAACCTGAGCCAGCTGAGACTGTATGTGCAAGGACAAAATCTCTTCACCTTCACAAAGTACAATGGTATGGATCCTGAAATTGGATATGGTACAGATGGATGGGTTTCTGGTATTGATTTAGGTTACTACCCAAGACCTCAAACTGTGCTAATGGGTGTCAATCTTAAATTCTAATTCTAAAAAGAAAAGCTCATGAAACATATATATACAATAGCATTAGGAATTGGTTTGATTCTTTCCTCATGCGGAGATGATTATCTGGACGTAGAACCAATGACGGAAGTGTTGGATAATAACTTTTATCGTACAGTAGCGGATGCTGAAATGGCGTTGGTTGGTTGCTATGATGGTTATCAGCGCACCTCCTCTAATGGCAACCAATCGTTCTTTGTTACCTCTGAAGTTTTATCAGACAATACATTTGGTGGAACTGGGAGTACAGATGGAAGAGGGTATCAGGCCTTAGATCGTTTTGATATTACCCAGTCTCCATCTGATAACAATTTGTTCAACGGAACATGGAGCGATTATTATGCCGGTATCTTTCGCTGCAATACGCTACTCTCTAAATTGGATGGTATAGCTTTTGAATCTGCTACGGCAACTCGCAATCGTATTGAAGGTGAGACGCGCTACCTGCGCGCGTTGATGTATTTCGATTTAGTACGTTTGTTTGAAAAAGTTCCGTTGTTAACAGTACCTACTACTGAAAATGTTCCTCAGTCAGAACCCGTAGAAACCTACAAGCAGATTGTAGAAGATTTAAAATATGCAGCCGCAAACATTCCGGCAGGTGCATATCCTAAAGCAAATGCAGCTCAAAATGATGGAAGAGTAACATCGTATGCCGCTAAAGCTCTGCTTGCACGCGTTTACTTATTCTATACAGGTTATTATGGTAGTGATGATTTAGGAGTAAGCAGCACAGAAGTTTTGGCTGGACTTGAAGATGTAATTGCCAGCAATGAGTTTGGTTTGGTTGCAGAGTTTAAAGCTTTATGGCCGGCTTCAAGTTATACACCTGTTGTGACCGGTAATACCCTGGATCGTAGTGGCTATGCTGGAGAAGGAAATATAGAGGTAGTATTTGCGCAAAAATTCAACAACACTCAGGATTACAACGGCAATGTAGATGGCAACCGCTGGTTAGTGATGATGGGAATGCGCAACACCAACTGGTCTCCTTATGGAAAAGGTTGGGGAGCTTGTACAGTAAATCCAAGATTGGTTTCTGAATTTGCAAGTACTGATGAAAGAAAAGTAGCCTCTATCATTGATATCGCCGCTGAAGGAATTACAGGATTTGATCAGGGAAATCAACGAGAATATACTGGATACTCCAATAAAAAATACAGTCCTACCGCTTTGCCTGATGGTTCTTCCAATACAGGAGGTAGTAATGATTTCCAAATCTCACAAGATCAGGATTATGTTGTGATCCGCTATGCTGATGTATTGTTGATGGCTGCTGAGTTAGGTTCTACGAATGCACAAACGTATTATGATAACGTTCGTACAAGAGCGGGCCTAACTGTACGTACAGCAACACCAGCCAACATATTAGAGGAGAGAAAATTTGAATTCGCTTTTGAAGGCATTCGCTATTGGGATTTGCTTCGCCAGGGGTTGAGCACGGCAGCATCAACCATAGCACAGACGCAGAATGTAACGAGCGGAACGGCTCCTGATCAGGTTATTATTAAAGAATCGGATATCACAAAAACACGAGGCTTCATGCAAATACCGAATACACAAATCACTCTTTCAAATGGTGTGTTGGTTCAAAATGCAGGATGGAATTAACCATTAAAAAGAAAAAATATGAATAGAATAATCAAATTATTTACTGCGGTTTTTCTGATGCTAATGGGTTTCGCCTGTTCGCCAGATGAATCGAACTTAGGAGCCATTGATGTTGATTCTAATGAATTGGTAGAAGGCATTGCCTTTAAGATTGAACACGATGCAAACAATCCAAACATTGTTTATTTAACGAGTTTAATGGATAGCAGGTATACCCCGCAATGGGATCATCCACAAGGAAGGAGTCAGTCAAAGAAAGTGACATTGAAAATTCCTTTTGCAGGAACGTATGAAGTAAAATTTGGCGTGCAAACGCGTGGAGGTATGGTGTATGGTGAGCCAGTTACCTTTACGGTGGATGAACTATATGCTGACTTCATCAGCGATGAACTTTGGACACTTCTTTCAGGAGGTGTGGGCAATGAAAAAACATGGTACCTCGATTTAGATGAGGTAGCAGTAAGCCGCTATTTCCTCGGGCCACTTTATTTCTATGGTACCAACGATAGTTGGAAGTCCGTAACTGATGGAGAAGTTGTTGGTGGTGACTCATGGAACTGGCAGCCTGATTACAAAGGAAACTCGTGGTTAATGACAGCAGCCAATTTCGGTTCGATGACTTTCGATTTGAAAGGTGGTGCTAATGTAAAGGTGGTACACAATACGATTGCTGGCCGGGGTACTGAAACAGGAACGTACATGCTAAACACTGATGAGCACACTATGGGCTTAACCGATGCGAGTCCATTACATGACTCTGGCCGTGATGGTGTTGTTATCGACTGGGGAAATATTAAAATAATGTCGCTTACAGCGGATCATATGCAGCTGGCTGTATTGCGCGACCCGGTGTTGTCAGGCGAGGGTGCTTGCTTGTTGGTGTACAACTTTATCAGCAAAGACTATTTTGATAACTGGGTACCTGGTGAAGTTGTGGAACCAGACCCTCCATATGAAGGCGATGCCAATGGTGATTTGACAACCTCTACCACCACCTCAAAAAAATGGGGCTTATCACTTAATACTCCTTACAACTGGGCTGGATTAGCTGGAAACATGCTGAACGCATGGACAATGCCTTCAGACTATACAGCATCAGGATGGGCTCCTTATGATGCTGCACTTATCTCGAATGTATCGTTGACTTTTGATAAAGTAAGCGCCACAACAGGATCATATACATTTACAGATGGTGCGGGGACACCAATCACAGGAACCTATTCGGTAGATGAGAGCAACAATATCGTATTTGATAAATCAATATCCTTCGCCATCTCGGGTTGGGTATCACTGGCAACTACTGATGAGAATAAATTAAGGATAATTAAAACTGATGTTGATGCTTTTGGAAATATTACCAAACTTTGGTTAGGAAAACGCGATGCAGTTAAGGATGAATATCAGGTTTATGGTTTTGAACCGCAAGCATCAGGAGCTGCTGATCCGGCTGCAGCGTGGAAAACTGCTCTGGCTGGAAAAACCTTCAAACCGGATGTTGACTGGTTCATAGATTGGGTAAATTTTCCACCTGATTTCACCGGAGGATGGACTTCAGCCACTACATTCGGAAATGATTTTACTTCAAATACCTGGGTGTGGGATGCCAACGTAAGAGCTGTAGCAGAAAGTGCAAGTTTGAAATTCAGATTGGAAGGTAGTGATCTGAAAGTAGATCTTACACAGACAAAGAATGGATCAGCCTTCACGGCAACTGGAGATGTAATGATTGATCCAACGAATAAGCTCCTTAATATCAGCATACCACTTATTGATTATGCAGGAACGGCCGCGAGCTGGTTAAATACCTCTAATACTAAAAGCATAACGGGAAGTGTAAATGATTGGTACTTTGTTTCACATGGAGGGTCTTCTCTTGCTAATATTGATGCAAATGGTCTTTGGTTAGGAGTAATCTCAAACTCCATTGCTGCTGGTGATAGTAAAGACGAAGTATTGACTTTTCATTATGTATTAGCACCTTAAGTTTTTAATTACTAACAGGGAGTAGTCGACTACTCCCTGTTTTTTTATTCTATTCTATGAAAAAGATCAGCAGCGTGTGGGCTTTTATTGTATGCTTAACGACAATCAGTTTTGTTTCCTGTTCCAAGAATGATCCGATTCCAGCTCCGGAATTGGTGATTTCAACAGAGCAACTTGTACTCTCCAATGATGGTGAGACAAAGTCATTTCATGTTAGGTCCAATACTTCCTGGCAAGTTTCAAGCAACCAAACTTGGTGTACGTTAACACCAGCAAGTGGCACATCCGGAACAATAAAAATTGATGCAACCGTTACGAAAAATGAAATTGCTGCGACAAGAACAGCCATCATTACGGTAACGGCAGGTTCATTATCTAAAGAACTCACGGTAACGCAGGATGCAGGTATTTTATTAACAGTAACTCAAAGTGAATATGCCGTTGATACGGGTGGTGATGAAATTATCGTACAGGTACAAAGCTCTGGAGCATATACAGTAGAGATTGATGGCGATTGGATAACAACAGTTACTGGAAGCGGGACTACAAGCCCGAAGTATAAAATTGATCCAAACCCTGGGTTGCTAGTCAGGTCAGGCACAATTACATTTTCATTAAGTGGCGTTACAAAAGTGGTAACTGTTAGCCAAACGGGAAATGCACTCACAATTCCGGATGATAACACAGGCATGGCAAGTAACGCAATGACGCTTTCACCAAAAATGAAAGTGGGATGGAACCTGGGAAATACATTAGAAGCTACAGGCCTTACTAACGGAGTATATTCAGCAAGTGAAACCATGTGGGGAAATCCGAAAGCATCAAAAACACTAATTGATGCTGTTAAGGCTGCGGGTTTCAATACAGTCCGTCTACCATGTGCCTGGAGTGGTTATATCGAAGATGAAACGACTTATAAAATTAAAGATTCGTGGCTGGCTCGTGTCAAAGAAGTAGTGGACTACTGTGTCGAGAATGATATGTATGTTATCGTCAACATTCATTGGGATGGCGGCTGGCTCGAGGAGCATCCGTTGTATTCGCACCAGGTAGAAGTTAATAAAAAGCAAAAAGCACTATGGGAGCAGATTGCTGTTGCCTTCCGTAATTACGATGAACATTTGTTGTTTGCTGGAACGAATGAAGTGCGAGCAAATTACAACACTCCCATAGCCGAAAACATTGAAGTACAACAGTCGTACAATCAAACATTTGTAACAGCAGTACGATCAACAGGAGGTAAAAATACATTCCGCAATCTGATTGTGCAGGGCTACAACACCAACATTGATCACACGGATAATTATATGGTAATGCCAGCGGACGCAACCAGCAACAGGCTAATGGCTGAAGTGCATTTTTACGATCCGTTTGATTTTGCCTTAGATGGGACCAGCACCAAATATTTGTGGGGAGCATCATTTGCGGGTAATGTAAATGCATCAACCTGGGGTCAGGAGGCTTGGGTTACTCAACAATTTGCAAAAATGAAAACCAAGTTTGTTGACCAGAACATTCCAATTATTTTAGGTGAATACGCAGCGATATTACGAACTTCATTAACGGTCGCTGCATTCACAAACCACGTAACTGCACGTAACAATTTTTTACACTATGTAACCAAAGCTGCGCTAGACAACGGCTTTGTTCCGGTGTATTGGGATGCCGGAGCTACAGGCAACAATAGCTCTGGATTATTTGACCGTGCTACCGGACAGCAAGTTCACAGTGACGCTATTGATGCTATTGTGTCTGCGTTAGACTAAGAATAGAAGTTATTTAGTTTACAGTTTTATTAAATATAAGGCCATCCTTCATTGCGCATCAATCTGTTAGTGCGCAATGAAGGATGACCTTTTTTGGTTCATGCTTATTGAATCCCAGATCGAGGTACACCAACCAGAGAGAATATTTCACATTATATTTAATACCTTCACAAACAAAATTTAAAGGTATCGCAGTATGAAGCGACTGGATAACATTGACTTTGCAAGAGGATTCGTAATGATCATTATGGCACTTGATCACACGCGTGATTTCATGCATGTAACCGGGCTAACACAAAATCCAACAGACTTAGCAACCACAACACCCATACTATTTTTCACACGATGGATCACTCATTTGTGTGCACCAACATTTGTGTTTTTGGCGGGAGTATCGGCTTACCTCTATTTTAAGAACGAAGGACTGGCAAAGGGCAGACAGTTTTTATTGAGCAGAGGTATTTGGCTTCTTATATTGGAATTTACAATTGTCAATTTTGGATTGTGGTTTGATATTGAGTTTCATGTTTTACTGTTTGAGGTTATTGGAGCGATCGGTTTTGGTTTTATTGTTTTAGGATTGTTGCTAACTCTATCCGCAAGAACATTGGGCATCATCGGATTAATTATTGTCTTCGCTCATAATGCCTTGCCCATTATTCCATTTGCAGAAGATTCCTTATTAAAAACAATTTTATCACCATTATTTGGACGATCAGCTTTCCCGATTTCACCGAACATACTTTTTATTATGGGTTATCCTCCAATACCGTGGCTTGGAATTATGCTGGTAGGATTTGCTTCAGGAATGTTGTTTGAGTTTTCGGAATCGAAACGAAAGAGTCTCTTGCTTAAAATCGGGATTTCATCTTTAGTGCTTTTTGTACTGCTCCGTTTTATCAATGTATATGGAGATGAACCGTGGTCGTTACAGAAAAATAGTGTATTTACTTTCATGTCATTTATTAACGTAACGAAATACCCGCCTTCACTTTTGTTTGCTTTGTCCACGCTGGGGATCACCTTTTTGATTTTGTATTTCTCTGAAGGTGTGAAAAATAAAGTAATGGATGTTGTGATGGTCTACGGAAAGGTGCCCTTGTTTTATTTCATCGTTCATTTTTACCTATTGCATACACTGATGATTGTCATAATGCTGCTGCAGGGATTTAAATGGAGCGAATTGAATTTTGGTGCGTTTGGTTCTGGCCGACCTAAGGATGTTGAAAGCGGTGTTGAGCTTTGGGCTATTTATTTGATATGGATAAGCGTTGTCGTTTTATTATATCCGGTTTGCAAATGGTACGGAAAGTACCGGGCGGATCACAAAGAAAAGAAATGGCTAAAGTATTTGTAAGTTGATTTCAGTAGTCAAAAGCGCTGAATGAAAAGCGTTTGAAGGCTTTCTTACTGAAGTAATATGGTAATGAACGATGCTGTGGTGTATCGTGTTCACTAGCTAAAGCCCTTTGCAATGCTTAAATATACATTTGATACGACCAATGGAATCTTTTTTAAAAGACTGAAAGAAAAGGTTGACCAATACTTCTCTGATAAACATTTACATTCTACAGGAAACAGCAAACTTTACTTTAAGAGCTCTTTGCAAGTAGCATCCGCGGCAATTCTATACACCGTTCTGGTATTCTTCACTCCAACACATGTTGTTTCAATTCTACTTTGCGTTGCATTAGGAATTAACATGGCCGTAATTGGTTTTAATGTAATGCATGAAGGAGGGCATCAGAGTTTTTCTCGTCACCCATGGGTGAATAAAGCTTCAGCTTATTTTCTGAATGTTTTAGGAGGTATTACCTATTTCTGGAAAATAAAACACAACATCAATCACCACACCTATACCAATATCGAAGGAATGGACGCGGATATTGATGTGAAACCTTTTATGCGATTGCACGTCGGCCAACCCCGACACGCGTATCATCGCTTTCAACATGTTTACTGGGTAGTGCTATATGGTATATCGTATCTGGCCTGGATTTTTTACGAAGACTTTCAAAAATATTTTAGTGGAAAGTTTTCTGCCAATGCGATCAAGAAGAGCCTTGAGATGAAGGAACACTTTGTTTTTTGGTTTACAAAGCTAATGTACATCGCGATATACATGGTAATTCCCATTATCACAGTCGGATGGTTGTCATGGCTTATCGGATTTTTTATAATAACTTTTGTTTGTGGTCTTGCTATCAGTGTAGTATTTCAATTGGCGCATGTTGTGGAAGGAACACATTTCCATTCTCCTCAAATTCATGATGAGGATAAGCAGGAGTGGGCGATTCATCAGATTAACTCTACAGCAAACTTTGCGACTTCCAGTAAATCCTTGTATTGGTTACTAGGCGGATTGAACTTTCAAATTGAACATCACTTATTTCCACGCATTAGTCACGTTCACTACCCGGCAATAAGTCGGTTAGTAAAAGAAGCATGCAAGGAATCAAATATTGTTTACAATGAATACAGTTCCATGTTTAAAGCTGTTGTGTCCCATCTTTTTCATCTCCGTAAATTAGGTAGAGCTTGATTTTGATTACGTTAATCGGAAATTTTACTTTTCGATGATCATCGTAACACCTTGTCCACCGGCTGCACAAATCGAAATAAATCCACGACCCGATCCTTTTTGGTGTAACAGCTTTGCCATGGTGGCAATGATGCGTCCACCAGTAGCAGCAAATGGATGGGCCGCTGCAAGGCTGCTTCCATTTACATTGAGCTTTGCTCGATCGATACTACCTAACGCTTTATCAAAGCCGTACGATTTCATTAGCACGTCACTCTCCCAGATCTTCAGCGTAGTTAATACTTGCGCTGCAAAGGCTTCATGGATTTCATAGAAGTCAAAATCTTGTAAACTCAGTCCTGCTTTTTTCAACATGCGCGTTGATGCGTAGATTGGTGCCAGCAATAAATTTTGTTTTTGCTTCACATATTCAATCGCTGCCACTTCAGCAAAGGTAATGTAAGCCAGCACAGGTAGGCCATGTTCCTTTGCCCATGCTTCACTTGCCAATAGGACACACGATGCTCCATCGGTGAAAGGAGTGGAGTTACCTGCAGTGAGTGTTCCGTTCACTTTATCAAACGCTGGTTTTAGTTTCGAAAGTTTTTCCAAACTGGTGTCCTTGCGCATATTGTTGTCACGATCAAGACCAAGGTAAGGTGTTAGCATGTCATTGAAGAATCCTTCTTTGTATGCCTTTACCATTTTCTGGTGACTCTGCAATGCCAATTGATCCTGATCTTCTCGTGTGATACCAAAATGTTTGGCTGTAATTTCTGTATGACCTCCCATCGATAAACCAGTTCGAGGTTCATCAATACCTGGAGCAACAGGTGTTAAGTCTTTGAATCTGATTTTTAATATTTGACTTATTTTACTTCCAAACGTTTTTGCTCTTCGAATTTCCAATAAAGACTTTCTGAGGGATTCACTGATTACAATAGGCACATTACTCGTTGAATCGGTTCCGCCCGCAATACCAACATCGATCTGACCGAGTGCAATTTTATTGGCGATGTAAAGGGCAGCTTCAATTCCAGTATCGCAGGCTTGCTGAAGATCACATGCAGGTGTAGCCGGGTCAAGCGAAGTGCTCATGACACTTTCTCGCATCAGATTAAATTCACGACTGTGTTTAATCACTGCACCGCCCGCTACTTCTCCTAATAATTGCCCTTGTAATTTGTATCGATCTATTAAACCATTTAAGGCAGCCACCATCATATCCTGATTGCTGGCATTAACATAGTTTGTATTGTGACGTGCGAAAGGTATACGGTTGTATCCTACTATGGCTACTTTGCGAGATTGATTTCCAATGGACATGTTGTGAAAGTATGTGAGAGTAAAATCGTTTAACGTTATGGTTTAGTTCCGAAGGTGCTGAAATACTTCACCTCATTTTTTTAATTAAGAACGGCTTCGCGATTGTATCGATTTCGATACTCGAGTGGTGATAGTCCTGCGATTTTTTTGAATACATCCCGAAAGGCCTTGTTGTCTGAGTAGCCGATATCATACATTACCTCGTTAATGGTTTTTCTTCCAGTTTCTAATTGTTTTTTAGATGCTTCAATCTTCACACGTTGAATGTATTCAACAACAGTATTGTTTGTGGCTTTCTTAAATCTTCTTTCCAATGTTCTTCTGCCAATGCCGAATTCTTCCGATAATTCATCTACGGATATCTTATCATTGAAATGAGTTTCAATGTACTCCTGTACTTTAATGATATCGGTGTCGGTATGAATCTTTTGTCCTTTGAAAATACTGAAGGGGGATTGACTATTACGCGCAATATCCAGTACAAAAAATTTGGAAGCCAGTATCGCGATTTCACGATTGGTATATTTCTCAACAAGGTGCAATAATAAATTCCAGTACGAGTTAGCACCGCCACTGGAATACAATCCGTTTTGTTCGGTGATTACTTTGTCATCAACCAGTGTTATCTCCGGAAACATTTCTCTGAATTCATTTGCGAACAACCAATGCGTAGAACATTTTTTTCCATTCATTAGACCAGTCGAAGCAAGAATGAATGCGCCGAGACAAAGACTGGCTACTTCTGATCCTCCTTTATATTGTTGAACAATCCATGGAAGAAAATCTTTGTTCATCTTAATCGCTGATTCAATATTTCCGCTGATGGCAGGAATAATAATCAGATCGGCTTTCTTCGCGTTTTTTAAAATCAAGTCAGTGTGTACGGAGAATAAACCCTCACTCAGCTTTACTTCTTTGCTTAGTCCTACAAGTTGAACATTAAACAAGGGTGACTGGCCTGCACTTTTAAGAAACTCATTCACAGCAGTGAACATGTATCGCGGATCGACAATGGCTGCCAGCACAGCGTTTTCCGGAATAAGTATCATGACATTCTTCATAGTATGACCAGTTTTCAATGACGAAGATATAAATCATGATTGTCGCATACAACCCCTTAGATTGACGCATTTACACAGACTTCGTGACCGCTCAGTCAATTAGGTTTGTATTGTCAATTAATCAAACGCACAAAACATGATAACGCAATTAATTACATACCTCAACTTCAACGGGAATTGTCGTGATGCCATGACGTTCTATCACCATTGTCTGGGTGGTGAACTGATCATGCAAAAAATTTCTGAGTCGCCTATGGCAGCACAAATGCCATCGGAAGCTGGTGCTGCCATTCTGCATAGCTCGTTAATTAAAGACGGCATTGCGTTGATGGGTTCCGACATGATGGGCGTGGGCCTTGTAAAAGGAAACGTTGTTACGTTGTGCATGAATTGCGCCAGCGATGAAGAGATCAATACCTACTTCTCAAAACTTGCAGAAGGCGGAAGTGTTAAAATGCCATTGCATCAATCTTTCTGGGGTGCTACCTATGGCGAGCTAACCGATAAGTTCGGAATGAATTGGATGTTTAATTTCAGTAAAACCTAAAACCATATAATTATGAAAAAGAATAAAATAATCTTCTGGGTGTCAACTACGTTCATCTTTTTGTTTGAGGGCGTAATGCCAGCACTTACATCACATATGGATGTCGCAGTGCAAAGTATTCGTCATCTTGGGTTTCCAGATTATTTTCGTGTGGAGCTTACTATCTTCAAAGTTCTTGGCGCCATACTTTTAATGATCCCTAAAGTTCCGTCTCGCGTTAAAGAATGGGTGTATGCCGGTTTCGGTATTAATCTTATCTCAGCATGTGTAGCGCATATAATGGTAGATGGACCTGTTTTTGATTCATTCTTTCCATTAATCATATTCGGGATTCTGATAGTTTCTTACTTTCACCATCACAAACTGAACGACACTGCCGTTTTAAGTAAAGTAAATACCATTTAGTGATGGAGAAGTTTATTGTCAAAAAAGATATACCGTTATTATGCGTAACGGCAACTTCGTTTCCCGAAGGTGTGCTGAAAGCCCATGAGAAACTACATACTATATTGGCAACTACTGAAGGAAGAATTATTTATGGTATATCCTGTCCAAATCAGCAAGGTGTAATTGTTTACAGGGCAGCAGCTGAACAACAGTATGATGGAGAAGCAGAACAATTGAAATGCGAATCCTTAACATTGAAAAAAGGGAATTACATGGGTACTATAATCCATAATTTCCATGACGATGTTCGACAAATTGGAAAGGTGTTTCAAAAGCTGATAGCAGATCCTAATATTGATCCGGATGGTTTCTGTATTGAGTGGTATATAAATGAAAATGATGTGCAGTGTATGGTCAGATTGAATTCATCGAATAATTAAATTCTCTTTTGATCGTGATTGAAGTTTTTAAAACAGATGTTCAGCGTAAGCGAATTGCAAAAGGAATAATGGTAGAACTCCTTGAACTTCTGCCACAGGCAAAAATCAGTTTTGATCTGGATGATTGCGACAAAATCCTTCGTATTGAAAGCGAACAATTATGTGTAGAAAAGATAATTGAGTTAGTCAAGGGTAGAGGTTTTAGTTGTGAGGTTTTGGAGTAATCAACATCACCTCACAACTCTGACCCTTTGTACTTCTAAGAAATGCTAAACAAGATAACACAACCTGTATCAGATTTTTTACCGAACGGTTGAAGTTGGAATTGTTATTCTGGCATCATCTCGGTAGATACACCAATTCTGTTCCAGGCATTAATAACAATCACAGCCATGATTACCTGCGCCAGATATTTTTCTCCTAAAACGTTCACGGCTTTCTGATAGGTAGATTCGGAAAGACGTTGTTGGATATAAGTCACTTCTTCAGTAACCGATAATATGGCCTGTTCTTTTTCATTAAAGAAAGGTGTGTCCTTCCATGTGCTTAACACATATAAACGTTGTTCTGTTTCTCCTGCAGCTCGTGCTTCTTTTGTATGCATGTCAATGCAATAAGAACAACCATTGAGCTGCGATGCCCGAATCTTAATCAGATTCTTGTGTTCTTCCGTTAATTCAATTTTGCCAAGATACTTTTCGAAGTTCAGCATAATGCTGTAGGCTTCAGGCTCTTGTTGTTTGAGGTCTAATCGCTTGTTCATATTGTTCTTTGTTTTTGTTGAGACAAAAGAACAAGGTGTCTGACTGAAAAAACTTAATCTTGATTAAGAAATGAGACTAGCCTGAAATTTACTCTTTCTTTCCTCTGATTTTACTCAGAAACTCAGGCGTAAAACCAAGGTAGGACGCCAGCATGTATTGCGGTACACGCTGAATAAAATCAGGGAATGCACTATTGAAGTGACGATATCGCTCTTCACCCGATTGATTGAAGATGTATTGAATTCGCATAATCGATGCAGCAAAAGCACGCTGCAGAATAATTCGGAAATAACGTTCAAGCTGTGGAAGCTTCTTGAATAATTCTTCCTGTATATCTTTTTTTAGGAATGCAATTTCAGAATTTTCAATGGCCTGAATATTAAAGATTGAAGGCTTTTGCAAGTCAAGGCTGTTGTAGTCCGTGATCCACCAATTGTCGATGGCGAATTGAACAATTTGCTCAGTGCCTTCATCAGTGTTGTTGTACATTCGCAAACAACCCTTCAAAATAAAATGATTGGCATTGCATATATTACCTTCTGTTAGAAGATGTTCTTTTTTCTTTATGCTTTGAAAGTTCAGATAGGAGAGAAGTATCTTTTCTTCTGCTTCATGAAGGGAAATATAGTTTCGGAGGTGAGTTAAGAGGGGCGTGTACATTGCGCTTTTATATTGCATGGAAAGATAAAAAGAGAATTTGGGATTTGTGAACAATGAAAGGGTCATGGAAGTGAAATTGAGGCAAAGTCGAATACAGTGCTTGAATCCATTTAATTTGTCACTCCCAAGACACATCAATACCTTTGTTGTGTGAACTACATCCGGATTTAATTGTTTTATCGTACATAGGTTAAAATCATTTATATGTACCAATATACCCTAATCATTCTTTTAGCATCTGTCCTGGCGTGTAAACCACCAGATCAGAAACAAGTTGACTCTGCTGCCCCCATTGTTCATGTAGCGCTGCCCGATACCATTGGTAAAATTGAACGAACGGACGCAGAGTGGAAAACTATTCTTACTGGCGAACAATATCACGTATTGCGAGAGAAGGGTACAGATGCTCCCTTTAGTGGAAAGTTTACCTACACTAAAGATAAGGGCACGTATACGTGTGCCGCCTGTGGCAACTTGCTTTTTACTTCCGATATGAAATTTGATTCAGAATGTGGCTGGCCAAGTTTTGACAAAGAACTTGCTGGCGACAGAATCAAAACAGTAGAAGATACTTCTCATGGCATGGTGCGCACCGAAATACTTTGCGCGCGCTGTGGCTCTCATCTCGGCCACCTATTCGATGACGGACCAACGTTAACCGGAAAACGCTATTGTGTTAATTCCACTTCGCTCGATTTTACAAAGGATAAGAAGTAGGTATAAGATATGACCAGGGTATACACCGTTTATCAGATCAATTCTTTTACAGAAGAGAAATTTAGTGGAAATCCTGCAGGTGTCGTTATAAATGCAGAAGGTTTAACTGACAAAGAGATGCTTTTAATTGCCCGCGAATTAAAAAATTCAGAAACAGCATTTTTGTTTTCGCCTATTGGAATAGATGCAGGGTATGATGTAGAGGTGAGATTTTTCACACCAACTATTGAAGTGCCTATTTGCGGTCATGCTACAATTGCGGCACATTATGTAAGGGCTTTAGAAAAGCAGGTAAAGCCTGGTCAACACTATTTTCAAAAGACAAAAGCGGGTATTCTGCCAATTGAAATAGTGGAAAACAACGGATTGATTAAAATTAAAATGACTCAGGGTAAAGTCGGTTTTGAGTCCATAGAAAAAGAATGTCAATCACAAATAATAGCAGCACTAGGCCTTGAAGATAGGGACGCGATTGAGAATTGCCCCATTGAGATAGCATCAACAGGGCATTCAAAAGTAATGATTGGTATAAAATCAAGAGACAAATTGAATGATTTATCTCCAGACATGATACAATTAAAAAAGATAAGTGGTTTAATAAACTGCAATGGGTATTTTGTTTTCACTTTTGATTCTGATAATCCTGAAATATTAACTCATGGCAGAATGTTTGCCCCGGCAATTGGTATTGATGAAGACCCGGTTACAGGAAATGCAAATGGCCCATTAGGAGCTTTTCTTATAAAACATCAATTAATAAAACATAACGATAATAAATTTTCATTTACGGCTAAACAAGGCGAAGCAATGGGGAGGCCTGGCACCATCGAAGTAATGGTAGGTATAGAAAATAACATACCTGTTAAAGTAGAAATAGTAGGGAGCGCAATAACAGTTTTTAAAACCATAATAGATTTACGATAAATACTTCAACGATAAATCAGTCTCAATTATGTTTTGGTAGTGAACAAATATTTTTCGAGACATTAAGAAGAATTAGCCACCAGGCTCAATACATCAACCTGATGATATGTTGATCAATCATAAAAGAGTGTGCTTCTATTAAATTTCAGATTATATTGCAATCATGAAAAATACCGCACTCTATTTTGTTTTCTTTTTCGCAGCAGTTTTATGTAAAGCCCAAAGTACTGACATTACGGTGAAAGGAAAGATAATGGACTCGAGAACTGGCAAGGGCATTAAGGCGAATGTTCGATACAGTAGCATTCCTACTGAAAGCATCACGGGTAGATTTAACGACAGTACCTTTTCCTTCCTCATTTTTGGAACGGCTAAATATCAGATCACAGCGACCGCTGAAGGTTATAATTTGAAGACGATTATTGTTGGACCTCAGGACATTGATGCAAACAATAATGTAGTCCGTGATATTACCCTGACCCCGAAAGGACAAACCATTATTCTTGAGCATTTGATTTTTGCGCAAGGTAAATCCGTGATTGATCCTAAATCGTATCCAGGGTTAGATGAAGTAGTTCAAATGATGAAGGAGAACTCAAAAATTGAAATTCAGCTTGAAGGTCATACCGATAATGTAGGTAGTCCAAAGGCGAACCTTGAGCTTTCACAACAACGTGTTGATGCTGTGAAGAAATATATTGTATCGAAAGGGATCAATAAAAGTCGGATACAGACAAAAGCTTTTGGTGGTTCGCAGCCTTTAGGTAACGAAATGACACCTGAGGCAAGAGTGAAAAACAGGAGGGTAGAAATGAGAATACTGAAAGACTAGTGAGACTGGTTAATCGCGATATAGTAATCATGTATCAATTCCTTACAGACTTTTAATCATTTAGAATTTTCAGGAATTCATCTTCTGAAATAATTTTGATTCCGTATTTGGTGGCCGTTTCAATTTTGGCTTCACCGGGTTTGTCTCCGCTAAGGATAAAGGTTAAATCTTTAGAGACTGTCTTTTTGTATTCACCACCGTTTGCTTCCACGAACTTCTCGATTTCATCTCGTTTAAAATTCGTCAACGTTCCGGTAGCCAGAATTTTAAACCCGCTAAGCTTACCTTGAATAGGAACTGCATTCTTTTCTTCCAGCGCAAGCTTCACATTAGCTTGCTTTAGTTTAGCAATGATGTCTAGATTTTGTTGAACACTAAAAAACTCACGAACACTTTTTGCAATCCGATCCCCTACATCTTCTACGGCAATCAGTTCATCAAATGAGGCAGCACTCAATCGTTCGATTGTTTTAAAATGCTTGGCTAATTTCTTCGCTACAGTTTCTCCTACATATCGAATACCTAATGCAAAGAGTACTTTCTCAAATGAAATTTGCTTGCTTGATTCTATTCCTGATAAAATATTTTCAACAGTTTTTGATTGAAAACTTATTCTGCTTCGATAACTGAATGCATCGATTTTAGTTCTGGATTTTTGATCGCGAATAAAATCGATGAAGATGGTATTCTTCTGTATTTCTAATGCCTTAGTGAGATCGTAGAGATCATCGATGTTTTTTATTTGCTGCGATGTTGCTTCAAGTATATTAAATGGTATTGCTCCTTTGAACAGTTGATATAAAACATTTTCAAGGGGTACATATCCATCTTTAATATGCCCGGCATTAAATTCCAGGGACTTCATCAGAAATGCCGGATAACTTTTGGCGCCTGTTTGCTGCGAAGTCAGATTTGAGATGTTGGAAAGTGTGGCGCTAAATTCTGATATCTTATCTGGAGCAACGAGTTTCAAATCAGAAACAATTTTTTCCAATGAAACTTGATACACTCCGTTTGTATTCTTAAAATTAAGATCTTCATCAGAATCAAAATAGTCTTGCAAACCAAGCAGAGTATTCTGTTGATTTTTTAGATCGTATAGATCAGCATAATTGTAAATCAGTCTTTTATTCACCAGCATATCGACTCTCCGTTCACCCAACGAATCGATGTTCATGGCTTTGCGCTGAATGAAATGTTCAATGCGGCCCTTTACCTGGGGTGGACAGGTACTTGCATTAGGACAATAGAATGCGGCTTCACCTTCCTGTCGCACAAGTTTGGTACTGCATGCAGGACATTTTTCGGTGTAGATAAATGGCTTTGTATCTGCGCTTCTTTTATCGAGATCAACCTTTGTTACTTTCGGAATGATCTCGCCTCCCTTTTCTACGAATACATAATCTCCAATGCGGAGATCTAAACGTGCAATTTCATTTGCGTTATGTAACGAAGCACGCTTTACTGTTGTACCTGCCAGTTGAACCGGCTCCAGTTCTGCAACAGGTGTAACGGCTCCCGTGCGACCCACCTGATAAGTAACTCCGTTTAGTTTTGTGCTCGTACTTTCTGCCTGGTACTTGTAAGATATTGCCCAGCGTGGACTCTTGGCAGTTAGTCCAAGCTGTTGTTGTTGTTCCAGATTATTTACTTTGATTACCACACCATCAGTCTCCAGCGGAAGTTCATGACGTTTTGTTTCCCATTCGTTAATGTAATCGAGGACGTCAGCTATGGTTTTACATTTTTTATACGTTCTCGAAACATTAAATCCCCATGACTCCAGCAAATGAATACTTTCTTCGTGCGTTCGTGTTTCGATATCATTTCCAAGGAGATAATAGGTGTAGCAATCCAATTTGCGTTTTGCTACCTCTTTGGAATCCTGCATTTTTAATGAGCCCGATGTAGTATTGCGGGCATTGGCGTATCGCTCTTCACCAATATCATCGCGATCTTTATTCAGCTGGATGAAGGTGTCTTTCGTCATGAATACTTCTCCACGTACTTCAAATGAATCGGGAATATCTTTCTTCGTAATTTTTAATGGAACGGTGCGGATGGTTTTGGCATTGACAATTACATCATCACCTCGTACACCATCACCACGAGTTACTGCTTTTGCGAGCAATCCGTTTTCATAAATTAAACTGATGGATACACCATCGAATTTTAATTCGCAGAAATATTCATACGCTTCACCATTCAGGCCCTTGGCAACACGACCATCAAAATCTTCTAACTCTTTTTGATTGTAGGTATTCCCCAACGACAACATGGGGTATTGGTGATAGACTGTTTTAAATTCTTTTGTAATGGTTCCGCCAACACGTTGGGTAGGAGAGTCCTGTTTCTTCAGTTCAGGAAAATCATTCTCGAGCTTAATCAGGGATTCTAAAAGTTTATCAAAATCGAAATCAGAAATTTCTGATTTGCTTTTTTGATAATAGAGGTCATTGTGATAATTGATTTTATCCGTTAGCTCTTCAACTTTCTTTTTAGCTTCTTCTGAACTCATAGCAGTAATCTGGTATAGCACGTCATTGCGAGGAAGTGGATCGCCTTAAAGCATGACAAGCTGACGAAGCAATCCCCAAGCTATGAAGTGCGCACGCTATAGTCGGGGGATTGCATCGTCAACATTTCAGCTAAACGCTGAAAGCCTCCTCGCAATGACGTTAAATATTTTAAGTGTCTAAATTAGAAACTTCTTTAATTATTTAGTAGCATCATGGTATACCATCACACCTGTAACAACATCTACTTTATTATTCTTTCGTTCAACATCAGCCATGCGTAAAGAAGGATCGATTTCAATAGAAGTAATCTCTTCTGTCTTGCGATTGATTTTCATAGTATAGGATGGGTATACCCATGGCCATGCTTCCAAATCAACACGCGCTATGGTTTTATCCTCCACAGGTTTATTGCCAAGTGTTTCATTTAATGGAATGTAATAAAGTTCTTTGCTTCCATCGGAATAAGTGACTACAACATCAACCGGCATCGGAAATTCACCAACGCGATCGATAGTTACGAGCGTTCCACCATCCTTCGAGATTATATTTTTTACTCCGTAATCAATTTTCTTTGTTGTATTCACCCAGTAACGTAAGTACCAATTCAAATCCAGGTTCGAAACCTTTTCCATTACACGAATAAAATCAATGGGTTCCGGATGTTTAAATTTCCAGGTGTTATAATATTTCC
Organism: Chryseolinea sp.; assembly: GCA_031388805.1. GTDB lineage: Bacteria > Bacteroidota > Bacteroidia > Cytophagales > Cyclobacteriaceae > Chryseolinea. The sequence continues at coordinate 25,268 of JANMRZ010000151.1, forward strand.
GCATACCCATGTAAAACTGCTCTTCTCCCATAATATATTTTAACTGGTTTAAGAATACCGTGCCCATACTATAGGCAGCAGTGCTGTACGCACGATTGGTATTGTAATGATCTCCGTGCTGACTGATGGGCTCTTGTAATCCACTTTTTACCAAATTGAAATATCCCGCATAACTACCCAAGTGAGAGTCGGTAACCGGCTTGTTGAACATAATAGCAAGGGATTCCTGGCTCGCAAAATCAGTGAACCCCTCATCAATCCATGGATACAAAGATTCGTTTGTTGCCAGAACGCCTTGGTACCAGCTATGTGAAACTTCGTGTGCCATTGTGCCCACTAAACTTCCAAAGGATATTTCTCCTTGTATTAGTGTACACATAGGGTATTCCATTCCACCATCGCCACCTTGAATGATGGAGTAGGTGCTGTAAGGATAAACACCAAATGTCTTATTCATAAACACGAAATGCTTCACAGCGTAGTCTTGCATTTTCTTCCAGTTCTCGGTTGTTTTTTCGCCTTTCTGATAGAAGAAATGAAGTTCGGGTCCGTTTGGTACTTGAGCGATATCGTGAACATAATCTGGATCGGCAGCCCACGCAAAATCAGTTACATTCTTTGCTGTAAAGTGCCAGGTAAGTCCGGACGATAAGGGTGGGTAAACAGTCCAGCCTTTTGAGTCTTTCTTTGATGACTTCACTGGTGGCTTTATCTTGTATCCATGGCCCACTAATTCAGGATTGACAAGGACACCGGTTGCCCCAACGGTATACGATGAATCAAGTCTGATCTTCACATCAAAGTCGCCCCACACGCCATGAAATTCACGCGCTACATATTGGTATGCATGCCACCCTTGAAAATCGTATTCGGCTATTTTCGGATACCATTGTGTCATGGAGTAGGCAATACCTTCTTTACTGTCTCTTCCTGATCGTCTTATTTGAACAGGCACCTGTGCTTCAAACTTCATATCGAATACCGTTTTTGTATTCGGTAAGATTGGCTTGGCTAGTGTTACTTCAAGCACCGTTCCATTGACATGAAACGTGATGTCTTTTCCATCCTGCTTCAGGCTTTGAATATGTTGATAACCGATCTCATTATCTTTGAGTTTTGAAATCCGGTCAACAACACGAGCATCCGGATCGACAATGGTGCGTGAACGTACATCCATCATGCTGCCTGGTTGAAATGCGTTAAAGTATAAATGGTAATACACCTTTGATAAGGTGTCCTTGGAATTATTAAAATAAGTTAGTTTTTGCGAACCTGTAATGACATGGGTTTTAGTATCGAGAGCGACATCCATTTGATATTCAACGCGCTGTTGCCACCGATAATCCTGTGCCAGAGTGCATTGAATGGAAATAAAAATAATGAGTGTGAGCGATAGAATTCTGAATTTCAGCATGATGCACAGGTTAGGTTAAGGGTCGCAAAATAGCTGAACCAACTAATTTAACAAACTGAAATTACATGGGTTTCAAACGATTTATGAGCTGCATTTGCTCTCTTTAACCTACACTAAAAGGGATTACTCTCCACAGAGTTGTGCTTTCATTTTACGCTCAATAGTCAGTCCTAATTCAGCGGCCCGATTCAAATCCAGACATGCCTCTTCCGTCATTTTTAATCTATCCTTTGCTATGGCACGATTGTAAAAAGCCAATGCAAAGTCGGGTCGAAAGAGAATGGCCACCGTATAATCTTCAATTGCTTCATTATATTTTGATAGCTTCATTAATACATTACCTCTGCCAAGCCAGGCTTTGTCAAACTTTTCGTTAAGTTCAATGGCTTTGGTGTAATCCGCATAAGCGCCTGTCCAATCTTTTAGTTTCTCCCTGGCAAGCCCCCTCTCAAACCAGATTTCAGAATTTCGATCGTCCACGGCCAATGCACGGGTATAATCTTCCTCTGCCCCTTTGTAGTATCCACCTTCCATGCGTTGATAGGCTCGCTCCAAATATGGATAGAGCATGCTTGAATCACTATCAATGGCAAGTTCGAGGTGTTCATCAGCTGAAGCAACATCGCCTCGTTTTCGTTTTGTAATGGAAAGGTTACTCAATGCAATAGCATGATTGGGATCGACCGTCAACGCTTTTTTATAATCCATTATTGCAGTTGTATCATTCATACCTTCCTTTGCCAGGGCACGGTTTACGTAATAATCGGGTTGGTTAGATTCCAACGTGATAGCAGAGTCCATCCAAACAATTGCGGACGAGTATTTTTTCAAGTGAGTGTCAATGAGGCCGAGATAATTGAATATAAGAGGTGTCATGTTTCCGCTTTGTACTGTCATCGCTTCAGTCACTCCAGCGGTTGACGCGGCCGCCTTCTTAAAGTAAATCGTATTGGTTTCGCCAACAGGAAGCTTTAAAAGTCTTGTGAAGTCTTCTCTAGCCTCAATATATTTTCCAAGTTCGTAACGCAACGTTGCGCGACTAAACAAAGCTTCTGGCTGATCTGGTTTTTGTTCAAGGTAAATACTCAAGTCAATGTTAGCGCCCTCATTGTCGTGAAGTTGTTGTTTGATGAGAGCACGATTACGGTAAGCTTCGGCATATCCAGGGCTTTGCTGAAGGCATTTATTGAACCGTTCCAATGCTTCAGGATAATGGCCTTTATTTAACAGTATTTCCCCTTGCTCAAAAAGGGAATGTGCAGCTTCGCTTTTTGATTGCCCTTGCACGGAAACGATAGTACAAAGAAAAAGACTGAGTAGACTAATGATGAATTTCACGCGCATGAAGATAAGAAAATAATAAAGCAAGAAAATAAAACCCTTCACCTTGATTTTCTGTTAAGTAAAACATGGAAAAGACAAAAAAACCGCCCCGCAAACCAAATAATAAGGCAGCCGCTCTTACGATTAAAAGCTCGTATGTCGAATACCTTCTTACAGAAGGTAAACGCCCTGCATCTGTATATAAATTTTGCATTGATCTCGGTATAAAAGAAGACGACTTCTACAATCACTTCGGATCGTTCGATGGACTTGAGAAACATATCTGGCACGGTTTCATTGATAAGACCATTAATCGCTTAAAAGCAGATGAATCTTTCAATGGTTTTTCAACGCGTGAAAAGATACTAGCGTTTTACTTTACACTTTTTGAGGAGTTGAAAGGCAATAGAAGTTATGTAATTTTTCAATTGACTCACTCCCAGAAGCCAGAGTTCGTTCCTGAATACATAAAATCCTTCAAGGCTACCTTTGAATCTTTTTTTGAAAGCTTGCTAAATGAAGGCAAGGGAACCGGAGAAGTAGCAAACCGCCCTCTGCTCGATAAGCGTTATCCAGTACTGTTCTGGCTTCACATGGGATTCCTTCTTTTATTCTGGAAAGAAGATGAAAGTCCGGGATTTGAGAAGACCGATGCTGCAGTGGAAAAATCAGTTAATCTGGCGTTTGATCTTATAGGTAAAGGAGCTGTTGATTCTTTTATCGATCTTGCAAAATTTTTATACCAAAGCAAAATAAAATAAGAGAGGCAATTAATAATGAAAGAATTCGATCGTATTCCTGTAACTAAAGTTCAACGCGCTTCCAAATTTATTTCTACCGGTGCCAAGATTGGAACTAATTATTTAAAGCATTATGGAAAGAAACTGATCAATTCAGAAACCACAAAAGAACAATTGCATATTGATAACGCTTCTGATATTTATAATTCCCTAAGCGAATTAAAAGGGGGAGCGTTAAAGGTAGCACAGATGTTGAGCATGGATAAAAATCTGCTACCCACTGCCTATCAACAGAAATTCTCAATGGCGCAATACAGTGTGCCGCCGTTATCTTACCCATTAGTAGTGAAGACGTTTCAAAAATATTTTGACAAAGGTCCTGATAAGCTCTTTGACACCTTCACCCAAAAGGCAACCAATGCTGCATCGATGGGACAGGTTCATCAGGCAACGCTTGGAAAGAAAAAGTTAGCCGTTAAGATTCAGTATCCGGGAGTGGGAGATAGCGTGAAATCAGATTTGGCAATGGTAAAGCCCATCGCACTAACCATGTTTAATCTAAATGCAGTGGAGTATGATGAGTTCATACAAGAGGTTGAGTTAAGAATGATGGAGGAAACTGATTATACATTGGAGTTAAATCGGTCCATTGAACTTTCACAGTTATCGAAGCATATTAAAAACATTGTCTTTCCGGCATATTATCCTGAGTATTCAAGTCCAAGAATACTAACAATGGACTGGTTAGATGGAAAACCCCTTGGTGAAGTTCTTAAAACCGAATTACCAGAAGGTAGGGGTGATACATTAGGTCAAGCCATGTGGGACTTCTATCATTTTCAAATGCATACCTTAAAGGCTGTTCATGCCGATCCGCATCCGGGAAATTTCATTATTACCCATGATGGTAAATTGGGCATTATTGATTTTGGATGTGTAAAAGTTATTCCGGAAGATTTTCACAAACTCTATTTCCAACTGCTAGACAAAGACATTTTAATGGATATAGCAAAACAGAAGAAAGTATTTGAAGACTTGCGTTTTATCTATCCGGATGACCCTGGAAAAGACAAAGCATTGTTTACGTCTATTTTTGTTACGCTTGTTGAATTGCTTGGCAGACCGTTTAGGTCAGAGGTATTTGATTTTGCTGACGATGATTATTTTACTGAACTCTATTCGTTTGGTGAGAAACTTTCGACCATGAAAGAATTACGCGATTCGAAAAAAGCAAGAGGGGTGCGTGACGCATTATATATTAATCGTACTTACTTTGGTTTATACAGTTTGCTCCACGATTTGAAAGCAAAAATTAAGACTGCTTATTAGCAATTATCAAATTAACGAATCAACTGCACCCAACCCTTAAGCATTTCTTTTTTCTTTGATTGACTTAATACTGCATACTTTACCTCTACTGTATAAAAGTATATGGCTGACTCAAGGGCATTTCCTTTATCATCCCTACCATCCCAATCCAGATAAATAGAATTGATATAGTCAGATGTATAGGTATATAATTTTTTTCCCCATCGACTATAGACTGTAAACTTGATCTGTTCAGCAAAACTCGGACAACGATTTGTGTTTTGTGTTGTGCAAATGTTACCCGTGTTTACTGCTTTTGGATTGAATGCACTTAATTGATCGTTGCATCCATCATTGTTCGGAGTGAAGACATTAGGTAACTCATAGTAAGGGCAATTATCATTGCAGGATACATCGCTTAATTCACTTACATGACCTAAGCCATCGACAGCAGCAATGCGATAACATCGTGCAAAAGCAGGCAGACCTGTTTCAGTAAATAAGGTATCTGTTAAATCAGATGTGATCAATTGAAATTCCTCGCCTTCGCTGTTTGCTGCGTAAAGTTGATACCGCACAATATCCGTCCGGCACCCTGTTTCCAAAGTGGAACTCAGATGTAACACGTTTGCCAGATTGTAGTTCTCGCAAATACCTGCGTTATAAAAAGCATCACAATCAGCAAGATCAACTTTTACAATTGGTTTACAAGGAAGAAGATTATTTTCCGGATATGAACTTACTCGCTGAGATTGATTTCGGAGTACTTTGATTTTGGGATTACCATATGTGCCACGCGTTTCAATCTTATAGGCATATTGTTCATCATCTTTTAAAGGCTGGTTGTTGAACTTACCTTCATCGGTATAGGTGAAACCATTTTCCAAAACGTTAACGCTGTCAATCAAGGTCATGTTGCTTTCATCACCATCAACCGGACCACGGAAAATTAAATGATGAGGAACATCCTGAACTACATTCGTCCATGGTGTAATAGCATTCCAGTTTAATTCAATCTTTTTAAGGCCTGGTGCAACGTCAAGCCATACTGAGGAAGCTATAGCGGATGTATCGATCGGAATAAATTCAGAGGTGTTTTTAGGAATGGCATAAATAACGATCTGATAATGATGAGGTAATCGCAGTGTATTAATTGGTTCGTTTAGAAAGGTCGTGTCGTTTGTAACTTCACCAACCTTCACGAGTGTTTCATCTGCTAAACTATCGGCTCCATAAATTTCATATTTATAAGGTCGTGGAAATTGACTTGCACTAATGTTGAATGGACTTCTCCAGCTTATGCGGATGGCTCCATCTTTTAAATCTGTTTTATCTACTGATACATGTGTAATCACTGGTGCATCTGTGAGAATTGGGTCCATGCACATTTCGGTTGATACATAACTGCTTCCACCTGCCGGTATCTCAAAAAAAGCAATAAGGCGATAGCAATATTGAGCGGCAATCGCTAATCCTTGATTATCATTTGTGTCGATGTATTCATTGATTGATGGATCAAGTGATGCAATCAATTCATACCCATAAAATTTAGGCAAGCCCGCATCACAACTTGTTGGGGTATAGTTGAATGAACCCACTCTTCTCCATACTTGAATTGATTCTGCATTCTGACATGTATAGTCATTCCACTGAAGTACGGCATGGTGTTTCACTAAGTCGGGTTCTACAGAAATCCAGGTCGGTGCTGGTGCCAAAACTTTTATACTCATGCTTCCAAACGTAACCAGTGGAGTGTCGTGCGGTGGTTTATCCGTTGCTTTAAATACAATCTGATAAGGTTGCTCACGGGCGTGTATACAATCGGTATCCCAATGCATATTCAAAGAAGCAGGAGTGGGAGTAAAATCAAATGGAGCAGGAAGGTAAGTTGCCGGAATTTTATCGACTGGATAATCAAAGATTTCGGAAACAGCTTCCAATTTTACATCTCTTCCTTCCGGATCTGTTCCCGTAATTTGAAAATCAATAGGCGTTCCTGCTTCAACACATTTACTGACAGGTACGGTTAGTATGGGTCGGAGATTTGCGCAATCATCAACAATGATCTGCATATCGCGGATGAATTCACTGAGTAATTCCCATTCATCTGTTATGTCATTTAGCCGCCACTCTTTAATTTTAAAAGCAATGTTGTATTGACCAATGTTACCTGGAGCATTCCACGTTATCTGGCCAGAAACTCCATCAATATTAAACGTTGGAGGGCCAGTGCCATCTTCATTGGAAGTAGAATAGTTTAGACCTTGATAGAAGAAAATATTTTCTGGACTTCCATAACCATCTACAGGATTATTAGCATCTTTTTGCGGCACTGCCAGTTCATAGGTCAGAAGATCGCCATCTTCATCAAAAGCTCCTGGATTATGAAAAAATATCTGCCCCCTGCATGCTTTATCTACAGGAGGAATACTCAGAAGAGGAAAGTTATTTGAAATGTTTGTATTGATGATAGCATAGGTAGAGTAGGCCACATCACCAGCATTTGGAATATTTAGTATACCACCGCTACGATCGCGTTCTCTGTAATTTATTTTATAGACACCATTTTGTGCATAGGTGTGAGTTGTCGTGTAAGATGCAATTCCTATAAATTCTCCTAAATCAGGTCGGAGTGTCGCGGTTGTCGCAGGAATAATCCTCGAACTACCATCACCAAAAGTGATGGCTCCGTCATCAAAATTATTACCTCCAAATTGTGTTTGTGATTGGGTATTCAAGTATGCTATTACTGTAACTTTATAGGTTAAACCATTTACATGTTCTACTATAATTTGAGCGGCACGCAAATGGGTTGCTGATACTTGTGTGGTCAGTAACGAGAAGAGCAGAAACAGACTAAAACTCCGATGGATTTTGATTTTCATAGAGCACATCCAATCGTTTTTATATTGTTAGTTATGCAATATAAAAAATCTAGAGCGACCAGAGGGTAATAAGGAATAACAGAAATCGATACGCCTCCAATGCCAGAAATAATCCCACCACGCCTAGCATTGCCTTTATGACCAATCGCTTACCTTTTTGGTTGTAGAATGTGCGTGCCGACCGGAAAATGAAATACAGATTGGTAATGACAAAAATGATGGTTAGAGTAAGGTCATTCAAATAGCTTCCTGAGCTGAGATTTCCCCATGAAAACAGTTTGCTGATGATCAGGAAAATAATGGAAAGTCCTATGGCATTTACGGCCAGATTAAAACTGGTGAGTTCAACAGATAAGGCAACATGGTCGGTAAAGTAGCGATTTCGTTTCCGAAAGATTAAGCTTAAAGGCAATGAAGCAAGAATAACAAACATCACCACAAGTAACTTGGCAAGGCTGGTTGTTTTATCATTATACATCAGCTCGAAGCCTCGCATATCCAATCCTTCTTTATGAATTTTTTCCAATACCATTCGATGCGCTAACTTCTTATGAGGAAGTACATACTGCTGCGATTGCAACGTGGCGTTGAACATCTGCAGAATAGGGAAGAGAAAGTATACTAAATTCAGGATGAAGAACATCTGCAACGGACGCATATAATTCACCCTTCGTCCGTCTACATATTCGCGGGAAAGAAATCCAGGATTTTTTATTGTTAACCACAACGACTTTGCAAATTTATTATCAACGAATGTGGTGGCAATGAGAACGCTACCTAGGAATGTTCTAAACTTTCTATCCTTTGGCTCAATTACCTTTTCACCACATTGATTGCAATACAACCCGACAAACGTATTGCCGCAGCTTTTGCAAATGTGTTCGGGTAATGAGTCCAAAGTCTAGAGTATCGAGTTTACAGTAAATTCTATTGTCTTAAGTCTAATATCTACCGTCTACTATCTTGTATCTAAATTACGCCTGTTCAACAATGACAACTTTCTCCATGACATCTCCCTGTTTGATTTGATCTATAATGTCAAGTCCTTCGAACACTTTGCCAAATACAGTATGATTGCGATCAAGGTGCTTGGTGTTTTCGCGATTATGGCAAATGAAGAATTGAGAACCTCCTGTATTTCTACCAGCATGTGCCATAGAGAGTACACCTTTATCGTGAATCTGATTAGGACCTGTTAATTCACAATCGATTTTATATCCGGGACCGCCATTGCCAATTCCATTCGGGCAACCGCCTTGAATCATAAAGTTTGGAATAACTCGGTGGAAAATCAGTCCATCATAAAATCCTTTTTCTGACAGACCAATAAAATTCTTTACTGCCTTGGGTGCGTCTTCTTCAAAGAACTTAATCTTCATCACGCCTTTTTTGGTGTGTATTTCTGCTATCTTCATAAAGCTTGAATGTTTAATTTGCCGCAAGGTAAGTCGGATTTTTAGATTGATAAAACCAAGGTTGCATGATCACCTGTGCCAGTGGAAAGAAGGTATTCATGAATCAGCAGATCGCTGAAGATGCTTTGATTGAAGCTTGGGGAAGGAATACCTATGTGTCAAACACAGGTCCGGTTTCGATTTATAGATGTGACGATTGCGGATATTACCACTTTACCTCGCAAGGCAATATGAACGAAAGGTTAGCAAAAGAGATTGCTTCGGGGAAAATTAAGCTTCAGCGGGAAGCGAATCATTGGGAGAGGAAGATGAAGAAATAGGAATAAGTTATTCCTTGTTTAATTTAATTAGGCTATTTGGGTATTTAGGTAGGTTCTGAAAAGAATATAGTATAATTTATTTTAGAATTTTAAGAGCAATGATTAGGACATTTAAAACGACTCTTTCAATAATACTTTTCGGTTGTGTTTCAACCTTCAGTTCTTGTGACAATTACACCAGCTACATTGAGGTTGTGAATAATTCCGATAAACCGATAATGTATGTACTTTCTGAAAATGATTATCTAACAGGAATACCTCCTTATTCTCAAGCACAATGGGATACAGGCTTAAGGAATATTAATAGTGAGGATAATAGTTATTTCGTCCCTGCTCGCTCATCAACCAAAAATTTTGCAAAGAGCTGGGAATCCTATGTACGAGATAATTGTCAGGATAGTACGCTACATGTGTTTATTTTTAATCCTGACGTTTTGCAAAAACATACTTGGGAAGAGATTAAAAGAGGAGATATGTTTTTGACTGGAATCAAAATTGATTTAGAAACTTTAAAGAAAGCCAAATGGCAAGTAGTATATCATGATAGTCTCTCCTTAGGCACAATACTCGCTAAGTAGCTACTCATTATTCTTAATGAATAGCTACAAGGAAACTAGTTTATACGACTCTTATATGACTTAAAGAGTTAATCAATAATCACCTACAGTCTCTTCTAACTGGGCAAGGGCTTTCGCCAGTTCATCATCATTAGGAGCAACGCCATGCCACTTGTGTGAACCCATCATGTAATCAACACCAAAGCCCATGTCGGTTTTCATCAAATTCATTACGGGTTTACCTTGTTTAGCAAGTCGCTTGGCATTTTCAAGTCCGCTCACAACATCCTCCATTACATTGCCATTAAACTCCTGCACGATCCATCCAAATGATTCCCACTTTGCTTTGAGACTTAATAGTGAAAGAATCTTATCTACAGGACCATCAATCTGTTGCCCGTTATAATCAATCGATGCAATTACATTATCCATTTTATTGTGGGCAGCATACATAGCGGCTTCCCACACTTGTCCTTCCTGTTGTTCACCATCACCCATCAATACATAAACAAAGCGATCATCACCATTCAGCTTCTTTGCTTGTGCAGCGCCTAATGCTACTGACAACCCCTGACCAAGTGAACCGGATGCAATGCGAATGCCTGGAAGATGTTCGTGCGTAGCAGGATGGCCTTGTAATCTTGAATTGAGCATACGGAAAGTAGCCAGTTCTTTTGGATCGAAATAACCAGCACGCGCTAAGGTAGAATACCAAACAGGAGAAATGTGACCATTTGAAAGGAAGCACAAATCTTCTCCGGCTCCGTTCATGGAGAACTTGGGATCGTGCTTCATAATTTTGAAATAAAGTGCTACAAAATATTCCGTGCAACCTAGTGATCCACCTGGGTGGCCTGATTGACAAGCATGTACCATACGTACAATATCCCTTCTGATCTGACTGGCGGTTTTTTTAAGTTGTTCGGTGGTAGCGGCTTGGCTCATTTGATATCAAAATTTGAGCGCGAATATAGTAGGTAATTTTAGTTAATGTAAGCAGCAAAGTGGATTGTCATAAAAAAAGCCACCTCAATTTGAGGTGGCTTCAATCGGTTAAATCAATGATATGTTATTTTAATGATTTGATAAGGTCTTCGTTCATTGTTTGATAGTCTTTGTTCTCCGCCTTCTTAGCGCCTTCAAGTGAAGTAGTTGCTGTTACTTTGGCTCCTGCTTTGTCGCCTAATCCCTTTTGGATCTTAGCCTTTTGATGAAGTATCCAAAATGCATTAGGATTTGGTTTTAGAGCCTCATTGATCCAGGTAAGTGCCTGGTTCAAATCTTTGCCATTATCCAGATAGAAGACAGCAGCCTGGAAGTAATTGTTCGGACTTACTTTCGTGTTGGTCTCGATTGATTTCATCACTTTGGCTTCGTAGTCAACGCCAATTGTGAATTTAATTGAAGAGTTTTCCCATGCAATTTGAACTTTGGCGGTTTTGTTATTCGCTGCGATATCGCCAATGTTGATCGTTAAGGTTTCAACCTTATCAGCCAATTTATCAACTTTTACTTTGAAGTTAGCCGCTTCTTTAGTTTTGTCATAGCCACCTGTGTTTCCACCTAATGAAATGTCCTTATATAATGAAACAGTCCATTCAGTAGCGCCCGGCCACGTGAAAATTAAATACTCACCCTTGACTATTGCAGTCCCTTCAACAGTAACATCATCGCTGAATGTAATTTTAGTCCCGGAATTTGCACCCGTTCTCCAGATGGTCCCGTGTGGATACATCACATCTTTCTCACCGAAAATTTTTCTTCCTTTCAAACTTGGACGGAAGTAATCAATTTTAATGTCTGTCAAACCTACTACAGTTGAAACAGAACCGGCAGGACTTGCTTGCGGTGTTGTTACCTGTGCATTTGCAAACAAGCTTACAAAAGCCAGTGATAAAACAATTAAGGATTTCTTCATGGTGGTATGTTGATTTTAAGTTGTTTAATTTTCGGTCGGTAAATGTAGTGATTTCGATGAATCGATATTCTTAATGAGTTGTTAATAAATGGCAAAGTCTTGAGAGTGGCACCTGAGTTTTATCTGGATAAAGATGTTGTGAAAATAGCCCGTTCGCTGTTGGGTAAAATTCTCTTTACAAAAATTGATGGTGTTGTTACAGGAGGAAGAATTGTAGAAACGGAAGCATACTCATGGAAGGAGCGGGGCAGCCATGCGTTTAAAGGGAAGACTGCTCGCAATGCCGTAATGTTTAATCAAGGTGGTGTAGCGTATGTGTATTTGTGCTATGGAATTCATCATCTCTTTAACATCGTTACCAATCATGAAGACGTTGCTGATGCTGTGCTTATTCGTGCATTGGAGCCTGTTGTAGGAATTGAAACGATGAAGGAACGAAGAGGAAAAATAACGAATGAATTTCAACTTACCTCTGGTCCGGGCAAGTTGTCTAAAGCCTTGGGTATTGATAGAAACCTGAATGGTAAATTCCTTTTTCTGAACGAAGTTTGGTTGGAAGATGATGGAGCATCTTTATCCAATAAGAAGATTCTAACGAGTAAGCGGATTGGTATCGATTATGCCGGAGAAGATGCATTGCTTCCCTGGAGATTTACCATAAAAGATAGTTTGTGGATTAGTGCCTAGAATCTTTCGGAAAAAGAAGTTGATAATTCGCAGTTTAGTAGGATTGAATGAAATACAGGATTTTATATTTGCAATTTGCTAACCACCCCTTCATGAAGTTTGCCCTTGTCTTGGTATTTACATTATCATTGTCCACACTTTCAGCCCAACGCTTAACCAACACTTCTCTTCAACTAGTGAATGTTACTTACGATGAGCTCAATCCAGTTCTAAGTCCGGACGGAAGAACGCTATATGTCACAGTAGCCAATCACCCGCTAAACGTTGGAGGTAAAAAAGACCTGGGGGATATCTGGTTTTCAAGGTTAACCGAAACCAATCAATGGTCGGCATTGATTCATGGAGGTAACCAATTAAATGACAGAACCTTTAATGGTATTGCTGGATTCTCATCGGATGGAACCGAGATGTATTTGTTAAGTCATTATGATGCATCGGGTAACGCAGCACGAACACAAGGTATTGCTGTCTCTCGAAATAATGGAGGTGGTTGGTCTGTGCCTCAGAATATTTTAATTCCCTATTTCCAAAACAAATCATCCTTGCTAAGTGGAAGTCTTTTTCGCGAGCAAAACGTTTTTGTTTATTCGGCTGATACCTATGGAACAAAAGGTGTCGATGATCTTTATGTGACGACAAAAGGTAATGATGGAAAATGGGGGGAGCCAAAAAATTTGGGTTCAACATTGAATACATCTTTTCAGGAATTAAGTCCTTCTCTGAGTGCAGATGGAACGACACTTTATTTCTCCAGCAACGGAAGAAAAGGTAATGGCAGTTTTGATGTTTACTTCTCAACACGTCTCGATGAAAGTTGGACGAACTGGTCAGTCCCTGTCAATATGGGATCGAACGTAAACACAGAAGGTCGTGAGCTTTTTTATCGAACCTATCCTGAATTAGGATTATCAATCTTTACCACCACCAAAAACAGCGATGGTTATGGTGATGTCAAAATATATAGTCCGGATGAACCATTTGCAAAAGACACTACTGCTGCAATTGTAGTTAAAAATACTCCTGACACAGTGATAAAAATTGTAGAGATCGTTCGTGAGCCTGGAGCTGATAAAATGGTGAAGGTATATGGCCGGGTTAAAGATGTTAAGACAGGTGAGTCTATCAACGCACGAATTACTTTTACTACAACTTCTTTTAATCAACCCATTATCGCAACAATTTCCGAAGGATATCAAGCCAGCGTTTCATCTACCAACAAATACATTTTAAAAATAGAATCGAGTGGATATGTGAGTGCATTGGAGAATCTGGATATTCATACCTATGAAATGAAAGATCTTGAATTGAATTTCGCTCTTCAGCCTGTGGCCATTGGTACAACAGTCAATATGAAGAATGTTCTTTTTGAACAAGGCAAAACAACATTGCTTACCGAATCCTACCCAGAACTTGATCTGGTCGTTTCGTTCTTAAAATCCAATCCAAAAGTTAAAATTGAATTGGAAGGGTATACCGATAACCGAGGTATACCAGGGCAAAACGTTAAGCTGTCACAAGCTCGCGTTGATAAAGTTAAAAGCTATTTAGTTTCAAGAGGAATAGATAAAAAAAGAATTGCTGGCAAAGGATATGGCGGTGCAAATCCAATTGCCAGCAATGATAATGAGGAAACTCGTCAGCTCAATAGGAGAGTGGAGTTTACGATTAAGAAGTTCTAAACGGTTCTCAATAATTTCAACTGATCTTTCAATTGTTTTAAATGATCAGCCGCTTCTTTTAGTTTATCCTGAAACTCTTCTTTCATCTTATCGGCATTCTTTGATTTACCAAAGAACTCTAGGTTGTTATTCCAAACAGCAATATCGTTTTCAACTTTGCTGATCTTCTTGCGAATGGCCTGTTCACGATGGTAGATTTTCTGTTCGGCCATCGGATCGTTGCGTAAATCGCTCAACTCATTTGTCAAGACTAACTTACCCTTCTCGTCTTCACTTAAAGAAGAGATAGAACGAATGAATGCATCCACTGCTTTTTGATGACGTTCACGAATAGCATTGATATTATTGCGTGGCACAAAGCCAATCGAATTAAACCTATCTTGTAAGGTATATAGGATGTCAGGTGTTGCAGTACCTGCCGCAATATGACCTTCGAACTCAGCGCAAACGGCTTCTTTTAATTTGAGATTTTCAACTTGCTCATTCTCAGCCTTACCTTTTTGCAAACGCATTTGCTCGAAGAAGTGATCGCATGAATCTTTAAATTCTTTGAATACCTTGTCACGCATCTTTTCAGGAACAGGACCAATGTCCTTCCATTTTTGCTGAAGGCCTTTCAATTCGTTTGAAGCCTTATCCCACTCCTGACTTTCTTTCAACTCAGAAGCACGCTTCACCAGTTCGTTTTTCAAGTGAAGATTATGATCACGTTCTTCATCCAGTTTTTTGAAGAACGTATTTTTATTGTTGAAGAATAACTTGAAGGCTGTCCAGAATTTTTTGTTTACCTCCTTTGCTTTTGAACGTGGTATGCCACCAATGGCTTCCCATCGTTTTTGCAAATCCAAAACCTCTTTTGATTTTAGATTCCATTCTTTAATACGATCCGAAGTATAGATAGCAAATACCTGAACTTCTTCGCTCAACTTCAACTTGTGCTCCATGTTAACATGGAGTTCTTGTTGCAAGGTGTGAACGAAGGCGTCACGTTTTGCATAGACCGTATCAGAAGCTGTCTTGAAACGTTTCCAAACCACTTCTTTATCTTCGATTGGAACAGGACCCAAGTGTTTGAACTCATGATGCAATTCATTCAGTTCACGAATGGCATCATTGATGTTTTCAACATCAATGAGCTTTTCAGCGCGAACACAAAGTTCAATCTTTGCTTCAAGATTTCTTCTTCTATCAAGTTCTTTTAGTTCGAAATAAATACTTTGGTTATCATAGAAACGATCTAATAAGGCGTGATAATTAGCCCACAATGTTTTGGCCTCCGGACCAGGAACAGGGCCGATCGATTTCCATTCGCGTTGCAGTTCTTTAAACTTATCAAATTGATTGTTGGTATCATTTGAATCCGATAAAACACGCAGTGCTTCAAGAAGCTGTTGTTTTCTCTTAAGGTTCTCCGATTTCTTTTCTTCTAGTTGCTTAATGAATTGGTTCTTGCGATCGCGAATCAGTTTAAGATTAGCATCAAAAATTATATCGAACTCATCACCTTTGTATTCAAAGTCTTCTGCAATTCCTCCATCACCAATAAAGCGCGACAAGGCATCTGCTTTTTCTTTTCCTCGAATGTCATCAAACAAAGTTTTAATCTTTTTGATAATGATATCCGCTCGTTTGAAATTATCATCCTTTGAAATTTCTTTTATCAACTCGGCAAATTGCTCCTTTGAATAGTGCGAATAATCTTCATCACTTTCCACAACTAAATCTTCCACAGCTACTGCTACATCCACGTGATCGATTAAATCGGATTCTGTATGCAATGCATTGCCATGGTTATTAACTTGCCCCTCATGTATCTGCTCTTGCTCTGTTGTATTTTCTCTTTCCATTTCCATGATCAATACTCGTTACTACGCGTTTCGTAAAGTTACTTAAAAATGCTCAATTCAATCTCGGGTCTACAGGATAGTTAGCATACACGGAAAATCGCCCGCCCATGTTATCTAATGCCTTTTTCCAAATCGCGCTCGGTTCCAGATCAAATAATAATTCATCGGTCACAAAGTCACACACAATCCATGTATTCTCTTCCAATTCGGTTTCTAATTGTCCGGGTGACCAGCCACTATATCCGAGGAAAAAACGAATATCGGCTGATGCTAATTGTGACGATTGAAGTTTCTCCATTAAACTCTCGAAGTCTCCACCCCAATTGATTCCATCCAGAATAGTGATTGCATTTTCGATGGTCGCGTTTCGATGGATGAAGTGAAGCGTATCTTGTTGTACTGGTCCGCCTACATACACAAATCCGTCCACCATATTCAAATCGTCCATCATTTCAGCAACCTTTGCAATGGATGGTTTATTAATGATAAATCCAAAGGAACCTTCTTCATTATGCTCACACAACAACACAACCGTCCGTTCGAAATTCGGATCCGCCAGGAAAGGCTCTGAAATGAGTAGCCTCCCTTTTTCGGGTTTGAGTCGGTTTGTGTACTTAAAAAATTCCATGTTGTGCCAGCAATTGTGAATCCAGTAGTGGATTCAACCCTCAATAAAATACTTAGCCACCATCTCTGCAAATTTTATTTCTTTGCAGAGAAGCAACCATCAATCAGCAACCGTATGCAAAAACTGGAGGAATTACGAAAGGAATATTCAAAAGCGGATTTAGATGTGAAGGACGTAACGAAAGACCCGATCGAACAGTTTGAGAAATGGTTTCTGGAAGCTGTTGAATCGAAAGTTCCAGAAGCAAATGCGATGAACTTAGCAACTGTGAATTCAGAAGGAAAGCCGGGCTCGAGAATTGTATTGTTGAAAGGTATTGAAGATCGGAAGTTTATATTCTACACAAACTATCAAAGTCAAAAGGGTACAGAGTTAGAAGAAAACCCTGCGTGTGCGCTAACATTCTTTTGGCCGGAGCTAGAGCGACAAATTCGGATTGAAGGAAATGCATTTCGTGTCGATGAAAAAAAATCAGTAGCATACTTTCAAAGCAGACCGAGAGGTTCGCAAGTAGGAGCGTGGTCGTCACCACAAAGTACAGTAATCGAGTCTCGCGAAATATTGGAGGAGCGTAAGAGAAAAATTGAAGAGAAGTTCGAAGGAGTTACGGTTTTACCGAAGCCACATCAGTGGGGCGGTTTTGAAATCGATCCTATTATGATTGAATTCTGGCAAGGAAGACCAAGTCGTTTGCACGATCGGATTCAATACGTTAAAGTTGACACTATATGGAAAATACAACGACTTGCCCCGTAATTTGGGGGAGGAAGTTCTCCGTCAATTGTTAATCCCAGATTATGCATTAGAGAAATAGAATGCTCGATCTTTTTGCCTGACGATATCAAATAAACCGTCTAACCATTTTTGTTTTTCACCTATTGCAGATATGTTAAGGATAGTTTTTCCAGCATGTTTTGTTATCCAACTT
>JANMRZ010000183.1:0-24815 GCA_031388805.1 Chryseolinea sp.
TGTTACTCAGATACAGGAGTTATTCAGCAGCATATGCCAAAAAATTGGAATCAGCAATCACCAACTTTTGGATAGGGTTCACCTCAGGTCTAACCCAAATGAAAATTTGCTTTTTTTGACTTATTCAGCAGGCCCTAATTATCCACAACATTATCAACATTTTTAGAAATTAATTTCTAAGGAGTAGTCGTGCAACAGTCACTTTTGTTGTGGGCAGTTGGGCTTGCACGTCACTCTTTCGTTATTCTATTTTCCAATTATTTCTTACCTCGTCTAGCTTGTTGATTAAACAAGACTTGGATTCGTTGTCAGTAGACACGAATATTTTTATCAAGTCACCTTGCTTTTTACTATTTAGTATTGAGAAGTCAGACGTTACTGATTCACCAAGAGTATTTTCTCCCCTAGTCGTTTTATATTTATAATTAACAGTCACACCTCTCCCGAAACCTGAAATAGGTAATCCGGGTCTAGGAATCATTGATAATAACTCAGCGTCACAGATCTTTCCGTGTTGCAAAAGATTAATGTCACTTTTAATTTTAACATACAGAAAAAGTAAAGTCAAAACTCCTATTGTGAAAATTGGGCCTGCAGCAATAAAAAAAATGTAAAGAGGAAATGACAATGGTTCAAGTCCAGTTATAATTGAGCTACTATTCAAATACTTTATTTCTACTGAGTCACCAACGGCCATTTTATCAACGATGTCGGGAGCGAGAGTCTGGACCTTAGATTTAAATTCTTTGTCACCTACTCGATATGTATAGCTTATTATTGATGGATGTTCATTGTTAATTGTGATGTTTGTTTGAGTCTCAATATTCGTAATAGTCGCCTTAGTCACGGTACCCTTCTCATTAATAAGTTCATAGTCCACCTTTGGAACATCCGGATCAGTAAGCGTTAAAACAGATAAAAATATTGTCGCGCTAAGTATTGGAATTAAAGTAAATGATATTCCAATTAGTGAATGAATTCTTCTCCTTTTCAGCAGATCAATAATTGTCCTAAATCCTACCTGTCGTGCTTGTTGAATCATTCTAATGTTTTATTATTTGTCAAACGTTTCTTCAGCTATCTGTCCCAGCCCAATTGCCCACAGTCGAGTCACCCAAGGGAGTTTCACCCTTAGGTTCTCACGGAACCGTGCTTGAAAGTCTCCCTTCACACGGCTCTTCCTGTTTGATCACAAATGTATTTCTACATCTTGGATATGCCAATAAAATTAGCAGTGATCTTGTTTCAAAGTAACTGATCTTCCCAGTTTCTGGTTGTCAATACGTTTGAAACTAAACAGGCTAAGTCCTTCGCTCCATTACCTTTCAGCAACTTCATCACTACTACAACTTAGTCCGTCACTGCTATCTCATGTTATCCGAACATGCCCGATGATCTTACGACTCATCCTGACGATAGCAATTTCTCTTGTTCCATACAAAGGCCTGTGTTGAAGTCCTGACAGCTTTACCCCGGATGTTATGCAATCAGTAATCAGATCATCCATTGCACTTATAACAGGCACAAACGTAACTACCTGCTTTCAACATCGTCTCTTTTAGCTTACGAGGCTTCAGTCGCTGCTTCACTCTATTCAGCTCTTCAACACCCATCTACAAGAATCTTCGTTCTCGTTTTTCCTTATCGTTCACCACCAAGAGAGTTTCCGCTCTCAGCAGCATAAGGTGATTTGCAGACTCCTTCTGACAGGCGTCTGCGGAAGCCCATCTCTCTTCTAGTGCATTAGCTGTTGGCCAGTTCTGTTCGCTCGACTTCCACACAGTTATAATGTTATGAAGAGCCTTCCATCTTTTGTACAGCATCCAATCCGTTACAACTCGAATTGATTCAAGACACACACGCCTAGCTATAAGACGTATGCGTGTAAATACCTACATCTTTGTCCCGCGTTGCTGGCGAAATTTAATAGCACACACTTTAAGAACCTACGATACAGCATATGTATTATAGCTGATGTTAGCGGCTGCCATTTTTTCACCACTTTATCATCGAGAGAAATTTATCAAATTTCTCGAGCCCATCGTCAGCATTATATTGTCTCTCAAATTCCGGTTTTTCATCTGGTCTTGAAATGTATTTGAAGTCCCATTTTTGATTTTGGGTGTCAAACTCTATGTGAAGAGCTTCTCTATTCCATTCAATCGGGTCATAAATACTTACAACTAATTTGTCCATAGAGGTGTAAGCAAAAAGTCTGTCCCGAAGCCCAGTCGATTTGATATGTCTCACCAATTCTAATAATCTGTCGTGTCCCCAGTTATGATTATTCAGGTCAACGTAGTGTTCTTCAATCTCGTCCCAAGTTCTAGCTTTTGCTGTCTGAGGTTGATACTTTGTTGTCATATTACTTCTCTGTCCAAAAATGGTTGCCGCTAACGGTTTGCAGCTTGCCGAAGGCGGGGCTTTCGGAGCACCAACCTGTCAAGCTACCACTAAAGTTTATTAATTGCCGAAAAGTTTCTGTAACCACGAACGCCCCGCTTTTGGCAAGGTGCTGTTAGTGCCAGGTTTTTCTTTCAGGTAATTAATTACAGTTTCGTTGTCTGTCTGTCTATATGTTTTTTTTAATTTGTCTAAGTCGTAACCGTGAAAACCAAGAGTAACTGGAATAACAGATTGGACTTTCGCTCCTTTCTCTATGAAATTTCCTGTCTTTGTTATTTTGACATTAATTACTTGCAAAGCTATACTATACTCTTCCCAACTTTTCAGATATGTCGTTCCGCAAGATTTACATTTAAAAGAATTCTCACCATCTTTTTCCAAATGCTTTGAGAAAATAAAAAAGATTTCTTCTTGGTCAAGGAAACTAACTGACTTATCCCATTGTATATAGTTTCTAAATCTTTGGTATTCGCAAGGGCAACCGTCACTGTACATTGTTTGAATAAGTTCTTCGGACATTGAAATGAATTGTTTTCGTTTAAGATTAAATTCATTTACTTTATCAAGGTTGTTATTCCATTTTACTGAACCTCCGATTGTCAAAACACCTTCCTTATACTTTTCACCCTCTTTGATTTGAACTTTCACTTTATTGTCTTCAACTGATCCAATATGGATGTATTCTTGAGGAACTACAATCTTTCCGGATTTGTCAATAAGTCCATAAGTTTTATAGTCGCCAAATCTTGCGTACCCATTTTCAAATTTTGTTAGAATACGAAATTGATAGTCGATTATTAATTTCCCCGTTTTGTCAATTGCTCCGTGTTTGTCTTCAGTATTTCTTACTATAGCAAAGTCATTGGAAAATTCTTCTGCGAAATGAAATTGAGGTTTGATTATTTCTTGTCCTGCTTTGTCTATGTAGCCCCATTTTTCATTTATTCTAACACGTGCCAGTCCTTCAGTAAAATTTCCGTATGATTCATATTTGTTTTGAAAAGGTAGGACAACTTTCCCCTTAGAGTCAAAGTAAGCGTGTGTGTCTGCTTGCGTTACATTAAAAAGTCCGCCAGAAAAAGGTTCAACAAAGTCGTAAACAGCAGGAATAATAACTCCGTCTTCAATGGTCTTAATGCCCATTTTCTTTCCGTCATAAAATTGAAAATATTCTCTGTCCATTGGTCTGTCTTAAACTTGGCACTAACGTTTATGCATGAGCAATGGCGGGTGTAAGATGTGTGACATTGTCACCGTTGAAAAAACGTATTTTGAAAGATAACACTTTTACCTTAAACCGAGCCCCGCCATTGCTTATGCATTGTGTTGGCGGTAGTTTTTAATCACCGTACTTGAATTTCCGTTTAAAAATCCTGTCATTCTTTTTCTTGCCCTTCACATTCCTGAATATCTTCATCGTTATCCAATTTCCAAACTCATCATATTCGTACTCATAAAAGTATTTTTGAGATTCTACAAGGTCACCCTTGTCGTTATACTTGTTGTTGTCGGTGACTGATCTAATCTCGTTATTAATTGTCAACGTGTCTCGTGACAGTGAATTACCTCGACTGTTTTTAATTTCAGTGTAGGCTCTGTTTGCTGTATAGTCATAGGTGGCCAGTTCAATGCCATAAGTATTTCCGTTGCCGTCAAGTAATTCAAGTTGTGTCGGATTTCCCTTTTCATTATTAGTCAATATGGTTTCTTGAATCTTTTTGCCTGTGTCAGTCTTATCGGTCACTTTAACCAAGTACCAATTGTTGTCGTATTCGTAAAACGCTGTCTCCGACCTATAACCAAGATTTGTCCACCTTTCAAATTTTCTTGTCAAGCTATGTAAACCTGAGGAATCGTAGGTATATGTCAAGCGTGCTTCTAACTTTCCATCTTGACCAAAACGTTCTTCGGTTAAAACCTTTTTCTTTGAATTCAGTTTCTTTTTGTTCTTTTTAATTTCTCTACCTGTAGAATTGAAAAAAATATTCTCTTCAAGAACCTCTATGGGAACTTTGTCCCTAATTTCTTCGTCCCGATTGTGTTGAATAGCAGAATATATATTTTGCGAATAAGTCCGAGTTGTCAATAAACTCGTCACAATGATTGGTATTAGTACAGCTCTCTTCATATTAAAAATTACCGCCAACATTAGTATAGCCGCAACTCTATTGCGGGTTTACCCCATTTTCCGCAGGTATACGCAACTCCATTGCGGCTATCTGCCATTTAGGGTAGCTAAACACCCCTTCGAAAATACAGGTAATACTCGTTGTCATCCCCCAATGCTATACATTCAATATTATATATCCAAGTCGTCCAGTGGGCTTTCTATACGTGGCATAGTTAAACCGGTACATCAACAAATTTATACTCACGCAAGGCTTTATCGGTTATCATCAACGTAAGCGGTAGCACTGAACCATTACCGGGAGTATAGTGCACACGCCACGAATCGTTTTGCTGATGTGTAACAATCTTCGGTTGCACATCGGTGGTTTCTGTAGTTTCTACCCTCACTCCACTTAAGGTAAAACCAGGTTTATTAATGCGATAGGTAATCGTACCACGATCTTGCGTCTTCACTACTTTAGGCTTGCGCATATAATCTGTTATGGCTGCTGTATAAGCATTGGGTAATTTCAGAACCTTGGCGCGCTTCTGGTAATAGGCTTTCTGTTCCGGATTGCGCAAAATCTTCTTGGCCCATGCAGAAGCCTGCTGAAAATTAATGCGGGTGTTGCGCTGGGCTTCACTTTCTTTCTTTTTGTCGGGTTTGCGGGCACGGTGACTTACAAAGGTCTTGTCGTACATAGTCCTAAATACCAGAGATTTACCCAGCTTGCCTCGGAGACCTTCAATCAAATCATTGGTTGTTACTGTAGCCATAACCGCATTGTTTTTGCACAAGTATACAGTAGCAGCCCGCTGCCTATCAGCGGGCTGACCTGATGGGTAAACTTTTTTCTGTATTATTTCAGGGAAGATTCAGTGTCGGTTTGGATTAGGCAAAGGGTAGATTTGAGGTTTCTCCACTCTTTGTCCACTTTTCATCCACTCTTTCTCCACTCTCGATAAAGACAAGCATGCGATAAGGTTTACTGGAGCATTCGATAACGTTCGAGAGAAAAAACTTTTTATAGAAGGAACACTGAATCTACAAGCCAGCTACACTGATCCTGGAAGGACTGACCTCCGCTGGTTGCCGGTTGCCAGTTACCTGTGACTGGCAACCGGCAACAATCCGTGAAGAACAAATAGGCTACTATCATCTTTAGTATCTGCTTTAATCCGTTCTCTGAACTTTCTGCCACTACTGGAAAAACAAGAATGCTCTTCTGATGGGTTTTCTATCTTTGATTAAATCTCAAAACCTATGAAAACCAAACTCTTTTTTTCCCTAATTCTCTTCATGCATTGCCTTCTTGTTAATGCCCAAAAAACAAAGCTTGAAGTGACGAAGGCCATTGATTCCAAGTATGATCAATATTCAACCATTGCTCATAAAATTTGGGAGTATGCAGAAGTTGGTTTTCAGGAAACGCAAAGTTCTGCTTTGCTACAAGAGACCTTAAACAAAGAAGGTTTTAAAATTGAAAGTGGTGTTGCCGGAATGCCCACTGCCTTTATTGCAACCTATGGTTCTGGTAAACCTGTAATCGGAATACTGGGAGAATACGATGCCTTGCCCGGTGTTTCACAAGAAGCTGTTCCGGAATTGAAACCCATTGCGAATCAAAAGAGCGGTCATGCCTGCGGTCATCATCTTTTTGGCACTGCCTCCGCAGCAGCAGCCATTGAAGTAAAGAACTGGCTTATCGCCAATAAAAAATCAGGCACTATTCGTTTTTATGGAACACCGGCAGAAGAAGGTGGATCGGGTAAAGTGTATATGGTGCGCGATGGATTATTTAAGGATGTAGATGTAGTCTTTCATTGGCATCCCGGTTCAGAAAATAGCGCCAACCCCGGCACCTCGTTGGCCAATAAGAATGGTAAGTTTCGTTTCTACGGAGTATCATCACATGCAGCGGCTTCCCCTGAGCGTGGTCGTTCTGCATTAGATGCTGTAGAAGCAATGAACAACATGGTTAATATGATGCGCGAACACGTACCCCAGGAGACCAGGATCCATTATGTAATTACGCGCGGTGGAGAAGCTCCCAATGTAGTGCCCGCTTTCGCGGAAGTCTATTATTATGTACGCCATCCGAAACGCACAGAAGTGAAAGATGTATGGGAAAGAATTTCGCACGCGGCACAAGGCGCTGCCCTGGGCACTGATACCCGGGTAGAAATTGAAGTAACGGGAGGGGTGTATGATATGTTGCCAAACGAAACGCTGGCCAAAGTAGTAGAGGCTAACCTTCGAAAAGTGGGTGGCTATACTTACACCGAACCCGAAAAAATATTTGCTGAGAAGATTCAAAAGAGCTTTAAGGCTCCCCTTCCGTCTCTGTCAGAAACAAATTCGATTAAGGCTTTCCAATTCGAATCGGTACCGGCATCGACCGATGTGGGTGATGTAAGTTGGGTTGTGCCCACGGCTGGACTGAGCACTGCTACCTGGGTGCCAGGCACTGCTGCACACAGTTGGCAAGCCGTTGCTGCCGGTGGAACAAGCATTGGTCATAATGGAATGATCATCGCGGCCAAAACAATGGCTTCTTCCATAATCGATGTGTATTCAAATCCTGACATTGTAGAGGAAGCCTGGAAAGAATTCCGCAACCGTACCGGGCCTGATTTTAAATATGAGGCATTGATTGGCGACCGTAAACCAGCATTGGATTATCGCAAGTAAGGTTTATAGATTCAGATTATAAATTCTTAAAAGTTCGTTTTGAACTATACTAAAAATAATGAAGCCAATGCATCGCTAGGACACAGTGTTGGCGTTGCAAAACATGTTGTGGTTACGATCGAATGATTAAATTCATTATACATTACCAAAAGCGCGGTTGCAAGCGATTGGCAGTTTATGATCATGAATGAAATGATTTCCATTCCTCGATTAAAAAAAACGAATCGAAACAAGATTGTCTGCTCAATCCTATTCGTAATGCCGAACAACAAAATCTGAAAACATCAAGAAAGAACTAGTCGTCAATAATTCTCTCCCAATCACCTCATTAGAATGCATTACTGATTTGAACATTACTTTATTTATGTCGTATTTTATAAAAAATGATTTATGAAAATACTGGTCTGTGAAGATGATCTTGTGGTGTTGAAAGTAATTCAAACGGCTCTTGAAGGAGAGTCTGTGCAGGTCACTTCGGTGAAAGATGGAACAAAAGCGCTTGAACAGTTGCGGGAAAATACATTCGATCTTATCATCACCGACATTCACATGCCCCATCACAATGGCGATGAAGTTTTAAAGCTGGTACGCGTAGATCAGAAAAAGAATACACCGATCATCATGATCTCTTCCGATACTGAGGAAGAGTTAATTGCCCTGGCCCTCAAACAAGGTGTTAACGAATTCATTAAAAAACCCATTGACGCAACCTCCTTACGCAAGAAACTTAAAAAGTTTTTGGTCGTATAAATCACCTTTGTACAACTGGCATTTTTCGATACCTTGATTTCAAGAGATCGTTTTGCCTCTAGAGGTTGAAATGTTTATGAAGGTATTTTTATCCATTGCCCTGCTCTTAAGTTTTCTAAAACAGTTTAAATTTACTGTTATTGATGTTCTAAAAAAGTTTTGTCTTTCACTTTTCGCCAGTACAGTGTGCGAATGTTTCGTGCCAGAACAATTTGCGCCAGATGAAGAGCGTGCGTGGCACAAGTAAGAGTGTTTAATCGGATCGAACCGATCGCGGTGCGATCCGATTAAACTGGTAGAAGTCTTTTTTGAATAACGGACGCCCGCGTCCGTTATTCAAAAAAGCTCTGGTGCGCCACCAATGAGATACGTTCAGAAATACTAAATATCATCTGTCGCAACGTGAGCACATTCTTTAACCAGGTACCTTCTACATCATTTTAGAAAGCAAATTGCTTGAGTATAACTCTACATTGAATAACTCTTTGATCAATCGGACGCTACAGGTTTCAAGGGAATCGACAAGAAATCATTCCATTGTTAAATAAAACTGTCCGGTTTCGGAACCTATTCAATTGTTCATGTAACCATCAATCCTTTGTTGAGTATCAATGAAGTTGTATTTGCTTTCGGTAAGTGTGTGTAATTCCATACCTTAAATAATAATTCGGCATGGTCTACAACTTACTTTGGCTGTTTAACATCTTATCCATGACAATCCTTTAACCGTGACTATATGTTCAAAAACTTCTTTACCCTCGCCTTTCGCAACCTGCTGAAAAGAAAACTGTATTCTTTCATTAACATTTTTGGATTGGCCATTGGTGTGGCGGTCTGCCTGGTCATTTTAAAATATGTTGATTTTGAAACGAGTTATGACAGCTACCATAAGAACGCTGCCAACATTTACAGGGTCACAACAACAAGCTATCGCAATGGCGAGCTTCGTGGCACAAGTCCGCTCACGGGTTTTGCTCATGGTCCTTCTATGCTAGCCGATGTTCCTGAAATAAAAACCTATGTTCGAACTCATCCGATGTACGGAGGATCTGTGGTGAGCTATAAAAAACCAAAAGGCGATCCCTCTACTTTTCATGAAGACAATATTCAGTTCGTAGATTCTACTTTCCTCGATGTCTTCACCTACACACCCCTTCAGGGTGATTTAAGTACAGCATTGGATAATCCAGAGTCAATTGTCATTACAAAAAAAACAGCCGAACGATACTTTGATAAAGATGAAGATCCGATAGGAAAAATCATGAAGGTTTCCGGTGGGTGGTCTGATGGAGATTACCAGGTGACTGCTATAATTGAGAACGTTCCTGAAAATTCACACCTCTATTTTGATTTTCTTATTCCAATCCATAAGCTGTTAACCAATGGACAATATACCAACGACAACGGATGGGGCTGGTACAATTTTGTAACCTACATTGAATTAAATCCTCACACAGATGCAAAAACGGTTGAAGCTAAAATGCCAGCTTTCGTTGACAAGTACCAAGGCAAAGACCTTGCAGAATCAAACAGCAAAAATGTAATTAACTTTCAAAAGCTTGAGAATATTCATTTAAGTCCAGGATATACAAATGAATCCAGTCCAACCATTAACACCAATACAATCTATTTCTTTCTCGTCATTGCCATCTTTATTTTAGCCATTGCCTGGGTCAATTACATTAATCTTTCTACTGCGCGCGCAATGGAACGTGCCCGTGAGGTGGGTATTAAAAAATCGATTGGTGCATTAAGGAGTCAACTCATTTCACAGTTTGTTTGTGAATCCATTCTGGTCAATTTCATAGGAGTTGTTTTTGCCGTGTTGATATCCATGGCATTGTTGCCTGTTCTGGGAGACATTGTTGGCAAAAATTTCTCTTTTGATTTTAGTGATCCACGTTTCTGGTTAATTCTCTCTGGGTTGTTTCTGATTGGATCAATCATCTCCGGTATTTATCCTGCAGTCGTGCTGTCTTCTTTCAATCCAACAGAAGTATTAAAAGGAAAATCCGAAAAAATGAGCGGCGGATTTTCGTTGCGAAAAGTATTGGTGGTATTTCAGTTTGCTTCATCGCTGATTCTCATTGCCGGAACATTTGCCATCTATAGACAAATGACCTACATGCGCAATCAGGACAAAGGATTAACAATGGAACAAATGCTCATCGTTAATGGGCCGAGCATTGTTGAGCGGGGCACCGCCCGAGCAAGACTTATTTCTTTGAAGCATGAACTCAAACAAATTCCAGGTGTATTAAATGTTGCTACCTCTGGTGCCATACCCGGTGGCGGATACAATTGGGGAACAGGAATGCGCAGAGATGGTGCTGAACAATCAGAAAGCAAAACCGGCAGTGTTGTTTGGGTTGATCCGGATTTTATTGAAACCTATGGCATCACTGTGATATCCGGAAGAGCGTTTAATCCGGAAATTAAATCAGACATGGAATCTGTTTTAATAAATGAAGCTGCCCTTACTGCTTTTGGATTAGGTGATGCAGAAAATGCATTGAAGGAAAGAATTCTATTAGGTGATGATACCACCGCTATTCTTGGTGTGCTTAAAAATTATCATTGGAACTCTTTAAAGACGGAACATACGCCTTTCCTTTTTAAAGCCGACACTATTTCAGGAAGGAGTTATTCCATTCACATCAGCAGCGCCAATATGAATGAAACGATTAAGAAAATTGAAAGTCAATACAAGGAAGCCTTTCCTGGTAATCCATTCGATTATTATTTTCTTGACGATTTCTTTGATCGTCAATATAAAGATGATCAGCAATTCGCGAAGATCTTTAGTTTGTTCGCCATCCTTGCCATTGTCATTGCTTGTTTGGGATTGTGGGGACTTGCTTCTTTTACTACCACTCAAAAACTAAAAGAGATTGGAATTCGAAAGGTATTGGGTGCTTCTGTCAGCAGTATATTATCGTTGCTATCGTGGCAATTTTTAAAGCTTGTTTTAATTGCAAGTGTAATTGCTCTACCGTTAACCTGGTATGGACTTGATACATGGCTTGGAAACTTCGCGTTTAGAATCGGATTGCAATGGGATCTATTTGTGGTGCCTGTGATCATTCTTATCATCATCGCATTGGGTACGGTGAGTTTACAGATACTTCGTGGGGCGAATACCAATCCAGCGAAGATATTGCGATCAGAGTAGGAGTTTTAGAAATTTGTAATACACTTTGATTAATCTCAGGTTATGCAATAGCCCCGGCCTAAAGGTCAGGGCTATTTTCTTTAATGCATAATCTGGGTTGATATACATTTTGTAGACCACGCTCCAGAGGAGCAACCTGTTTATAGAAACGAATAAAGTTAAAGTGATTGGCTCCAGAGGAGCCACCTGTTGCGCTCCCTCAGAGCAATACACTATAATCAAAACATTGGTTTCAAGATTTAACTCAGTTGAGGAAAGGCATCTTTAAAGATCAATCAATTTCGTTTGGTACATATGAACAGGTGACTCCTCTGGAGTCAGAAAAATTGATTTCTGTTATTCTATAAACACGTTGCTCCTCTGGAGCAAAAGAGCATGAATCAACAAATGCGTTAGGCTACCTATTCAACTTGAACTATAATTTCACTTATACAATAGAATTTTACTATAAAATTAATTCAACATGATTCCGGCCGCGTATCGGCCGGAATCACCTTTTCGTGCAGAGAAAAAATGATGATTGTTTTTTACCGAACATAAATCAGAAACTTCAATGCGTGATGCTGCAACACCAAAGGCAAGCAACTGAAGTTTGTTGGCGCTCCAGAGATCGAGCTTGGCTTTGTTGTTTGCTTGCTGAATCATGAGATCATTGCTTTCTCCAAAAGCATTCTTTATTTCTTTCACTACTTCTTCTCCTACCTCATACGAGTCCTGACAAACAGAAGGTCCGATGCAAGCGATGAGGTCTTCTCCTTTTGTTCCGAATTGTGAATTCATTTGGCGCAGTGTCTTCTCCAGAATCTTAGCTACTGTACCTCTCCATCCTGAATGAATTGCCCCAACAGCTTTGTTCTTTACATCATATAATATTATTGGGACACAATCGGCTGACATGACGGCAATGCAGATACCTTTTTCATTTGTGATTAACGCATCAGTTTCAAGCACTTCATCTTTTGAAGTCTGTCGTGTAACGTTTACAATTTTCGTTTTGTGTACCTGCGATGGGAAATACAAGTTCGATTCTGATATACCCATTGCTTCAGCAAGTGCAATCCGATTTTTAAGTATTTCATTTCTATCGGGTACACTTGAGTAGCTGAGGGTAAATTCTTTTTCATGCTTTCGCGAATTTCGATCCGTAACAAAATGTCTTACGGAAGTATCATTTACTAAACTATCAAACTGCCAGAGATCCAAATCTTTTATCAAAATGTTCTTCATATACTACTTTCGGAAAGGTATTCAGTATTCTTCACTATATCATAAAGGTTACACTAGTGAAACTCTTAAAGCACAACTCCTTTAATCATTAAACTTGATTTTCTCGATTGTTCTTTTAGGTGCAGAAATTGCAATCTCTCTTTATCCTGCTTGAAGTTTTCAAAATCATTTTCCGTCTCAAATGTAACCAGATGAATTTCATACGGTATTTCTGTATTGGCTTCAATTATTTCTTTCGGATCAGGTCGCACTCTCAACAATAACTTGCCATTGTATTTTTCAATGATCGGAATAGCAACTTCTTCAAAGCGATGAAAAGTATCTTCTTCTCCTGCTTTTATATAAATGAGTTGTGTTATGTATATCATGTCGTATTGTTTTCCAGGACTTAAACTTTAATAAAGAGGTTAGTTACCTTTCTCATAAAGCTTCAAATGTTTTGAAAGTCGATTGATGGTTTTGGCCAACCGATCGATCTTTGTTTCTTCTCGCTTTGCTGAGTATACCCATCCAATATAAAACTTCTGCTCACTCTCCGAAAGTGAATTAAAAAACTTCAATGCTTTTGGTTCATCTTCCAAACAAAGCAGCATTTCTTCAGGCACCTCCAAGGGTTCATTATCCGGATAGAGAATGATGTGAACTAAATCATCAACGTCCTTTTTTATCTTCCTCCGAATTTCCGCTTTCACCGGTAACATCAAATGACCATTGCCCATGGGCATTAAATGATACTTTCTTATTTCATAATCATCAATTGTACCCTTTACTTTCACCCAACCAAAATGTGCTTTCTTATCTTTCGGAATTTCAGGGAGCCGCACAAATGTCCATCCACCTTTGCCGTCAAATTTCTCCAGGCGATATTTTTTATTGATGAGGGGTTTCATTCAAAGATTTAGGTTTTGAAATAGTCACTATCAATTCACGAGGATTGAACTGGCACTTCTATATTCAAGCCATTAAACGTCATCCATTTTTTAATTCTAAAGTTCACGAATCTTTTCAAATGTTCTACATTAAAAAAGATGGTTGCAAATCGTTCTCGCTGAACACCTAAATAAAAGAAAGAAATACTGGCGGCCACTACTGAAATCATTCTCTTTTCTTCATTACTGATAGTTGTAATGGACTCATATCCCTTTAAAAGGCTATCAGCTTTCTTACGATATTCAACCTCATTACCTTCCATGCTAAACAACATGAGAAGACTAAAAGCAATATCATAACAAAGCCACCCGTTTCCGCAGAAGTCAAAATCGAAAAGCGTGATGTTATTGTCTGCATCAACATGAAGATTATCAGCCCAGATGTCGAGATGCACTGCACCTTGTCTGATTTTTGAAAGGTCCGCGTTTTTAAATTCTTGCAACAAAAATTGTTGTGCCGTCAACATGAACTTCTTATCGTCCGATTCAACAGGCAGATAGGATTTGAATTTTTCAAACGAATCGATCAACAGGGTCTCAGGATTGTAATTCGCTCTTTTTAACTTCAAGTTCAAGGTGTGCTTATGTATTCTTGCCATCATTTCACCGATCCGAAAATTTATATCAACAGAAGGGTTAAAACTTTTTTCTCCTTCCGCAAAAGAAAATAATACTCCGAATCGCTCGCCCTCCGGAGCCAATAGTTTTTGAATATGCTTTCCTGACGAATCTGCAATGGCATATGATACTGCGATATGATTTTTGCGCAAGAGATTGACCAATCTTACTTCTTCAGCAATTTCAATCTCCAATCTCCAATCAAAACTATAAACACGAAACACATATTTCGTAGAGCCATCCTTAACTAAATAAGTATCGTTTACAAAAGTTTTTAGTAAATGACATGTAGCGTCTTCACCTAAAGAATAGTTAACGCGTAAAAATTCACAAAGCTTTTCAGCTGAAAGAACAGAACTGGTTACAGGAAAATGTTTCATTACTATTACTTTTTCGGTTTTGCACTCATATAAAAAGTTATTGTCCTTCCCTTCATGATTTCATCGTGGGTGAGATAAAATCTTTTTAATGCAATTCCATTTACCTCAATCTTTTGTACATACACATTCTTATCGCTCTGATTCTTTGCTTCAATTATCAAGGTATTTCCATTTTCAAATTTGAGTGTTGCGTTTTGTATCGAAGGACTACCTATTGAGTATTGATCTGATCCAGGAGCAACAGGATAAAACCCAAGCGCATTAAAAATATACCAGGCACTCATTTGTCCGCAGTCATCATTACCTCCTAATCCATCGGGTGTTGCCTGATATTGTTTTTTCAAAATCATCCGAACACGCTCTTGTGTTTTCCAGGGTTGATCTGTCCAATTGTATAGGTAGGCAACATGGTGAGCCGGTTCATTGCCATGCACATAATTTCCAATGATGCCTTCCCGTGTGATGTCTTCCGTTTCGGCAAAATACTTATCCGGTAAATACATTATGAACAGGGAATCCAGATGTGCAACAAAACGTTTTGTTCCACCCATTTTCTTAATTAGTTCAGCCGGATTTTGCGGAACATATAAACTATAATTCCACGCATTGCCCTCAATGAATCCCTGACCATGTGTGCTCAACACATCAAAGTTTTTCTTGAAAGTTCCATCTGCCAATTTCGGGCGAGTGTATCCAATCGAAGTATCAAAAACATTTTTCCAATTCTCTGATCGCTTTATAAACTCATTATAAATATCATTTCGATTCAATTTCTTGGCGAGTTGTGCAATGCACCAATCATCATAAGCATATTCGAGTGTCATGGATACGGAAGAAGAACTCTTTTCATCGGGTACATATCCTGAAGCAATGTAGGCATCAAGTCCACCATAGAATTTCTGTCGTGCAGTTGTAACACATGCGTCCAGTGCTTTTTGCAAATCAAAATCAGCGTTGCCTTTTATGGCGGCATCGGCAATAACGGATACACTGTGATACCCAATCATACACCAATTCTCATTGGCATAATGCGACCATACTGGCAACATCGGATGAACACTTTGATCATAATGCGCTAACATCGATTTCACCATGTCAGCATTTCGTTTAGGTTGCACTATATTAAAGAGTGGATGCAATGCGCGGTAAGTATCCCAAAGCGAAAAGGTTGTATAGTTTGTAAAATTCTCTGCTTTGTGGTTGTTCTGATCTAAGCCACGATAATCTCCATTCACATCCATGTAGGTAGTCGGACCCAGAAAAGTATGGTACATCGCCGTGTAAAAATTAATCTTCTCATCCTTTGTTGTTGTGTTGACGATGATTTTACTCAACTCTTTATTCCATAATGCTTGTCCGTCCTTCTTTGCCTTATCAAAATTCCAATGTGGAATTTCTGATTTCATGTTTTGCAGTGCCCCCTCTGTACTTACAGGAGACAATGCCACTTTCATTTTTATCTTTTCATTTGCTGATGTTTTGAAATCAAAATAAAGTTTGATTTGTCTTCCTGCTACTTCAGGAAAATTCTTTCGTTGATCAAACTTTCCCCAGAAACCTTTGTACACCTGAGTCTTTGAATAATCTTTATTGCCGTACTGATAAAATGGTTTGGAAAAAGATATTGCAAAATAAACCGTTCGCGTTTTGGCCCATCCTGTTGTTTGACGATAACCGGTAATAAGTGTATCATTTTCTATTCGAACGAACGTCCATACATTTTTATCTTCATAATTATAAATGCCACTCATGAGATCAATGATGATATGCGATTGATCCGATTGCGGAAAAGTATATTGATGAAACCCAACACGATTGCTGGAAGTGAGTTCGGCCAGAATGTTATGATCCTCCAGAAGAACTTTATAATAATCAGGTTCTGCTACTTCGTTGCTATGTGAGAAAACAGATCGATATCCCCTTTCAGGATGATCTTCTGTTCCTGGATTGAGTTGCAGTTTACCTTCCGTTGGCACAATCAAAATATCGCCTAAATCAGAATGACCCGTTCCGCTGAAGTGTGTGTGGCTAAAACCAACAATCGTTGGATCATCATATTGATAGCCTGCACAGTATTTATAGACCGGTCCATTGTATTTGCCTTGATAGTCATACGAAAGTGTATCCGTCTCCGGACTGAGCTGAACCATTCCAAAAGGAACAGTAGCTCCCGGATAGGTATGTCCCATCTTATGTGTGCCAATTAATGGATTAACATATTGGATTAAATTTTCTCCTGATGAGCTTTGTGCCAGCGAAACGCATGGAACGGAAAGCACTAGAAATAGTAAAGTTCTTTTCATATGAAGTAAAAGATTCCAAAATACATAAGTTCAATCGAATTTGATTTATAGTCTTACAGGGGTGGATGATAAAATTGTTGAGAAATATTTCGCCATAATGATTTAGCAAATCTGGCTCTATTCTGAGGACAAACGGTTACGGTAATCTACCAAACTTAAGAATCTGGAAGTTAATTAATGGATGAAAGTAAATTGAGTTTTCAGCACTCACATTAGCAAGTTAATCACGACCTTAGTAAGATCAACAACTAATTACTTTGCCCTAGAATCAATTTCGAACGAACATAAGAATGTAGCATGACTATCAAAACAAAAAAATTGCAAGGCCAAGTAGCAATTGTTACAGGTGCCAGTTCAGGTATTGGAGCCGGAGTCGCCAAGGCATTAGCGGAAGAAGGTGCCACAGTGATTGTTAATTACTCCAGTAGTCCGGAGAAAGCTGAAACCGTATTGAATGAAATCAAAGCGAAAGGTGGTGAAGGCATGGTGATTAAAGCGGACGTCAGTAACGAAAAAGAAGTAATCGCCATGTTTAAACAAACTATCAAACACTATGGCACGGTTGATATTTTAGTGAACAATGCAGGTCTACAGAAAGATGCCAGGTTCCATGACATGACATTGGAAGAATGGAATCACGTTATCAGCATTAACCTAACGGGTCAGTTCCTGTGTTCGCGTGAAGCGATAAAGGAATTTATGCGCAGAGGTATTGTGCCTGAGCGATCCAAGTCTGCCGGAAAAATTATATGCATGAGTTCGGTTCATGAAGTTATTCCATGGGCGGGTCATGCAAATTACTCTGCTTCCAAAGGTGGAGTAATGATGTTGATGAAAAGCATTGCACAAGAATATGCTCCATTAAAAATTCGCGTCAACAGCATTGGGCCGGGTGCCATTCGTACACCCATTAATCATGCTGCCTGGCAAACGCCTGAAGCATACAATCAATTACTAAAACTTATACCTGCCAAACGTATTGGTGAAGCGGAAGATATTGGTGGTGCAGCAGTGTGGCTTGCTTCCGATGATTCAGAATATGTAAACGGCATCACATTATTTGTCGATGGGGGTATGCTATTGTATCCAGGTTTTGAAGACAATGGATAATTTGAAAATGATCTGATTGAAAAATTGAAAATGCTGATACATTAGCGACCTTCTAAAATACCTATTGACAAATTTTCAAATTAATTTATGACCGCAGAAAAACAACGTCTCATCGAAGATCGCGATCTGAAAAAAAACTGGCGCAAGTTTGGTCCTTACTTAACCGAGCGCCAATGGGGAACCGTGCGTGAAGATTACAGCACGAAGGGTGATGCGTGGACTTTTGTAACGCATGATGCCGCTCGCAGCAAAGCCTACCGTTGGGGTGAAGAAGGTATTGGAGGGATTAGTGATGAAAAGCAGTTGTTGTGTTTGTCTGTCGGGTTGTGGAATAAGAAAGATCCCATTATCAAAGAAAGAATTTTTGGTCTTGCGGGAAACGAGGGTAATCATGCTGAAGATTGCAAAGATCATTACTACTACATCGACAGTACACCGACACATTCCTATATGAAGATGCTGTATAAGTATCCTCAAAACGAATTTCCGTACCAATGGTTAGTCGAAGAAAATAAACGAAGAGGCAAACTCGATCCCGAGTTTGAATTAATGGACACCGGCATCTTTAATGAGAATAAATATTTTGATGTATTCATTGAATATGCAAAAGCAGATGAAGAAGATATTCTGATGAGGATTACGATTGAAAATCGTGGAAATGAATCCGCTTTGTTGAATGTATTACCCACTCTATGGTTTCGTAATACATGGTCCTGGGGACACGACTCTTACAAACCAGAATTATACTTAGATGAGGATAATATTATCTGCATTAATAATGATGTGCTTGGAAATCGCTATCTATTCTTTGATGGCAAGCCAGAAGTTCTGTTCTGCGAAAATGAAACCAATACCAACCGACTTTACAATTCTCCAAAAGAAGGAACTTTCAAAGATGGTGTAAACGACTACCTAATATCTAGAAATAAACTTGCCATTAATAAAATACACAAAGGAACCAAGTCCGCTCTCAACTACGAATTAAAAATCCCCGCAGGAAAATCCCGAACCATTCAGCTACGATTAACACCAAAATTCTCGACCGAACCATTCCAGGATTTTAATATTGTATTCGATCAACGACTAAAAGAAGCCGATGAGTTCTTTCAAGATCTTCAAAATCAAATTAAAGACGAAGACAAAAAGAACATTCAGCGTCAGGCCATCGCCGGAATGATGTGGAGTAAACAGTTCTATTATTATGATGTTGCTAAATGGTTAAAGGGAGACCCTGCACTACCTGCTCCACCACAAGAAAGAAAAAATGGGCGCAATAAGGATTGGACTCACCTTAACAACGCAGATATTATTTCCATGCCTGATACCTGGGAGTATCCCTGGTACGCTGCATGGGATTTAGCATTTCACACCATTCCAATCGCAATGGTCGATCCTGAATTTGCAAAACATCAATTGCTTCTGTTAACAAAAGAATGGTACATGCATCCTAACGGACAACTGCCGGCATATGAATGGACCTTCAGTGATGTTAACCCTCCTGTGCATGGATGGGCCACGTGGCGTGTGTATAAAATTGATCAGAAACTCCAGGGCGGAAAAGGTGATCGTAAATTTTTAGAAGAAGTATTTCACAAACTCTTGTTGAACTTCACCTGGTGGGTAAATAAAAAGGATCAAACGGGCTGTAACATTTTTCAAGGTGGCTTCTTAGGAATGGATAACATTGGCGTTTTCGATCGCAGCACACAACTTCCTACCGGTGGATACATTGAACAATCTGACGGAACAAGCTGGATGGCAATGTTTACGCTGAACATGATGCGCATGGCGCTTGAACTGGCGAAAGAAAATCCAACCTATCAAAGTTTAGCAACAAAATTCTTTGAACATTTTCTTTACATCGCAAGTGCCATTACCAATGAAGGTCTTGATCTGTGGGATGAAGAGGATGAATTTTTCTACGATGTACTGCATACTCCAGATGACAAGCGTACACCCATGAAAATCCGATCGATGGTTGGATTGATTCCATTGTTCGCAGTGGAAGTATTGGACGAAGATCTTTTCAACTCGATGCCTGAGTTTACGAAACGCCTTGAGTGGTTCTTGCAAAACAGACCTGATCTCGCCAATCTGATTTCACGTTGGGGAGATAAAGGGAAAAAACAAAGACACTTGCTATCCTTGCTTCGAGGTCATCGAATGAAATGTATATTGAAACGCATGTTGAACGAATCAGAGTTTTTATCAGCATACGGAATCAGGGCATTGTCGAAAGTATACGATGAGAATCCGTTTAGATTCTATGCAAACAACAAAGAGTTTAGTGTAAAGTACACACCCGGTGAAAGTGATTCGTCCATGTTTGGTGGCAACTCGAATTGGCGTGGTCCAATTTGGTTTCCTGTAAATTATTTATTGATTGAATCGCTTCAACGCTTCTATCATTATTACGGAGATGATTTTAAAATTGAGCACCCAACCGGTTCAGGACAAAAGAAGAACTTAATGGAAATCGCCAATGATCTTTCCGAAAGAATGATAAACATTTTTAGAAAAGATGAAAGTGGAAGACGACCTGTCAATGGACAATATGAAAAACTGCAGAATGATCCGCACTTCAATAACTACATTCTCTTTTATGAATATTTTCATGGTGATAATGGAAGAGGTGTAGGAGCAACGCACCAAACCGGTTGGACAGGTCTGGTTGCTAAATTAATTCAACCAAAAAGAGGTTCGAAATAAGAAACGGAAGTAATGAGTTAATGTCATTAATTCAGTGGAGCTCGCGCAAACTCTACTGAAAACGCTTCGCACCAAACGTGTACAAAAGGATATTGCTCAAGATCAGGATTGCCGGGTACTTCATACACTTGCCTTTCCATTACTGCCATCAGCTTTCCAACACGAATGTATTCTGTTGCAATTTCATCTTTGCTGAGATATACTTTTAAGTCAGGACCATTTTGAGATGAATACGGATCAAATACGATATATTTTTTTCCGGACAGTTCATAAATTGTTGCAGTTCCACTTGCTGTGTGACCTCCAATGCCGATGAACATTCCTTCCTTCACAGCAGTGGCATTTGTAAAATCAATGTCCGAAGGGTTCGATGGTGTAATGGGTGTAGCATCTTCCGGATCGCATGCCATCACCAATGAAAGCAAAAGAATAGATGTTAAGATTTTCATAGTTTCTGTGTTTATATTTTTTTCTCACTTGATCAGATAATTAACGCCCACACCGAGCAACAATGACTTTCTGCGGAAGCGATCATTTGGCTCCGGATATTGTTGCACTTCTGTTTCGGTAGTGTATTCTGTAAATAAAAACTGAGCCCCTGCCCTTACACTCCATTTATCATTGAGTTTGTATTTGGCAAAAAGTTCTGAATTCAAACTACCTCGATCATTATCACTAATGAGCAAAGCATTAAAACCGGTCGGTTTTGCGCTTGTATTTTTACCTGTGAAACCATTGATATAATTAGCAGGTTGTTTTCCTCCAAAAGAAAAACCGATAGCATCAATATTAAAACCAGCTGTGAACCGGGAGGAAAGCTGGTACTCTATATTAATACTAACATTGATCATCATTACCTGTGGCGACTTCACCAATAATGTATCGATGTTCTCATCAATATTTTCTTTAAAGATTACAAAAGGTCCTGTACTCCCAGAGGTTAGCTGAGCTGGTGCTGTGATGTAATATTGATTTGCTCCCAAATATGAAGTGGTACGGCCACCCAAACCAATCGCTAACTTCCCTGACTTTCCAATCTTCCATAAATGTGAATAGTGTAATGACAATGCTCCCTGGTATTTTCCAAAACTAAAAGTACCATCGAATTGGTCAGTGGTCTTTGCTTGCTGTGCAAAACTCGTCCATGAGGAAATTGAGGCGAACAGAATAAGATAAACCCTTCGTAACATCATCAGTAATTTTCTATAAAGATGATCTGTCTTACTCTATATATTCTGTCGCGTAGATGACAAGGCTAGTGTTAATTAAGCAAACGATGGTTCACAAATGCATTTTTATAGAAGAGGGACTTATTAAAAATTTAGTTTGGGCTGAAGCGCATGTCTATCTATATTCTGATTCAACGCCTCAATTAATTTCAGAACGCTGGATAATGTTACTTCGTCTGTGATTTTACCTTCACTGCTCACTTTGGTTTTTACAAATGGGATTACAAGTTGTGTGTCATCTGTAACTCCTGCTTCAATTATCTTTAATGTATCTAATAGTGATGCGTGTCCTTTTTCTCCCATTGAAGATGCTGTGATCAATGCCAGGGGCTTGTGTGAAAATTCACAGGATGAAACAATCCAGTCGATTGCATTCTTTAATGTACCGGGTACGCCCATGGCATACTCAGGCGTACAAATCAATATCCCATCTGCTTCTCTAAGCAATCTGCGAAAGTTTACTACTGCTTCTGGTGGATTTTCATTGTCTAAATCCGGATTAAAGTGTGGGATATCAGTTAAGCCTTCAAAAATCGAAATTGAAAAAATTGAAGATGAAAGCTCTTCAATGGCGTTGATCAAATTTAAGTTGGACGATTTCTTTCTTGTGCTGCCAGAGATGGCGAGTATTTTTTTCTTGTTCGTCATTGATTTATAATTATGCGTTCCCATAAATTTTAAAAACAGAATCGCGCAAGGCATTTCCATTGGCTGATGTTATGAACGCCATCACCTCTGCAATCTCTTCTGGTTTTACCCAATCGGAAAAATTAGCCGATGGCATTGTCTGTCTGTTAACCGGTGTGTCAATTGTACTGGGAACAATTACGGATGCAATAACATTCTTAGTTGCTCCTTCTGCATTTAAGAAATCAGCCAGTTTGAATAACAATGATTTTGAAAGAGCATAGGCTAAAAGATTTTTTCCATCCGCTGCATTTAATGCCGGACGCGCACCAACCAAAACAATTCTTCCACCCGATAATTGTTTTTGCATTTGAAGAAAGACGGGGCGTGCAGTGTAATAGGCCGTCTCAAAATTTAGTGCATACATCTTTTTTAAACTTGCTCCATCGGTTTCTCTTATTCCACCGGCTGCAAAGCCACCTACCAAAAGTAAAGCAACATCAATGCTATGATGCTCGCCTATAATCTTTGCTATTGCACTCTCAACATTTTTTTCGTCTGTAAGGTCGGCTTCAAAAGTTTCAACATCACCTGCCACTTCAAAGCCTAATTTTTTGCCAGGTGATACCGTTGCAACAACCTTATACCCTTCTGCCATAAATTTTTCCACTGCTGCCTTCCCCAGATTTCCAGATGCGCCCGTGATCAATACATTCTTTTTCATAAATCGTTAAGTATTACATTCTAATCCATTAGAACTTTGAGTCTATCCTTATATTTTCTGGACAGGTCTCTAATGGAAAGTATCTCAAACTCCAGTGGCAGACAAGATTGAATTTATAATTGGTGATGGTTTCTTTCATGACCTGCCAAACAATACATTATTTGCCCATAGCATTCTTTCTATGCAAAAGACCCCATTCTACCATTACATCAAGTACTGTTTTAAACGACTCTCCTGACTTGGTTAGTTCATATTCAACTGTTACAGGGATAGTGCCACGTACAGTACGCTTCACAATTCCATTCACTTCTAAATCTTTTAGCTCTTTAGAAAGCATGCGCGGTGTGATTTTAGGAATTTCTCGTTCCATCTCTTTAAATCTTTTTTTACCAAAGAGCAATGAACCCATAATTGGTAATTTCCATTTGCCATTAATTACATTCAGGGTATCGTTCACGGCCAATACAAAAGTTCCTGAGCATTTCTTTACCTGATCCAGTTCTGATACTCTTCCCATAATCTGTTTTTAAATTGCCACTATACCAAAGTATAGCACTATACTTTGGTATAGTGGTTACTTATGTATAGCAAATATAAATACTTTTGAGAACATTTTTATTTACACAAAAACAAAGCATATGATTTTAATAACAGGAGCAACAGGACATTTCGGGCAAGCAACAATTGATTTTCTTTTAAAGAAAGGAATTCCCGCTAACACCATTTCTGCGTTGGTTAGAGATACCACAAAAGCAGAAGACCTAAAAGCTAAAGGTATAAACATCAAAATGGGAAACTACGATGATTACACCTCATTACTTTCCGCATTCAAAGGCATTGATAAACTATTACTGATCTCAGGAAATGACATTTCCAATCGGTTGAAGCAACAGGAAAATGCAGTAAACGCTGCGCGCGAAGCAGGTGTAAAACATATTGTTTATACCAGTTTTGTTCGCAAGAATGAAACAGAAAGTTCGCCCATTGCATTTGTTGGTAAGTCTCATATTGAAACAGATAAGCTTATTAAAGCAAGCGGTATTCCATATACGATCATGCTGAATAGTTTATATGCAGATGTATTGCCAATGTTCTTTGGTGAAAAAGTTTTGGAAACCGGTATTTTTCTTCCAGCAGGAGAAGGAAAATCAGCATACACTACAAGACAAGATATGGCCGAAGCTGCAGCGAATATTCTGGCGACCAGCGGTCATGAAAATAAAGAATACGTTATTTCAAGCAGCACAAATTATTCTTTGCATGACGCAGCATCATTTATAAGTGAAGCAACGGGCAAGCAGGTTTCCTATCTCAGTCCTTCATCGGAAATTTATATTGACACACTTTCAAAAGCCGGAGTACCCATGGAATATGTAGGGATGTTCGCAGGTTTTTCTGAAGCCATACGTCAGGGAGAGTTCGAAACTTCATCCAGTGATTTAGAAAAACTGATTGGCCGAAAACCTACTACTCTTAAAGAATATCTAAAAACTATCTACAGTACTAACAAGCAAACAGCATGACAATATAAGGCGGCATCTACCGCATCCAGATACTGAATCGGATTCTTCAAATTATATTGGATCGGTTTTATACAAAGATCAACTTCGATCATAATTCAAGAAGCTGCATATTCAGTCTAATCCTTTCATCCCATCAGAATACATCATTATGATGGGATGAATTGCTCCTTCAAAATGAATTCATGCGTTTCTCCATTATTTGAACAATTGAACCTTTTCAATAGGCTTTGCGTACTTAGAGCAGATTGATATATTTACATCATTCGATACGAATGGCACTGAGTACAAAACAAATAGAAAAGATTTC
>JANMRZ010000018.1:0-19647 GCA_031388805.1 Chryseolinea sp.
AACACCTAATTTTTTAAGAGCTTCCTGAACAGCTATTGAAGAACCACCGGTTCCTAAACTCAAAGCACTTAATTTATTTTCCTCTGGCACCCACGTTTAATCGTTTCAAAGAATGCGTCTGAATCAGTATTGAAACCTTGAAGCTTACCATCTTTAATTTTGATTACGTTAACGGCCCCAATTCTTTTGGCGAAACCATCTACTTCATCCAAATATTTAAACACTTGTTCTTTGTATGGAATGGTAACATTCAGACCGGTCAGTCCTTTTGTATCCTTCAATAAAGACTCAATGTCATTGATGCTATTCAAGGGAAATAATTCATAGTGATAATCCCGAAGACCCTCACGAAAGAATTTTTCATCAAAATATGCCTTAGAGAATGAATGACTAACGGTAGCACCGAT
Source organism: Chryseolinea sp. (assembly GCA_031388805.1). Lineage (GTDB taxonomy): Bacteria > Bacteroidota > Bacteroidia > Cytophagales > Cyclobacteriaceae > Chryseolinea. The sequence continues at coordinate 408 of JANMRZ010000018.1, forward strand.
TAGTCCGAATACTTTTTCCATGTTCAGATTTTTGTTTTAATTCTTGTTGCAATTTTTTCCAATACTACTACTATAAAAACACCAAGCGCCATCATTAAAATTGCCTGGAAAACCTGAGGGTCTTTACTGGTGGTGTCTATATAATGCCAAGGTAAAACACTTTTGTCAAATACAGGTACTTGCTCGCCTTTGCTGTTGGTTACATATTCTAAAACCTCGCGCCAAGGCCAGACTTTGTTTAACGAGCCAATCATAAAACCAGCGAGCAAAGCTACGGTAGCACTGTGATAATTATCCAATATCCAGCTTAAAAATCTGGAAAAACTGAGAATTCCTGCCAAACAACCAGTAATAAAAACAAGAATGATGAGAATATCAAACGCCATCATCGAACCAACAATGAATTGATATTTTCCAATAAGCAATAATATAAACACGCCTGAGACACCCGGCAGGATCATAGCACAAATTGCTAAAACACCCGCGAAGAAAACAAACGCGAGATTATCCGGTGAATCAATCGGAGATAATACAGTGATCGAGTAGGCAATGGCAACTCCTATAATGAAGGATAAAATAACAGAGGCATTCCACTTTTTAATTTCGCGAAACATAAACGGTGCTGAAATTAAAATCAATCCAAAGAAAAACGACCGGATTGAAATGGGATGATGTCTCAATAAATACAGTATCAGTTTTGCCAACGAAAATAAACTGGTTAAAATGCCGGCAACCAATACGGCTAAGAAATTTCCGTTAATCTTTTTCCAGAATAAAGCGAACTCGAACTTAATCAAAAGCTTCATTGATTCTGTATCAATTTCTTTTATTGAATACAGGAGCTCTTCGTAAATTCCGGTAATGAACGCAACGGTACCACCGGAAACGCCAGGCACTACATCTGCCGCACCCATCGCAATACCTTTTATATAGAGAAGTATGTAGTCCCTTAAATTTCTCAAAATGCCTTTGACTTAGTCAATCTCGAATGGCGGGGCAGTATTGGTTTTCTTTTTTTCGATACCCAAAAAATGTAAAAATGTATCGCCACGTAAACCTAGACGGATAGTCTCCAAAGGAATCATTTCGTCAGGTGCAATGTTGCCCAGGTTTACATTCGCGCCAAGTAATTTTACAAACCAAACTTGCTGCGCTTTTTGAGGAGCTTCCCAAATGATTTTCTCGAATGGAATCTTCGTTAGAATTTCCTGAACAAGTCCGGAACGTACTTCGCCTGTTGATCTGAATAATCCTACATTGCCGCTCTCACGTGCTTCACCAATTACTTTCCAGGCACCGGCATCAAGTTCTTTCTGCATCAAATCAATCCACATATAAGGAGGAATAATCTTATCTGCATCTTTAGACCCAACTTCTGATAGAACAGTTACTTGTTCTGATAATTTTGTGATGTAATCACATTTTTTATCGTGATCAATATCCATTGATCCATCTGATACCTCAGCAAAAGAAAGATCATATTTATCTAATACCCTGCGATATTCATCAAACTGATCGCGAATTACGAATGCTTCAAATAAGGTGCCTCCAAAATAAACAGGCAGGCCAGCATTTTTATAGACAGCAAGTTTATCCTTTAAATTGGGTGTTACGTAAGATGTAGCCCATCCTAATTTTACGATATCGGTATGCTCGGCACAATTGCTTACAAAGTCTTCCGCTTCACGCACGCTTAGACCTTTGTCCATCATCATAGTAAAACCATATTGCCTGGGCTTTTGTGTTCGCTCAGGCAGGTTTTTAATTTCGTAATTCATTAGCTGTTTTCTTTTCTAAATTGTTCGATAATCTTGAATAAGGCCTTCTGGGTCTCAATTTTAGGGAAAAAATCGAACAATGCCGCATGACCATCAAAATCCAAAATTAGTGCATTTTCCAAATAATTAAATGCTTCTTTAAAACGGCCGCCCTCAATCAAGTAAACAGTCATGCGATAAAAGAACTCGGCATCATCTGGAACATCCTTAAAACCATTTAACAATGTCTCTATAGCTTTATCGTAATCGCCCTGTTCAAAATAAATGAAAGACCAATTGAGCCAGATTTCTTTATCCGTTGGATCAAGTTTACACGCTTCTTCATATGCGTCGATACTGGATACCGTATTGCCTACCTTAAACTCAGCATGTGCAACCGACTTCCAATACTCTGCATTTTCTGTATTGATCTTTAGCGCCTTATTATAAAAATGTAGCGCCTGAAACCATTTCTCTTGTTTTTCTAAACATGCGCCTGCACCGAACCATGCTTCGTCATATAGTGTATCGAGCTTAGCGGCCTTCTGAAAATATTTTAATCCCAAATCATACTGCTCTAAACTTTCATATGCAGCTCCAAGACAACAGTACACTTCGGGACTTGGTCCTTCAATATCAATTGTTTTTCTGAACACATCTAATGCTTTTGTGTATTCACTCAAATTCATATAGGTATTCCCCATATTGAAATAAGCAGAAGCAAAAGTTTCGTCAATTGTTATTGCATAATCATAAGCATGGAGTGCCTCCTGAAATTTCTCAAGCTTGTTGTAGACAATACCCAGGTTATACCATGCCGCTATAGAGTACGGATCTTCATCAATAAATTTCTGATAGTATTCAATGCTGCTCTCTAACTGTCCGGTAATGTCGAGACAGTAAGCTAGTTCATAAAGCGCACCATCGTGATTAATATTGATTTCAATAGCATTCTTATATGCATCGATTGCCAGTTGAAAATCACTCATCGATTGATGAGCAAGGCCAATGCTGTAATACACCTCATCTTTATCCTCAGCAAGAACTAAAGCCTGTTCAAAATTTTCAATAGCACTTACATGTTCTCCTTTCAAAGAAAAAATAGAACCCTTTGTTAAATAAATTTCAGGATCGTTCGGCTGAAGCGCATGCGCCTGATCGAGGAGCTCAAGAGCTTGGTCAAATTCTTCGAGATTCGATAAAATTTGTGCTTTAACAGTGATCAGTTCAGTCGAAAAAGGATATTGACTAATAGCTTGATTAACGGCCTTAAGCGCTTTGTTGTGCTTACCGTTCATCATATAATGATCTATGATCTGCTCGTAAGCTCCGAGGTCGTAAAATTCTGTTTTCTTTTTTCGTAGATGGTCCTCAAAACGCTTAATCAACTCATTTCCTTCTTCTCTGTTGCGATATTCTTTTGACATGGACTAAAAGGTTTTCCTAAAATAGGTAAATCTGATGTAAAGCTAAGACCTTTTATCCTATTTTTTTGGACTGATTTTTTTGGATGTAATATTCACAGCACCATTGCAGAGTCCGGTCAATCGATTGAAATTCAAAATGGAGCAGGTTTTTTATTTTTTGGCTTTCATAAAGGAATTCCGATCCGGAAAGTCGTGCTCTTTCAAGCGTCATAATTGGCTCTCCGCTTGTAAACAAGGTGCGGATACTTTCAATCCTTGCTAATAGGTTTAGCAATGGTTTTCCCAGTTTTATGCGAGGTGGCTTTTTATTGAATTGCTTCGCAGTTTTGCTGAAAAAATTTTCATATGAAATATTTCCTCCACTCACAATAAATCGCTCACCTTCAATTTTATGATGTAGCAATTGGCATGTAATGCTTGCTACATCACGCGCATCTACAAAGTTTAAAAAACCATCCGTAATAAAAGGTTTCTCTTCCCAACTGTACTTAAAAATCTGCGCACTGCTTCTATTCCAATTTGCTGGTCCAAGTATGGCAGATGGATTTAGGATGACCGTACTTAACCCTTCTTCCTGCCCACGAAAAACCTCCAGTTCGGATGCATACTTTGATTCAGCGTAAACGGTATTGAGTGCATTGCTTATCCACTTATTCTTTTCATCAATAAGAGTTTGTCCTTTTTGCCGACCAAGCGCAGCAACCGAACTGATATGCACCAATCGCTTAATGCCCAGTGCTAGGCAAGTATTGACAACATTACGTGTTCCCTGCACATTCACATCCATTACTTCTTTTGCTCTGCGCGGATTGAATGAAACAATAGCTGCAGCATGAATTACGTGCGTTACTTTTTCAAAGGCTTCATGCAATGATACCAGGTCAAGAATATCAGCATCGCACCATGTGATTTTATTTTCAACATCAGCAAGCATCGAAAGATCACTACCTGATCTTTTTAGAGCCAGAACAGATTCGTTTTGTTCAATCAGTTTCCGGATAATGAAATTTCCAAGAAGACCGTTGGCACCTGTTACTGCAACCATTTAAAGTGTATTGTTTAAGAGAGGTAAAGATAAAGCTTTTTGAAAGTACTTCATGGACTTGGCTTGCTCAATCAATTTTGCATGTTGAAGATGATGACAATCACTGCCAAGAAAATGTACCCATCCCCGATCTATTAACTTTTTTGCTACTGACTGTACCTCAGCTCCATAATGCCCCACAATTGAATTGATATTAACTTGCAAAAGAACACCCCGATCAATTAAGTCACTTGCCTTTTCTATATTTTGATACATGTACTGGTAACGTTCAGGGTGAGCTAAAACGAGCTTGTATCCTTTAACAGTTGCCATAAAAATAAATTCTTTCATGTTGAACGGTTCTGTTAAAAAATTTGTCTCGAAGAGCATATACTTATTTCCAAAAGTAAGAACTTCCTTATCTTGCTCGACCAACTTAAACACATAATCGTCCAAATAATATTCAGCGGCGGCCTGAATTTCAACATCTACACCTGCCTTTTCCAAGTGCAATTGAAGCTCTTGCAGTTTTTGTTTGATTATCTCTGGAGTGTTCTTGTAAGCATCACTGATTATATGCGGTGTTGTGATGAGCCTGGAATATCCCAATTGTTGAAAGTGTCGTATAATTTCTTCCGCCTGTTCAACAGACTGAACGCCATCATCTATACCTGAAAGAAGATGTGAGTGAATGTCGATGCGTAAGGCTTCGGCGAGAGATGCGGTATCCTTTTTTTTTAGCCAATTAAACATTACGATTTAAAAAAATTCATTATCCAATTTCCCCGCTTTGGTTCTTCGTAGTAACCATAACCATAACTATTCTCTCCAGTTGAAGGAAGGGCATTTAACAAGGTCGTAATAGTTGAAAATTTATTGATATTAATAATTCGTTGAAGGTTACTCATAAAGTCTTTCTTGGAATAATTTGCCCGGAAAATATAAATTGAAATATCAGCACGCTTCATCGCCATGATACCATCTGTGACAAGACCTACTGGCGGTGTATCCAAAATAATGTAATCGTAACTTTTCCTCAACTCACTTAATAATCCTTCGAATTCGCCATTCAATAAAAGTTCAGACGGATTTGGTGGGTGTGGTCCAGAAGCAATATAGTCAAAAGTTTCCTGCTGGGTTTTTATAATGCACTCTTGCCAGCTATTCTTACGAATAAGAATTGTGCTTACACCTTTTGATTTATCTTCTACCGAGGCAGGCAAATTTACTTTTGGTTTGCGCATATCGAGATCAAGAAGAATTACTTTCTTTTTCGACAATGCAATTACGCCCCCTAAGTTCATGGCAATAAAAGATTTTCCTTCACCCGAAACCGTAGAGGAAATTGCAATTACTTTTTGATTCAGATTGGTGTTGAAAAAATCAAGATTGGTTCGCAAGGTGCGAATGGCTTCACTTACCATGGACTTTGGATGATCGATAATATGAAGTCCTTTTCCATTTGAATACCGTGAAGTCGGAACAACACCAAGTACAGGTACTTCTCTGATTCTTTCAAGTTCGGTGATACTGGTAATCTTATTGTTCAGCAAATAAAGCGTACCAATAAAAAAGAGAATTATAACAAGACTGGCCACAAAACCGATACCTGTAATCATCCATTTATCGGGCGAGATTGGAGAGCCTGGTATCGTGGCCGGTGAAAGAATTTTAAAATCCGGTATGCTGCCAGCTTGAGCAATCTCAAACTCGGATTTTGATTGCATCAATGATAAATAAAACTGCTCATACAGTTTATAGAAGCGTAGGTTCTTAGAAAATTGCGTGCTCTTATCCGGAAGAGTAGCAAATGTATTTTCTAGTTGCACTTTGCGTTGATTCAATTCTTGCAGTTTCCGAAGTGCATCAGCCTTTAACTCTATTAACTGCCCAAGTACCTTACCTTGAATCGTTTCAATTTCCTTTTGTTTTTCCCGAAAGGCAAATGTCACCTCACTATAGGAAAGCTTTAACTTTTCCTGCTCAAGATAGAGTTCTTCGAGTGTTTCTAAATTTTTCGCAAGAGAGCTGGGAAGAAATTGGTGCTGCGAAAGAGAAACAAAAAAATTACCCTGATTAAGTCCATCTACTAAACTATTTACATCTTTTACTCTTCGCGACATCTCATAACGTTGCGAATCAATACGATTAATTGCAGCCACGGTATTCTTTAAATCGTCATCCAAATTATTGGTTTTGTTTTGAAGTGTAAAGTCTTCGAAATAATTTTCAAAGTCCTCCATTCTCTTCTCAATGTGAGCAAGTTCATTCGATACCCAATCTATTTTTTGTTTGTTTGCCAAGTTCTTCTGGTCGTTGCTGTATTGAAGATAAATGGTGTCAATTTTATTTAAAATTGCATACGCCTTTATTGGATTATTGTCCTTAAAAGAAATCCGAATTGTATTCGCGTTGAAATTAATAGGTTCAACTTCTAATCGACTGGTGAGATAATCCAGCAATACATTATGGCTGTTTAGAATAAAGAAATAACCAATCTCGGTACCTTTTACGAAGTCATTATTTCTATTGATGGTAAGCTCCAGCCCTGGCAATGAAATCGGTTTATCATACTCTGCAGTTACTTCTTCTCCCTGATCACCAATAGTAAGAATAAAATGAGTATTATCTTTTTCATCAAGATAAATCGGTGTATTTAAAAACTGGTTGTCCTTTACTTTGCGATGCGTTATATAAAATGGAGCATTCGTATAAAGCTCATCGTTTAGCAAACGACCAATACTGTAATAGCTTACCTCTAATTTTGCAGAATCAATAACGTGACTTAAAAACAGCTTCGATTTTATAATTTCAATTTCTCCTGAAACTACGTTGACATTCTGATCTTCAACAACACTTTTTATACCCAACTCGGATGCATTCTTTTTAATATCTAATTTTAATTCAGATTGAGATTCATATACATTTTTGGTGTATCGAATCGAGAGGTAGGCAATAATGTTAATCGAAATAAAAATAAGTGCAAGCCAAATCCAGTTGTTACCAATAACAACACGAAGAGAATTGAAGTCAATGCCATCCTCAGCAGGAGATTGTAATCGGATGTTTTTTTGATTATCCAACGCTATGCGTATTAAAGTGAAATCAGGACAACAATCAGTGTTGATAGACTTGTAAAAATACTAAGCAATGCCACGTTATCACGCAAACCTTCACTAAAAGGCCTTCTCACCGGCTCAACATACACAATATCTCCAGGTTCCATGATCATGTTGTTTTTGACGAAACCTTCAAGCGTGCTCAAATCAATAGTGTATGCCTCATCACCCCTCAATACACGAATATTCTTCGCTTTTGAATCATAGTTCAACCCTTTTGCTTGAGCCAACACTTCAGTCAGTTTCATGTTTTCATTTACTAATGGTACTACGCTTCCGCCTGCACCACCCGGTGCACCCAGCACAACAACGCGTTTGTTGGTGTATTTCAACTGAACAAAAGATTTTATATAGAATCGGTCGTATGCTTGTCCTAAAATATTTTCCGCTTCTGACAAAGTAAGACCCTCCAATTTAATTTCACCAATCATCGGAAATCGAGTAACACCCAAGTTATTAATCAGGTAGGTAGTTTCCTCTTTCTTTTGATCATTTGGATTAGCGTTATCCTGACTTAGCTTCAGATCAGGATCAATCATTCTCTCTCCATTGTTTGTGTATACTTCGAGAGACAGGTAATCGTCCTTTTGTATCGTGTAGTTCTTTTCAATGGCATCAACCTGTTTTGCTAGCATATAACCTTCAGGCACTTTGAACATGATATTTTGCTTGTATGATGCACATGAAGAGATGAGCAAGGCTACAAACAAATGAAGGCCATTCTTAAAAAAATACGATTGTCTCAAGATTAAAAAGTATTTCAGTTGCGTGAAATTACTGATTTTCTTAACAATTCTGCCAATGTGGGAAGTTGCTTGTCTTTTTCAGAGATAATGGGATCCGACACTTGCCAATCAATATTTAGCTCCGGATCATTCCAGATTAATCCAGTCTCCGATGCTTTATTATAATGTTGAGAGCACTTGTAAAAAAAAATAGAATCTTCAAGTGCTGCAAATCCATGAGCAAAACCAGGTGGAACCATCAACATATTATTCAGCGCAGCATCTAATATACAATGGTATACTTGGGCAAAAGTCTTGGACCCCTTCCTTAAGTCGACCACAACGTCCAATACTTTTCCTTGAATTACACTAACCAATTTGGCCTGCGCAAAGGGCTCTAGTTGCATATGAAGCCCCCTGATAACGCCTTTTTTTGAAAAAGATTTATTCTCCTGTACAAATGTGTATTTCAAGTTATGTTCTCGAAAAACTTCTTCCTTATAAAATTCTACAAACCAGCCCCGGTCATCAGAATATAAAGATGGTATGATTTCAACCAGGTTATCAATACCTGTGGATTTTACTTGCATGATGAGGTATATTTAATCAAGATGCCTGTTTAAGGCCATTTAAGGTTTCAAGATATTTATTAATCACAACAGACTCATCGTACTCAGCTTCCATTTTTATTCTTCCATTTAAGCCAAACTGTTTGAGCTTCGTATCATCAAAACCTGACATTAATTTCATCTTTTCTGCAAGATCTTCCGAATCTTTTAATTTACAAAGCAGACCATTGTATTGGTTTATCACCACATGGTTACAACCTGGAACATCAGTAGCAATAATCGGTTTTGCAGAACTAGCCGCTTCCAGCAATGTACGTGGTGTCCCCTCTCTATAGGATGGTAAAACGATACAATCAGCTTGATCAATAAACTGACGGACATCATCGGTAATTCCTAAATATTCAATTGTTCCAGAATTGATCCATTCTTCAATAACACATGCCTTAATACCTCGCTTGTGTTCTTCATCAATAGCCCCAAGAATTTGAAAGCGAGCATCTATACCACCTGTTTTCAATCTTTTCACAGCATCAATATATTCAAGAATACCCTTATCCGTTATCAGTCTGGAAATAAGCAGAAATGTAAATTTCTTGTTTCGCTTAAATACCATGGGTTGAAATTTCTTCAAATTAATTCCCGAGCCCGGAACCAGATCGACTACACTTGATGGAACAAGTCCCCTGTCAATAAATAGCTTGAGGTCATCGTGATTTTGGAAAAATACTTTTTGCGCAAAACGAAAACTTATCCTGTAAAGCAAAATAGCAATTGCTGATACCAGATTATCTTTCAGAAACACAGTTCCTAACCCACAAACATTGTTAATAACAGGGATTTTAAGCATTGAAGCTGCTAATGTTCCGTATACATTTGGTTTGATGGTATAATGAAGAATTACATCGGGTCTCACCTTTCGGTAAATTAGAAAAAGCTCAGCTATCAGCGCAGTGTCTTTGATAAAGTTGGCCCCTCGGCTATCCATCCTTACCTTGTGATGAATGCATCCCACTTCGGTTAAATACTTGGTATAATCATCATGGGGAGCTATGGTATGCACTTCATACCCTTGATTAATCAGGCTTTGAACAAAGCTCATCCTGAAATTATATATATTCCAAGAAGTGTTCAGGACTATGGCAATTCTCATCTGGCTCTTTAGATTAGAGAATTTCGAAATCCCCTTTTCGACAAAGAGTCGAAATCAAAGGTTATTCTGAAATATCTCCTGTTTAGATTCAGTAAAAGTAGAAAAAAGTAACCTAGTGTTACAACTTGGATTCAAATTAATGCGCTAAGTTCGCAGCTTATAGAAAGTATGCAAGGAAAAGAAGTCACAGCGGTCTTGGTAGCATTGAGCGATGCCCGAAAACAAGAAGAAACTCAGGAACACTTAGATGAATTGGCGTTTTTGGCAGAAACTGCGGGCATTAAAACAGTGCGCAAGTTTATACAAAACCTGCCGCATCCGGATAACAGAACCTATTTAGGAAAAGGGAAATTACAAGAGCTAAAAGAATTTGTTCAAGCCAACAAGGTTAGGCATGTTATTTTTGATGATGACCTGAGTGCTTCGCAACTTCGCAATCTTGAAAAAGAGATTAACGACAATCAGGAAGACGATGATCTTAAAGTAAGAATCTACGACAGAAGTCTTCTGATTCTGGATATATTTTTATGGAGAGCACAAACTGCACAAGCTAAGACACAAGTAGAGCTGGCGCGCTTTCAATACATGTTACCTAGACTGACGCGCTTATGGACTCACTTAGAGCGCCAGCGTGGAGGAACCGGAACTCGGGGAGGATCTGGTGAACGAGAAATTGAAACCGATCGAAGAAACATACGCTACCAAATCAACATTTTAAAAGACAAGCTGGAGAAGATAGAGAAGCAACGCGCTACACAACGAAAGTCGAGAAACGACATTGTTCGTGTTGCTCTTGTGGGATATACCAACGTTGGAAAGTCGACTATCATGAATCTGCTTTCGGGCTCAGGTGTTTTGGCAGAAGACAAACTTTTCGCAACTGTAGATGCCACTGTTAGAAAAGTAGTCTTCGGAAATATTCCATTTCTGCTTTCGGATACAGTAGGATTCATTCGCAAGTTACCGCACCATTTAATTGAATCATTTAAGTCTACCTTGGATGAAGTGCGCGAAGCTGATGTATTAGTTCATGTTGTGGACATTGCTCATCCTCACCACGATAATCAGATTGAGGTAGTAACAAATACCTTAAAAGAAATTGGTGCTGTTAATATTCCAACAATTCTGGTTCTAAACAAGATTGATCTTTATAAAAAACAAAACCCGGAGGTAAATCTCGAAGAGATGAGAAGATATTACAAAGAGCATGGGTTCGATCACATCATCTTTATTTCAGCCACTACCAACGATAACATCATTGGGCTAAAACAGACTTTGTATGATGAGGTGAAGAAACGGCATGTTCAGATATTTCCAAACTTTTTAAAGAGTGGCTTCGATTTTTCTCCCTGGCCAACAGAAGCTACGTGATGAGAACCAATATTTTTTATCTTTGCGACCTTTATAGCAGGTAAATGTTCGTGTATTATGCGGACTCCTCTAAATAAATGGCCCCGTAGTTCAATGGATAGAATAGGAGTTTCCTAAACTTTTGATGCAGGTTCGATTCCTGTCGGGGCTACCCAACCGGAAAGACCGGAAATTCTTCGGTCTTTTCTTCTTAAAATCCCTCTCAAAACCCCTTAAAACAGCGATTACTTCGTTCTCACGAGCGGTTCGACACTTTCCATTTTCGATTGTAAAATTTTGAGGAAAAATCGAACCAATAAGTTTTTGCTTATTGGCAATGCTGGCAGAATCGTAATAATATCTGAGGTTCTGTATTAGGTTGATTCCAGATTTAAGGTACTTGTTGTAATTCGTTTCTTTCGATTCTAATGCAGATAACTTTTCTTGAATGGTCGAAACTTCCTCTTTGAATCTAGGCTTCATCAACGAGTAGCTATCACGTTCAATTTCGTTTAGCACATACTTTTCTTCAAGAGAGACCAACTTCTTTTGTGCACTTGCCAGATTACCTTTATACGTTGCAATCTCCTGATCACGATTTAGCTCATTGGCCTTAAAGATCGTACTCATTACTTCAAGATAGAGCATTTCAATCTCTGGCTGAACGGCTACTTCATCAAAGTAATTTAGAACAGCATCATGCGCTTTCTCTGAAGATATTCTTTCTGTGCAACCATTACGGCAATGATAATAGTTGTAATAACGGCTTCGTCCTTTGGATGCACTGCTGGTAAGCTTGCCGCCACACTTGCTACACGTTATCAATGATCTTAATGGAGTCTCATCGTCTACCTTCTCATATAACTTGCGCTGATTAGGTTTAGATTTTAATAAGCGCTGAACTTTGTCAAATAAATCCTCTGGCACAATAGATTCGTGAAGGCCCTGAATCACATGAGCATCTTCTTCCTTAAACTCGGGAATAAAAATTCTTCCAACATAAAGGACATTTTCCAGTATTTTCGGAAATTGACTTCTGCTAAGCGTTAACCCTTTCTTACTCATCATTCTTCTCAACTCCTCTTTGTCATAAAGTCCGGTTGAAAATAATTCAAAGGATTCTCGAATCAACTTGGCCTTATGGTTGGGGATAAGGATAGGTTTTTTATGATGATCACGATCATTAGAATATCCTGTTGGTGCTACACCAGTCCAACGGCCTTCTTTTAGACTTCGCCTCATTCCCATTCTCGTGTTAATACCGCGAACGTCGTTGTCGATTTCAGGAATGGTGAGGTAAATCGACAACATCATTTTATTATGCGGAATGGAAAAATCAATCCACTGCTCGGCAGCATTCACTTCAATCCCAAGATCATTAAAAGACTTTATCTCTTGTAAAGCATCTCGTTGGTTACGGGAGAACCTATCCCATTTGGTAATCAACACATAATCAATTTCCTTTTTATGGGCTTTACAAAATTTGAATAGTTTTTTATACTCAGGTCGTTCAAAGTTTTTAGCTGAATGATCTTCACGAAAGATCGCCATGACTTCTAAATCTTTCATTTCTGAAAACTTCGAGAGTACAATTTCCTGGTGACCCAGGCTATACCCTAATCTTGCTTGTTCATCAGTGGATACGCGGACGTATAGTATAACCTTCTTCATAATATGGAATTAAGCAAGTCAGGCAGATTAAAGCAAATACTATGCAGCTTTATTTTCCTCTTGCGAATTAATATCAACGTTTCTCATCTCAAGAGAAATGAGATAATCAAGTTCACCCAAGATATAAAGTAAATCTCTGATTTCTTCAACTTGTTGATCGGAGTACTTCTTCCCCTTTGATTCTAAAATTTTCTTACAATATGTAAGCGATAGTTTCTTCGACACTTCCATTCAGCACAGTTCATTCTACATATTAATGTCATTTTCAAATCAACGTTATTCTTTGACTCTAACCCTTAAGAAGAGAGACACCTGTTTTAAACAACAGGTGTCTCTCTAAGAGGCATGAGTTATTTAACGCGGCTAACTTCTTTAATCATCGTCATCTTCCTCATCGTAGTTATTCTCCTCTCTTCTTAAGACATTTAGGTAAATGTAATGTGGTGCAAAAGCTCAGGTATAAGCTTTTTAATGATTTCGAATGATTTCATAGATTATTAAATGAAAATGAAACTTTTTGAATGATTTGGAAATGATTCGACAACTTTTGAAAGAAATTCAAAAAAGCTTGAAATGTGCAGCGAGTGTTAGCTTAGAGTTGCCAGTAAGTTGGATTAGGGTTGAAGGGAGTTAAAAAAGATGGATTGTCGTCCTGATTTTACACACTTTTTAACTCAGTTTATTGCTTACCTTCCCTCTTCATCGGAAACTCAAAACCAAAGCGGGCATTGACTACATCTCCATACAGGTTTTTATTGCGGGGATGAAAGGCATTTAGCATGATGGTAGTTGTGCCCTTTACATTCTTAAAAAAACGATATTCTTTTTTCAATCCGATGAAACTGCTCACTACCCATTCCCGGCTTCGACTGTCGATAGCTTGATTTGGTGCTGTATAAGGAGGAATAGCGGTATTCATCACTTCTACTTCAATCCGTGGAAAGAAACCTTTTCCCAGTTTATACTCTGTGAAAACGCGCGGACCAAAGATGCGTGCCTGCGCATTGAAGTTATGTCGATCGTAGTTGTAAGCAACGCGCTGGTTCCAGCCAAGACCACTGGTGAATTTACTCGTAAGACGATATCCTGCATACGCATTAAAATCAACTAGCAAATTTCCCTGCTTGCTTAAAATCTGGAATTGAATACCGGGCACAATGCGTTCAATAAACGGTTTTCCCTTCAGATCATTGAACAATCTCTTTTTTGCATCTCCTACGCTGGGCAAGCTCTCATACTTTGCTTTGTACTTCGCTAACTTATCCATTGCTGCCTGCAAGACTTCTTGCTTACCCGCAAAATGATCGATCGCTACCGTCTGCACCTGTTGTAGCACTTGTTCCTTTGCCTGCTCTTCGGTAGGCATGGTTGTGACGGGAAGATTTCCGGTAGCCTCTTTCAAATCTTTTACTCCATCCAGTTTCTGCACCTGACTTTCAGCAAGCTGATCGATGTTGTTTACCTGGCTAACGCCTTGGGTAATTTCACCTGCACCTTGTTGCAACGTACCTGCTTGTTCGCTTACGCCTGAGGTCAGATCTGAAACGCTGCCGACATTTTTGCTTACATCGCCTAAACCTTCTGCCGAAGGTAAATTCGGAATATCTTTTAAATCCGTGGATGGAATGATTTGATCGAGTGAGGTATTAATATCTTTTAGATCGATGGGAGAATTTATTCCAGAGGATAATGACGAAAGACTTAGCTTATCCAATGAGCCAGTTAGCGCTGAAACTTTTGATTGCAGTTCCGGTGGTAACGGAATGGAATTGATTTTCTCCGTTGCCTCTTGTTTGATGGATTGAATCTTGCCTTCTACTTTCTTTACGGTTTCAATCCGGACGTTGTTCAGGCTGTCTAATTTCTTCGTGTACTTTTCGGTTGGCAATTTGAGCTTACCTAAACTGTCTACTTTTTGCTGATAGCGCGAGGTTAATCCCTGAATCTTCCCGGTTGCCTGATGATAATATTGAGTAACACTATCTACGCTACCCCTGGCTGATGCTTCAATGGAATCCAGCTTGTTTGTGAGGGTTGCTAAGGTATCAATGGGCAAGGCTGGCACTGAAACCTTCAATGAATCCAACTGGGCAAAGGCTGTTTGGCTGAGGATGATAAAGGCTATGGTGGCTAACTTTTTCAGGATGGGCAAAGATAAAGAATGTAGCCGTTAATGGTTAAAAGTTAATGGTTAATAACTTTCAATATTATTTATAAACACGTGCTGGCGCAAGGTGGGTTGAAATTGAGCTTGGCTCACTTGTGTCTATTATGTATGCCGTCTGCTGACTCTGTTGGCATTTCAAACATTTTCAATACCCTTGGATGCTTCTTAAGTTTGAAAACTTACAGCATGAAAGGCACAAGGCACCCACACTCCTAAGACCTTGCGTGCAGCAGTTAGCGGTGGGAAGACTTGGGAACAGTGGGTGTAGAGTCTCCAGAAATTGCTTTGATAAAAGTAAAACAGAAGCTCTTTCATTATCAAAACAAAAAATGAGGTGCCTACATCTTTTGGAAAGACTTTTATATGCCAAAACGAATATTCGTATCCGTTTATACCATTTTTCCGTGTAAATTGAGCGTTAGCAAAGCTCCAGAATTAACTCCCTCAAAAGGAAATTATAAACTTTCCCATTTGCAAAACAAAAAATGATGAGTAGTCATCCTTCGTAAAGATCTGAATGTTCCAAAACGAATATTCGTATCCATTTATATCATTTTTCCGTGTAAATTGAGTTGCGTTTAAACACCGACTGTGATAGGCCTACTATCATCTTTTGTACAGCATTTGCTCAACTTCACGATACACTCCGCGCGAGATGGAGTATTTTCGAAAGCTATTTCGAGTCCTCAACTTTTTTAATTTCATAAAACCAATAATCATCGAACTTATCTAATTTACCGAAATAAGTTTTCCAATATTCAGTTAAAGAATTAGGATCTTCTAAATAGTAAATATCGACTCCTTCCATAAGAGGAAATGAGATGAACTTGCCACCACTAGGGTGTCCTTCTAAAACTACGTTTTTAAGGCTGTATGACTTAGGAGTTACTACATTATAATAATTTTTATAAATCGTGTCTACAAATGTGACATAAGAATCAAACAAGAATACTTCAGAAGAAACTTCTAATCGAGTCATTAAAAAATTCTTTGTGTCAGGTTGGATTCGTCTAAATATGGAATCCTTTTCTGCTAATGAAGTTCCTCTCTTAAACACTGGAAGTGTTTTATGATTCTGCGTAATTGGATCGAATACCTCGATAGTATTAAAAACTAGTTCGTATTGATTTAAAGAGTCGCTAAAAACCTGACCCACTCTTCTAACACCAATGGTTACATCGAACAATCCTGTAAAATTTTTATTTTTATTCAATTGATAGAACTCCCTACACAGCACGTATGGATCGATTTCCTTCGAAGTGCAACTTGAAAGAAAGACCATAAATCCACATGCAACATTTAGCATTCTACCAAAAGTTATTCCCATAATTTTTTCGTGCTTTTCCATTTCGCCTTCCAGTAACTTCCTGAATCATTCAATCCATTTTGTATAGCTCGTTGATCAGCTGCTGAATCGCCAGTCCAAGATCTATTTTCAAACCACCTCATAACAGAATTAGAATTCGTACTTGCCATTCCTGGATTGTCCAGCTTCGCCCTCCACCATGAATAACCATGAGCAATGCCTCTTGTTGTGATACTCATGTAACCCATCTTACCTAAAGAATATCCCCATAAATAGTTACCTGCATCATTCATATTATAACCAATACCGTTAATAATATTAAGGCGACTATACGAGATACGGTTGGAATAGCCAAGGAAATCCATTTTACCTTCGCCTCTTTCGCTTTCATCATTGGAGTTACTTTCTGTAGCAGTATAATTCCATCGAGAAAAAACATTTTGATCTGCGATTCCACTTTCATCCATTATTCCATTTACGTCATCGCGTGATACAAAATTTAATTTCATATCCCCCGACTTGAGTTTATCTTGATCTAATTCCAAATCATTAAACGAAAAGGCTTGACCACCTGTCCACGTTTCTTTTCCATCTTTATCAATTGTCACATTCTGATTGTATCCAGTCATCTCATCCTTACCATTGTCAACCGTAAGCTTGTATACTCCATTTACAAATAACATTAAACTGTCACCGTTAATATCAATATACTTAATCGGGTTATTTGCTCCATACTGATAAGGGTTTAAATCAAAATAACTATCAGCAAAATTGTCTATTGTATTAAACCTACCAACGATGGGGTCATAGTTTCTCCAACCATAATCAATCAATCCAAGACCAAGTTCAGCTTGTTCTTCTTTGCCGTTGTATTTGTAATCTTGTGCTACTGAGTTTTCTCTTTGATAAGAGTTGTAAGTCAAACCGAACGGGTAATAATCATCTGTCTGTATTACCGAAGATTTAATATGATCTACTTTAAAATCATCAAAATAAACTTCCACTTCGTCTTCGTTTTCATTGCTTAGGTAAATATAAACATAACCTGCTTCCCTGATCGTAATGCCCTCAAAGGAAAGTGGCTCATGATTAACATTGTTACCTGTTTCTTTGGGTACATTGGATATTCGCTTGAAGCCTCCTTCCTTGAATTTAAAGTTACGATCAAAGATCAGGTAATTCAAATACGCTTTAGGCCCAAGACCAGTTTCATTATCCTTGTTGAGTAAATCTGGAAATGGAAAAGGATTTTCTCCTAAACTTCCAACTGATCCTCCGTCTATAATTGTTCCTACAGGCGCACCTCCCAATGGAGCAATTGAGGCCATAAAATTTATAAGAGCCTCACTCCAATTACCCTCTTCAGTGTCCAGGTATTTTGCATAGACTTCCATGTTCAATTTATCCCCTGGCATAACACTAAGTGATTTAGCAAGACCATACTTGGCGTTCGTTGTTCCTCCCGTTAATCGGGTAGAGTAAAAAGTGGTTTGACCTTCATTGCCTGGAACACGGTGCGTATGATCGAACCAGTCGTTGTTAATCTTTATGGCTTCTTTATAATTTAGAAACTTGCCTTGCTCGTCTGCGGCTTGGCTTGTTTCAAGCGTAGCAAGATCTGATTGCATTTCTTCTTTTGAAGTGAAGGTGACTCGCACATTTCCCAAGTGATCTTTGAGATGGTACTGGTACTCTGGAGCACCAGTCATTACAATCCTGCCTTCTTCGTGGTTGATGAACTTCAGAGTGTCATTTTCATAAAAATACTCACCCAGATACTCGGTACTCTTTTTGAGTTCATTGCTAGCATCATATACCTCCTGGCAAAGCTTTTTGCCCGTGGCATCATAAATGTATTTCACATACTCCCCCGTATTTTTTATCACCTTGCTGGGCAAGTTCAGATGATTGTATGTGATGGAAGTAATACCTTTATTTTTATCTGAAGTCATGCTGCCATTCTTGTCATATCCATAATCTTCCGATCCAACATTACCATCTACAAATCCCTTTGCGATATCACCTCCATCACTCAGGCTTAATAATTTGTTGCTGGATACATTCTCATCACCATAATCATAGGTGAGTACATCCATCACCAAACCATCCTTACCCATCCTGGTAAGATGCTTTAGGTTTCCATTCAGATCATAAACATATCCGGTTTCACTAAATGCATTGCTGGTTTGAACGTCATCATCCTCATCAACATATTCCGGCAAGCCCCAGGTGCTTGTCTTCTTTTGTCTGTAATCTGCAGAGGTTATGCGATTCATTGGATCGTAATCATATATATAACCATTTTCCTTCACATCACTAAAACCCTGGTTATTGCTCCATGTTATCGCTGAGATATTACCATTGAACAATGGTGTGTTGCCAAGTGAAGTAATTGTTTCATTGTAGGATAAATTCAAACCAAAATGATCGCGTGGATCACTGGTTTCATCTGGTGTTAGTGAACTATCGTTTATGCGAGTTAACCAACCCTTGATGTTGTACCGGTAATCTACTGCTTGCTTAGCATCCGTTGCATCCGATGCTGTACTATGCAGTTTTTTGACAACTAGCTGGTTTAGCTCATTGTATTCGTTTTTACTAAGCAAAATATTTGTACCGCCATTGAGTTGATGCCAGGTCTCCAATAGTCGTCCGGCATGATCGTAGACAAATTTACGGGTTGTCGATCTGGCACTTTCATTATTAATGGTATGTTCGGTTTTTGTGCGGAGTACTTTACCAACAAAATCATAAACAGTAGTAACCTTATCAATTCCTCCTTTTTGATTTTGAACGATTGCTTGGATCGAACGATATTTCTCATCATAGTACTTAACCGACCACATCCATTCATTGGTTTCCAGATTTTTTATTTTTAAACCTGTTACCTGTCCGATCACTCGGTTTGATTTATTTTCTTCTTGGCCAACATCATCACCAACTGTAACCAATTGTTCATTATCATAATCAAATAA
>JANMRZ010000058.1:0-36949 GCA_031388805.1 Chryseolinea sp.
TTGGATAACAAAACATGCTGGAAAAACTATCCTTAACATATCTGCAATAGGTGAAAAACAAAAATGGTTAGACGGTTTATTTGATATCGTCAGGCAAAAAGATCGAGCATTCTATTTCTCTAATGCATAATCTGGGTTTAAATTTTGCACAAACCCGAAGCTTCAGACTCGAAACCTGGTGAGCATAAAAAAAGGAAGGTTTATCGCCTTCCTTTTTTAGTATGTAATTTTTAGAATCTTATGCTTTCAAAAACTTCAAAGCTTTTCCTTTTACCATGTCGCGGTCTGCAGTGATGGTTGGGTCGCTGTAAACGTGCTGGGATATTTCACCCACTACACCTTTTTTAAAGCCCAACTTCTCGGCAATTTGTTCACAAAAAACAATTTCACTTCTGAAAACCTGACCATCCATCTTCATTAATTGAATAAGGTAGTAAAGGTGTTCAAATTTCTCATCGGCTGTGAAGGAAACAATATTCCCGATAGGCTTAGGATTATGGAGCATGGTATCAACCTCTTCTTTCGGAATGCCGTTTGCTTTTGCAATAAGCTGAATGAGTTTAGATTCGCGATCGGCTACTGACTTATCGCTGGCGGCTAGGTTGATCAGAACGTTTAGTTCTTGTTTTTTGTCGAAAATCATGATATGTCTTTTAATTGAAGGTCAAAGTTTAAAAAATGCCTCTAGAAATATACTGTAAAATACGATGTTTTGGTACATCAGCAAAAAAAATCCCGATGAATGGAGTGGATGCAACCCTTATATTTGTCCTCTGTCTTTAGTGCAAATTTGAAAACAACATGAAAAATCTACTGGCTATAATCGTACTTGCCCTGGTTGCCACTTTTACACAGGCTCAGGAATCGGAGACCCGAAACGTGGGTTCATTTAACGGAGTTAAAGTTGCAGAGGGTATTGACGTTTACCTGAAGAAAGGTGACAAAGAGAGTGTTAAGGTTGAGGCAACAGGTATAAAATTGGAGAATGTATTAACAGAGGTATCGGGCTCTTACCTGAAAGTTCATATGCGTGACGGTAATTACAGGGGCACTGTAAACGTTAAGGTTTACGTAACCTATGTTCAGCTTGAGAAATTATCAGCTAGCTCAGCGGGAAGTATTTTTTCAGAGACAGTAATCAAAGCTAATTCATTGGATATAAGTTGTTCCAGTGCAGGTAATGTAGAAATTTCTGTAGATGCTCAAACCATGAGCATTAGTGCCAGCAGTGCAGGAGAAATGGAGTTGAAGGGAAAAACAAAATCACTTAGCGCAGATGCAAGTAGCGCTGGTGAAATTGATGCCTACGATCTGGAGGCACAAAACGTAGAGGCAGAAGCAAGCAGCGGTGCTTCGATAAAGGTATTCGTAACGGAAGAATTAGACGGTCATGCGAGTAGTGGAGGGAGTGTTCGCTATCGCGGAAATCCGAGTAAGGCAATCACCGACTCCAGTAGTGGCGGCTCAGTGAAAAAATCGAATTAAATGAGAACCCCGGCAACGGGGTTTTTTGTTTCTTTGAGATAATGTACTTCTTCAGTGTAGATGATTTAATTTAAAATTCGGATGGCAAAATTAAAACTTAATAAAATCCATCACATCGCAATCATCTGCAGCGACTACAAAGTCTCCAAGAAATTTTATACAGAAGTGCTGGAGTTGGAAATAGTAAAAGAAACGTATCGCGCAGCCAGGCAATCGTATAAACTGGATTTGAAAGTTCATGATCTGTATCAGATCGAATTATTCTCTTTTCCGAGTTCTCCAAAAAGATCATCTAATCCAGAGGCACTAGGTTTACGCCATCTTGCTTTTGAGGTAGACAACATTGAAAAAGCAGTAAGCTTATTAGGCGACAAGGGAGTAGCAACAGAGCCGATACGTGTAGATGAATTAACAGGCAAACGATTTACCTTTTTTTCAGACCCGGATGGATTGCCATTGGAACTATACGAACACTAATTTGAAATAGGTACTTACATTTGAGTTTATACGGCAGTCTTCCAGACTTCTATTTTAGAGTTTCCCCGGATGGAGTAATTCATCAGAACCGTTTTACCGTCATACCTTACAACGGCATCATTATCAAGACTAATAAGCTCGATCACTTTTGTTGGACCCAGAATAACTGTAGACTTACCTTTCACCGATTCGCACCATACCACATCGCTGGAAAGATTATTTAAATCGAGGGTGATGTTACCATCAATTCCACGGATCATCAACTTTTTGCACACTCCGGAAAAGGAAACGACTCCATCACCAGTCAAATTAAACTCCACCGTGTTTCTGATGCAGTAAATCATTCCGGAAAGATCAAAATTACCTTTGGCAATAAATTTGGCATCCCCATAATTCCCGATAACTATTGAATTGTTTTTATGATCACCTATGAATTCAATGTTCCTTTGTTTTGTCAGTGCCTTTGTCATGGATAGTGGTTGGATGATATAAGCTGAAAAAGTAAATCATGAAAAACTTCCTGTGGACACATCTCATGACTTTAACAAAAGAAGAGTGACAATAACAGAGGTACAACTTATACCTTAAAAATATAGAAAAAAGAATGGTGCATTAAGATCAAACTAGCTGATGATGAGGGGTGTAGGTAATTACGTTCCTGATAAAAATATAAACGGAGCACAAGGCCTTTCTGGGTTCGATTTCCGAAACGACTTGGATAAGTAGTGATTCTTTTCAAAACTCTACTCTGAAGTCATCAAAATTTGCGCTAATGCTGAACCATCTCCACTTTTAAGTGTCTGACTTTTGAGGTGACGGTGAAGACTTCACGGACGTTATAAATCTTTTTATTCTGTGACTCATAATAAGTTCGCATGATCAGCTCCGCAATCAAACCGAAGGTAAGAAATTGAATACCTGCTAAAACCAGAGAAACACCCAACAGAAGTATTGGTCTTCCCCAAATGTCATGGCCTATAATTTTGAGGACGAGCAGGTAAAAATTAATAGCCATGCCAATGGTAAAGGAGATAATCCCGATAGGTCCGAACAAATGGATAGGTCTTCGGAAATACTTTTGGAAGAAAATCATCAACACCAGATCGCTCATTACCTTAAACGTGCGTCCGATGCCATACTTTGATTCACCATGAATGCGGGGATGATGCTTAACATCCATATCCGTTATGCGCCCACCTTGCAGTACGGCAAGTATTGGGATGAAACGATGCAACTCACCGTATAATCCAAGCTTATGTGCGATTTCTTTTGTGAAAATTTTAAGAGTGCACCCATAATCCTGAATATGTACGTCTGTCAATTTGCGAATAAGTTGATTGGCAAGTTTGCTTGGAATCTTTCGTAAAAGGGTTCCATCTTTTCTATTTTTTCTTGTACCTGCAACCACATCCCAACCTTCCGATTTTAATTTCAACAGCATTGCAGGAATGTCAGTTGGATCATTTTGCAAATCACCATCCATGGTAACAATGTAATCGCCCTGAGCATGATCTATCCCTGCGGCCATCGCAGCGGTCTGCCCATAATTTCGACTAAGAGAAACTAAACGTGTGCGACTATCGGCCAAACGTTTAATGTTGGAAACCGTGGCATCGGTGGAGCCGTCATCGACTAAAATCAATTCATAATCGTAAGAAAACAAAGCCTTTTGAATGGAATCGAACAAAGGAGCAATGTTATCTTGTTCATTGAAGAGTGTAATAACAATTGATAGTTCCATTGCACAAAGTAAGGTGAGGAGCATTGCCTTGGATTTACAGTAACATTACTATTTCATTAAGATAGGTTCATACTATGTTAACAGACTCCGTATGATTTAGCACTAAACTTGCGGCATGAATAAAAATCTTATCATTCTGCTGATTGGATCTGCGCTCATTTTTTTTGCCAATATCGGGGGCACTTCTATTTACATTTTAGATGAAGCAAAAAATGCGGGATGCGCCATGGAGATGCATCAGCGAGGAGATTGGGTAGTACCTACTTTCAACGATGCTCTGCGTACAGATAAGCCACCCCTTCATTATTTCTTTATGAAGGTTTCGTATTTTGTTTTCGGTATCAATCCATTTGCTGCGCGATTCTTCTCTGCTGTGATGGGTTTACTTACTATTTTATCAGTCTATTTTTTTTGCAGAAAGTTACTCAACGAGCGAGTTGCCTTCTTTAGCGCGTTGATTTTGATTTCTTCTAGTCAATTGGCAATTCAGTTTCATTTAGCTGTACCAGATCCTTATCTGATTTTTTTCCTCACCACCGGACTTTTAAGTTTTGTGTATGCGTATGTAACAAGTCGGAATTTGTTTTACTATTTGTTTTATGCCGCTATTAGTTTAGCAACACTTGCCAAAGGTCCTGTGGCTATTGTATTTGCGGGTCTCATTGTTATCATTTTCTTAATTGTACAGAAGAAGATAAGTGTGAAAGCTTTGATGGACATGAAAATTCTTCAGGGTGTTTTTATTTTTATCGTGGTCGTGTTGCCTTGGTATGTTGCGGTGGGTATTGAAACACAAGGCGAATGGTTGGAACAATTTTTCTTCAAACATAATGTAGGACGATTTACCTCTTCTATGGAGGGGCATAGTGGTTTTCCATTTGCTTCGTTTGTTATTGCCCTGGTTGCGTTAATGCCATTCTCCTTTTTCTTTCCGCAAGGGATCAAGCTGCTTTGGGCCATACAAAAAAAGAATCCGTTTATTCAGTTTTGTGGTGTAGCGAGTTTAGTAGTGCTTACCTTCTTTGCGCTATCACGCACGATTTTACCAACATATCCTGAACCGGCATTACCTTTCCTGGCAGTATTGCTGGGTTTCTTTTTTAATGAGATCACACAGAACTCTTACATTAAGAAAAAGCATTTGTTGGTCAGTTCTTTTATCTATATGATCGTGACTTCGCTTTTGCCTTTTGCTGTTTGGTTTGCGTTGAAACAAGAATCAAACCTGAAACAATTGACAGATATATCGTTTTACTTTCTCATTCTTCCGATAGGCGCAGCCATTGCGTGTTACTTTTTTATCAAGGGAATGAATGTAAAAAGTTTTTATGCCTATGTAATCACATCCGTCGCTTTTCACTTGTTATTTTTTTATTTCATCTTTCCTCCAATCGATCATCAAAATCCGGTTTCTTTAAGTTTAATCACTCTGAAGGAATCAAAAACGAAAATTGGTTACCGCGATTTTAATCCAGCGTATGTATTCGCATTGCAAAAACCGATAAGGAAATTTGATAATATTCAGGATGTTTTAAAGTTTGCTGAAACACATTCCGAATTTTTGATTGTTACCCAGAAGAAGTATCAAGCTGAACTGGATACATTAAGTTCGGTTGCAGTGTTTGAAGGAAAAGATTTGTTTGAGAATCCGACTACTATAGTTTTGAATTATTCAAATCACTAAGCGTTACTTACGGATTGTTTTTTTGATCTTGACTTAAATTGAAAAGGCAGATTTAGTTTTCTATTCATCCAACGAGGCCTTTGGCTATTCTCTATCAATTGCCATACGATAAAAGTAGTCACGGCTCCCACTATTGCACCTGCAGCCACATCCATTAGAAAATGCTGGGCAAGGTAAACGCGCGAATAACCAATAAGCAATGCGAGGATTAAGGCAACTCCACCAACAGACTTATTCTTGGCGATCAATGTAATAATCATTGCCACACAAAAAGCAGTGGCTGTATGTCCCGATGGAAAGGTATTGGTTCCATGTACGTTTACACCGGAAACAAAATGTAAAAGATCAGGGTCCAGGAAATTGCGCGGACGCGCTGCACCGTGAAACAACACACGTTTAAAAAGACTAACGATCAATCCATGAACCAGAGCACTTAATGCCAGTGCAATGAAATATCGAAAACCAATAAAGAGGGTAACAATGGCAATTGGAATGAACACAACACCATCACCAAAATTGGTAATGGTTTTGAAGAAAATATCAAGCAGGGGAGTGTGGTGACCGTTGATCCATAATACATCATTCCCTTTCGGGATAATTACGGAAACAATGAAGAGTAAAATCAGAACCATGAAGAAGTTGCGAACAGACTGACTTGTTGATGAGCTTGTAATGGTTGATTCGATTGCCACGCTTTGTTTTTTATCAAACCTAACCATCGCGCTAAAACTGACGATCAACTCAAGTTGAAGTCTGAATGATGATACCGTAAGGTGTGGGTTAAGCGGGAAACGAAAGATTAACCCTGTAGTAACATATTAGCATACAAGTGGTAGGTAACATTCGGGTTCAAAAACTCACTTTGTGCAAACGTGTACTTAACAAAAAAGTAAAAATGTGGGTTGATTTTAGCCTCAGTTTCGAATTTTCTGATAGATTTGGAACAATTAAGATTTAAAATCAACCACTATGGCGCAACTACGATTTGAAGCTCTCAAGAAATTGAGCGACCGAACTAAGGTGCACGTTCAGGTTCCAACCACCAGCGTTTCCAAGCTTTATGGAGAAAACGTTTTTGGTTTGGAGCAATTACGTGCTTCACTGGCTCCTGCTGTTTTTAAAAAGGTAAGTCAGGCAATCAAAAATCATGAAAAGATTGATGAGGTAACAGCAGACGCAGTTGCTTCCGCTGCAAAATCCTGGGCTTTGAGCAAAGGTGCTTCGCACTTTACACACTGGTTTCAACCAATGACCGGTGGCACAGCTGAAAAGCATGACTCTTTTTTTGATGCACTTGCCGGTATTGAAAGGTTCAAAGGAAGTGAGCTTGTTCAACAAGAGCCAGATGCTTCTTCTTTTCCAAGTGGTGGTATTCGTAGTACTTTTGAAGCGCGTGGTTATACAGCCTGGGATCCAACATCACCCATGTTCATATATGGTGTTACACTTTGTATTCCAACCATCTTTGTTTCCTATACTGGTGAGACATTAGATACAAAGGCGCCTTTGTTAAAAGCATTAAAAGCAGTTGATCAATCCGCCACTCGCGTTTGTCAATTGTTCGATAAGGATATTCAACACGTGGTAGCATCTTTAGGCGCTGAGCAAGAATACTTTGTAGTAGACAAGGCCTTGTTCATGGCTCGCCCTGACTTAGTAATGGCTGGCCGTTCTGTTTTTGGACATGCACCTGCACGTGGGCAGCAATTAGAAGATCATTATTTCGGAACCATTCCTCCTCGTGTGTATGATTTCATGAAGGACTTTGAAATCGAATCATGGAAGTTAGGTATCCCTGTAAGGACAAGACACAATGAAGTTGCACCGAGTCAATTTGAAGTTGCTCCTCTGTTTGAAGAAGTGAACGTAGCAAACGATCACAACCAATTGATGATGGATGTGATGGGCCGCGTTGCTGAGAAGCATGACTTGAAAATACTTTTCCATGAGAAGCCTTTCGCAGGATTGAATGGATCGGGTAAACACAATAACTGGTCGTTGATTACCGATACAGGTGTAAACTTGTACGCACCGACCAGCAGTGCTCGTGATAACTTAATGTTCTTAACATTCTTTATCACTACCATTAAGGCGGTTCACGAACATGGAGAACTTCTCCGTGCAAGTATCGCGACAGCAGCTAATGATTTCCGTCTTGGAGCGAACGAAGCACCTCCGGCAATCATGTCAACCTTCATCGGTTCTCAAATGACGGCTGTGTTGGATGAGTTAGAGAAAAAAGGTAATGTAAAAATCGAGAAAGGCGATAACATGTATATGAAGCTTGGTATCGATCAGATTCCGGAAATTATTTTGGATGCTACTGATCGTAACCGTACTTCACCCTTTGCCTTTACAGGAAATAAATTTGAGTTCCGTGCCGTAGGAAGTAGCGACAATTGTGGAACTGCGATGACAGCATTGAACGTAGTGGTTGCAGATCAATTGGATAAATTCTACGAAGCGGTTACAAAAGAAATCGAAAAAGGCGAAGAGAAACGTTTGGCTATTGTTAGTGTACTTCGCAAGTACATTAAAGAATCAAAAGACGTTCGTTTCGAAGGTGATGGTTACTCAGAGGAATGGGTAAAAGAAGCTGCGAAACGTAAACTGGGTAATGTTAAAAACACTCCCCGTGCTCTTGACGCTTATTTGACTAAGAAGTCAACTGAGTTATTTGAGAAGCACGGTGTTATGTCGCACAAAGAGAATGAAGCTCGTGTTGAAATCAGATTGGAGTCATACATTAAGCACGTTCAAATCGAATCACGTGTAATGGGCGACTTGGCAATGAACCATATTATACCAACCGCCATCGCGTATCAGACTAAATTAATTGACAACGCAAATGGCTTGAAAGGTCTCGGTGTAGATAACAAGGCTGTTGTTCAAACCATCAAAGAAATTTCAGGACATATTGATACAATTAAGAACAGCGCACGTGCCATGGTTGAAGAGCGCAAGCGAATCAACAAAATAGCTGACACACATAAGCGTGCTATTGAGTATTGCGATAACGTTAAAGAGAAATACTTTGACGTTCTCCGTGATGCTGTAGATAAATTGGAATTGCTGGTGGACAACGAAGATTGGCCATTGGTAAAATACAGAGAGATGCTTTTCTTACGCTAGTTTATACCTACCTAAATCTAATCTAGTGTGTAAACCCCGGACTTGTCCGGGGTTTATTTTTTTTAATTGGGACTTACTGAGGTGGATGTTTGGTCCTTCAGTTTGATCAGATGAAGAATCGCATTGCGAATCAACTCAGGATTTGACCATGGTACAAAATGATCCATACCATCTTTTAGAACAAACTCAACAGGCGCATTCACTAACATCTTTTTTGCAAAGTCTGCATTCGCTGCTGGAACGAGTGAATCTTCTTTTCCCTGAATCACAATTACGGGACAAGTAATGGTTGACCATAGTGGAATCATTTCCTCCAATTCGGGTTTCAGCTGATAGATTTCTTCATTCGAGGAACGAAATGATCGTGGGAGAATCCAACTTAAGAATGGGGTTGCTAATGGTGCGCGGAACCATGTCTCATCAGGTTCCAAATCAGGATCGATAGAACCGGCAACGATAATTAACCCATCTACAAGTTCAGGATAATCCATTGCCATGCGTGCAATGAGTGGCCCGCCCAGTGAATGTCCAATCAAGATAACAGGTCGATTTTTTTTATACTCTTCCAATATAGGCTTTAATGCTTCTGCTTGTTTTTGCAACGAAGGTTCTGCATTGCCAAAATTAGAATAGCCAAACCCAGGTCGATCAGTGGTGATGAGTAGTGTATTGGGTAGAAGTGCAGAGTCTGCTAAAAAATGAATGAAGGCACTTAATGAACCAGGTGAACCATGTACAAAGAGGATCAGAGGTTTTGATTCATCTCCAGACTTCACATAATGAATTGTCCGAAAACCAGTCTTATACTTATGTTGAGTGGCATTTACTTTCTTCTCTGCAAAGTAAGTATCTACCTCTTTTGAACTCATGCGAAAGGTCATACATGAGTGAAGTGTAATCATGATGCACAGAAAGAACAGGCCAATTGCCCAACGTATTTTCTTTCCAGGTACAAGATTCATACTATTGAATGTTCAGCATTTTTTTGTACTGATCGTTGTTGTGAAGCATTTCGGATGCTTTCTTTATGTCGTTGTCGTACTTAAAACCTGCCTCAATTGCTCCTCGTTCTAAATGATAGCGAGATACAATTTCTTCCTCCAACAACATTTTGATTTCATCTTTGTATAACGTCAACTCATTCTTTTTACTTTCAGTAATTCGTGCGTTGATTTGATCAAGTTGTGCCTTCAGGTCAGAAAAGTATTTTTCTTTTTTTGCTTCTTCTGTAAATTGTTGAAGTTCATATTCCATATATGACTTGTAACTATAGTTTTTATCCTTCATCCATGTGATGAACTGTTGATACTCTTCATCCGATAATTGAAATGATTTTGCATCAACGGCATCAGTTCGCTTTAGCGCGTATTGTGTTGCGTAATCAAATAAAAAACCTTTTTCAAACAGCACTTGCGTTAAC
This sequence comes from Chryseolinea sp., assembly GCA_031388805.1. Taxonomy (GTDB): domain Bacteria; phylum Bacteroidota; class Bacteroidia; order Cytophagales; family Cyclobacteriaceae; genus Chryseolinea. The sequence continues at coordinate 9,940 of JANMRZ010000058.1, forward strand.
GCATGAGCTTCTAACGTTTCTGTTTTAATATCCGGATCAATACCACCTCCATCAAACACCTGACGTCCGTTTGCAGTTTTAAAAGCTTTCTTCAATGAATCAGGAATCGATCCAACACTTCCATCTTCTCTACGGTGCCCGTAATCCAATACTTGAATACATCTGCCGGTAGGAGTGTAGTATTTTGCTGTTGTTACTTTTAGTTGTGAATTGTACGAAAGTTGTCTGCTAACTTGAACCAAGCCCTTTCCATATGATTTCTCACCTATGATCAGTCCACGATCATAATCTTGCAGTGTACCCGCAACAATCTCGGAAGCAGAAGCACTACCTCTGTTGATCAATACAACAACGGGTATCTCAGTATCAACCGGATTGTTTAAGGTTTCATAATTTAAATTGTTTTCTGGAATCTTACCCTTTGTGCTTACCACCATTTTCCCTTTTGGTAAAAAGATATTGGTAATGTTAACGGCTTCAATTAATAATCCACCTGGGTTTCCTCTCAAATCCAATATCACTGACTTAGCACCTTGCTCTTTCATAATTATGAGCGCACTCTTCACTTCCTTAGCAGCATCTGGCGTGAAGTCAGAGAGTTGAATGAGTGCAACATCTTTGCCTACCATTCCAAAATAAGGAACGTTACTCACTTTTATTTTTTCTCTTTTGAAATCCAGCTTTAATGGTTGACTTTCTCCAACGCGCTTGATGGTTAGACTAACAGGTGTACCAACTTGTCCTTTCATCAATTGACTGGATTCTTCACGTGTAAGCTTGCTGAGTTCAACGTTATCGATCTTAACAACTTCGTCACCAATTTTTAATCCTCCTTTTTGAGCACCATAACCTTCCATGATCATGGTCACGATTGTTCTGTTTCCGATTTCTCTTGTTATCGCACCAATGCCACCATACTGACCGGTGTTCATGGTTCTGAAATCTTCTACTTCATCTTCAGGTATATAGTTGGTATATGGATCAAGCGAACCAAGCATGGCATCAATGCCTGTGCGTACTAATTTATTAGGATTAACTTCATCAACATAAAGTGCATTAACCTCCTTAAACAGTGTGGCAAAAATATCGAGGTTCTTGGCAATTTCGAAATAGCGTTCACCTGGCTTTGAGAATGAAAATAAAACAATAACTGTGGTGATGGCAAGTATGCCGAGGAGTTTCTTCTTCATAGTTGTTGATCTATTGAATTGTGAACGAAAACAAAAGGATGATGTTATTGAGACGGCAATTTATCCTTAAAATTGTACTCGGACGGTTAATTTTCAGGGTGAATACTACATACCTTCTAAAACTAAGCAGAGTGAGAAATAAATCCTTTCAGTTTAAAAGATTTATTTCCACGCATTTCTAAGAAAACGCAGCCAATTTCCGTGCATGACATTTTCAATATCTTCTTTCTTGTACCCGCGCTTTGACAACAGATTAGGCAGGTTCTGAAGATCAGCAATGGTTTCAATATCAGCTGGGGATTGTTCTTTACCGAACGCACCATCTAAGTCAGATCCAATACCAATATGAAGTGCATTGCCAGCAATCTGACAAATATAATCCAAGTGATCGATTAGTTTCTCCAATGTGCAATTCATGCCAATTGGGGTAGAAACATTTTTAATCCAATTCGGAACCATCATCCAGGCATCCATCACGCCACCAATAACGGCTCCGCGATTGATAAGCTCTTTTAATTGTTCATCACTGAATTGTCTGTTATGATCGACTAAAGCTCGAACATTATTGTGGCTTGCCCAAATGTGGCCATGAAAAGCATCCATCGCTTCCCAAAAACTGTCATCACATAAATGGGTCGCATCTAAAATAATATTCAAGCGCTCCATTTCTTTTAGTAGGGCTCTTCCATCACTACCTATTCCACCAGTAGCATTTGTTCCTTGTGCATAACGACCAGGTCCGTAATGACCAGGACCAACGGCACGAAGACCGTTTTGGTAAGCCTTCTCTAAATATTTTATCGAAACAATTGAGTCTGCACCTTCGAGACTCAGTATATAACCAATTGCTTTTTTTTCTATGGGTGTGTTTGAATTCCAATGTTGAAGATGTTTTTCAAGTGTTTGTAAATTATTCACCTGAAACATTTCCCCTTCGTCTTCCATAGCACGATACCATGCCAACTGGCCTTGCGTTTGTGCCCAGGCTTGTTCGGGTGAATGCCAGCCCGGCAATGTATTTTCTATAGAAACGTAACGCGCTATCTGTGTACCTACGACTAAACCAATATTTCCTTTACGCAGCTCAGGTAAACTTACAACACCATTGCCGCGATCAGGCTTGTCTGTCATGTTTTTTTCACGACTGCGAATTTCCTGAATGGGCCTGCGGATATCGCGGTTCCATTCCAACGCATTCATACTTAAATCTAAGTGTGCATCAACAACAAACATGATGGTGAATTAAATTGAAAGAAAATACATTAAAGTTTATACGGGAGGAATTGAGACACCTCTCCACCATAACGGTGTACTTCTCGAATGATTGAAGAGCTGATCCAGGCGAGTTGAGGTGTAGTAATTAAGAAAACAGATTCCATCTCGTCATACAATTGTCGATTCACTTGCGAGATGCTGTTTTCATATTCAAAGTCGGTGGTATTACGCAACCCTCTTAGTAAAAACTTAGCACCATTTTTTCTGGCAAATTCAGCAGTAAGTTCTGAGAAGGTAGTGACCGTAATGTTTGGATATTTTTCAAATGTTTTGTTGATGTATTCCACCATCAGAGCAATCTCAAAATAGCGATTGCTCTTTGTGCTGTTGTAACCAATGCCGATAATAATCTCATCGAATAGCTGAAGGCCGCGAAGAACGATGTCTTCATGTCCTTTTGTGAAAGGATCAAATGAGCCTGGGAAAAGTGCAATGCGTTTTGTCATGGTGTTTTAAATGTCGGTAAATCAGAAAGAATTACCAATACCTGAAACAGGTAAGTAGAGCAGAGTTATAAAAATGAGTGCGACTAGTCGATCAGGCTGATACTATAAAGATCAAAGAAATGATGCTCTTGAACTTCGTCAAACATGTAGCCAAAGCTTATATTTTTTGGGCGACTGCCGAAGGTAACATTATTGATGTATTTATAGAATTCAACATAATGAGGAGAGTTCTTCCCGATGTATCCCCACAACACAACCTGGCTTGACTCCTGATTTAGGTTGAGAGTTTTCATCACCATCATAATGTACTTCACGTAATCCGAAAATTGTTTGATGGCAAATTGATTATAGTAAAGCAACTTCCCATTCTTACAAGATAAAATATGCAACTTGAAACGGTCGATGTAAACGTAAAGTGGATTATCATTTTTACCTTCCGAGAATTGCATAGTACCTTCAATCAACGCAGCCGACTGATGTGTAAAGGTAGGAGGTGAGTTTGGATAAATACTCGTGAGCCAGTCTTTCAGCTCTTTGTTGACAGCAAAAACAGTTACTGCCTCACATCGTGGATTTGGTGAGGCAAGAAACTCTTCATTTACTGGATCGATCGGAGCATTAAATTTCAGATACTCTTCCAGTGAAGACTCTGAAAAAAGTGCTTGGGGGACCTGAACAAACTTCTGATTCTTTATTGAGACCTTCACTCTTTTCCAGAAACCTGCTTTGAGTACAGCATGCGAATCAAAGAGCTGATCTAGCATGAGCATGAGTTCATTTTGAGTAGATATGCCAGGTAAAACAAAATCCTCCATGAGGAGGACTCGGTTTTGATCAGGATCAAGAACGAGCATTTGAAAATCGCGCGTTCCGATATGTATTAATAAATGATATTGATTAATCAGTTCTTCATCAAAGCGATCGTCTTTGATTTTCTTAATAAGCTTATACTGAAGGGTTGTAGTTTGCAATTTATTTTCAGTTAGCACTCGTTTCTATATCTAAATTTATCCAGTACCAACAGATACAATAGTTGAATTGATGTTATCGCACTAAAGGTATCTACAATAATAAATATTTTACAGGGTAAATCACAAGGTGCTTTTTACAGATTGCTATTTAAATGCGATAAAATCCATTTAATTTTTCTATTTCCATTTTGGTTTGATGATTATGAAAAATCCCATGAAGGTTATCTTGTGGAATCGTTTTTATTTCTTCTTCGGATAGGTACTTCACTTCTTCGATCAGTTGGATTTCCGGATCGTATCCTGTTTTCACTAACCCTTCGAAGTGATCGATGTTATAAAACAATTCAATTGCGTGAAGCGGACTTTGAATAAATTCGCATCCAAAGCGAAATGCCCCAGGACTTACTAAAAGGCCTGTTTCTTCGATAAATTCTCGTTTTAATGTTTCAATGATGCTTTGGTTGAAATCAATTCCGCCGCCAGGAGGAGACCAAAAACCACCTGTTTTCAACGACTTATGCTTCACCATCAGTAACTTGTCATCCTTCCAGCAAAGTCCACAAACTCGTACTCTTACTCGTGCTCCATATACATCAATAATTTCCTTCTCCATTTTGGGCTGGCTTTGGGTAATTTGGACTTATGTCAAAGTAATGGTTGGCATGTCAGAAATTTCGTTAATCTGGCAGAATTGTTGAAGGAAGGTTGTTAAATTTGTAAAAAAATAAAGTATGAAGAAATTTTTGGTATTCATCGCTGTGTTGGGTTTAATGGCGCCAGCATTTGCACAAGAGGCCAGCACAAAAGTGAACGGGCCGGTTATATCATTTGAAAAGAAGACCCACGATTTTGGGGATATTTTTCAAGGTGACAAGGTGGAGGAGATCTTTAAGTTTACCAATACCGGAAATGAGCCATTAATCATCACCAATGTTAATGTAACATGTGGTTGTACTACTAAGAGCTATCCCAAGGAACCAATTCAACCCGGAGGAAAGAGCGAAATAGTAATTGCCTTCAACAGCGCAGGTAAAATGGGACGTCAGGATAAAACGGTAACGGTTGTTTCAAACGCAGTTAATGCAGATGGAGCACTAATAAAATTTACTGCTAACGTGTTAGATAAGAAACCTCAGTAGGTTGATTATTTAGTAAAAAAGAAGGCTGGCTCGAAAGAGCCAGCCTTCTTTTTATATCCAGCCAGTTAAGTATAATTAATTCAATTCTATCGGTACATTACTGCCTTTACAGCTTTCACGGTTTTTTCCACATTTGGCAGAATGACTTCAATCAAAGAAGCTGCATAGGGTAGAGGCGCATCAAAATTATTGATACGATGTATTGGTGCATCGAGGTAATCGAAGGCGTGCTTTTGAACGTGGTAAGTAATTTCAGTAGCAATAGATGATAATGGCCAAGCCTCTTCCACAATTACCAAGCGATTAGTCTTCTTTACAGATTCTACTACAGTAACATAATCAATTGGTCTTACGGTGCGCAGGTCAATTACTTCAACGGAAATACCTTCTTTCTCAAGTTCTGTTGCAGCAGCAAGGGCCACTTTCATGATTTTTCCAAACGATACAATTGTTACATCAGTGCCGGCTCTTTTAACATCAGCCAACCCGATCGGAATAATATATTCTTCAGCAGGTACATCCATCTTATCACCATACATCACTTCCGATTCCATGAAAATAACAGGATCGTTGTCGCGAATAGAGGCTTTAAGAAGCCCTTTTGCGTCATATGGGTTGGAGGGAACAACTACCTTTAATCCAGGGCAGTTGGCATACCAGTTTTCAAAGTTTTGTGAGTGCTGTGCTCCTAATTGCCCGGCATTACCGGTAGGTCCGCGAAATACCATTGGCGCACTATACTGACCACCTGACATGGAAAGTATTTTAGCTGCGCCATTAATAATCTGATCGATAGCAACTAACGAGAAATTGAAGGTCATGAACTCAACGATAGGCCGAAGACCGTTCATTGCGGCCCCAACACCAATTCCGGCAAACCCAAGCTCCGCGATTGGAGTATCCAAAATGCGTTCCGGACCAAATTCGTCCAGCATGCCCTGACTTACCTTGTAAGCGCCATTGTATTCGGCAACTTCTTCACCTAATAATATCACGCTGGAATCCCTGCGCATCTCCTCATTCATGGCCTCGCGTAAAGCCTCTCTAAATTGAATTTCTCTCATAGTCTGTTTTCAGAAAGTGTGTAAAAATAGGGTCAGGATCAACAGTATAAAAATATTAGAAGCATTTTTCTTGCCTGAGCACAAACAAAAAAGCCCCGGCTATTAACCGGGGCTTTTCAATCCAATGAGACTAATTATTTCAATGCGTTTCTGAAGGCATCAGTAGTTGCAACTTTTGCAAACTCCAAGTCATTCAAAGCAGCTTCCTTCAATGAAGGGTCAATTTTAACCGCTTCAGTAAGGTGGCTAACAACACCGTCAGCATTACCTAGTCTTGCAGAAGCTACAGCAGCTCCATAATGTGCAATGGCTAAGTTCGCGTTTTTGGCTGTTGCTTCACCAAATGAAGTAAGTGCATTTTGATAGTCCTTGTTCAATACTTGAGCCAAGCCTTTGTTGAAAAGGTTGTCAGCGTTATCTGTTGCTGAAGACTCAGAGCTAACCGCATCAGCATAAAGTGCTTTTACGATTTCAGCAGAACCTTTCACACCGCTAACACCAGCAGCGTTGTCACCTTTAAGACCAGCGCTAAGAGCTTTGCTTGCGTGTGTGTATGATGCATATGCATTGCCTTTAAGAGCCTGAACGGATGCTAAGTTCGCATGAACTTCAGGAGCTTCGTTAAGTTTCGCAGCAATCTCAAGTTGAGCAAGAGCTTTGTCAGCTAAACCTGCAGCGTTGCTTGAGTTTTCAATTGCCTGAGCAATGTAGGTTGCACCTAAGTTGTTGTGTGCTGTCCAGTTAGTACCTTTTTTAGTAGATGCTTCGTAGATCGCAGCTTTTTCTTCTAATGAAGGAGTAAGCGTTGCAGCATACATTAACTCATCGAATGAAAGTGTATCAGCATTCACTGAACCTTGTGTGATTTGTTTTGCTAAAACAGAGATTTCAGCATCTGTCTTCTTGTCTTTCACGACAAGGATTTCAGTTTTTGCAGTTCTTAATTTAGGATAAACATCTTTGAAAACTTTCTTGTAAGTCTTCAACTTCTTCATTTGTTTCTCCTGATCTTCGAAAGAACCACCAGCGTTGATGATGTTCAAATACTCAGCTTTTTCTTCTGAAGTAATTCCTGTGTAAGTATCCAATTCTGTTTTGAAACCTGTCCAATCCTGAATTACTGGCTTCAAGATAAAGTTGATTGAATCAGCCTTACCCTTGTAGTCGTATTTCTTCATTTCTGCGCGATAGAATTTCTCAATTGCAGCAGCACGTTCTGGAGATAATTTACCGTTGATTCTTTCAGCACCTTCTGGTGAGTGAGTACCGGTGATGGTTACTGTACGAGTAGCATTTTTAGAAGCGATGAATGCATCTAAATCCTTACCTTTTTTGCTCTTTATTTCAGTTGGTCTTAAAACTGAACGACCTTGTTCAAAGATGAAATCAGGGATAACAACCGGAACTAACTCTTCCTGATTGTTATAGCTGTGTGCAGCAAAGGCAGCGAAGTATACAGGTTTAACAAGTTTAGAAGTAGTGATAATTCCAGTGGCAACAGGAAGACGCTCTGTCTTCTTTACTTTAGTTCCCTTAGAAGCTACACCTTCAACTTCTACCTTACCACTTTTCATGGCAGGTTGGTAAGCGAAAGAGAAACTCTTCGTTACACGTGGTTGCTCAGATGAGCTATTTGGATAATCTTCTGCTTTAAACGGAATTGGATCAAGCGCTAATTCACTTTCACCGTATTTGTAGAAACTGTTCACTGTATAAACAGTACCTTTCTTTAACATTTTTACGGGAAGATTGACGGCCATTTCGTAAGACACTGTGTCTTTGTGAACTTCTAGCGGATTTGGAGTAACCGTTAGGTCTTGCTCCTTAGCCATTTTCACCATCTTGGGCAAACTGCAGCCCGCGAGGGTTAATGTTCCTAAGATTAGAAATGAGTAAACTACTTTTCTCATTGGGATTGGATTTAGATTATTGGTTTGTTTAAACAGGTTACAAAACTATATATTGGTACAAGTTTTTTTGCAATTATAGTCAAAAAAATAAGATTAAGACCGTCATTTTGAGCGAGATAGGAAGTTATATTTGTTAGACGGATTTTTGATCGTTGAAATGACTTTTAAAGATGTTGAAAGAACATAATTAAGATGGTGATATGAGTGAAGCAATAGCGAAGATCCAGCATTTTTTTGAGCGATACGCCTTTGGTGTGTGCACGCATATGGGGGAAAAGTTGGGGGTGGCAACGTCCAGTATCCGGTTGTTTTTCATTTATGCGTCCTTCATCACCTTTGGATCGCCAATCATTATCTACCTTTCATTAGCTTTTATAATGAATATGAGGAAGCATTTGCGTAAGCGCAACCCGATCTGGGATTATTAACGGTACAGTTTCTTTCCCTTAAGGTAATAATCAACAAGAATGATTCCCTTGGCAACCACGGAGCGGGGATACGTTGGATAGTCCGTATGAATTGCCCTTCGTTTTGCTTTATCTCGTTCCAGGTTTTTTAAGAAATGGAGATGGGCACGCAAAACGGCAAAAGTGTTTCCAGGTTGAAACTTGATCAGGAATATAAACGCTGCTAACCAGTCTAATAGAATTCGGACTGGAATTTTGTATATCATTTCATCGCTACCTAAATGTTTAAAGATCAACGAAAGGCCGTTTCTGAAATTAAGGTAGGTCTTTCTGGGACTGCTATAATCAAGTGTGCCTGCACCGACATGATAGACTGTGCTTTTTCCGGAATAATAGATTTTAAAACCTGCACGATGGAGTTTCCAACACAAATCGATCTCTTCCATGTGCGCAAAAAAATCTTCATCGAGTCCGTTGAATTGGTGGTATAGTTTTGATCGGACAATCATGCAAGCACCCGTTGCCCAGAAAATTTCAACCTCATCATTGTATTGCCCTTCATCAACTTCAACATGACTGAAAATGCGTCCTCTGCAAAATGGGTAGCCTAGTGAATCGATTAATCCACCAGCAGCACCGGCATGTTCAAATTTATTTTTTTGATGGTAGGATAATATTTTAGGTTGTACGGCGGCAATTTGTTTGTCCTTATCAAGTAAATGAATTAATGGATCAAGCCAATAAGGTGCCACTTCTACATCTGAATTTAAGAGTACATAATAATCGGCATCGACTTGATTAAGTGCGCGATTATACCCACCGCAGAAACCATAATTTTTATCTAAAGTAATAATGCGAACAGAAGGGAAGTCGCGCGCCAGAATAAGAAGCGATTGATCGGTTGATCCATTATCAGCTACGATTATCTCTGCCTGCTGAGAATGTTGGATAACGCTTGGTAGAAACTGTTGAAGCAATTTCTCACCATTATAATTCAGAATAACAATGGCCGTGTGGCTCATCCCATCATGGAGCTTAAGTCCAGTCCGGGGATGTTAGGTAATAACCCTTCAGTACTCTTTTTCATTTCTTCTTTTGCGAGGATGTCGGCTTCTTCTGCGGCTTTGTTCACCGCGGCAATCACTAAGTCTTGCAAAATTGTTTTATCCTCTGCTTTCAATAAAGACGAATCAATATCCAACGCAACCAGGCTCTTCTTTCCATTCATTATTACCTTCACCATGCCACCCCCTGCTTCTCCAGTAGCACGCAGCTTCACAACATTATCCTGTGCTTCTTTCATGCGGGCTTGAACTTCTTTCATCTTGCCCATCATTTTCATCATGTCGAACATATATCCTGGTGTTTAAGTGATTTGATTACAAAGAAACAATCTGAAACGGTTAATTTAAAATCAATGGTGAACTTTAGACATTAGACTAGACTTGAGACTATGCATGATTGACCATTGACTATCGACTGTTCTCACTTCAACAACAACACAACCGTTCCCGATCGATCAGAGGTTCTTCCTTCCTGGTCAACAATCTTTGCTGTGAAAACATAGGTACCCTCTGGCATCAAACTACCATTGTACGTTCCATCCCATCCTTTAGCAAAATCATTGGTGTAAAACATCTCTTGGCCCCATCGATTGAAAATTCTCATCTCAAAACTTGAAATATAATGATGGCCTGCAATCTCGAACCTTTGATTACGTACTTCACTGCTACGGGGTGAAAAGGCAGTAGGGTAGTTAAAGTAGGGTTCCTTTATTACGGTAACTGCGTTTGAAACAGACTCTCCGATGCCTCCGTCATTCGCGAAGGCTGTAACTACAAAGGTGTAGGTTTGATTTAAGAAATCATCTGGTTCGTTATACGTTATCGCCAGGCCATTATCAAAGGGTGTCCCAATAGCTTGTCCTTGTGAATTATATTTTTGTACCGTGTAATTCTTCACTTCATTTTTCCAGCCTGTGTAATCAGACCATGAAAGCGAAATGTCATTATTGGGTTGAAGAGATCCCGATAATCGAATGGGGCATGCTTCAACACTTAATAAACTTGAATTTTGGCAGGCATCTACATATGAAATTTTATAACACGAGACTGACTCTGTTAAGTAGGCAGCATCAGAATACGTTGGTGTGGTTGTATTGGCAAGGAAACTATAATTACTGTTTGTTGATTTGTTGATGGTGTATTCTGTTGATGTAAAGGTTGGGTCCTGAAGCCACGTCAATGCAACACCTGTTTCACTTACGATAGCAGAGATGTCTTCAATTGATGTTGGTATAACATTAGAAAATGATTTGTCGCATTTCGGAAGCGAAATACTTTGACTGCCGTTCGTGTAGTTGGTGGTGAGCTGGTAACAATAATCCAGATTACAGGTAATATCCGTGTCATCCAGAAAAGTAGCGGATGGAACAGCTGCCAGTGGTGTACCCGGAGTTTTGCTGATGGCGAAATCAGATACATTACTTCCGGCCGATGAATAGGTTATCCATTTCAACTTGTTAACATCACTTTGAATGTCCAAATCAAAATTAGCGCTGCAGATTGTGTTTGAGTATGAGGCTGCTACTGGCAAATTGGTACATGCATCAAACGTATTCATTCGAAAGCAATAGAAATTATTATCAGGAGCTACGTTTGCAATGGTTGTTGTGGTGGTATTGAAAATGGTTTGCAACTGCTGAAAAGCGGTACTGCTATTTGAAGCGATCTCCAGTCTGTATTGTGTACTAAGTTGATTGGATGCTGGCGGATTATTATAATCCAGTTTGATTTTGGATGCGTCTAGTACTTCCAGCTGAGAGATAGAAGCTTGTGTCAAGGTTGGTGTTACATTGATAGTTTGAGTTCCCGGAAGACAGTTCGGTGCTGAGTTTAAATTTTGCCCACGAACATTTACAGTCCGGCTTCCTGATGCTGCGAATGTATGAACGTCTTTTGCCAGGCTTCCTTTCGGAACCATTAACGTAGTGGCATCGTCATAACTAATGATGTATTGATCGTAATTTGTATCCGGAATTTTTACAGAGACTTTATTCCCCGTACAAGCATACAATTCAAATATTGGCTGAATGTTCGGAGAAACCTGTAATGCTAAAGATTCGGTTCCGGATGTTCCGAATACAATTTGTAATGTAAAATTTCCGGAAGCAGTATAAATATGTGGAGGAGTAATGCCGTTTACAAATCCTTGTAAAATACCATCACCGTATATCGCGGTACAAGAAATAGAACCATCACATTCTGGTGCAGTGATGGTTACGGTAAAGGGCGCACAGCCATTTTTCTCAACTACAGAAAATCTTGCCGTAGGCGCGCTGGTGTACTGCGCTTTCAATTGCGCGACACTAAGTATAAGAATAAGAATGATGCTTAAATTCTTCATTGAGGCAACTCAAGTTCTTTTAAAAACTGCTCTGCGTTTTTAATGTCGACATGCAATACACGATCGTCTTCAATAAACGGAACGACATCGCGAAAAGTATGTACCCATTGTTCCAAATACGGTGAAGTTTTTAATGGTCTTCTAAAGGTAAGCGCTTGTGCTGCCGTGATCAACTCGATTGCTAAAATAGAATACAGATTGTTTACAATGCGATAGGTTTTGGTTGCTGCATTGGCACCCATGCTGACATGATCTTCTTGTCCGTTCGATGAAACAATAGAATCAACTGAAGCAGGACTACAAAGTTGTTTATTCTGACTCACGATGGATGCGGCTGTATATTGTGGAATCATCAAGCCTGAATTTATACCCGGATTGGCCACAAGGTAATTCGGTAAATCACGAACGCCTGAGATAAGTTGATACGTTCTGCGTTCTGAAATATTACCCAGTTCAGATAACGCGATGCTTAAGAAATCAAAGGCGAGTGCCAGTGGCTGACCGTGGAAATTTCCGGCGGATATAATAGCATCTTCTTCCGGAAATACATTAGGATTGTCGGTTACACTATTGGCTTCAGTTAAGAATACATTACTTACATATTCAATGGCATCAGCACTGGCACCATGAACTTGCGGTATGCAGCGGAATGAATAAGGGTCCTGAACATGTTTTTTCGCCTGACCAATCAAATCACTTCCTTCTAAAAGTGATTTGATTTTTTTTGCTACTTCTCCTTGTCCTTTTTGAGGACGAATGGCATGCACGGAAGGTAAGAACGGTTCAATACGACCATCAAAAGCATCGAGCGAAAGCGCTCCAATAATATTGGAAAGTGTAAGTAGTCGTTGTGCATGGTGCGCACTCCACACTCCATAAGCACACATGAATTGAGTTCCGTTCAGTAATGCTAATCCTTCCTTTGCTTGAAGATGAATGGGTTGCCAACCGAGTAAATCGTTTACCTCTTTACCACTTGCTACTTTTTTCTGATGATGAACTTCCCCTAATCCAATAAGCGGCAATGTTAAATGCGCAAGAGGAGCGAGGTCGCCTGATGCACCCAGTGATCCCATTTCAAAAACACGAGGCAGAACATTTTCATTGAACATGTCAACCAAACGTTCAACGGTAATAAGTTGAACTCCGGAATATCCATATGAAAGTGATTGCACTTTTAGAAAGAGCATCAACTTTACTAAATCATTTGGAACTTCAGGACCGGTTCCGCAGGCATGCGACTTCACTAAATTTTCCTGGAGTTTTTCTAATTGATCGTGCGAGATGTTGCGGTTATAAAGAGAACCGAAACCAGTGTTGATACCGTAAATCGACTGACTAGAGTTTGCTATTTTTTGATCAAGGTATTCGCGACAGCGAATGATTTTGTTTTTTGCTGAATCCGAAAGCTGAATCGTTACATTATTCATCATGATCGCAGAAAGATCATGGAGTGTTAGTTGTGCATTTGAAATCGAGTGAATGCTCATGTATGACTATGATCGATATGATGAATGTGATTGATCCCTTACGATAATCTTAGTTTGGAAATGATTTGATCGATTGTGATTTTTTCCTGCTCACCTTTCTCCATATCCTTAAAGGCCAACAAACCACTTTCCATTTCTTCCGAACCAATAACAAGTGTAAACGGAATCATTTTCCTGTTCGCGTAATCCAATTGCTTTTTCAATTTCGATTGATCCGGATAAATCTCCGAAGAAATTCCGGCCATGCGAAGCGAGGTTAGAACCCCAAGTCCATATTTCTGACTAGCTTCATCAAAATGACAGATCAATACTTTTGAAGACGCTTGTGTACCCTTTGGAAAAATCTTGAGTTCTTCCATGGCATCATACAAACGATCGACACCAAATGAAAAACCTACGCCTGATAAATTCTCTTTATCACCGAAGGCTTGAGTAAGATTATCGTATCTGCCACCACCACTTACACTTCCAATCGAAACGTTATCGATCTTCACTTCGAAAATGCATCCGGTATAATAACTCAAACCACGGGCAAGTGGAATATCAAATACTACATGTTCATCATCCGATCCATAGCTTTTTAATAATCCTAATACATTTTTAATATCGTTAATTCCTTTGAGGCCATTTTCTGAAGTTGAAAACTTCTTCGAAAGAAATTCTATTTTCTGTTCGGTTGAACCAGTGAAGTTTAAGATTTCGAAAAGAATGGTTAATCCATTTTCATCAAATCCTTTTAAACGCAATTCTTCTTTTACTTTCTCTTCTCCGATTTTATCAAGCTTATCGATGCCAACAAAAAGAGACGTTTCATTTCCTTTTGCCCCGATGAGTTCAGCCAAACCAGAGAGTACACCGCGATGATTGAGTTTGATAGAATAATCTGAAATGCCTAAGCCTTTAAATACATCTTTGATCATCAGAATAATCTCAGCTTCACAGATCAAAGAATCTGTACCCACCACATCGGCATCACACTGATAAAATTCACGGTACCTGCCTTTCTGTGGTCGGTCTGCGCGCCATACAGGTTGAATTTGATAGCGCTTAAATGGGAAACTGATTTCGCCTCTGTTCATTACTACGTATCGGGCGAAAGGAACAGTCAAATCATAGCGGAGGCCCTTTTCGGAAATATCAGAAGTGAGGAGTTTCGAGTTTCGGGTCTCGAGTTTTTGGGTATCGATATCCTTTAGGTAATCACCAGAATTAAGAATCTTGAAAAGAAGCTGGTCGCCTTCCTCACCATACTTCCCTGTAAGGGTAGATAAATTCTCCATTGAAGGTGTCTCCAATGGCTGAAAACCGAACTTTTGAAATACTGCTTTTATGGTGTTGAATATAAATTGTCGCTTGGCCATAATGGCCGGACCGAAATCGCGGGTTCCTTTGGGTAAAGTCGGTTTTTCCATAATCGCAGGCAAGTTAAGGTTCAGAAACCAAGATGTACTAATGCCCCAGGCGGGTTTGTGTTAATTTTGGATAGTTTTCGAGGATTTTTGGTGGAACCATTTGCCGGATTGCAAGAAAGCGTTATTTTTGCGCTCCTTTTAACACAAAAGCATCATGCCAATTACCAGACTTAAGAGAAAAGGCCGCAAGGATAAAGCAAAATCTTCACGCAGGCGCACAAACTTGAAGATTCAAAACTTCCAGCCCGTAATAAAGAACATCGACATCGAAGCGATAAAAGAAGAATTCAAAGCGAAAGCTGCGAAGAAGGCTTAATTATCTGCCCACGAAAATATTAAAAAGTCTCGCCCCTGCGAGACTTTTTTGTTTTGCGGCCTTTGGCCTGGTTAGTAGTTAATGGTTAAATTTTAATTGTGGGTATGAGCTTGGGTTTGAAAGGCTACATCAAAATCAATAAGCCCATTAACGATTAACGGATAACTATTAACTTTCACTTTCGAATTGATAATTCTAAAGTCTAGTGTCTAAAGTCTAACATCTAAAGTCTAATTCATGTCTGCTCTTCACTTAGTTAATTGGAATGTAAACGGCATCCGTGCCATTATCAAGAAGGAATTTTTGGAGAATGTAAAAGCAATGAACCCGGATGTGCTTTGCCTGCAAGAAACAAAAGCAGCTCTTGAGGAAGTAAAGTCATCTTTAGAATCATTAACCGACTATAAAGTTTACATCAATTCATCGAAGGCGCGTAAGGGTTATTCTGGTACTGCTATCTTAACCAAAACCGAGCCGCTGGATGTTACCTATGATATGGGCATTCATGAGCATGACCAGGAGGGAAGAGTTATCACTGCGGAATTTCCTTCCTACTTTATTGTAACCGTGTATACACCTAATTCAGGACAAGCTCTTGCCCGATTGGATTATCGCGAAGGATGGGACAAAGAATTCACTGAATACCTTCGGTTATTGGCGCGTAGAAAACCAGTTATCCTTTGTGGTGATTTGAATGTGGCGCACCAACCCATTGACCTGGCGCGACCAAAAGAGAATTACAATAAATCATCGGGTTATACTCAGCGTGAAATCGATGGCTTTACAAGATTATTGGAATCTGGTTTTGTGGATACCTTCAGACATTTCTATCCGCAGGAAGTAAAATACAGTTACTGGAATTATGTATTCAATGCGCGTGCAACTAACGCAGGTTGGCGTATCGATTACTTCTTAGTGTCAAATTCTTTGATTGGCAAAGTAAAAGATGCAATGATCTACAATCAATATTTTGGATCAGATCATTGTCCCGTGGCGATTACCCTTGATGTATAAAATTTTCGCTATGCGATTTTAGTTCTGGAAAGAACGCATCGAATTCTTTTTTGAAATCATCATGATGTTCCTTTAGTTCAACAACAGATTCATTCATCTTCGAATCGAATTTTGTTCGTCTGCTCATACCCGTCAATGCTTGTTCGATACCTTCGAGCTTGGAATAGTTTACGAGCCAATTACCTTTCATCATGTACGGCATCAATCTTCTTACCTCAGCAGGAAGAATGGAATCAAAATCAAGAATGGTTTGATACGATCGTGCTGCAAAATCAGCAAGCGAATCGGTATGATACTCCGACCAATACTTCGCGAGAAAATAATCATAGAATACATCAACAATTACAGGAGAATAGTGCCGATACTTTGGTTGCAACCGTTTTTTGCTTTCGCGAACTATAGGATGCGTGTCGGTAAACAAATCAATCTCGCGATGGAGTTCTATGCCTTTTGCAATTTCAAATTCAAATTGTTCGTTAAGATTTCGTCCTTTCACAAAATCGCCAATGAAATTACCTACCATTATTTTGGCATTGTCTCCCGATAGGTAAATGTGGGCAAGAAAATTCACAACTATGATTAAGATGATGTTTGTGATGGCCATGATGGCTCATGCAACTTAGTGACTTCTTCGAGTCTTCGTGTCTTTGTGGCGAAAAATAAATCAGCCACTAAGTCACAAAGGCGCTAAGGTTCATAAAGAAATCACTCCTTGATCACTTAAGTTCAAGTCCAATTCTTCTTGACAAATCAGAAGAGTAACGATTGGTTGGATCATATTTTCTTTTGATGTCGAGCCATTCTTTGTATTGAGGATACATGGCCTTAAATGTATTTTCATCAAGGTAAGCATCCTTGCCTAAGTAGATTCGTCCGCCCATACCTAACACCATGTCATCCAGTTTTTTGGTGAAGGGTTTCA
Source organism: Chryseolinea sp. (assembly GCA_031388805.1). Taxonomy (GTDB): domain Bacteria; phylum Bacteroidota; class Bacteroidia; order Cytophagales; family Cyclobacteriaceae; genus Chryseolinea. Next base: position 26,901 of record JANMRZ010000058.1, read on the forward strand.
GTTGATCTGTAATCGGAAAGTCGATGGCGAAGGTATATCCTTTGGAAGGAAAGGATAACATACCTTGACCTTCTCCGAATTTCTTCAGTACGTTTAAGAAAGGCACACAATCACTTTTTGTAATCTCAGTTAATATGGCGCGAATGTTTTCTCTTCCGTTTTTTTCAGGTAAAACAAATTGATACTGGATAAAGCCTTTTTTACCGTAGCCTTTATTCCAATTGTTAATCATGTCGAGCGGATAAAAGAATTTATCATAGTGCGCAATGGCTTTGCCATTCTTCTGCATGATGTACAATGCTGTGTTTAATATTTTTACCGTGAGCGGATTTAAAGAGAAGCTTGGTAAATAAAAGGGAACACTGAGTTTTGGTTTCTTGCCTACCTTAAGCGGATCAGATTTTAAGTTAGCAGGAAGCTCAGCTAATGTAGCGTGATTACCCATTGTTAAAACTCCACGACCAAGACTTTTACCTCTCGCCATTGAATCCAGCCAGGCAACGGAAGAGGTATATTTTTTTTCACTCTCTTCGATGGCATCTAACATCTCATCGAGATTTTTCGCAGCAAATGCTTTTTGTGTGAAGTAGGTGGTTTCAATTTTTCGAAGCTGAATAGTAGCGGTGAGTATCGTGCCGAGCAATCCTAATCCTCCGAAGTTTGCCCAAAACAAATCACTGTTCTCTTCGCGACTGGCTTTTAATATTCTTCCATCGGCCAGTAAAATGGTAAAGTCGATGGTGCAGTTTACAAAGGAACCATCTGCGTGATGCGCTTTGCCGTGAACATCATTTGCAATGGCGCCACCAATGGTAATGTATTTGGTCCCTGGGGTAATCATAGGAAACCAACCATGAGGTGCGAGGTATTCAATGATTTCCTCCAAACTTACGCCCGCTTCGCATTTCAGAATTCCAGTGGAATCGTCGAACGCGAGAAAACGATTCATGCGTTCCATCTTCAGAATACTGTGTTGCGTGTTGGTTGCCTGATCGGCATAACTTCGTCCTAAACCACGGGGAAGGAGCTTATCGGTTCCGTTCGTTCCCTGAATATCTTTTGCATCGCGGGGATACGCAACTTTGCCAGTTGATGCTGGAATGTTGCCCCATCCCGAAAGGGTTTCTTCAGTAAAATGCATAGGTCTTTTTACCGCAGAGGGCGCAAAGCTTCGCAGAGTTTAGTATTACAACTTTAAGAGTTTTGACAATTCAAATAAGAACTTGAATCGTGTCTTTCTTTGCGAACCTCAGCGCCCTGCGGTTTAATTTTACTCGAAATTATTGAATAAAAAATCCCCGACCTAAGCCGGGGATTTTTTAAATAAAAGGATTCGTTTCAATCGTTTTCTTCCCACTACTACTAAACCGCGTCTGACAAGCTGGTGAAGGTAAAGTCACGGATCTTCATGTAGGGTATCAAATTTCCGTCAACACGAACCTGTTTGCCCAATGCTTCAAGATTGTTCAGCATAATGATCGGACTTTCATTGAAGCGGAAGTTTTTGATCGGGTGTTTGACCTTTCCGTTTTCGATGAAGAAGGTAGCATCGCGGGTAAGACCCGTGTATAATAAGGTTTGAGGATCAACACTGCGGATGTACCAGAAGCGTGTAACGAGAACACCTTTCTTAGTGTCTTTGATAAGATCTTCTAATGAAGCGTTACCACCTTCCATTATCGCATTACCTGGAAAAGGTACTGGTTCAACATTTTTCTGTGATGCCCAATAACGATCGTAGAAAAGATTTTTAACAACACCACCTTTCAAGATATCCAGACGCTTTCGTGCCTGACCATCCTGAGTCCAGGGTGAAGCAGGAACTTCTGTATTGAATGGATCGGTGTAAATGTTCACGCGTTCGTCTACTAATTTCTCACCGAGTTTTGTTCCACCACCTTTGTTCGCAAGAAAACTTCTTCCTTCATCGGCCTGACGAGCACCCATGTTGAAGAACATATTCTGTAATAAATCTCCTGCTGCTGAAGGCTCAAGAATAACCGTGTATTTTCCTGGCTCGATTGCCTTTGCATTTCGCGATTGCAAGGCTTTGTCGATAGCAATTTTCGATGCTTCTGCCGTGTCGAGTTTGCTTATATCATTGAAGTCGCGTGTGACCCAACCTGACCCAGTGCCATCATTCGAACGCATCGTAACGGTGAAATTAACATTGGTTGATTTGTTATAAGCAAACAATCCTTTGCTGTTACTCATCGCTGCGAAGCTGTTGTTATCTTCTAAGAATCCGGCAGCCGTTACATCTTTTGCAGATGCAGGGTTGATGCTATTTGCTGCAGCTTGCGCGCGATAGTCGGGTGTAATCTTAGCAGTTGCTTCAGAATACGTTTTGGACTCGCCATAAGTTTGCTGTGCGAGCGGTCCCATGAATTCCGGATTCTCAGGTGCGAGATTGGCGAGTTCCTCTGCACGTCTCACTACTTTTTCGATGGAGGCATCATCAAATTCATTGATGGTTGCCGTACCTACCTTCTTTCCATAATTAGCTTGTACTACGAGTGTTGCATCACTGTTTTCGCCGGCAGTGGAAACACTGTTACGTGCGTAGCGGATATTACCACCAACCGATCCATTCAGGTTTGCTTCGCAGCTTTCTGCTTTGGATAAGCCAATGACTTTATCCAGTATTTTTTTAGCTTCTTCTTTTGAAAATATAGCCATGATAGTTTAGGATTTTAATTTTGATGATGAGTTGAACTTTGAAGTCAAATACCAATAATGTATTTCGTTGTTAGTTGATCGATGGTCGTTGTTAGTTGTTCGTGGAATTATCGAACAACTAACAACCATCAACGAACAATTATTAAATTGTTCTTCCGGTGTTGATTACGTTTACACCATTGAAACGGGAAGTAGATGAGCCATGTGACACAGCACTCACTTGTCCGGGTTGTCCTTTTCCATCGAAGAAGGATCCGTTTAAGCGATAGTCCCGTTCATCACATACTTGTACGCATGAGTTCCAGAATTCCTGAGTGTTCGATTGATATGCCACGTCTTTCAACATGCCTGCGATCTTTCCGTTTTTGATTTCGAAAAAGAGTACACCACCAAATTGAAAATTGTAACGTTGCTGATCGATGGAGTAGGAAGAATCTTTTACGATATAAATCCCCTTCTCAACACCAGCCACCATTTGATCTGGAGTAAGCTGATCTTTGCCCGGTGCTAACGATACGTTTGCCATGCGTTGAAACTGGACACTGCTCCAGTTATCAGCATAGCAACATCCATGAGATTCTTTTTCACCGAGAATATGAACCTGATCTCTGATAGCCTGATAATTTACAAGTGTTCCATCTTTTACCAAATCCCAACGTTTGGTTTTAACACCTTCATCATCATACCCTACTGCCCCGAGTGAACCCACTTGAGTTTTGTCAGCAAATAGATTCACTTGCTTGCTACCGTAGTTGAAGTTTTTCGTTTTCCATTTGTCCAAGGTGGCAAAACTTGTTCCGGCATAGTTTGCTTCATAGCCCAATACACGATCAAGTTCAAGTGGGTGACCTACAGATTCGTGAATGGTTAACCATAAATGAGAAGGCTCTAACACTAAATCATATTTGCCTGGCTCTACAGATTTTGCTTTTAGAATTTGCTTTGCTTGCTCCGCGGCCATCATGGCATCTTCTACCATGTCGTATGATTTGTTGTACATCAGAATATCACCAGGACCTTTTACTTTGTCTGAAGATTTTCCATCGAGGTATTCATAGCCCATTCCCATCGGCGCACTAAAAGAATCTCGTTCTTTAAATTGTCCTGATTCTTTGTCAACCACAGTAACAGTAAAGAACGGCCAGGTGCGATGGATGTCCTGATCAATATAGGATCCCTCAGAAGAAGCAAAATATTTTTGTTCATTCACCAAAAACAAAATGTTATTAATGTAATTGGCACCTTTCTCCATTGCTTTAGCATTCGCGTTTAACAACAGATCAGCTTTATCTTTTATTGGAATTTCAAATGCATTCTTGATAATGGGTGTCTTGTAGGTTTGCTCACCATAGCTTTGTACGGGGGCAAGCTTTACAGGATCTTTCTGAATTTTAGCATTTGCTTTCGCAATGAAGGAAGCTTGCTTGGCAGCTTTTGCTATACCTTCTGGCGTCACATCATTGGTCGATGCAAAACCCCACGTTCCATTCACGATTACGCGAATACCCGTTCCAAACGATTCGGTGTTAACGATGTTCTGAACTTTATCTTCACGCGTAACAATGAATTGATTTAGATATCGTCCGATACGAACGTCACAATAAGAAGCGCCTGCAGAGCGTGAAGCATTTAATGCAATGTCGGCCAATTGTTTTTTCCTGGCAACATCCATAAACGGCTCCAACAATTTTGCCGGATCGACTGAGTGTGCAAAAGAGGGGAGTGGTAGCATCATTGCGCCTGCCCCTAGCCCTGCCATTTGTATAAAGTCTCGTCTTTTCATGTTTTGGTTTTAGTTGTTAGTTAATCGTTGGTGGCCTTAATTAGTTGAAAAACGATCAACTAACAACGACCATCGAACAACGATTAAATCGTTCTACCTGTATTGATTACATTAATTCCGTTAAAGCGACTGGTTGAACTTCCGTGCGATACAGCACTTACCTGTGAAGGTTGCCCCTTACCATCGAAGAAAGATCCAAACATTCTGTAATCACGTTCGTCACAAATTTTTGTGCAGCTATTCCAAAACTCTTGTGTGTTTGATTGATATGCCACATCATTCAGCATGCTACCGATTTGTCCGTTCTTAATTTCATAGAACACGGTTCCACCAAACTGAAAATTATAACGTTGCTGATCAATTGAATAAGAGCCACGTCCGGCAATGTAAATTCCTTTCTCAACATCTTTAATCATTTGATCGATGGAGTAGGGGTCTTTGCCTGGTGCCAGTGAAACGTTTGGCATGCGTTGGAACTGAACATCACTCCAACTTTGTGCATAGCAGCATCCATGTGACTCGTCTTGTCCAAGGATATGAACCTGATCGCGGATGGCCTGATAATTTACCAGTACACCATCTTTAATTAAATCCCACCGTTTACATTGAACGCCCTCGTCATCATAACCAACGGCACCCAACGAACCCACTTGTGTTTTATCAGCGAAGATGTTTACGATCTTGCTGCCATAATTGAAATTACCTGTTTTGAGTTTATCTAATGTGGCGAAACTGGTACCGGCATAATTGGCTTCATAGCCTAATACACGATCGAGTTCAAGAGGATGCCCAACTGATTCATGTATGGTTAAGCCTAAGTGATTTGGTTCTAATACCATATCATATTTCCCCGGTTCAACCGATTTTGCACTCAGCATTTCTTTCGCTTGCTTGGCCGCGAGTATAGCATCTTCCACCATGTCGTAGCTGTTGCGATACATCACTAAGCCAGCAGGGCCAGGAAGTTTGTCTTCTGGTTTTGGAGTCATGTATTCATACCCCATTCCCATTGGACCGCTTAACGCCTGGCGCGTTTTAAATTTACCAGCAGCCTTATCAATTGCTGTTACATTAAAGGTAGGCCAGATGCGATGGATATCCTGATCGATGTATGATCCATCGGTAGAAGCAAAATACTTTTGCTCATTCACCTGAAATAAATTGGAGTTTACGAAGTTGGCACCATTTTCCATTGCGGCTGCATTGGTTCGCAAAAGCAAATCAGCTTTTTCAGCAACCGAAACTTCGAAAGCATTTTTTTGAAACGGTGTTTTCCACGAGACCTCACCATATGCTTTTACCTTGGCCAGCTTTACCGGCTCTTTCTGAAATTTCGAATTCGCTTTTGCTATGGCCACAGCTTGTAAAGTAGCCTTACGAATACCTTCTGTTGTAACGGTGTTGGTGGAGGCAAAGCCCCAGGTTCCGTTTACAATCACGCGAATACCCGTGCCGAAAGATTCTGAATTCTGAATATTCTGAACTCTCTTTTCACGTGTAAATACAAACTGATTCAGGTAACGTCCGATCCGAATATCAGCATACGAAGCCCCGGATGATTTGGCGGTGTTGAGAGCAACATCAGCCAGTTGCTTTTTTTGAGCAGCATCAAGTCGTGACTCCAGTAATGCTTCTATCGGGATAGCGTTTCCTATTGTTGGGAAAGGTAATAGCATACCGCCAATACCTAATCCTGCTAATTGAACAAAGTCTCTCCTTTTCAACGTAATGGGGTTTTGGTTAATGAGTTTTAGACTACTTGAAAGTAGTTAAAAAACAAAAAAGGATACCATTTATGGTATCCTTTGCTATTAGCTTATATGAATGGTTCGTTTCAGTGCGAAACGACAATCCTATTTTTCAAGCGTTGAAAAATCGAATGATGTTTCCAAAAAACCAGTGTTGAATTTCCCAGAACGGAAAATAGCATTGTCCATTAACTTGATATGGAATGGAATGGTTGTTTTTACACCTTCAATTACAAATTCCTGAAGAGCGCGTTTCATGCGAGTAATTACCTCTTCGCGTGATTGACCAGTAACGATCAGTTTGGCAATCATCGAATCGTAGTTTGGAGGAATGGTATAACCAGCATAAACATGACTGTCGATGCGAACACCATGACCACCTGGCATATGTAGGTTTGTAATTTTTCCGGGTGAAGGACGGAATCCATTTGCCGGATCTTCCGCATTGATACGACACTCCATCGCGTAGAGGTTAGGAAAATAGTTTGTGCCTGAAATCGGAACTCCTGCCGCTACTTTGATTTGTTCTTTGATCAAATCATAATCTGTTACTTCTTCCGTGATTGGGTGTTCAACCTGAATACGGGTATTCATTTCCATGAAGTAGAAATCGCCATGTTTGTCAACCAAAAATTCAATGGTTCCTACTCCTTCATAGCCAATAGAGGTAGCACCCTTGATGGCTGCAGCGCCCATGCGTTCGCGTAATTCCTGGCTCACGATAGGGGAAGGTGTTTCTTCCACTAACTTTTGATGTCTTCGTTGAATAGAACAATCGCGTTCTGAAAGATGACATGCTTTTCCATATTGATCGCCCACCAATTGTATTTCGATGTGACGAGGTTCTTCGATAAATTTCTCCAGATATAAACCGTCATTTCCAAAAGACGCTGCAGATTCACGCTTGGCGTCATCCCATGCTTTTTGAAACTCTTGTTCAGAGTTGATGATGCGCATACCTTTACCACCACCACCTGCTGTTGCCTTAATAATTACCGGATACTTGATTTTCTTTGCAATCTTCATTGCCTCTTCAATTGTATCCACTAAACCATCTGAACCGGGTATGGTTGGAACTCCGGCTTTCTTCATTGTATCTTTTGCTGTAGCCTTATCACCCATCGACCGGATCATAGCAGGAGTGGGGCCGATGAATTTAATTCCGTATTCATGGCATACCGCAGAGAACTCAGCGTTCTCGGATAGAAAACCATAACCTGGATGTATTGCATCCGCGTTAGTAATTTCTGCAGCAGAAATAATGCGTGGAATATTTAAATAAGAATCTTTGCTTGGAGGTGCACCGATACACACCGCTTCATCTGCAAAGCGAACGTGTAAACTTTCACGATCCGCTGTGGAGTAAACGGCCACAGTCTTGATGCCCATCTCGCGACATGTACGAATGACACGAAGTGCAATTTCTCCTCTGTTAGCGATTAGTATTTTCTTAAACATAGTCTTGTTTAGTTCTGGGTTGAAAGTTCAAGGTTCAAGGTCTTTGGCCGAACAGTTTTGTGCGAACCAGAAACCTTGAACCTTAAATGAGTAACGAAAGATTAATCTGGTTCTACAACAAAGAGTACCTGATCATATTCAACCGGCGAAGAATTCTCCACCATTGCTTTGATAATTGTACCTGAAAACTCAGATTCAATTTCATTAAACAACTTCATGGCTTCTATAATACAAACTGTTTGTCCTTTTGAAATTTTATCACCTACTGAAGCAAACACTGGAGTATCAGGTGATGAAGAACGATAGAACGTTCCAATCATTGGCGATTTTATTTCAAGCGTTTTTTTGCCAGATGCTTCTGCAGCAGCTTTTTCTGCTTTAGGTGCTGCAACAACCGGAGCGGATATCTGTGCAACTGGAGCTGCTGCCATCATCGGCGCAGGAGTTGACTTAAATACTTTTTGATCTGGCTCGCGCTTTACATGAAGCTTCAATTCTTTGGTCTCAATATCAACCTCGTTAAGGCCTGACTTGGAGATGAAATCAATAAGGTCGCGGATTTCTGCTGTTTTCATTTCAGATTGGTTTGATGATCCTGAATCAGCTTTTGCTTTTGAAGATGTTCCCTTCTTCACAGGGGCTGATTTTGATTTACTGGATTTGCTCATGTATATTATTCTTTTACGCGTTCAACATATTCACCCTTTGCAGTGTGAATCTTGATCTTATCTCCTGTGTTTACAAAAAGTGGTACACGAATCTCTACACCATTTTCTAATGTGGCAGCTTTTAAGGTACGAGTTGCAGTATCACCTTGCATACCAGGCTCAGTGTATTGTACTTCAAAGACAACGTGTGATGGTGGTTCTGCACTAATGGGACTTTCCCCATTTTCAAAAGCAATTAAAAGCGTAACACCTTCTTTTATATAGTTTACCGACTCACCCAAAAATTTCTTGTCGATATATACCTGATCGAAGGTATCGTTGTCCATACATACCAAGCTTTCGCCATCAGCATATAGATATTGATATTCTTTTGTTTCCACACGAAGAATTTCCACAGAATCACCAGGGCGGAAACGATTCTCTGCTACTTTTCCATTGCGCACGTTGCGCATTTTAATTTGATAGAAGGCACGTAAGTTTCCAGGTGTACGGTGCTGTAGTTCTTCTACTTGCACTATTTCACCATTATAGCGCATGAAATTTCCCTTATTTAAATCCGATACAGTTGCCATAAAAAATCAGGTCATTAAGTTACAAATCAATTGAATAAAATCAAGAATGCCATTGAAAAGGCATCTCTTAGCTGTTATACGCCCATTTAAGATAGATGGCGCCCCATGTAAATCCTCCGCCAAAAGCGGCCAGGATAAGGTTATCACCCTTTTTTAATTTCTTTTCATAATCCCAAAGTAAAAGTGGGATTGTACCAGCAGTAGTGTTACCATACCGCTCTATGTTCATCATTACTTTATCTTCTGAGATGCCTACTCGATTTGCAGTGGCATCGATAATGCGTTTGTTCGCCTGATGTGGAACCAACCATGTTATGCTATCTGCATTAAGATTATTGCGTTCGGTGATCTGAGCAGATACCTCCGCCATATTTGTAACAGCAAATTTGAATACTGCAGATCCTTCCTGATAGACAAAATGCTGACGTGAATCAATTGTGTTATGTGAAGCAGGCATGCGACTTCCACCGGCCTTCATGTGAAGATAGGCTTCACCACTTCCATCACTTTTTAATATTGAATCCATGACACCAACTTCTTCAGTCGTTGGTTCGAGTAAAACGCAACCCGCACCATCACCAAAAATGATACACGTAGTGCGGTCAGTATAATCCATGATGGCCGACATTTTATCGCCACCAATAACAATCACTTTTTTGTACATGCCAGACTCAATGAAGCTTGCGCCAGTAGTCAATCCGTAAAGAAAGCCGGAGCATGCAGCACTCATGTCATAGCTAAATGCATTTGTTGCCCCAACTGCAGTAGCCACAATGTTTGCCGTTGCCGGGAAAGTCATGTCGGCTGTAACCGTAGCAAAAATAATCAGGTCAATTTCTTTTGGGTCAACTTTGGTTTTAGCCAATAAGTCCTTCACCGCTTCTATTCCCAATACAGAAACGCCTTGATTTTCGCCTTTCAAAATTCTGCGTTCCTTAATACCTGTTCTGGAGGTTATCCACTCATCTGAGGTATCTACCATGGTCTCAAGTTCCTTATTGGTAAGGATGTAATCGGGAACATACCCGCCTACTCCTGTAATAGCTGCCCTGGTTTTTGTCATTGTGGTGTTTTAATTCGCCTGTGTGTTGGTTAATTTCAGCAACCTTATAAAATGAAAAAAGCCCGATGAAAGCCATCG
>JANMRZ010000065.1:0-8055 GCA_031388805.1 Chryseolinea sp.
TGCCTTTTCGTCATTCAATTCGATTGTTGCTGGGTTTGTGATAGGATTGTAAGTCCCGATCTTTTCAATAAAGCGACCATCGCGTGGTGCCCTGGCATCTGCTACGACTACATCGTACAATGCGAGTTTTTTACGCCCTCTACGGGCCAATCTGATTTTAACCATTGTTTAACTTTTAAATTTTTGGATCTCGTCCATTTTTTAGGATCGCAAAGATAGTGGAATTTCTGTGCAGGGCAATCTCAACTCTGAAGAATGCTCAACTTATTGACCATTAGTTTATATTTGCATACGCGATTATTCAGTTTTTTTAAATAAAACACGTTCTATACATTTGCTGACCACATTTTATAATCATGGATAAATATTCATACATCTCAAATGCAGAAGTTGGTTACGTAGACCAAATGTATCAGAGCTACAAAACCGACCCGAACACGGTTGATGCAACCTGGCAAAAATTTTTTGAAGGCTACGATTTCTCTTCTCAACGTTATGGCACGAACGGAAATACAGGTGTCGGAGAGGATTCGCTCTCTATTAAAGAGACACAAGTAAGAAATTTAATTTTTGCTTACCGGTCGTTTGGTCATTTGAAATCGGACACCAACCCTGTTCGCGCGAGAAGAAACCATCATGTAAACCTGGATCACAAAAGTGTTGGTCTTACCGATGCAGATCTGGATTCTGAATTTGATGTGGGTGCCGAAATCAGTATGGGTCGCGCATCGCTGCGGAAAATTATAGAGCGGTTAAAGATCGTTTACCTTGGGCGTATTGGTTTTGAATACAACTTCATTCGCAATGACGAAATCCGTCAGTGGTTTTTTCAGAAATGTGAAAAAGAATACTTTAACTACAACCCTGCTATTGACGATAAGAAGAGAGTGCTGTCTAAATTAAATGAAGCCGTTGTTTTCGAAAATTTCCTCCATACTAAATTTCTTGGTCAGAAACGCTTTTCGTTAGAAGGCGGGGAAAATACAATTCCAGCACTAGACACGATTATTAAAAAAGCCGCTGAACTGGATGTAAAGGAAGTTGTTATCGGTATGGCTCACCGCGGCCGATTAAATGTATTGTCTAATATATTAGGCAAAACATACGAACAGATTTTTACAGAGTTTGAAGGAAATGTAAGCCCTGATCATACGATGGGGGATGGTGATGTGAAGTATCATTTAGGGTACTCTAGTCATATTAATACACCTTCTGGAAAAAAGATATACGTTAAGCTTACGCCCAACCCTTCTCACCTTGAAGCGGTTGATCCATTGGTAATCGGTTATACTCGTGGACAAATTGATGATGAGTATCAAGGCAATTTGTCAACAGCTATGGCGATCCTCATTCATGGTGATGCTGCGGTTGCGGGACAAGGTATTGTATATGAAGTAGTGCAAATGTCAGGTTTACCTGGTTATACAACCGGAGGAACGATTCACTTTGTTATTAACAATCAAGTTGGATTCACTACGGATTATGATGATGCTAGAACAAGTATCTACTGTACGGACATTGCTAAAATCGTTGATGCACCTGTGCTCCACGTAAATGGTGACGATGCAGAAGCCGTTACATTCGCTTCCAATCTTGCAGTAGAATACAGGCAGAAATTTGGTAAAGATATTTTCATTGACTTGTTGTGCTATCGCAGACACGGACACAATGAAAGTGATGAACCAAAATTCACCCAGCCTAAATTGTATAACATCATCGCGAAGCATGAAAACCCGCGCGAGATTTATGTTAAGAAATTAATTGAACGTGGCGATGTTGATGCTGCTCTTGCTGATGAGATGGATAAAAATTTCCGCAATCAACTTCAAGACCGATTAAATGAAGTGAAGCAGAAACCACTTCCATACACACCTCAGAAAATGGAAGAGGAGTGGGATCAAATGCGGTTTGCTAAACCGGAAGATTTTGATCAATCACCGGCTACTAATATCAAAGAAGCATTAATTGAAAAAGTAGGTAAAGCACTGACAACCGTTCCCGAAGGTTTCAAACCATTGAAACAAATTGAGAAACTGTTGAAAGATCGTACAACTGCTTTCTTCGAAAATAAAATATTAGGATGGGCAGAAGCCGAATTGCTGGCTTACGGCTCATTGCTCGCTGAAAAAACTCCGGTACGTATGTCGGGACAAGATGTAAAACGTGGAACGTTCTCGCATCGTCACGCATACTTCTTTGATGCGAATACGAACGAACCGTATTGCGGTTTGAATAATGTAGATAAAGACCAATCGAAATTCCACATTTACAATTCACTTCTTTCTGAATTTGGTGTACTCGGATTTGAATATGGTTACGCCATGTCAACGCCAAGATCTCTAGTTCTTTGGGAAGCACAGTTTGGAGATTTTGTGAACGGTGCACAAGTAATGATCGATCAGTTTATTTCCAGTGCTGAATCGAAATGGCAACGGATGAATGGATTGGTGATGTTGTTGCCGCACGGTTATGAAGGTCAGGGACCAGAGCACTCAAGCTGTCGCCCGGAAAGATTTTTGCAACAAGCTGCTGAGTACAATATGGTGGTAGCGAATCCAACAACACCGGCAAACTTTTTTCATTTACTACGCAGACAGGTACTTTGGCCATTCCGCAAACCATGTATTGTGTTTTCACCGAAGTCGTTATTGAGACATCCTTTGGTTGTATCACCAATGAAGGATTTTACTTCCGGTACATTTAATGAAGTGCTTGATGACGCAACGGTGACTGCAAAGGATGTAAAGCGCGTAATACTTTGCTCTGGAAAAATTTACTATGATTTGCTGGAAGGTCAACAAAAGAGAAAAGTAAAAGATGCAGCCATTGTTCGATTAGAACAACTTCATCCACTTCCAGAAAAACAACTGAAGGCAGTGTTGAAGAAATATAAGGATGCCAAATTGGTTTGGGCTCAGGAAGAACCTGCCAACATGGGTTGTTTGTCATACGTTGTGCGTATGTTGTCAGATTATAAAATGAGTTTTGTTTCACGCAAAGCCAGTGCATCACCGGCAACAGGTTATTCTAAAGTGCATAAAGCAGAGCAGGAAAAAATTGTAAACCAGGCATTTGAAATCTAATGCTGACTAAGTTAAAATTCGAAAATCGTAAATAAGAAATATGGCAATCCAAGTAAAAATACCAACCGTAGGCGAATCGATTACGGAAGTAACTATCGCTAACTGGCTTAAGAAGGATGGCGATGTAGTGAAGATGGATGAAGTAATCGCTGAACTCGAATCGGATAAAGCGACCTTTGAATTAACAGCTCCTCAAGCGGGAATATTGAAAATTGTAAAACAACAAGGTGAAGCTGTTCCGATTGGTGGATTGGTATGTGAAATTGCTGATGGAGGTGGCGCAGCCGTGCCAGCACCGAAAGCAGAAAATAATGTTGCGGCTTCTGCACCTACGCCAGCACCAACCGCATCGAACGGTGCATCAAAGACAACCGGAGGTGTTAAAGAAATGAAAGTACCTGCTGTAGGAGAGTCGATTACGGAAGTAACGATTTCTACCTGGTTAAAAAAAGACGGTGACTTTGTGAAGCTTGATGAAGTGATTGCAGAAGTGGAGTCAGACAAAGCAACGTTTGAGTTGCCCGCTGAAGCGAATGGTATCCTTCGCATTGTTGCCAAAGAAAAAGAAACATTACCTATTGGTGGTTTAATCTGTAAGATTGAAATTACTGAGGGAGCACCTGCTGCTGCGCCACAGCCAGTAGCACAAGCTACAGCTGTCGCGTCCGGAGATAAGACGTATGCTGCTGGGCATCCATCACCTGCTGCTGCAAAAATTTTGGATGAGAAAGGAATTTCGGCTGGTGCAGTTCAGGGATCAGGTGTTGGTGGCAGAGTAACAAAAGAAGATGCACAAAAAGCTCAAACAGCTCCGGCATCAAAACCTGCTGAAGCAAAATCTGCAACGCCAGCCTCAGCCCCAATAATCTCAGCTGCAGGAAGTCGAAACAAGCGCAATGAGAAGATGACTTCCTTGCGCAAAACAATTGCCAAGCGATTGGTGTCTGTTAAAAATGAAACGGCCATGCTCACTACTTTTAATGAGGTAGACATGAAGCCTGTAATGGATTTGCGTTCGAAGTATAAAGATAAGTTCAAAGAAAAATATGGTGTGGGACTTGGCTTCATGTCGTTCTTCACAAAAGCAGTTTGTGTTGCACTGAAAGAATTCCCAGCTGTAAATGCGCAGATCAACGGTGATGAGGTGATCTATCATGACTATTGTGATGTGTCTATCGCAGTTTCTACGCCACGCGGTTTAGTAGTTCCGGTTATTCGCAATGCAGAAGGACTTAGCTTCGATCAAATCGAAAATGAAATTATCAGACTGGCAACAAAAGGTCGCGATGGAAAACTTTCGATTGATGAAATGCAAGGAGGTACATTCTCTATTACTAATGGCGGTGTGTTTGGATCAATGCTTTCAACTCCGATTTTAAATCCTCCGCAATCAGCTATCTTAGGTATGCACAATATTGTTGAGCGCGCGGTAGTACAGAAAGGTGAAATTGTGATTCGCCCAATTATGTATTTAGCACTTTCATATGATCACCGGATTGTTGACGGAAAAGAATCGGTTAGCTTCTTAGTTCGTGTTAAGGAATTGTTGGAAGACCCAGGACGCTTGATTTTAGGAGTTTAATCATTACGCTCTTGATGGTCAGTTTAAAAAATCTCTTTCGCATTTTGTTTGTGGTGTTGATTACAGCATCATGCGGAAAAAATGATGACCCTTCCATTCCCGATTTGGATTTTCGTCAGGAGATGCGTGCATTTGTTCAAGAGATTAGTGCTTACGCAAAAAATCAAAAAGCAAATTTTCTGATCATCCCTCAAAACGGACAAGAAATCCTTACCACTAATAGTGAGAAGGATGGAGCTGTTGCTACTGAATATGTAAATGCTATTGACGCTGTTGGTCGCGAAGATTTATTTTATGGATACACAAGCGATGATGTATCAACCCCTACTGAGGATCATAATTATCTAATTGACTTTTGCGATGTGGCAAAAAACAATGGAAAGGTGGTACTCACCACAGATTATTGTTCAACGCATTCGAAGATGGATGATTCATACACACAAAATCAAGCAAAGGGTTATGTGTCGTTCGCTGCTGACCATCGCGAGTTAGATAATGTTCCAACGTATCCAGCTGCAGTACATAATGTAAATGATAGTGATGTTTCTACGATTGGCGATGTAAAGAACTTTCTCTACTTAATAAATCCTTCAGCCTATTCCTCAAAGCAATCCTTTTTAGATGCAATAAAGAACACCAACTATGATATGGTGTTGATTGATTTATATTTTAATGATGAACAATTGACAGCAGCGGATGTAGCATCATTGAAGGTAAAGTTGAATGGAGGATCTCGATTGGTAATTTGTTACATGAGCATTGGCGAGGCAGAAGATTACCGGTATTATTGGAGTGGCTTGAATCAAAGCCTTATTTATAAAGAGAATCCAGATTGGGCAGGAAATTTTTCAGTTAAATATTGGGAAGCATCATGGAAAGAAGTAATCTATGGGAATGACCAATCGTATACCAAAATGATTTTAGGTACTGGTTTTGATGGCGTCTACCTGGACATTATTGAAGCCTACGAATATTTTGAATAGACTATAACTTAATTTTATGCAATACAACGTAACAGTCATTGGCTCTGGCCCAGGTGGATATGTGGCGGCAATTCGCTGTGCACAACTTGGTTTTAAAACAGCCATCATTGAGAAGTATAACACTCTGGGTGGAACCTGTTTGAATGTAGGATGTATTCCCTCCAAAGCATTGCTTGATTCGTCAGAGCATTTTCACAATGCTGAACACACCTTCAAAGAACATGGTATCGATATACCTGCTCCTAAAGTTAATATCACACAGATGATTAAACGGAAAGGTGATGTGGTAAAAGCGAATGTCGATGGCATTGCCTTCTTGATGAAGAAGAATAAAATTGATGTATTGACAGGCGTTGGATCATTCGTTGATAAGAATACCATTAAAGTAACAACGGCAGATGGAAAAGAATCATCTGTTACAACCGATCATGTCATCATTGCAACAGGATCAAAACCTACACCCCTTCCTTTTGCTACATTCGATAAGAAAAGAATCATCTCCAGTACAGAAGCACTAACATTGAAAGAAGTACCAAAACATTTCATCGTTATTGGTGGAGGTGTTATAGGTATGGAACTTGGTTCTGTATATGCCCGACTGGGCTCCAAGGTTACCGTGGTAGAATTCTTAGACAGTCTTATTCCTACTATGGATGGGACAATGGGTAAGGAATTACTCAAGGTTGCTAAGAAAATGGGAATGGAAGTTTTCCTTGGACACAAGGTAACGGCTGTTGAGAATAAGGGTAAAGAAGTAGTCGTGAAAGCTGAGCCAAAAAATGGTGGAGCTGCTTTAGAATTTAAAGGTGACTATTGTTTAGTAAGCATTGGCCGCAGACCCTATACCGATGGTCTGGGTCTTGATAAGGTAGGTATCGAAACGGTTAAGGGGCAAATACCCGTTGATGATCATCTCAAAACAAAAGTGGATAACATCTATGCCATTGGAGATGTAGTGCGTGGAGCGATGTTGGCACATAAAGCAGAAGAAGAAGGTGTGTTTGTCGCAGAAGTATTGAAAGGACAAAAACCTCACATTCATTATAATTTAATCCCCGGGGTTGTATACACCTGGCCCGAAGTGGCGAGTGTGGGATCAACTGAAGAACAATTAAAAGAACAAGGCAGAGCTTACAAAGTAGGTAGCTTCCCTTACAAAGCACTAGGCCGCGCGCGCGCCAGCATGGACCTTGATGGACTCGTAAAAGTATTGGCCGATAAACAGACTGATGAAATTTTAGGTATGCACATCATCGGTGCACGTGCAGCGGATATGATTGCTACCGGGGTTACCGCTATGGAATTCCGCGCATCAGCAGAAGATGTTGCACGCATGTCACATGCACATCCTACCTATATGGAAGGTGTGAAGGAAGCATGTTTAGCGGCAACAGAGAATAGAGCCATTCATATTTGATAACATAAGATAGTAAGTAAAAAAAGAAGCCTGCTATAAAAACAGCAGGCTTCTTTTTTTAAAGACATCGCGAAAAATTGCTACACTAATCTCGAAGCCACACGATTCCAATCAACAACATTCCACCAATTCGCTACATATTCATTGCGCTTGTTTTGATACTTCAAATAATAAGCATGCTCCCACACATCAAGTGCAAGGAGCGGAGTGCCTTTTAAATCGCTAACATCCATCAATGGATTATCCTGATTAGGTGTAGAACCGATTTTTAATTTTCCATTATCTACGACAAGCCATGCCCATCCGGAACCAAATCTTGTCATAGCAGCTTGAGTAAATTGTTCTTTGAATTTATCAAACGATGTGAAGGCTCCGTTTATCGCATCACCAACTTTTCCTGTTGGTGCGGCACTTCCGGGCTTCATACTTTCCCAAAAGAAATTATGATTCCAAACTCCACCTCCATTGTTTCTGGCTTTAGCCGAAAGCTTGGAAACATTGGCGAAGAAATCTTTTTCACTTGCGAAATCGATCTTGTCGGCAGCGATGGCTTCGTTTACATTCTTAACATAAGCCGCATGGTGTTTTGTATAATGAATCTCCATGGTCATGGCATCGATGCTTGGCTCTAACGCAGCATAAGCATATGGCAATGCCACCTGCGAAAATTGGAAACCTGTTCCAGTACTTACTTCATTGTCATTTTTTGAAGGATTGTAAAGTGAAGAAGCATTTGCTGCCTGCATTACGAGGGGCGTTCCGATGGTCGTTAGCGCAGCCGCTTTTAGTGCCTGCGAAACAAATTCTCTACGAGTCGTTTTGATATTTTTAGTATTTATTTTTGGATGAAATTTGGAAAAGCTTGTGGCAATGCATTTATTCACTCCTATATACCAATTGTTGAAAAAAGAAAAGCAACAAATTATAATAAGCAACAAAAACATTGGCAGGAAATAAGACGAGGGCGTTACACTGAATTCAATCTTATTC
>JANMRZ010000078.1:0-40111 GCA_031388805.1 Chryseolinea sp.
CCCAGAATTGTCATTAGGAAAAAGTTCTAATGGCGGCCATTAGGAAAAAATGTTTGAAAGGATAAGATAGTCAACGTTTTAAGTTGCCATTGGAAGGGTTAAATTCGGTAAGATTTTCTGACAAAGAACATGGACTATAAAATCGAATTTACCGATAAAGAAATGACTCCCTGGGCAGGCCTACTGATGCTCAAGAAAATGCTTGACAAAATGGATTTCGATAGTTGTCTTGAAGCGTTGGATTCTCCGGAGCAAGGATCCAATCGTGGCTATTCATCGGCTCAACTGATCAAACAATTTATGACCTGTGTATGGTGTGGTGCTAATAAATTTGAGCACACCGAAGTGACTCGTCAAGATGAGGTGATCCGTCAGTTCTGGGGATTTGAAAGAATGGCCGGTCACAAATCCTTTCAGCGTTTCTTTAATAAATTTGATTTAGCGACCAATCAAAAAGTGTTCACCGCGTTGTATCAATGGTTTTTCAAAAATTTACAGTTCAATAATTTAACCTTAGATGTTGACAGCACTATTCATACGCGTTATGGAACACAGCAAGGTGCAAAGAAAGGTTACAATCCCAAGAAGCCTGGACGATTATCCCACCATCCCTTGATGGCTTTTGTAGCAGAGTGTAAAATGGTCGCTAACTTTTGGTTGCGCAGTGGCGATTCGTATACCTCCAACAATATTGAAGCATTCTTAGATGATACCTTTGAAAAGCTTCAGGGTAAAAAAGTTGGTTTGTTCCGTGCCGATAGTGGCTTTTATGATAAGAAAGTACTGGCGTATCTGGAGAACAAAAGCATTAATTACATTGTAGCTGTGCGCTTATATGCTCCCGTTCAACAGCTCATTGCTTCTCATAAAACATGGCTCAGGTTAAGTGATGGTATTGAAGTAGCTGAAAGTGTTTATCAAAGTCCATTATGGAATACATCAAGACGGATCGTTATGATACGTCAGCATATTCCTACACGACCTAAAGCCACTGGGCGAAGTTTAAAACTTTTTCAAGAGGAAGGCATTTATAAACAATACCGATATAGTTGTTTCATTACCAATTTAGATTTACCGTGTGAACAAATCTGGACGCTTTATCGACAGCGTGCCGATGCTGAAAACCGGATCAAGGAACTCAAATACGATTTCGGCTCAGATAGTTTCAATCAACAAAGTTTCTATGCCACCGAAGCCGCCTTGAACTTTGTGATGATGGCCTACAACTTCATAAGCTTATTCAGACAAGTTGTATTGGGACAGAAAGTCCACCAGCAAATGAAAACCTTGAGATACAATGTCTTTGCCATTGGTGGATACATTGTCAAAAACGGCAACCAAAGAATCCTCAAACTAGCATTGGCCATGAAACGAAGAGAATGGTTTACAGGCTTGTGGATGAACACAAACTCAATCAATACACCACTAAGTTTTACTTTCTAATGACAATTCTGGGATTATTGTGACTGCCTTAGGTATTGAAAAGGATACAAAGGGACTGGGTTATTCAGTTACAAATGTAAAAGGTGAAGAGTTTACGAAGGCTCGTGAAATCAGCGTAGCAAACACACTTGTTGGAAAAATAGCGGGTCTTAATAGTAGTGCACCTTCTACTGGTCCTGGTGGATCTTCTCGGGTTACAATTCGAGGAAATTCTTCTTTGTCGTATGACAATCAACCCTTGTATGTAGTTAATGGAATTCAGCTAAATAACGAGAATTTAGGGAACGCAGGGAAGTGGGATGGAGCCGATTATGGTGACGGTATTTCAAGCATCAATCCAGATGATATTCAGGACATAACGGTTTTGAAAGGTGGTTCGGCAGCTGCTCTATATGGTCAGCGTGGAAGGAACGGTGTTATTTTAATCACTACTAAAAGTAGTAAGATTGGAAAGGGTTTAGGAGTGGAATTCAATAGCAATTCTTCTTTTGATCGCATTAATGACTTTACGGATTTCCAACAAGTCTACGGGCAAGGTACGCTGGGTACTAAGCCAGCAAATGCTGTAGCAGCCATGAATACTGGATTGAGTTCCTGGGGCGCTCCATTAGATGGTTCTTCTGTTGTTTTATTTGATGGTAAAGAGCATCCCTATTCTGCAGTAAGCAAAGACAACATGAAGGATTTCTATCAGACCGGTAGCACTTTTACTAATACGCTGGCAATTTCAGGAGGAAGTGAAGCAGGATCATTCAGAATGTCATTGGGAGATTTAAGAAATACATCAGTTTATCCAAACTCAGATTTCAAGAGAAACAATTTTAATCTGGATGTTAACTATAAGCTTTCAAAGAAATTTACAGGGCATGCCAATTTAAATTATACGAAGGAAAGTGGTAATCGCTCAAAAGTGAACGATGCTCCAGGAAATGGAAATTATGCTATCATGTTTCTTCCTCCTAATGTAAAAGGATCTTACCTGGCCCCAGGTTATGACGCGGCAGGTGACGAGATTCTTTATAATTCAGATCGCTATACCACCAATCCATATTTTGCTGCTAATCGTTTCAAAACTGAAACTTCAAAAGATAGAATTTTAAGCGTAGCCAGCATTCGCTATACTCCTGTTGAATGGCTTTATGTGCAAGGCCGGGTAGCCAATGATTTTTATTTATTCGATATAAATCAAATAACACCTACCGGAACTGCATACTACGAGGCAGGAAAATTGGATGTTCAAAAGACAGTGAACTACAATGAAACGAATGCCGATGTTTTAGTGGGTTTTAACAAGGAGTTGACACCTGAATTTTCATTGGGTATAACGGCAGGTGCTAACCTTTTGAAAATGAAATCAAAGACAGTAGAGGTTAGTGCAAGTGGTTTAGCATATCCTTTCCTTTATAATCCTGCAACAGCAAGTTCACGATCTGCTACAGTAAGCGAACCTGAAAAGGAAGTCCATTCTGTTTATGCCTCTGCTGAGTTATCCTATAAAAATGCATTATTCTTAACATTGACGGATCGTAATGATTGGTCCAGTACGTTGCCTGCCGGAAATAATTCCTACAATTATCCATCCGCAAGTGCATCCTATGTGTTCACGGAGAGCTTTAACGTGCCTGTAATTGATTTTGGAAAAGTACGTGTTGGGTTTTCCAAGGTTGGTGGAGACGCGCCTGTCTTTGCCACAGGTCTATACTACAGTACTCTCGGTGCGGTTAATGGTCAAGCGATTGGTGATCTTACTAATGAAATTCCGAACGGAGCGTTAGAGCCACTTCAGGTTAAGGAAGTTGAAATTGGTACAGAATTAAAATTTCTTAACGAAAGACTGTTTGTTGATTTAGCATGGTATAAAAAGCAAACACTCAATGACATTGTTTCGGGTACCGTATCCCGTGGATCAGGATTTCAAACAGCATTGGTGAACGTAGGAAAAATTCAAAACTCAGGTGTTGAACTTTTAATAGGTGGTGCTCCAATCGTAAATGAGTCTTTTAAATGGACAACCTCTTTCAACTTTACAAATAACAAAAACAAAGTTATAAGCCTGGCAGAAGGTCAAACCGATATGCAAATGGGAGAGTCTCGCACAGAGCGTGCCTACATCAAGCATATGGTTGGCCAACCGTTTTCACAGGTAATGGCATACGATTTTAAACGTGATGAATCCGGAAAACTGATTCTTGGTCCAACAGGTCTGCCTCAAGCTTCTGATTTGTTAACCGCTATGGGAACCGGTGTGCATCCCATTACAGGTGGATGGAGCAATGACATATCTTACAAGAACTTTACACTCTCCTTTTTAATTGACTATAAATTTGGTGGCGTTATTTACTCTGGAACTAACGCCAGAGCGTATAGCTACGGTCTTCACAAGGAAACGTTAGAGGGTCGTGAAGGTGGAGTTGAAGTATCGGGTGTTAATGATGACGGTGATGCTATTTCTTCTACGGTATCTGCTCAAAACTATTACAGCGAATTATTCAAAGTTTCAGCATTGCATGTTTATGATGCTGACTTTATCAAGTTCAGATCCTTAAGTCTTACGTACAATTTCCCAGCGTCAGTGTTAAAGAATAAAGTTCAAGGCTTGAGTATTTCACTGGTTGGCCGCAATCTCTTTTACATCATGAAGAAAACGGACAACATCGATCCGGAGTCAAATTATAATAATTCAAACGCACAAGGTTTAGAGTATGCAAGTCTGCCTACTGTTAAGACCTATGGTGTAAACATTAATGTTAAGTTTTAAGACCTAAAAAATGTCATTAACATGAAGACTATAAAATCATATATACTATTAACTATTTCGCTCCTGTTTCTGGTAGCGTGTACGGATGGTTTTGAAGATTTGAATACAGATAAGAATAAGGCTACAGCGGATACCTATAATCCGGTTTATAACCTCACCAGAGCGCAGCTTGAATTTGCGGGAAATCATGATTTCAGCTATGAGACCTGGCGAGTGAACATAATTTATTGTTCGATGATGATGCAACAATTGTCTAATGCGAGCTGGTATGCTGGTGATAAATATCAGGCTAATAATGGTTGGGCATCTTCTTACTTTGATGTTGCCTATAATGATCAGGTGAAGTACGCAGTTGATTTACTCCAAATCACAAAGGATAAGGAAATCTATGCTAACCTGTATCAGATTGCACGCATTATGAAGGTGATGATCTTTCAACGGTTTACGGATATATATGGTGATCTTCCATATTCACAAGCCGGTCAGGGATATTATAGCCGGATATTTACTCCCGAGTATGATACTCAAGAGTTCATCTATAATGATATGCTCAAAGAGTTAGAAGAAGCGGCTGCAGCTCTTGATCCTGCTCTTGATGAACCAGGAAGTGGAGATCTTATTTATGGTGGTGATACAGAACCTATAGTGAAATGGAAAAAGTTAGCCTATTCATTAATGCTTCGCATAGGTATGCGTTTAACAAAACGCAATGAAACATTGGCAAAGACATGGGTTGAAAAGGCTGTGGCTGGTGGTGTATTTACATCCAATGCTGACAATGCTTTTATTTCGCACGATGAGACAGGAGGAAGAAATACGGTAAACAGAAATAGTAATATCCTGAGTGGTGAGTGGGATGCAACCGGTAACAGTGAGGTATTTCTCAGTAAAACCTTTGTAGACTTTTTAAAGAATAATGATGATCCACGATTAACCTATATGGCAACTGTGCAAGGTTCAGGAAGTGTTGATCCTGATGATCAGATTGGACTACCTAATGGTTTGGATCAGAATGGTGGCGCCACTGATATTAGCACAGATCCTGACTTTCCTGGGAGCATCAATAATTACTCTACAATTCGTGCCGATGTATTTTTAGATTTGTCAGGAGCAACATTTTTTATGAATTATGCTCAGGTTGAATTGCTCTTGGCTGAAGCTGGAAAAAGAGGTTGGACAGTTGGCGGAACTGCTAAAGAACATTATGACAAGGGTGTTACAGCAGCAATGACTCAATTGAGTCAATACAATTCTGCCGCAACAATTTCAGCCAGTGATATTAATGACTATTTGGTAGATCATCCCTATGATGACGCCAATGGATATGAGCAGATCAATACCCAATATTGGGCAGCCTCATTTTTGGATTGGTATGAGACATGGTCTAACTGGCGGAGAACTGATTTCCCTAACTTAGTACCTGTTGACTATGTTGGGAACGCAACAGGTGGAAAGATCCCAAGACGCATGCTCTATCCTTCGTCAGAGGCTTCTACTAATGCTGCCAATTTTGCAAAAGCAATCGAGAATCAGGGCGATAATACATTTCTTACGCGCGTCTGGTGGGATAAAGAATAACCTTCGTAGAGGTTAGTTTTGGTTGGAAGGCTTCCCGATTTTTTGGGAAGCCTTTTTTTTAATTATAATGAGTGATCATTTAATAATGACTCGCGCCGAAAGGATAATAAGAATGCCGCTGAGTAACTGTGAGAAGAATAATCAGAAAATATAAATCCCCTTTCATCATAACATGCTCCTTTTATCTTTGTGGCTTCTTAACGTATAAGCCTTTTGCAACTTCTACTTATTGTCTTCTTTAGTGCTGTCGGAATACAAGTTATTTACTTCAGCGTTTTTTTAATAGCCTTTTTGCGAAAGCGAGCCATTGACCCTCCAGACACGTTGCTGCCTGTATCCGTTATTGTTTGTGCCCACGATGAGGATAATAATTTAAAGGAATTAATTCCCTTGCTGTTAGCTCAGGACTATCATGAATTTGAAGTTGTTATCGTTGACGATCGCTCCAATGACTCTACTTTTGATTTCCTCTTGGAAGAAACCAAGAAAGATCATCGCTTGCGCATGGTACATGTTAACCGGACACCAGTACATGCAGATGGTAAAAAGTATGCCTTAACGCTGGGTATCAAAGCCGCTCGATACGACTGGATTTTACTAACCGATGCTGATTGTCGTCCGCATAATCAAAATTGGATAAAGTCCATGAGTGCAAACATGACAGATGAAAAGCAATTTGTTTTGGGCTACTCACCTTATACGAAACAACCTGGTTTTTTAAACATATTAATCCGGTTTGAGACCTTAATCACAGCCCTTCAATATTTTTCCTTTGCTTTGTTAGGGAAACCCTATATGGGGGTTGGTCGAAATCTGGCCTATCGAAAGTCAATGTTCCTGGAAATGAAAGGTTTTCATCAGTTTCTGCACGTAACCGGTGGCGATGATGATTTGTTTGTGAATCAGCATGCCCGAAAAGAAAATACCGCCATTTGCATGGGGGAGGAGTCGCTCACGTACTCCATCCCGAAAAGCACCTGGAAGGATTTTTTTTATCAAAAGGTTCGACATCTGTCGGTGGGTAAATTTTATAATGGAATGAATCGATTTTGGCTCGGGCTGTTTTCCATCAGTTGGCTGCTAAGCTGGTTTGTGGGTTTGCCTCTGCTTTTTATTTCGGAAATACCCTACATATTGCTCGGGGTCTTTGTATTCCGAGTTATACTCCTTTCTTTGACTGTTCATGTTGCTGCGAAGCACCTTGGTCAAAAGTTTGAATCGTGGATAACGCTGGGTTTAGATTTTATTTACGCCTTTTATTATCTTGTCACCGGCCTTATTGCGTTACTGTCAAAAAAAGTACGATGGAAGAGGAATTAGAAGAAAGTAGATTTTCGTCAAAAGCATTAGAAGATTTCAGGTTGATCGACATGGCAGTAGGTGGCGATGATAAAGCCTATGCAAAGTTATTGTCACGATATAAGCGCCCCGTTTACCACATGATTTTGAAAATGGTGCGTAACGTAGATGATGCGGAGGATCTTACCATCGAATCGTTTGCCAAAGCATTTAGAAGTCTGCATCGGTTTAAAAAAGATTTTACATTCAGCACCTGGTTGTTCCGGATTGCTACCAATAATACCATTGATTACATCCGGAAGAAGAAACTCAATACCATGAGTATTGAAAACACCTACACCGATGATGACGGACAGTCTGTTTCCATTGATGTAGAAGACGAGAACTTGGATCCCCAGGAAGAAACCATCAAAGCACAAAAGGTAGAGCTCATACAATTGTTTGTAGATAAGCTTCCTCCAAAATATCAGCGTCTTGTTCGCCTTCGTTACTTCGATGAACTTTCGTACGAAGAAATTGCCGATAAACTTCCTGCGCCACTTGGCACGGTAAAAGCTCAACTACACCGAGCTCGCGAGCTCATGTTTGAGATGGTGAAGAATAAGCGGGATCACATTTAATACTTGTCAGAAGCTAAGCCTTGAGAGGAAATCATGATTAATGAGAATAGAAAATTCTTTCTTACGAATATTTAATTTGTGCAAACCCCTGATATAATCCTTCATTATTTTCCTGATCTAACATCACATCAGAATGATCAGTTTTCAAAACTCTATTCATTATATGAAGAATGGAATAGTAAAATCAATGTCATCTCCCGAAAGGATATTGAGAACCTTTACATTAATCACGTATTACATTCCTTAGGTATTGCGAAAGTAACATCGTTCAAACCCGGAGTTAAAATTTTGGATGTCGGTACGGGTGGAGGTTTTCCAGGTATACCTCTTGCTATTCTTTTTCCAGAAACGAATTTTCATCTGGTTGATTCCATCGGAAAGAAGATTACAGTTGTTCAGCAAGTGGCTGAGGGTCTGGGTCTGAAGAATGTGAAAGCGGAACAAATACGAGCCGAACAAATTAAAGATGAATACGATTTTATTGTGAGTCGTGCTGTTACCCGTTTCAAGGAGTTTTATGGCTGGGTAAACCGCAAGGTAAAGAAGCAATCTAAACATGATCTTTATAATGGGATACTCTATTTAAAAGGTGGGGATCTTACTGAAGAGCTGGCAGAGTTGAAGCAACCACACCAGATTTTCGACTTAACCGACTATTTTAAAGAAGAGTTTTTCGAAACCAAAAAAGTGGTTTACGTGCCATTGTGAGCAATTCCTGGTGGGTAGCCAGAGCCGATACGTTGTTTCCGCAATCGATACTTCTTTGATATTTTAATTTTTTTTAATACCTATGCTAGCAATTATTACCTGATTTGAAAAAAACGATTGCCATATTCTTAGTCCTCCTCCTGCTCTTTAATGTGCTTGGCTTTATTGGATTGTTTATGGGTTTGCAGTTTAAAACGAGTCAGGATTTAGTGCAGCGTCTCGATAATCTTGATTATTCTGATGATGAAACCGTAACGCTGAAAGTGCCAATGGCCATACCTTATCACATCGATTCAGATGAATATGAGCGTGTGGATGGAGAGATTGAGCATCAGGGGGAATTCTATCGTTTGGTAAAGCAAAAATTAGTAAAGGACACACTTTATATTGTATGCATTAAAGACACCGAGAGCAAACGTCTCAAGCAAGCCCTTGCTGATTATGTTAAGACGTTCACAGATAAGCCCTCTACCCCAAATCATCATCAAACCAACATTGCTTCCACTTTTATCAAAGATTACCTTCCTCAATCGTTCAACATTGAACATTCATCATTTGGATGGATTCAGGAGGTTAACGTTAGCTACAAACCTGTTGTATTGTTAAGTTCATTTTCAGCATCGATCGTTCATCCACCCGAACGAGGATAATTCATTCTTTTAGATGAATCCCGCCTACAACACGGGATGCATTTTGGTCTGACTGTTTACGCAGTTTCAGTTTCCATTCATTCACAGTTCAATTTTTAAAAGTCAAGTAGGCAATTGTCTATTTCGTGTAAGCAGAACACTTGCGCGACACCAGGAAGAAACACTTAAATTTTTTATAATCTAAATTAAACCTATGAAGAAAATCTACTTCTTATTTCTGGTGGGACTGATTCCTGTTCTCACTTCTGCACAAACTACCACAGACGGATTGATGATGTCTAGGGGTAGTCTTTGTACAGGTTTCATGTACACAAATGACCAATGGAAGAATTACTGGGAAGGTAATTTAAAACGTGAGAACGGTAACATTGGTAAAATCACAACCCAAAGTTTGATGTGGTATGGAACGTATGGCATTACAAAGAAGATAAATGTAATTGCCATGGTGCCATATGTCAAAACAAAGGCAAGCCAGGGAACATTGCATTCAATGGAAGGCGTTCAGGATTTAACATTAGCTGTTAAGTATAATT
This sequence comes from Chryseolinea sp., assembly GCA_031388805.1. Lineage (GTDB taxonomy): Bacteria > Bacteroidota > Bacteroidia > Cytophagales > Cyclobacteriaceae > Chryseolinea. Next base: position 9,590 of record JANMRZ010000078.1, read on the forward strand.
TCTTTACAAAAGATTTTGGAGATAACTCTTTCAAAACATTCGTGGTGGGTTCATTCTCTACACCGTTGTCAGATTACACTCCTGATTTCCTTCCACTCTCTATCGGTTTGGCGAGCACAACGCTATCCGGACGGCTTACAGCAAATTATACTTTCTTAAAGAATTGGTTTGTGAATGGATCGGTGGGGTACACATTCAGAAGCAATGTAGAACTCGACAGGCCATCATACTATACTGAAGGGCAACTCTTCCTTACCAACGAAGTGGAAATGCCAAACGTGTTTGATTATTTTATTAGTGCAGGTTACCGCACTGGTTCTTTGCAGGCTGAACTTAATTTGATGCAACAAAATACACTGGGCGGTGATGATATCCGCAGACAAGACATGCCTTTCGTTTCAAATAAAATGAATTACCTGAAAGGTGGTGTATTGGTGATGTATTATTTACCTAAACCAAAAGGTTTAGCAGTGCGCGGCTCAGCGATGTATACACTTAACGGGCGCAATGTTGGTCAATCTACTACCCTTATGGGCGGATTGCTCTACACCATTAAATTCATCAAGAACTAATAATACCACCTGAATATGAAAGCAAAATTTTACTTCACAATGCTCGCTTCTTTCGTCATGTTGATTGTAATTCCAATCAGCTGTAATAAAGATGTTGAAAGCACAGAGACGCTTACACCCTTGCAACCATCCGATCTTGATGCCGATGCTGGTACCTGGACAAATGTTTTATTAACAACTCCAAACCAAATCGCAGTGGCCGCTCCAGTGGTTGTAACAGATCCGGCTTATTTAGCCGAGTTGGCTTCTATAAAAGACATTCAAAGTAAATTGACCAATGGCCAACGGGATGCAATTGAATACTGGAGTGGTGGAGGTGTCCTAAGATGGAATCAGATTTTCCGTGAGTTGATAGCACAATATAATTTACCACCCGCGCCAAGAGCAGATGGTTCTTACCCAGCACCGGATGCTGAAAATCCATTTGGCGATCCTGCATTTCCTTTTTCAAATCCCCCCTATGCAGCGCGTGCCTACAGTTATGTAAGTGCTACTGTATATGATGCATTAAAATCAGCATGGCATTATAAAGATTTGTATAAACGCCCTGCGCCCTACAAGGTAGATAGTGGCATAAAAGCATTGGTACCAGAGAGTGATTTACCAGCGTATCCATCGGAAGAAGCAGTAATGTCAGGCGCAGCAGCAGAAATGTTGAAGCTGCTTTTTCCAGCGGCATTAGAGAAGATTACATTAAAAGCAGCCGAGCAACGCAATGCTGCACTATGGTCAGGTAAAGCATCATCATCAGATATCTCAGCAGGCCTTGCGTTGGGTAAAGCGGTTGCTGCATTGTTTATCACAAGAGCTCGTGGAGATGGAATGGGTGCCGCAATTGGTACAAAGGTGCAATGGGAAGCACTGAAGGCAAATGCAACAAGTCGCGGAGACGTTGCCTGGGAAAGCCTCGAAACACCACCTCGTCCTCCTATGCTTCCATTTTTCTATAATGTAAAACCATGGATCATTACTTATAATGATATTGTGTCAGTAAGACCTCCTGCTCCACCACTCAGAGGCTCTGCAGAAATGAATACAGAGATTGAGGAAGTAAAGTATTATACAGAAAATCTTACACGTGAACGCCTTGCCATTGTACACAAATGGGCAGATGGTGTGGGTACATATACACCTCCCGGCCACTGGAATGATATTGCTGCTGAACACGTTCGTGACGCCAACTACAGTGAAGTTCGTGCTGCCCGTGCTTTTGCTTTGCTGAACATGACCATGCACAATGCAGCATTGGCATGTTGGGATACAAAGTATTTTTATTTTAATGCGCGTCCTTCTCAACTGGATCATTCTATTAAAACCGGAACAGGTGTTCCAAACTTTCCTGCATACGTTTCAGGCCATTCAACATTCTCTGCATCTGCCGCTACATTTTTATCTTATCTCTTCCCTGCGAAGGAAGGCGAATTTCATGCGATGGCAGAAGAAGCAGCCATGTCAAGATTGTATGGTGGCATTCATTATCGCAAGGATTGTATGGTAGGACTTGATGTAGGCAACGAAGTAGGAGAATTCACTGTAGAAAATTTTGCTAAGCTAGACGGAGCTGATGATTAATAAAGTTAAAATATTGAAATGCAGTTTGGTTTTATCTGGTGAAGACTTCAACAGTAGTCTTCACCGATTACTTCTTGACTTTTAGTAATGAGAATAATAGTTACTTTTTTACTTTTTATTTCTGCAACCTGTTTGAGTGTTGCACAGGAAGACTCTTTGAAAACAAAACAGCTTAAGGAAGTTGTTGTGAATGACAGGCGTTTGTTTGATGTTGAGTACTTACCTGCTGCACAAGGAACATACATGTTGGGAGGAAGAAAGAATGAAGTGATTAATGTTCAAAACATGAATGTGAATATCGCGGAGAAAACACCGCGTCAGATTTTTTCAAAAGTTCCGGGCGTTTTTGTTTATGATATGGACGGTTCGGGAAACCAAACCAACATATCAACACGCGGGCTTGATCCACATCGGGGTTGGGAGTATAACATTCGCAAGAATGGGATTATCACCAACTCCGATATGTATGGATATCCGGCCAGTCATTATAGTATGCCAATGGAGGCAGTGGAAAGAATTGAACTAGTTCGCGGAACTGGATCATTACAATTCGGTGCGCAGTTTGGCGGCATGTTGAATTACGTTTCTAAATTACCCGATACCCTTCGCGCCATTACATTTGAAAGTGTAAACTCCGTTGGTTCGTTTAACATGCTTAGTACTTATAATGCCATAAGCGGAACGATCGGAAAATTTCAGTACTATGCTTATTTCAATAAGCGTGTATCTGACGGATATCGCAATAGCAGTCGTACCGATTTTGATGCGCAGTCAATAACACTCATTTACAATGCGTCAGAGAAGGTTCAGCTGAGAGCCGAATTATCAAGATCAAATTACGTTTATCAAATACCGGGATCACTTACGGACAGTATGTTTCATGCTGATCCTAAGCAAGCAACTCGTTCAAGAAATTATTTTAATCCGGAGATTTATGTTCCATCACTTTCGCTGGATTGGAAATTGGGAGACAAAACAAATCTCTCTTGGGTAGTGTCCGCAGTTCTTGGTGCGCGTAACAGCGTGCAGTTCGATAAACTTGCAACAGTACCTGATGTCATTAATCCAGCAACATTAACGTACGCAGCGCGCCAGGTTGACATCGATCATTTCAATAGCTATACATCGGAACTTCGTTTGTTGCACTATTATTCATTGGGAAATGTAAGAGGCACACTGGTAGCTGGTGTTCAATTATTTAATAATGATCTTCATCGCCAGCAATTAGGTAAAGGAACAACCGGAACTGATTTTCATTTAACCTTAACCGATCCTACATGGGGGAGGGACTTGCATTTAAAAACAAAGAACATTGCAATCTTTGTTGAAAATAGTTTTCAAGTTACAGAGCGACTTACCATTACACCAGGCATGCGTGTGGAAATTGGTCAATCCGATATGACCGGTGTCATTACTAATTATGATCCGGGAGACCTTCCAAATACAATCAAACATGATTTTCCACTCTTTGGTTTGAATGCAAATTATGAAATGAAAAACGGACAACGTTTTTATGCAGGATGGTCACAAGCATATCGTCCGGTAATTTTTAAAGACATTATTCCTACTTCTGTTTATGAAGTTGTAGACAAAAACCTGAAGGATGCTTTTGGTTATAATGCAGAGTTAGGAAACAGAGGATCATACCAAGGTCTTCGTTGGGATGTGGGCGTGTTTCGCTTGCGATACGACAATCGCCTGGGAAGTTTAGAAGAAACAAATCCAGATGACGGAACAACCTATATTCTCAGAACAAACATTGGCAATTCGATAACGAATGGTGCCGAAATTTTCGCAGAGTACAATTTTAAAATGACCCAACGCATTGGTATTAGCATCTTCACTTCAACAGCTTTCTTTGATGGGCATTATACTGATGCAGAGGTTAAGTCTGGTAAAAATGCAGGAGGAAGTTCACAATCCGAAAACATAAATATATCAGGTAATAGGCTGGAGTCTGTTCCGAATGTGATTACCCGAAACGGAATTACAGTGTGGTTACACCCAGTAAGCATAACTGCATTGTACAGCTACACCGCGGAGACTTATGCAGACGCATTGAATACCAAAATACCTTCGAAGACGGGAGCTATAGGCTTAGTGCCTTCGTATGCTATTGTGGATGTAAATGCTTCCGTGCGGATTTCAAGACAACTGATGTTCCGTGTTAATATGAACAACATTGCCGACAAACAATATTTTACAAAGCGTCCACAGTTTTATCCAGGTCCTGGAGTTTGGTCCTCAGATGGAAGATCCATTAACTGTTCGGTGGCTTTAAAGATTTAGGGTTAACACACACACACGCAATGCCGATCTACTGACGGGTTATCAGTTTATCGGTTGTTGAACACTTGGGTTAGTAAGTAATCATCCGGAGCAGGCTCAGTCATAGGTGCCTCTCCGGATTTACTTTTTAAGAGCGTTGTGAAAAGTAACATGTTCATTAATGGATTTATTCGTCCGGTATCGGAATGAAGTTTAGAAACCAATGGTGTATTAAGTAGGCTCAAGTGACGTAATAAAAGAATTTGTGTTGGCTAAATTGTTGCGTGCGTACTGAATCCTATTGTACAGTAATGCCACTATTTCAATCCCGATTATTCATCAGAATCATTTCCAAGAACAAGGAGGTGTACCTGTTGAAAATCATTTCACTGGCAATTGCTTTTGCCTGCGCCACACTGGTTATTTTGTTTTCCTTGAATGAATTTGGGTTTGACCGGTTTCATCATCATGCAAATTCAACCTTCAGAATACTTCAGCGAAATACAAGTGAGACGTTTAGCGGAAATCGGCTATCCAGTAAAATACCCTTTGAGATTTTTGATGAGCTTCGGAAACGAGATTCAATGATTGTGTCTCGTGTTAAGGTGATGAATGAAATTAGCATTATTGCTCAAGAACAAACCCTGCATGACCAAAGAATATATATGGCGGATCCTGCCATTGCTGATATTTTTTCATTTGACGTCATCGATGGATCGATAGAGAATTTCAATCAGAAAAGTCTTTCTGCTATTCTTTCTTCTACTACAGCTCAGCGTTTCTTTGGAACAGATCAGGTAAGCGAAAAAAAAATTAATGTATATACATCAGGTGATACCTTACAGCTTTCTATCGCAGCCGTGTATTCAGATTTTCCACCAAACTCACATGGAGAATTTAACTTCTTTATTTGCTTTGATTCAGCAGCAATCCAATCCTTTGGCTTTGGAATTAAGGATTCGGAAATATACGGTCGTTTACTTCAAGGTAATGTTGATTACAATGCACCATTGATTCATTCTGTAGGAAAACAGAATGAAATGATCTACAAACTTCAATCGCTTCCTGAAATTTATTTTGGACCTCGCGTACTCGGAGAGGAGGCTAGGCATGGAGATGATTACAGCATCATAATTTTGATTTGCATTGCCTCATTGATTTTTTTTCTTGCACTAACCAGTTTTATAAACCTCACAACGCTTACATTACCTCATCGGTCGAAAGAATTAGCGATCAAAAAACTGGCAGGAACAAGTCAAGGTAATCTGATCATAATGTTCGCTAAAGAGTCTTTCAGCATTGTAGGTATAGCGATGCTGATTGGAATAACGTTGCTATTGCTTACCTCTGATTTACTCGAACACATTCTTTCAATTAATTTAATTTCACTTCTTATAAAAGGAGACACGATTTTAGTTCTTATAATCGCTGCCTTGGTATTGTTGTCAGGAGTGACACCTTTGTTCATGACATTCAAGTTTGCATACGCCACACCAACTCGTTTACTCAGCACAGAAACCATCACGTTTCCTCGCTTTAAAAAAGTGATCGCTTTTCTGCAGTTAGGTATAAGTATTTTTTTAATTGTGGCCTCCATTGTTATTAAGCGTCAGGTAAATTATTCTTTATTAAAGGAGCCTGGACGGAATCATGATCAGATTGTTTACCTCCGTTATCCAAAAGATCTTACCAATGAAGGACTTCGAAGTCAGCGAGAGGCCTGGAAAAAGTATCATCCCAATATTGTTGATGTTATTGCCACATCACAGTTACCCAACCGAATAAGTAGTAAAGAGCTTGATTCGGATTTTTATTTTATTTCAGTTGACCCTGCCTTCAGAGATTTTTTTGACTTGAAAATGATCGCTGGGAATTGGTTTAAAGCAAATGATGGAGATTCTATTGTTGTGGTAAACGAAAAAGGAAAACAACTTAGTAATGCGGGTAATCAGCAAAATGTAATTGGTGTAATCAGTGATATGAATGGGCAGTTTAATCAACCCGAAAGGCCGATAAAGATTAACATCGCTCCGTATTACCATTACAACTTTTTATGTGTGCGCATTCTGGAAGTGGATATTCGTAGAACGGTTCGCTACTTGTCAAATCATTTTAAGGAAGGAGATCAGGAAGCTTCTGTCTCTTATTTAAATAAGGGATTTGAAGAGTGGCTTCAATATCAGGATCGTCTCAATACATTGTCTGAAATATTGGCAATCATTTCAGGGCTCTTATCGTGTTGCGCTGTATACGGATTGAGCGTAAGTCTGGTGCGAGATAAATTGAAACAGATCGCTATTCACAAAATGTGCGGAGCTACAACTGTTCACATCACGCGTATTCTTGTTTTTGAATTTGCGAAACAGATGTTGATTGCCATATTGATCTTTGGCCCCTTAACGTATTTGTTCCTTCGCGAACTGTTGCGAAACTTTGTGTATGCTACCCACTTCAACTGGATGGATCCGATTTTTCCGCTTGCATATTGTGCCAGTGTAATCATTGTTCTTTGCGGTTTCCAGGCAATGAGTTTGAATCGCACCGACCTAACTTCATCTTTAAAAGGATGAAACTTGCCTTGTTCCAACAAGGAGAAACAATAAAGATTAATTGGTTTATTTACTATTCTGTAAAATCATTTCTTTCATCACATCGAATGTCTTTTGCTTGAGTGATGGGAGATCTGTGCTGGTCAATCCTTCGATTGAAATTTCAGGTGCGACAATAATTTTGATTAAACCCGGTCTTAGATTCACTGTGCCTGGTGGCATTAACTTACCAGCACCAATTACGACCATAGGTAAAATGGGTTGTTGTGTATCAATAGCGAGTCGAAAGGCACCGTCTTTAAAGGGTTGCAAAATTTGCTTTGTACGGTTTTGTGTTCCTTCTGCAAAAAGCAAAATGGAAATGCCGTGAAGCAATACTTTTTTTAATTCATCGAGGCTCTTCTTTCTACTCTCACCGCTAGAGCGATCTACGATAACAGTAGCGCCGCGCGCGATCCATCCGAACAATGGAATCTTCAAGAGTTCTTTCTTTGCCATTGGCCGAAATTCTCCGGGAATGGTCATCGTAATACCGGGCAGGTCTAAAAAGGAGGTGTGATTGCTAACATAGATGTAAGACTGACCTTTTCTGAAATTTTCTTTTCCGTAAAATTCATAGCGTATAAAGGTGAGTATACTGAATATCCAGGACCAGATGCGAAGAAAAGAATATCCAATCCAGCTGAATCTTTTCCCTAAAACAAATGGGATGGTTAATCCCGGAAGGAAGAAGATCATGAAAACGGTGAACACCAAAAGAACCCATAAGGTGTAGAGTCTGAGAAGGAAACTTTTAAGAAAAGCCAAAACGTTTTGGTTTAAGGATACAGCACTTCATGTATTTCGTTTCTCAATGTACGGTTGAAGTCAATTGACAAAAGTATTGATGAACGAAATGAGACGGTAAGTTCTGAAAGTTTTGGGAAGAAACAAGCTAGTTTGATGTGAACACATCAGCACCTATTCTATTACGGAAGTACCGTTTTAAAATGGTAATTAACAATTTAGTGTCTAGCGGTTTTTGGAGATGTTCATTGATGCCCGCATCTTTTATTTCCAAGGTATGTGCAAGTGATCCGAAACTGGTAAGAGCAAAGATAGGTATGTCGCGATAAGCCTTATTTCGATCATCGCGAATCCAACGCGCAGTATCGAGTCCGTCTTGTTCGGGCATGTTGATGTCCATTAATATAAAATCGTAGGTAGTATTTTTTAACCTCATTAAGGCTTCAAAACCGTTATTGGCAATATCGGTTGCTATGCCTAACGAGTTAAGCACCTTCTCATTTAAAAACTGAACCAAATGGTCGTCATCAACAATTAATGCCTTAAGATTCATACTGTGTAATTTACAACAACAATCATTTGATTTCTAAAACCCCTAACAATAAAAGACTAAAACAAGTTTAGTATTATTTTATCGAAAATTAAACACACCCGTTAATTCAATCGGAGTGTAATAAAGTAACTTACTTCTTTCCCTCAATAATCTCAATCTCAGTTCTCCGGTTTATGGCGCGACCATCACTTTCATCATCATTTGAAACGATGGGCTTTTCTGAACCAAAACCTTTGGCTGATACACGAGTTGCTGAGATACCCTTAGCAACCAGGTAATCCACCACAGCACTGGCGCGCTTGAGTGATAGCGCTTTGTTATTTGCTGCGTTTCCGGTGTTATCAGTATGTCCGTTTATCTGCACATTTAATTCCGGACTGGAAACCAAAAGCTCACGGAGCTTTTCAATTTCTGAAATGGATTCTGATTTAAGATCGGCTTTACCAATATCGAAGAAGACGTTTTTCAAAACTACCTTCGAACCTACTTCTGCTTTCACCATAATAATGTGTGTATCGATTTCCTGATACTCAGCAAACTGAGGTAGATTAAAGTTGATGGAGTTGAAAAGGTAGCCAGTTTTTTCTGTGGCCACACCATAGTTACCTCCGTGTGGAATGGTCAATTCAAAAACTCCGGTGGATGGATCCGAATTAATTTTAGCAATGACCTTATGGGTTGTATTGTTTACCAATGAGATGGTTGCACTTAAAGGCGTTGCCGTAATTTCATCAATTACCTTACCCTTTAATACCGTTACAATTTTTAGGTCTTTGTGAAATTGAACAATCGGGTCGACATAATCTTCTGCTTTGACTTGTTCTTTTACCGGCTCTATTATTTCTTTTGGAACTTCAACCACTGCTACAACTTCTTCCTTGATGGGTTCGGGTTCAACTGGTTTTTTTTCTTCTACTATTTCAGGAGAAGTACTCACCAATAGAGTCGGTTTTTTTTCCGGAAGCGGTTCAAGAAAGGTTACGGTGTAAATATCTGCGCTACCTAATCCGTCTTCGCGCAAGGTAGAATAATACCCCGTTTTCTTATCTGCTGATATCGTAAAGAAACCATCATACTCAATGGAATTGATAGGATAACCAAGGTTTGTAGGCTTCTGCCATTTACCATCTTTAAAATCAGATTTAAAAATATCATTGCCTCCCATAGTAGGATGACCATCAGAAGAAAAGTATAACGTTACACCATCCGGATGCAAGAATGGAGAATCCTCATTGCCGCGTGTGTTAATAGAGGAACCCATATTGGTTGCCTTCCCCCAAGTGCCTTTCGCGTCCAGTTCGCTGACATAAATATCAAGCTCACCTTTTCCTCCCGGACGATTGCTCGAAAAGAATATTTTCGTTCCATCAGACGATAGACAGGCAGATGTTTCCCAGAAAAGTGGTGTATTAATATTCTTGCTTAATGGAACTGGCTTTGACCAATCTCCATCAGTCTTCGTAGAGATGTAAATATCACCACCACCATCCTCATAATAAAGTAACAGCGTATTTCCATCTGCCGAAAGTGAAGCAGCGGCATCATTGAATTTAATGTTGATGTTCGGACTGATTTTCTGTGGCTCATCCCACAGCTCGCCTTTGCGATGGGTGATGTAGATATCTTCAAAGTTGGTCCCGCTTTTAATTTTATAATCATCGGTAGACCGGTTCGAAGTAAAGATCATGGTGTTGCCATCGGCTGAAAGAAGCGGGGAATATTCGTGAAAGTTGGAGTTCACAGATCCACCAGCATTTTCAATGATTACATGAATCGGCTTCCGCGAAAGTGAATCAGCAATGATACAGGCTTGTATTTTTTCATTGGCGATGTTAGCCAGTTTTTTATTATTCTTTTTAAATGCTTCGAAGTAGGGTATGGCTTTGGAGTATTGATGATTGTGCTGGTAAGCCATCCCCAGGTGGTAATCAATATCAAGATCAACTTTTGGATCGAGACGATACGCTTTCTCCAGGTAGATTGCTGCTTTCCATTTGGTTTCGGAATAGAGATAACACATGCCGACCTTTAAATTCAGAAGCGCATCATCTCCTTTTGTTTCACACGCTGGTAGGTAAGATAGCAATGCTGCTGCATAATCTTTCTTGGAGTATAAGCGATCACCCTTGTCAATCAAGTCTTTAGCACCTTGGCTGAAACCAGATAGCGTAATGAAAATAAAAAGGGCTCCTAGAAAGTTCTTATCCATACCAATGGATAGGTTGAATTAAGTTAAAAAAAGTAAAGTAAATATCGAAAATTAATTGAGATTTCTGCAATCTCGTGAGCGTAATCCACCTCATGGCCAAGTCACTCACAGAGTCATTTGCCTTTATAGCCCGGTCCTCTTATCACTCTACCGGGTTTGGCAGAATTATGTTCACCATTGTCCAGCACCTGCACACCATTTACAAAGACATGCACCATGCCGGTTGCATATTGCTTAGGTTTTTCAAAGGTGGCCAGGTCTTGAATGCTATTGGCATTGAAAAGTGCGAGATCTGCATAATATCCAACCTTTAAACTTCCTCGTTTTTTTATTTTCAAATTCGATGCAGGAAGAGAGGTTAATCGTCTAATAACTTCTTCTAACGAAACCAGTTTTTCATCGCGCACGTATTTGCCGAGCACACGGGCAAAAGTTCCATAGGTTCGTGGATGTGTACCTTCTTCCAGGTTGTCTTTGGTTACAGCCTCAGAACCTGCATCCGAACCAAAGCTGACATAAGGCAATTGAATAATTTTCCTGATGTTGTCTTCCGATTGGAGATAATAGATGGCTTCTATTCTTGACTTATCGCGAACGATAAGATCAACAACAGTTTCATCGGCATTTTTTCCATGAAGGCGCGCTACTTCATCCAGCCGTTTGCCTTTATATAATAAGTTTAGTGAGTCAAGTCGAAATCCCATAAGGACAACATTGGCAGGATCCGAATTTTTATAAGGTATGCCCATCTCCATTTCATACAATACTTTCTTGCGGACTGATGGAGTGCGTAGTCGCTTGCGCATTTCTTTTGATCCACCTTCCTGAACCCATGCAGGGAGGCGAGAGGTAAGGCCGGTACCACTGGCGGTATAAGGATACATGTTCGCTGTGATTTTTAATCCGGCTTTTTGAGCGCTGTCAATTTTTGCCAACAGTGTGTCGATCTTGTTCCAGTTACGGGCAATGTTAATTTTTAAGTGATAGATTTCTGCATGAATGTTTGCTTCTTTCGAAATGCGCATGGTCTCGTTCATGGCATTTAAAATGAAATCACCTTCACTGCGCATATGACTAATGTACATGCCTTTATAACGCGATGCCACTTTTGAAAGGGCAATAAGTTCTTCCGTTGAAGCATACGCGGCAGGAGGATAAATTAACGATGTACCCAAACCCATTGCACCTTCTTCCATGCCTTGCTGAACCAACAACTTCATCTGATTGAGTTCATCGTCTGTTGGTTTTCGATTCTCGTAACCCATTACGTAATTCCGAATGGAGGTTTGACCAATAAAGGAAGCAACGTTTGGAGTAGATCCTTTTTTCATCAACCACTTGAAATATCCGTCCAGTGTCGTCCACAAACTATCAACCGGAATTTTATTTTTCCGTTTCATTGGCCCAGGCGACCAGCCTTCTCCAAAAACTTCCAGTGTTACACCTTGTTTGATATCGCTCATCGAACGCCCATCTTTCAAGAGACTTTGATCTGCCCAGCTCAACATGTTAATAAATCCAGGGGTTACCGCTAATCCTCTGGCATCAATTTCTTTTTTGCCATGCGCGTCCTTCAAATCACCAATGGCCGCAATGGTATCGGCTTGTAATGCAATGTCGCCTACAAAAGGCTTTGCGCCTGAGCCATCGTAGATCGTTCCGTTTCGGATAATGACATCAAATTCCTTTAAAGGTGTTCGTTGTCGGCAAGCCAGGATAATAATGACTGTGGTAAACAGAAAAAAAGGGGCGCGCATAGCAACTTTAAAAGTAAGGCTATGATAGGGAGGATTGAGGAGAAATGAAAGAATAGGTTCCGTTCAGCCCGATTATTTTTACTGCATTCGGTTGCTAAGGTTGATTTTACCTAACCGAAGAAAAACCGGAAAGGTAACAGAGCGAACTTCTCCCGATGGCCAATGATTTTTTAGCTTTTCAATTAATTCGGGAAGGGGATCAACACCTTTTGCCTTGATGTACTTTTGTGTCGCAGACCAGCTGCTTAGATAGCCTGTATAGTGTTCAAGCGTCCATTCAACTTTTATCTGAAATTTTGGAGCCGGAATTTCTTCAAATGGAAATTCGATGTCCCGGTATTCATTCTCGATGAGTTTGCGTGCCGAATCCCAGTACGGCCCAACGATGTTGATGTAAAAATCAGAAAATAGTGTATCGATTTCCGTATTCACAGAACATCGTTCGTAACCCCACACGGCAAGTATAGAATTTGGTTTGCCCACACGTTTTACTTCTTCGTAGAATGCTTCGAGGTTAAACCAATGTAACGCCTGGCCAACCGTGATCAAATCAAATTCACGATTGGGGAATGACGTCTTTTCTGCCTTGCTAATCGAATAGAAAATAGAAGTTGCTTGAATAGCATTGTTCAATTGCTGCTGACTTAAATCGGTTGCGTAAACTTCTTTGAAGTGATTTACAAGATAGGTTGCTACCTGTCCATTGCCGGTGGCGCAGTCCCAAGCCTTCCCTTTTTCTGTAACATGTTTGAAAATAAATTCATAGAGTGCGCCAGGATAGGTTGGGCGGAAGGCGGCATAGATGGACGAGTGTGTAGAGAAATAATCTTTTTGCATGTTACTTTTTTATACACGTGGCGTTAAGGACTCAAGTCCTGATTAATTCAATTGAGCGGTTAAACATCAATATAATTTTAAAACCCTTCCAACGTTTTTATGGAGAACGGTGTCTAAACGATTAAAAACGACCTCTTTTTATCTTATGAAATGAGCGTAAAGAGTATCATACCTATCAGAATGATAATCAGTATGCGAATTCCACATGAGTTTGAAAAATAAATACTAACGGATGAAAACCAAAAAAGCCCCTTTGTTATTTTTTGTCTGCCTTTCATTGACAACACTAAGTTGTGACAATGGCGAGTCAGACCCCGCGATTGGGAATCTAAGTGAGTTTGCGAAAGAATTTGTGAGCACGCACATCGGCTCGTCAAATTCGATAAATATGGGTAAAGAAACTCCTTTTAATCAACTGATTCAAAACCTCTTGAATGTTTTAATGCTGATGATGGTGGTTTGGTTTGTTGATCAGGTAATGCAAAAAAGTATGAAGAAAAAGATCCTTAGCAGGCCAGTATTTCTTCGTCTGCATTAAGATTTGTTTTAGCTGTTGGACGTGGGGTAATATTTAGAGAAAAGTAGTTGTGGCTATTACTGGGCTAAAAACCATCTGCGCAATCGGATGGTTTTTTTTATGTTTAACGATTTGCCACAAAGCCCTTAACTCAAAACATCTTTACTAAAATTTCTTTGAAGAGTTTAGCCGCGACCATTGCCGTAACGTTCTGCACATCACGTGTTGGATTTAATTCAACAATATCGGCACCCACAAGATTGGCTTTTAATTTTTGAATGATAGAAAGAACCTGACGCGTAGTAAAACCTCCTGGTTCATAATGCGAAACGCCTGGAACAAAAGCAGGATCGAGTGCATCCAGATCGAGTGATAAGTAAACCGGTCCATCAAATTGAAATTCAATAGTGTCTTTCCAATCTTTCATTTCAATCGCTTCCACGCCAAAACGTTTTACCTGTTCACGTTGATGCGGATTGAAGGTTCGAATGCCAACTTGTACAAGTCGTTGCGCCAATCCTTCTTCCATGATCCGTGCAAACGGACAAGCATGCGAGAACTTGTTCCCCTCGAAATCATTGTATAAATCTCCATGCGCATCGAGATGAAGAATAGTGAGTTGAGGATATTTTTTAGCGAATGCTTTGATGATGGGATAGGTAATGGAATGATCACCACCAAAACTGAATACCGTATTATTCTGATCAAGATGATTAGCAATTCCATTTTGAATTTCTGTAAAAGCAAGTGGCATCGATGAAAGTGTAAGATCACCTACATCCTTCCAGCGATTGTCTTTGCTCAGATCGATTCCATTCTCAGCACAATAGTTTGCCGAATCAGAATGATAGGCTTCACGAATTTTTTGCGGTGCCAGCGCTGCACCACGCAAGAAGGATGAGTTCTCATCGAATGGAATACCCAGAACGGAAATCATGTTCAATTGAATTGGTTTAGTGATAAAGATAAAACTTTAAGGTATTAACCAACATCGTACATATTAGAACTTACCTGGATAAATCATTCCATTTGGGTGATAACCTTTTCAGGGTTGGGTCTCGTTCTTCTAATTAAACCAACCTTCCTGATTATGATCCGGAACTACCTCCTTATTGCCCTTCGCAATTTCCAACGTCAAAAACTTCTTGCCTTTCTCAACATGTTTGGCCTCGCGCTTGGACTGGCATGTGCCATTCTTATTTTTCTCTACGTCAGCGATGAACTTCAGTATGACACCATGCATCCGCATTATGCAGATACCTATCGCATTGGTCTTACCTTTAAAAATCAGGAAGGACAAACTTTTGATAACACAACCTCTCCCGGATTTTGGACGCAACAATTAAAAGACACAAGAAGCGAAGTACTGTACATGACCCGTGCAGATTATATTGGCTATCCCACCTCGTTGCATCATAAAGCGAAAGACAAAATCATTCTCACGGAGGAAATCAAATGGATGGAACCTGACTTTGATAAGGTAATTGCATTCGAGCTGATCCGGGGCAATCAGGAAAAAATGTTTGAGAACCAAAATACCATGGTGCTTAGTGAAGCAGGGGCGAAGCGAATGTTTGGCGATGAAGATCCCATCGGACAAGTCATTACAGTGAAACATAATTTTGCAACCAATGGTCGGGAGATTGATGTGATGGTTACTGGAATCTTTCGCGACTTTCCTTCGAACTCGCATTTCAAGTCAAAGTATTTAGTCAACATTAATGCGCTTCGAAGTGTGGTTACGGATTTTAATAGTTACATGGAAGGCTCAACGTTTAACAATATTGAATTCTTTGAGAATTATGTAGTACTTAAATCAGGTGCAGACTTAACACAAATCCAAACAACATTGCAGACTCTCGCAAACCAAATGATTCAGTCTGACTCCGGAGCAAGAGCGCAAGGATTTACAATTACGCCCTTTCTGGCGAACGTAAGGGATTTGCATTTCGATCAAAAGAATTTGTGGGAGAATGACAGTACACAAGGGGATAAGAAGTACCTCGCTATTTTTAGTTCGGTAGCAATTCTCATACTGCTTATCGCTTGCATTAATTACATGAACCTCGCGACTGCACGATCAGCACGAAGAGCACGCGAAGTAGGATTGCGCAAATCACTGGGAAGCAAGCGCAGAGAAATTGCCAAACAATTCTTTTATGAATCGTTTATCATGACCATTGGCTCATTAATTATCGCATTTGTACTGGTGATCATTTTTCTGCAACCATTCAATCAGTTGGCGCACAAGACATTTACAATCGTTTCCCTTTTTAATCCTTACATGATGGGTATTGTCATTCTCATTGTGTTGTTCATGGCTATTATTTCTGGAAGCTACCCGGCTATCTACCTATCCGGCTTCAGACCATCCGAAGTATTGAAAGGACAAATTGTGAAAGGAAAGGGAGCAGAGTTTTTTCGCAAAAGCCTCGTCACCCTTCAATATGCTGTTTCGCTGATTCTGATTATTTCGACTTTCATCGTGATCAGACAAATGCAGTATATGCAAACGTCTAAACTCAATCAGCAGGGAAGCCAGTTGCTTTCGATTCGATATGGAGGCATTGCAGATCAGAATAAATTTGCGGCCTTCAAAGAATCTCTTTTGCAAGATCCCGAAATCGAGCATGTAACGATGGCCAATCACTTGCCACGCTTAAACTATTTTGGATTTATTGGTGCGGAAGTTAAGTTTCCGGAGTTTGATGAAAAGACACTGCAATGGAACCAATTGAATGTTGACTTTGATTTTCCGAAGACGTACAACCTGGAGTTTATTGCCGGCCGTGATTTTAATGTTGCTAACCTTTCTGACTCTAGTGCAGTCATCTTAAATGAAGCTGCAGTGAAAGCACTTAATCAGCCGATCGAAAAAATTATGGGTTCTACTTTATCCGAAACCTATTTCAATCAAGCCACACGACAAAGGGATACGCGTGCATTGAGAGTCATAGGTGTGGTGAAGGATTTTCCTTTCCGATCCATGCATCAGGCCATTGAACCGTTGTTCCTGAATCCCCGCGTCCATTTTATTGATCGCATTGCCTATATAAAATTACCGGCCGGAAAATTTCAGGCGAAGATTCAATTTGTAGAAAAGAAGTGGAAGGAAATTTTTCCGGGAGTTGGTTTTGATTATTGGTTTGTGAGCGATGAATTCAACCGCATGTATTTAACAGAAAGCAGGGTTACATCCTTGGCAAAAAGTTTTGTAGTACTGGCGATACTCATTACTGTGCTCGGTGTGTTTGGTCTTGCATCTTACACAGCCGAACAAAAAACAAAAGAGGTAGGCATTCGAAAAGTAATGGGAGCGGAGGTAGCACAGGTTGTAGGTATGTTGGTGTGGGTATTTATCAAGATTTTTGTGATCGCCAGTGTTATAGCATTACCGGTTGCGTATTTTCTGGCGGAGTATTGGTTGAAAGCCTTTGTGTATCGCTCACCGATCAGTCCGTTGGTTTTTGCAGGAAGTCTGCTGGGCTTATTACTCATCACACTTTTTACAGTGAGCTACGAAACATGGAAGGCTGCCAGGACTAATCCGGTTAATTCGTTGAGGAGTGAATAAAGAGAATTAGGTATTTGATTGTGAGAATGGGAATTCACGCATCCGTTGATTGTATTAGTTAAACAGGAGAGTTACTTTAGAGTTTAATAATAGTTTCTGATGTAAACACTAAAAGCATGAAAATATATAAACAAACTAATAAAGTACAATTAAGACAAACTAAATTGCTAACCATAGTAATTACCTTTTTTATACTATCAATTTCATTTAGCAAAAGTGCTGTGGCACAGGAAAGAATTCAAATGGTTAGGTTGGCAAAAATTACAGTAGACCCATTGCAATTAGATAAGTATAACATCGCACTAAAAGAGCAAATGGCTACTGCTGTTCGTCTTGAGCCTGGTGTATTGACTTATTATGCTGTTGCAGACAAAGTTGATCCCTCACGCATCACGATACTTGAAATATATGCCGATACAGCTTCATACAAATCACACATCGAAACACCTCATTTTAAGAGGTACAAGGAGACTGTTAAGGATATGGTTAAGTCTTTGGAACTTATAGATGTTACTCTAATTGGTTCGGCTAAGAAGACTGATATGTAATTTTATCTCTTGTGCCAGTTGTATTTTAGTTGCCGGAATAAATTCATCCCGATGAGTGCCACGAGCCTCCGTGACCCAGATCATCGACGTTACGTTCATCCTGGTATCTTTTATTTCTAATAAGCACTGGTAACGTATTACAAATTTATTTATATAGTAGAGCCCGCACTTTGATTTTAATAAAAATCATCTCAATATTAGATCAGCAAGTATTTTAGGAACACAAACGTATTCACGCTGATCCCCTTATGGAAACGATAGGCCCCGCTACACTTTGTATTATGATTGTTACCTTTTTGATTTCGTACAAGGGAATAAATGACCTCAGCTTCCTGGATAAGTACTCCTTTAAGATTGATGCCATATTGGTACGAAAGGATTATAAAAGACTCATTACCTCGGGCTTTTTGCACGCTAACTGGACACATCTTCTTTTCAACATTGTAACATTTTATAGTTTCAGCTCCTCCCTCGAAATGGCGGTGGGCATTCCCCGTTTTTTGATACTCTATTTTGGAAGTCTACTCGGAGGAAATTTGCTGGCGCTGTATATTCAACGGCATCATGCCGGGTACAGTGCAGTGGGTGCATCGGGAGCCGTCAGTGGATTGGTGTTCGCAGCCATTGCCCTTTTTCCCGGTATGGAACTCGGACTTTTTTTCTTACCACTTTATATTCCCAGTTGGGCGTTTGGTTTATTGTATACTTTGTACACACTCTATGGCATTAAATCCAAACGCGATAACATTGGCCATGAAGCACATCTGGGCGGAGGACTCATCGGACTGATCACAGCGGTGCTGATGTTTCCAGAGGTTCTGCAAATAAATTACTTGCCCATCGTACTGATCCTAATTCCTTCTGGTGTTTTTCTTTACCTGGTTATAACACGCCCGGATTTTTTACTGGTTGAAAATCCCTTTCAAAAACAAAAGGGAGTGTTTACTGTAGATGATAAGGACAATATAAAAAGACGCACAAACGAAAAAGAATTAGATGATCTTCTTGAGAAAATCAGTAGGAAAGGTATTCAAAGTCTTACCCCGCAAGAAAAAGAAAAGCTGGAGAAGCTTTCAAACAATAAATAACAATCCCCGGTTAGTGTCACCAGCCTGCAGGACGCTGATCATTTACGGCAATCATCTCTACAGAGTTGCTCCTCAATCCGCTTCAACCGCATGAAGTTGTTTAGACAGTCGTTGTTGAACTTCAAAAGGCACAGGAGCAAAGTCAGCGAAGCGTTGTGAGAACCTGGCCTTTCCCTGCGAAAGCGATCGCAATGAAGTAGAGTATCGATCGAGTTCGGCCAGTGGAGTCTGCGTTTTAATCACTTGATAATTTCGATTCGCATCAATGCCCGTAATGATTGACCTGCGGGTTTGAAGATCACCCATCACTTCGCCCATCATTTCTTCAGGCACCATAATTTCCAGATCATAGATCGGTTCCAACAGTTGAGGCTCTGCTTTCATGAACGCATCTTTGAAGGCCATCATGCCGGCAATCTTAAAAGAGATGTCGTTGGAATCTACAGGGTGCATTTTACCATCGTACACCATTACTCTTACATCGCGAACATATGAACCCGTAATGGGCCCCTCTTCCATTTTCTCCATTACGCCTTTTAATATAGACGGAATAAATCGGGTATCGATTACACCACCAACAATGCAATTGTAAAATACCAGTTGACCACCCCACTCCAGGTTAATCACTTCCTTTCCACGCACACTAAACTCCGTTGGCTCAGGCATGCCTTCATAATACGGTTCAATCTTAATATGCACTTCACCAAACTGACCGGCACCACCCGATTGTTTTTTGTGACGATAGGTTGCAGTAGAAGGTCTGCGAATGGTTTCGCGATAGGAAATACGAGGGGTGATAAAATCAACATGAAGTCCATACACATTTTCCAAAAACCATTTGCAAACCAGGAGATGAAGTTCACCTTGTCCGGAAATGATGAGTTGTTTTAATTCGGATGAATAGTGCACCAGCAACGTTGGATCTTCCAAATGGATCTTATGCAACACCTCACCAATTTTATCATCATCCTGTTTGCTCAATGCAACGACAGCAATACGAATGCGCGACTCCGGAAACTCAATGGGCCGAATGGCAACGTCAAATCCTTTTGCATGAAGGGTTTGATTCGTGTACGTGTCTTTTAATTTTAATGTGGCTCCGATATCACCCGCCACAAGTTTATCTACTGGGTTTCTGGTTTTTCCATCCATGATAAAAATTTGGTGGAAGCGCTCCACGGCACCGGTCTGACTATTGAACAATTCCGAAGTAGCAGTCACTTCACCCGATATCACTTTAAAAAAAGATAGCTTGCCCAGGTTGGGTTCTATATGGGTTTTAAAAATGAAGAGAACAGCAGGCTGTTTTGGATCGCACTGAATTTCTTTTCCATCTTCTGTAATTTCCGGTTTGGCTTCGCGGGGAGAAGGCGCAACGTTGTCGATAAAGCCCATCATTCTTCCACTGCCCATATTTTTCTTGGCCGACATCACAAAGACAGGAAAAATATCATGATGGATCATACCTAACTTTAAGCCTTGTCTCATCTCGTCTTCATCAAGTGTACCCTTTTCAAAATATTTCTCCATCAGCTTCTCATCATTCTCTGCGGCTTTCTCTACCAATTCGTTGTGCAGCTTTTCAGCTTTCTCTTTTTCCGATGCCGGTATCGGAAGTTTCTCTGGCTTGCCACCATCTGGTGAAAATTTGTAGAAGGTCATTTTTAGTAAATCAATAATGCCATTGAATCCTTCACCCTGGTTGACGGGATATTGCATTTGTGTAACAGCATGCCCAAACCGTTGTTTAATGGAATCGAGGGATTGATCGAAATTTGATTTCGGATGATCAACCTGGTTAATAGCAAAAATGACAGGCTTGTTAAATTGATCGACATAATTCCAGATCAGTTCGGTGCCTACCTCAACACCATGCTGCGAGTTAATGACCATGACACAGGTATCCGATACTCTTACCGATGAAATGATTTCGCCAATGAAATCGTCAAACCCGGGAGTGTCCAAAATGTTGATTTTATAATCCTGCCACTCAGTGTGCATGCTGGTGGCGAAGACGGAGTTGCTTCGCTCTTGCTCTATTTCGTGATAATCGCTAACGGTATTTTTGCCTTCGATCGTTCCCCTTCGGTGAATGATTCCGGCTTCAAAGATCATGTCTTCGGCTAACAATGTTTTTCCGGTTTTCGGGGCGCCAAGCAAGACGATGTTTTTGATGTGTTTATCATCATATACTTTCATAGTGGTAGACATTTATGGTTAGACAAGGTTTCATAAAAATTCAATTGAAAGAAGCGAAACTGCCTTCACCATATCCTGTCGAGCGCAGAATGATGGTGGTAATCGGAGGACCATTAAATTGTACTAACAAGTTCACGAAAGCTTACCTAAAAAGAAACACATTTCGGTTTTCATTTTGCTCAATTAAGGTTGGATTTCGCTTTGGGAAGCATCGCAAATGGGATATTCAATAATGGTGGATTGGAATAATAAGCGTTGAGACTTATTTTAGAGCTTACCAATAATGAGGAAAGACATCAAGTAACTGGATAAGGCATACGTCAACTAAGAAAGCAATGAGAAAAGTAAAGATCGTTTTATTTGTACTTGCAGGCCTTATTCTCATCTATTTCGGCATAAGGACTTACCGGAATATTTCTGTAATGGACAAGCTAACCGAGTTAAGAACGGAACATTTTGTTATTTCATATCAAGGAATTTATAATGATGAAGCCGAAGAATTAGCCAATAATCTGGAAGGGAGTTACAAGAGAATTAGGGTTGATTTGAATGATCCTGATCACGAAATAATTCGAGTATTTATTCATCCCACACAAACGGACTTTAGTTCAAAGATATGGAGTTAGGTCTCGTTGAAAGGGTGATATTCGTTATACGTGTCCCCAAACCTCTAACTTCTTATTAGTCTACCTTAGTACTAACATGGGGAGTTAAGTAGTAATAAAATACTAAGAGTGAGTAAACATATCTACAATAGATGACTCAAAAGGGTTGTAGATGCATTAGGAATCAATACTTAGGCTTATTAAAGACGGCTTCAAAATTGGTAAGGTTTCAGAGGTTTTTTGTTCTCAACAAAATAACAAAGAACCGTTGTCATGAAAAAAACGGTCAAGAAAAAGAGTGCCTCCACTCCTAAGCAATTCCAAAAGTGCCCTACGGGCATCAAAGGCTTTGACGACATAACAGAAGGTGGGCTTCCGAAAAATAGAACTACTTTAATTAGTGGGCGAGCAGGCGCAGGAAAAACTCTTTTCGGGATTGATTTTTTAATTAAAGGTGCAACAGATCGCAACGAACCAGGCGTCTTAATGTCCTTTGAAGAGAACGCAGATGAACTTTATAAAGACGTAAGTTCTCTTAATCTAGATTTAGCCGGGCTTGTTTCCAGAAAAAAAATTCTACTTGACCATGTTGTTTTGGATCGCAGAGATCTTCGAGAGACAGGTGAATTTGATCTTGAAGGATTATTCGTTCGTTTAGAACTTGCCATTGATTCCATTGGCGCTAAACGCGTTGTTATAGATTCTATTGAATCTCTCTATGCAGGCATCACAAATGGCGCCATTCTTCGTGTAGAAATCAAAAGACTTTTTAGGTGGCTTAAGGATAAACAAGTAACTGCAATCGTTACTGGAGAGCCGGGACAAGACTCTTATACACGTCATGGTATGGAGGAGTATATATCCGATTGCATAGTTCTTCTCGATCACAGAGTTGACTAAGAGATTTCCATTCGTAGAATTCGTATAATTAAATATCGTGGATCAAAGCATGGAACAAACGAATATCCATTCGTAATTGATAATGATGGACTTTCAGTTATTCCGATCACTTCAGCAGGACTCGAGCAGCCAGGCTCTACTAAAATAGTTTCGACAGGAATTCCTTCGCTTAATAAATTATTTAAGCGTGCAGGCTACATCAAAGGCAGCTCCATACTTGCTTCAGGTACGGCCGGTACAGGAAAAACAAGTATTGCCGCTGCATTTGCAATAGAAACTTGTAAACGCGGGGAACGATGTCTGTTTTTGTCTTATGAAGAGTCTTCAGGGCAACTTACTCAAAACATGAAATCTATAGGCTTTGATTTTGAACCATTTATAAAAAAAGGACTCTTAAAAATGGTATCAACGCGGCCTACTTTTTTCGGGTTAGAAAATCATTTGCTGGGTTTATACAAAATCATTGAAGATTTTAAACCTAAATCTGTTGTGATAGACCCTCTTACAAGTCTCATCGGAGAGGGAAGTCCACGTGAAGTCAGATCAATGATTACCCGAATGATCGATGTTTTAAAAACCAAGGGCATAACCGCCTTCTTTACGAGTCTTGTTTCTTCAAATTCACAAAATGATACGAGTGGTGAAATTGGTGTTTCGTCAATGATTGACACTTGGATTGTAGTGAGGGAATTAGAAGAAAGAGTGGGTAAAAAAAGGATTCGCGGACTCTACATTGTTAAATCTCGTGGCACGAACCACTCCAGTGATGTCCACAAAATTGTTTTAAGTGATGAGGGAATAAGCTTAGAACCAATGGAAGTTGGTTCTAGCTCAGATTCTGATTTGAAAGATAAAGTAGGTAGTGGTAGTACTGAAAAATCAAAGAAGATAAATAAAAATACTTAATGAACACTAGCGGACACCTGCGCGCATTACATCTCAATTCATTGTAGCTCTTGGCGGCTCAGCTGGAGGCTTAATGCATATAAGGCGCTCTTGGGTGCCCAGCTGTCTAACACAGGTATGGCTTTTGTCATTAATTTTCAAATGAACCCCACCGCCAGTAGTCAGTTTGCTCAAGTTCTTTCGCATCATACGAAAATGACGGTAACGGTGGCTCCCATGGAGATTCAATTGGCGTTCGCTAACAAAGTAGACTCAAGTGCAAAACGGTGGACATGAAACATTTATGAACGACTTTAGTTCAAAAATATGGAGTTGCGTTTCATTGATAGTAGATAACACGCGGACTTAAAACTAATCGACAGAGAAAAAAAAGTACGGCTGACGATTACGGGTGAAACCCAACTGGCCACAACAACAGCGTTGGCGGCAAGCCCGAGATTCCGAGGATAATTTGCATTAACTTATTAAAGCTTTCGTCCGCAATACGACAATTGATAAGACTAAGATTAATGAATTTTGTGAGAGTATACACAAGCCTATCATAATGGATAATATTTTTGATTTTATTGGAGGTGACAGTGGACAATGGAAAGTAAAGGAAATTAAAGCCGTAATTGGTGACCCTATTGAAAATGTTCCCTATTTAAAGATCGTCTCAAGTTCGATAACGAAATCAGATGAAGGACTTTGGAAGTTAAAAGGAGTTCGTAGTAATCTTCGGTATACAGAAAAAAACGAAGAAGACAAGCTAGTTTCAATTCAAGCAGGTCTCGGACGACTAGAAGCAACGCATGCTGCACTCATTCCAATTCACAAATCTGAAGATTGGTGGAAACTAGCGCAAGACGACAGAAGAAAAATATTTGAAGCACAATCAAAGCATATTACAACGGGACTAAAATACTTAC
This sequence comes from Chryseolinea sp., assembly GCA_031388805.1. Classification (GTDB taxonomy): domain Bacteria; phylum Bacteroidota; class Bacteroidia; order Cytophagales; family Cyclobacteriaceae; genus Chryseolinea. Next base: position 33,938 of record JANMRZ010000078.1, read on the forward strand.
CAGCCATTGCTCGTAGATTGTATCATTGTAGAGATTTTAATGGGCCCTTTGATTTTTTGACTTGGTTTGAATATGCTCCAAAAGATTCTGATGCCTTTGAAGAACTTGTTCGCGAGCTCAGAAAGACTCAAGAATGGAAATACGTGAACAGAGAAGTTGACATTAGACTAACCAAGACAATAGAATAAATCTTACTGACAGATGAGCCAGCCGCCAACAAGTGCATAATCAATGGCGGGGTTCAGTGTAAATTTGTAGGTTAGTTTTTCAAAATACGTTTTTGCAACGGTGACAGTAATGCACATCTTACACCCGTCACTGCTCATGAACAAACGTTAGCGGCAGCTTCTAAAAAAGAGCGATGAGAAAAATCAAAATCGGGGACTGGGTAACTTCATATTCAAAAGGAATATATCGAGTTGATAAGATTATTACTCGTTATTATGACGAGCTTGATATTGTCGATGAGGAAGAAAAAAAAGTTGGTGACGAATACGCTGATAAATTTATAATTTCGAAACGGCTTCTGAACAGTAATTTTAAAAAGTCGCTTGGTTACGATTCATGCAGTGATTTTTTTATCAAGCCTTTGGACAAAGAAAGACTCAGGGCTTTTAACGAGACGCTCAAGAAGAATCCAAATTGGCTGGTAGACTTGGACAACTATCAAATTCCTCCAATTCAATTAATCTATAACATGGATTTAAAGCTAAAGACAAAGGACGATGTGAAATTGGTGAAAGAATTTATTTCATTTATAAAAGACGGCCGGACTTACAAGGAAATCAAAAAAGAAATGCGCAAGAGAAATCTTGACAAGTATATACCTGACACATTTGGTAACTATATTTTGCAGATGACAAACGTTGACAATGAACAGAAGGATAAAAGGACAGTTTGGAGAGAAGCTAACTTGTTAAAGATGTAGCGTAGAAGCCAGCCGCTAACAATGAACTGTGAATTATGCCAGCTTGGGGTTCTGTGTAAATTTGAAGTTTAGTTTCTTAATTTCGTTCAGCAACTTGGGACAATAAAGCGCTTCGAAAGCCCAAGCCGTCATAAACGTTAGCGGCCATGCTGGGGCGACAGCGTAACTTTAAACCAGATAACAAGAAACAAATAGAGTTGAATGAAATTTAAGAACAGAATATGAGAAAAGTAATTGCGGCAATAAATATGACAATTGACGGAGTTTGCGACCACGAGGCCGGGCTGCCGGACGAAGAAATACATCAGCATTACGCTGACCTTTTATACAGTGCAGACATTATACTTTATGGAAGGACAACTTATCAACTAATGCAATACTGGCAGACACTGATAAAAAATCCTTCGGGCGAAAAAACAGCAGACGACTTCGCTATAGCAATAGACAAAATTCAAAAAATTGTTTTCTCACAAAAACTCAAAAACACAGACTGGGACAGTGCGAAACTTGCAACTAAACCTTTAGAAGAGTTGGTTAGAGAATTGAAGCAACAATCGGGTAAAGACATTTTTGTTGGCAGTCGTAGTTTAATCATGCAACTTATGAAACTGAATTTAATTGACGAATACCAACTTTGCATTCATCCTGTTGTTGCTGGTAAAGGTTTGCCTTTGTTTGACAATGTAAACGACAGGACAATTCTTAAACTCATAAAGACTAAGAACTTTATTAACGGAGCAATAACGCTTTATTACGAACCGACAAAATAATAACTGCAAACATTGACCGATAGATCTTCGTGGACAGAATAGCACGAACTGCTAACAATGAACTGTGCTAATCAATGTCTGACTGTCTAAAAGGTTTTATAATATTTTTCTGTAAATTACATTCACTAACGGCGGAAAGTAGCGCACAACGAGAGCTTGGCATTCATTCTTCATTTACCAAGCCCTCTTTATCCAGTAACCTTATGCACGGGTCGTTGTGAAGCAAGAATGACAACAAGAATCGCCAAATACATTTCTACCTTGGGGCACCCATTGCTAACAATCCCGTTAGTTGTTATTGTAGCGCTCTTTAATTTCGAAGAACTTAAAAGAGCCTTGCTCATTTCGTTGCTGATTGTTGGTGGAATATTTATTCCACTCACCATTAAAATGTACAAAGGCACCAAAGATGGTACCTATACTAACTTTGATATCTCCGAGAAATCTCAACGACAATCGTGGTACTTCTTTGCGTTGACATTACTGGCAATTGTTACGATCATTTTATTTGTAACGGATCAATCACAAGTATTACGCCTGAATATGTTGTTTGCGTTTATTCTTTTACTTACGTCAAAACTGATGAATTATTTTATCAAGAGTTCGTTACACGTTTCACTAAATGTCTTTCTGGCATTTTCAATATTGCCTATGAGCGTATTAGTCGGAATACTTCTTTTTGTTTTTGTTATTCTTATTTCATGGTCAAGGTTAGAATTAAAAAGGCACACGGTTAAAGAAATTCTAGCGGGTGCTTTTATTGGATTTGCTATTGGTATTGCATTATTGCTAATAACTACGAGAATACTTCTTTAGAAGTTAAACGCAACCAATCAGTCGAACGGATATTCTAAATACCAATCATTGAAAAAATAAAGTGCAATTAGTTTTAATCGATTCGCTCGATATCCGCTCCCAGCTTTCTCAAACGCTCGTCAATGTTTTGATAACCGCGATCGATCTGATCGATGTTTGAGATTTCACTGACACCACTTGTCGATAGAGCTGCAATCAATAATGAAACTCCAGCACGAATATCAGGCGATGCCATCTTGATGCCTTTCAGTTGATATTTTCTATCTAAACCAATAACGGTAGCGCGGTGCGGATCACAGAGAATGATCTGCGCGCCCATGTCAATCAACTTATCAACGAAGAACAACCGGCTCTCAAACATTTTTTGGTGAATGAGTACAGTGCCTTTTGCTTGCGTTGCTACTACTAAAACAATACTTAATAAATCAGGAGTGAAGCCTGGCCATGGTGCATCAGCAATAGTAAGGATAGAACCGTCAATGAACGTTTCGATTTCATAACGCTCTTGCGATGGAACATGAATATCATCTCCACGGAATTCCATTTTAATACCTAATCGTCTGAATATTTCCGGAATGATACCCAGCATATCCACACGGCAATTCTTGATTGTTATTTCAGATTGTGTCATCGCAGCTAAGCCGATGAAACTTCCAATCTCAATCATGTCGGGTAGGAGAGTGTGTTCGGTTCCTCCGAGTTTACTTACACCTTCAATGGTGAGAAGATTAGAACCAACACCTGTAATCTTTGCACCCATGCGATTGAGCATCATACAAAGTTGTTGCAGGTACGGTTCGCAAGCCGCATTGTAAATAGTGGTCTTGCCTTTTGCCAATACTGCCGCCATCACAATGTTCGCCGTTCCGGTTACTGAAGCTTCATCGAGCAACATGTAGCAACCGGTCAATGACGTGGCATCGATATGAAATAAATGTTCTTCCGCATCGAAATTGAATTTGGCTCCGAGTTTTTGAAATCCTAAGAAGTGAGTATCCAATCTTCTTCTTCCGATTTTGTCGCCACCTGGTTTGGGTAGGGTAGCTTTTCCAAAGCGCGCTAATATTGGACCGAGTAACATTACTGATCCTCTAAGTGCGGAAGCTTTCTTGCGATAGGCTTCAGATTCTAAAAATGCTGTATTAAGAGTTACTGCTGTAAAGCGATACGATTCAGGTCCGAGTTTTTCAACTTTGCTTCCTAAATCGCCCACCAACTCGATGAGCTTATTCACATCCACAATGTTCGGGATGTTATGTAAAGTAATGGGTTCTGCTGAGAGTAGAGTAGCGCTGATGATTTGCAGCGCTTCGTTTTTGGCGCCTTGCGGAATGATTTCTCCTTTTAACTTTTTTCCGCCACGGATTTTAAAAATGCTCATCTATAAAAGTAAAGTTTGAGATGTGATTCAAACCTCCAAGTAAATCATTTTCCAGTGATGTAACAACTTCGAAGCGGTGAACCCCAAATCGCAAATCACTAATCTAAAATCACTGATCACAAATCAATGGAATTTGTGTTGCCCCAACCCAACCTTGAACTCGAAATCTGGAACTTCGAACTGATTAAGAATCTCTCCTTCTCGGACGGAAGTTATTATTACGGTTATTATTGTTCTTATTAAACGGACGATGATGCCCGCCACCACCTTGACCTTGCTGACGTGGATTGTTTCCGCCTTGTGGTCTTGCATTGTTGGTCTTTCTTTCGCGATATAATTTTTCGAAGAGGTTTTCTTCGCGTACTTTTTCGATGGTCATGTTCAATGCTCCACCCGACATTACATTGATATCGCGAAGGATAACGGAGTCATCCAATATTTCCTTGTTCCAGTTTCCGTAGAATGTTTTCATCAACTTACCTAAGTAGATAATGGCATCTTCTCGCTCTTGTGGATCTTCTATTTTGAGTGCTTCCTTTACAAGCTTCTCCACGTTCTTACCATAATGTCTGTACTTCAGATCATTTTTTGGATATTCCATGCGCTGTGGCTTCTTGAAAAGAATATCGCGATCAGGCACCGGATAAGGATTGTTTACATCCAGATCAAAATCGGCCATGATGTACAGATCATCCCAAAGGCGCTGTGGATTTTCCGGTTGCTCGGCAATAGTAGGAGTAAGTTGTTTAATGAGTTCAATAAGGGTGTACGCTAGTTCAGTGCGTTTTTCTTTGCTCGGCTGAGTCCGTATGTATTGAATCAGGTTCTGAACATTACGGCCGTATTCTTTTAAAATAATGCCAACGCGCTGTGAGTTATATTCTCCGATCATGTGGATGTGATTAATTCAGTTTAAAAATTATGCGATTGAAATAGAATTTGTATTACCTGCCTTAACCTTACGCAGGATGCTGATGGAGGCTAAAAAGTTAAAGAGCACCAAGACTCCTCCTCCAAGAATGAAACGTAATGAATGATTATTAATAGCAATGATTTGTGCGATATCAAAAATATAGGCAAGTGTAATCCAGAACGACCAGAATAAAAGCAGGCTGCCGAGGATGATGTTCAGCGTTCGGTTTTCAAATTTCAATTGGTAGAAAAAAGGTACACAAACGATAAGTGCCAAAGCTGACGTTACACTTCCATTAAGCACACCGTCAAACGCCATCCAAAGGCTAAGGCCGATGAAGTAGGTGTAAGGCAATTTTGCAGTTAGTGTTTTGAAGTGGTTTGTGATATTTCTTTCGATCATAAATCGTTGATCAATACTTGTCGGTATTTCTCTAATGGCTCAAATGCTGTTGTAAAACCCTCTCATTTTTCTTGATTGCACTGGCAATTTGAAGAGAGTCAATTGCTGTTATAGCGGTGTATTTAGGTTGCAAGGTAGCAGATATTTGGGCAACATACCAAGGAATGAGCTAAACTTCAAAAATTGATTGGTCCTTTTTTATATGAATACCCCTTAGTCAATACTGCCTAATCAGTTTTCCACGATCCTAATCTTGGCAAAGCTTAGCAACAGGGTCTTTTCACCCACATCGCTGAAATCGATTTTGGCTTTCCGGTCAGTCCCGCTGTTATCCATTTGAAGCACCATTCCAAAACCGAATTTCGGGTGCTCTACCTTCATTCCTTCTTTTAGGGAAGAGGTATCGCTTGGAGCAAAATCGGCTGGAGCTTTATAGCCAGACGGTTTATTGACAGGTTGCGCCTGGGTTTTCTTCACACTGCTCACCAGCTTCTTCGCATACAAACTGCTCGGTGGCGGTGTTGATTCCAGGCCACCATTGAACTTGGTGCTTACCTTTATAAAGGTTGGATCGATATCGTCTAAGAAACGGCTTGGCTCACAATTCTTCAATCGACCAAAACGGTAACGACTGAGGGCGTACGAAAGAAATAGCTTCTTCTGAGCACGAGTAATGGCCACATAAAAAAGTCTGCGTTCTTCTTCTAAATCTGCGCGACTGCTCAACATCATTTGAGAAGGAAATAAATCTTCCTCCATACCCACGATGTAAACATTATGAAACTCCAATCCCTTCGCCATGTGAATGGTCATGAGGGTAACCGTGTCAGGATCTTTGTCTTTATTTTGATCTTGTCCAGTTACAAGCGATACTTCCTGAAGAAACGATCCTAACTTTTTATCTTCACGTTCCGGATCTTCTACAAATTCTTTGATGGCATTCAATAATTCCTGAACGTTTTCG
>JANMRZ010000088.1:0-78912 GCA_031388805.1 Chryseolinea sp.
TCGTCAACTCCTCCGGATGATTGGCCAAAAGATATAACGTCCATGAAAGTGCGTTCCCTGTTGTTTCATGACCTGCAATAACGAGTACCAATATTTCATCAATGATTCTTTCCTCATCCATTGGCTCGCCCGTATCTTCATACCGCGCACCCAATAACATATCCAGTAAGTCATTGAATTTTTCAGAACTCGATTTTCTTTCCCTGATTATATCCCGAATGATCGAGCGTGCACCTTCTGCACTGTCGAGATTTTTTTTCACCTCTCCTGAAAGCTTAAACCACCAGCTCAAATACGGTTGACGAATGTCTTTCACAACAAAGGCCTGTGTTTCATTTATAAAACTACTCAAGGTATTTCGGCTTGCTTCCGGAATCTTTACGTTGAACAAGGTATTGATTACGATTTCGAAAGCCAGTTTATTCATTAACGGATAAACATCCACCTGATCACCGGTAGGTAGCCTCATCAAAAAGTCGTCAACGGTTTTCTTTATGATATCATACAGCGCTTTGATTTTATCCATGTGAAAACCAGGTTGTATTAAACGTCTCTGCTTCAGCCAATACTCTCCGTTTGAAGTCAGCAATCCGTTTCCTAAAAACCTTCCAAGCTGCTCGGTAAGCATGGGGGATTTATAATAGTTCTTGTGATTGGTCTTTAATACATGATCGATAAAGCCTGGATCTTGAGTCGCAATTAATTTCCGTGTGCCAAGGCTTACCGAATAGGTTCCATGGAATATCTCCATACTTTCTTCCATAGTACCCACTGGGTTTTTAACCTGTTTAATGGTTCGCTCAATGGATTTGAAGAAATTATAGCCGGGAGGAAATGCGTAATTTTTCATAGTAGAAACTGGTATGCCACGAATGCACGAATTAACAACTAAGTTTAAAGTTGAGTAATTCAGACAAATAAAACTATTATATTAAATTGCCGATAATCCAGCTGAAACAATTTCGTTCTTCACTTTGAATTAATATGTAATGCGCGCCTTCATTTTACCAACGTTATTGATCCTTTCCATCTTTGCTTGTAAGAAGCCAGTTGACACTTCATTCTTACTGAATGAACATGAAAGTCCTGAAATAAAATTGGTCACTTTACGCGATACATTACCCAACAGTTCATTGTCCAATTTGCCGATTCAGGAACTGAAAGGCGTTAAAGCTACCTATGTAAGTGGCAGGTATACTTGCTACTTCGAGTACAATGCAAATCAGCAAGAGGTATTAAGAGCAATCGATATTTTACCGTTTGATATTAACACGCGTTTATCCGATACACAATGCAGGAAGATGGACGGTGATTTTTCATTGAGTGGTAAACGAATTCTCTCCAATCAGGAAATCAATTCTTCTGCTTTCTTTTGGAGCATCAATCCGGAAGACTTTACTTACTATGAGTGTATCAAAAGTCCAATGCGTCATACTATTTTGTTGGATAAGTATTCCAACAAAATTCTTCATCGTATTGAAATTGAATCATAGAATATTTCATTTCTACTTTTCAAAAGAATTTCTTCCGAAACAAATCGTTGGTTTTATTGTTTAACAGAAACCATAATTCAAGTTTTCATTCCGATGATTTTCGGTTTGATCCATAAACAGTGGACGCCATTAGAAAACCAGAAAGTAAATTGAAAGGCTTTAATCTCAACAACGTTGAACAAATAGTCAGCCCTACCTCTACTATCTTTTGGTTTAGAAGAGATCTTCGCCTGCAAGACAATGCCGGCTTATATGCTGCATTGAAAGAAAACAAAAACGTCATTCCTGTTTTCATTTTCGATACTGAGATTCTGGATAAACTGGAAGATAGAAAAGACAAGCGGGTTGAATTCATCCATCAATCTCTCCGTCTTATCAAAACTCAATTAGAAGAGTGGGGAAGCTCATTACTTATCCTTCATGGAAACCCTATCGAATTGTATAAAATATTAAATCCGAAAGCCGTTTATACGAATCACGATTACGAACCCTATGCTCATAAACGAGACGCTGCTATTAAAAGCATTTTAGAAAAAAGAGATATCGTTTTCAAAACATTCAAAGATCAGGTAATCTTTGAGAAAGATGAAGTGGTAAAAGACGATGGAAAACCCTACACTATCTTTACACCCTTCAGTAGAAAATGGAAAACCAAGCTAAATCCATTTTTCCTTTCCAGTTTCCCCGTAGAAAAATACAATAGTCACTTTCTAAAGACAAGGCCACTCCCTATTCCAACATTACAAGAGGTCGGTTTTAAGCCATCTGGCATTAATTTTCCGGAGCGCGTAATCAAGACTTCCATTATTGATAAGTATGATATTCAACGAAACTTTCCAGCCATTCGTGGTACAACACAATTGAGTATTCATCTTCGTTTCGGAACGGTGAGCATTCGCAAGCTTGCTCAAGTCGCATTGAAAAAAAATGAAGTGTGGTTGAATGAATTGATCTGGCGCGATTTCTATCACATGATTCTGTGGCATTTTCCCGAAGTGGAAACAAAAGCATTTAAGCCTGCCTACGACAAAATTATCTGGCGAAATAACGAAACTGAATTCAAATTATGGTGCGATGGCAAAACAGGCTACCCTATTGTGGATGCTGGGATGCGTGAGTTAAACTCAACCGGCTTTATGCATAACCGCGTGCGCATGATAGTAGCGAGTTTTCTTACCAAACATTTATTGATCGACTGGCGTTGGGGAGAAGCCTACTTCGCAGAGAAATTACTAGACTTTGATCTTGCCGCAAACAACGGAGGTTGGCAATGGGCTTCTGGTTCAGGTTGTGATGCAGCTCCTTACTTCCGTGTATTTAATCCTACATTGCAAACTGAAAAGTTTGATCCGAAACAGGTGTACATAAAGAAGTGGGTGACGGAATTGGATACCGAAGATTATCCAAAACCAATAGTAGATCATACGCTGGCGCGCGAGCGTGTACTGAAAACGTACAAAGATGCCCTTGGTTAAGGTGTTGAAATTTTCGGGGCGTTATCTTTAATTGTGTTCAATCAAACAATTTTCATGATATTCACAACGGAATGAGAATACTCCTCACCGGTTCTACCGGTTACATTGGGCGCAGATTGCTACCTGTTTTAGTAGAGGATGGCCACCATGTTATTTGCATGGTGCGCGACAGAAGACGTTTCGACACAGAGGGTTTCACTGAAGATTTTTTAAAAAATGTTACGATTGTAGAGGCTGACCTGAACGATCGTAAGACCATGATTGGGTTACCGATGGTCATAGATGCCGTCTATTACCTTGTACACTCCATGAAAACCTCCTACCCTAACTTTGGGAAACTGGAGGAAGACCCTGCCGGGAATTTCATTAACTACATCAATCAAACAGAAGCCAAACAAATTATTTACCTCAGTGGGATTATCAACGATCCTGATCTTTCCAGTCACTTACTTTTCCGACAAAAGGTGGAAGGTGTTTTACAAAAATCACGCGTGCCTGTTACCACATTGCGCGCAGCTATCGTGATTGGTTCTGGTAGTGCATCGTTTGAAATCATCCGTGGTCTGGTAGAGAAACTTCACGTTATGGTTGCTCCAAAATGGTTGAATAGTAAGTGCCAGCCTATCGGCATTCGAAACGTAATTGAATATTTGAAAGGTGTTTTACTGATGAAGGAAACATTCAATGAAGTATTTGATATCGGCGGACCGGATATCCTTACCTACAAGGAAATGCTGTTGGGTTTTGCAAAAGTACGTGGACTGAAGAGGGTAATTTTCACAGTACCTGTACTTGCACCTAAGCTATCCTCACTCTGGCTATACTTTGTTACCTCCACGTCTTATTCACTTGCCAGAAGCTTAGTCAGCAGTTTGAAAAATGAGGTGATCTGTCGCGACATGTGTATTCACACGATGATACCAACACGATTGCTAAGTTATGAAGAGACCTTGCAAATTGCTTTCGAGCGTATCCAACAAAAAAATGTTATCTCCAACTGGAAAGATGATGATGCGATTGACTCCATTGACAACGATTTTCTGAACTACATTGAAGTTCCAGAACATGGATGTTACAAAGACAAACAGCAGATTGAGTTTGAAAGGCCCATTACAGATGTTGTTAATAATATTTGGCGCATTGGCGGAAACCATGGTTGGTACTTGGGTGATTGGATGTGGGGCATTCGCGGAATTGCTGATACACTAGCGGGTGGTGTCGGCTTACGCAGAGGCCGCAGAAGCGAAACCGATTTAAAAGCAGGTGATGCATTAGATTTCTGGCGTGTACTTCTTGCTGATAAAAAAAACGGCAGGCTTTTACTTTATGCCGAAATGAAACTTCCTGGAGAAGCCTGGTTAGAGTTTAGAATCAAAGAAGTTGAAAACAAAAACACATTCATTCAAACGGTTACATTTCGTCCATTGGGATTAAGGGGACGGATTTATTGGTGCGCTAGTCTGCCTTTTCGTGGCTTAATTTTTCCGAAGCTGGCCAAGAACATTGTCCAGCAATAAATGTTCTTAGAGCACGAAAATTCACGCGATTAAAGCAACATTTTGAACCCCATGCACCGTGGCATCATCAACATCATTTTAGAGAAGTGGATAGTAGTGCTAAGATGATTGATGGAGTACACAATACCTTTTGGCATTATTGGCCGTCCCGCAGCCTGGTTGTTTGTAGAGCGTGAGGTAAATGGTATTTTTGACTATCGATTCAAGGTGTTGCAAACCTACTTTAGCAATTTGAACAATGAAAGAAGAAAGTCAGCCTGAGTTATGAACATTATTACGATTATCATTTGCGCGCTGATTGCTATCGGAACATTTCTGTTTTGGGAGTTTGTGGCGTGGTTCTCGCATAAATACATTATGCACGGTATTTTATGGTCGTGGCACAAATCACATCACACCGTTCATGATCACACACTGGAAAAAAATGATTTATTCGCAGCTGTTTTTAGTATTCCGTCCATTGCCTTGTTCTATTATTTTTCAGCTGTAAATTACAATCCGTATTTAATTGCTGTAGCCATTGGTATTTTTTCTTACGGATTTTTCTACCTTGTCTTTCATGACATTATTGTTCATCAACGTGCCAAGTGGAGACCGCAGAAAAGAAGCCGGTATTTGCAACGTATGATTAATGCACACTATATTCACCACGGCAAGCATACAAAGGAGGGGTGTGAAGCATTTGGTTTTCTGTATGCGCCAAAAAAATATGAACCTAAAACGTTCGACTTTAAAAAAGACCGACAAGAAACACAATAGCTTTGAATCCAAAATACCTCTACCTCACGATCGATTTTCTCTCTATCGTATTTCCTTTACTTTTCAGCTTTTTTTCTAAAGCACCCTTTTATAAAAAGTGGAAATATGCATGGGCTGCCATTCTAATACCTGCTTTCGTATTTATTATATGGGATGAAATTTTTACCTACTTAGGTGTTTGGGGATTTAATCCAACCTACCTCACAGGAATTTATGTTGGAGTATTACCCATCGAAGAAATTCTGTTTTTTATTTGCATACCGTATGCATGCTTGTTCACATACTTTACCATCAATCATGTAGTGGAACAAGATTACCTCTTCCCGCATCAGGAACTTATATCAAGTGCATTGATTATTATCCTTTTGATTTTTGGAATTTACCATATTGATAAATGGTATACAGGAACAACCTTTACATTTCTTTCTTTGGCACTGGCTTTCCTCATGCTAAAAATAAAACCACGCTTTATGGGGCGATTTTATTTTGCGTTTGGATTTATCCTTGTTCCCTTCCTGATCGTCAATGGAATTTTAACGGGCAGTTTCATTGATGGCGAAGTGGTGTGGTATAATGACAAAGAAAATCTTGGAATTCGTTTAGCCACAATACCGTTCGAAGATATTTTTTATGGTATGCTCCTCCTGCTTTTCAACGTCTCTGTTTTTGAATGGCTTCAGGAACATTATCGAAACAAATAAGCCCTCGTGAAAGGGCTTATTTGTTTCGATAATGTAGATTATACTTTATGCTGTCTCCAGTTCTGACTTTTTAGAAACCTTAGCTACCTTCGATTTTTTACCGTTAGATTTGACTTTGTCCTCCGCGAATTTCTCTGCTTTCTTCTTTTTCTTATCCTCACGCTTTAATAAGTCTGCATAAACCGATGCAATTTTCTTGGCATTTCGCTGCAGGAGTTTTTTCACTTTCTTACTTGGCTTTGGTAACTCCAAATTGTTGATCACTTCCTGCATTGAGTCGCTTATCAGGCTTCTTAGTGCCTTCTTTGATGTCTTCTTTTTTTTCATACCTAATTATGATTATTACTACAAAGTAGTAAATGTTAGTTGACTATTATCGAGTTAACAAAAACTTAACATGGAACCAAAAAAACAGTGAATTCAAGCAGAAAAAGGGGTTTTATAACTAATTGAAATTACTCGTTTCGAATGGATACTGCCGGGTTTGAGCGTGCTGCCTTAATAAAGTGAAAGCTTACGGTAAGCCAGGCAATGGCAGCGGCCAGGAATCCGCCCAAGGCAAATACCCATATACTCAACTCAATGTGGTAAGCAAACGTGCTCAACCAACTGTTCATAAAATACCAGGTCAATGCACATGCCACTACAAACGAGATACCTACCAAAATCATAAACTCTTTTGAAAGCATAGCGCTTACCGATGAAACTGATGCTCCCATCACTTTGCGAATACCGATCTCCTTTGTGCGTTGTTCAGCAGTGAATGAAGCGAGCCCTAATAATCCTAAACAAGCAATAAAAATTGCAATACCCGTCATAGCTGAAAACACCTGACCCAAGCGCTGCTCTTCACGAAACAACTCATCAAAGTTTTCGTCCAGGAAGGTATATTCAAATGGCTCGTTGGTTGCATTCTTTTTCCATAACGTCTCTACTCTCTCCACAGCGTCTTTCGCTGATCCTTCGTAACGAATCAACATGTTGTTGGACTTTGATGTAAGTTGAATTACCAATGGTCTTACTTTCGACTTAAAGGATTCAAAATTAAAATCCTTCACCACTCCCACTACCGTCATATCAAGTGGCTTGTCACCATTAAAGTTGGTTAGTTTATGATTGATGTCCGTCCAACCCAATTCTTTTAAAGCAGCTTCATTAATGACACATGCCGTTGAATCGGAAGGAAAATCTTTTGAGAAGAAGCGGCCTTCAGCAAGTGTCATTCGAAGTACATCCAAATGATTGTAGTCTGCAAAGTATGCACCCATTAAACGATCTTGGGTCGTTCCGGCAGCGCGAAATATAGTGGTGTTGTTCACTCCAGGAAATACATTGTTTGTGTAGCTCGAATTGACAATACCGGTTGTGTTATTAAGGCTTTCTTTAAAGCCGTTCATGTTGGATGCCAGTCGACTGGTGTTTCGAAGTACTAAGACTTGTTGCTTATCCAATCCTATATTCTTGTCTTGTAAATAAGAAAGTTGTTTGTACACCACCATTGTACTAATAATGAGCGCGATTGAAATTGTGAATTGTACCACAACCAATATACTTCGAATACCTTTACTCTTCATACCCGATCTCACTTTTCCTTTCAACACATCTACCGGGTTGAAAGATGTGAGATAAAAAGCGGGGTAACTTCCAGCTAATATTGACACTAGAAAAAAGATAATACCTATGCCAATAACAGACTGGGTAGAAAGAATCGAATTAAACTGAAGTTCTTTCCCTGCCAACAAATTGAAGCCAGGCAGCAAGGCATATACAGCAAGAAAGGCAAGTACTGTTCCGGTGAACGTGTAAAGAAAAGACTCAGCAATAAATTGAGCCATTAACGTAGAGCGAAGCGAGCCCAATGTTTTGCGCAAGCCTACCTCCTTTGCGCGACTTGCTGATCGTGCCGTAGAGAGATTCATAAAATTGATGCAGGCAATGAGTAAAATAAAAAGTCCGATGGCCGCCATAAAGTAAACGTTCTTAATGTCACTCCTGGGACTTAAATCATTATCCATATCTGTTTTGTACAAATGCGAATCAAGAAGCGGAAAAGAATAATAAGCATAAACACCACCTTGTTTTTCGAAGTCCGCGAAGTTTATACCCAAGCCACTTTCCAATTCAGGACCAGCATGTTTAATCACCATCTCACGCAATTTCGATTCGATACTTTCAATAGTAGTATTTGGGTTTTTGCGATAATAAGTATAGAAACTATTATTCATCCACTGATTTGATAGCATCCGTTCATTTGAGGCAGACGAAAGAATAATTTCAAACTTGATATGCGAATTATTTGGAGCCTCTTCTGCAATGCCTGTTACTGTAAAAGCTTTGTTATCATTGCCAACCGTCATTATTTTCCCCAAAGCAGGTTCATTTCCAAAATAACGATTTGCTGCATCTTTAGTAAGAACAAGCGTATTGGGTTCTTTCAAAGCGGTGTGAATATCCCCTTCTAATAATTTAAAGGTAAAAAATTCGAAAAAGTTAGAGTCAGCATAAATTACATCTTGTTCAACAAGGGCCTTATCTGCAAACTTCATCACCAGATTCCCTTCTTCGCTAATCCGTGTTGCTTGCTCTACACCCGGAATACCGGTGACCATAGCTTGGGAAAGGGGTGAACATGAAGATGAAGTGTTTATTTCCTGTCCTGCAATTTTACCCATCAACCCAATACGATATACGTTGCCAGCATCCTTATGAAAGGTATCATAACTCAGTTCATCAAAAATATAGAGGCCAATAAGGAAGCAGGCTGTAAGGCCAAAAGCCAGGCCTGAAATGTTAAGTGCTGAATAGAACTTATGCTTTAGAATATTTCGATAAGCGACTTTAAAGTAATTACGGAACATGGTTATACATCATTAAGGTTAAAATCGAATAATAATAATAATAGATATTGATTTAGGATAGTTGGTTGCATACGGATACTAAAATGATCGGAAATTAATCTCAACAAGTTAAAAGGTGACGATTAGACGCTAAGAAAACACCTTGTGTTACAGGCCTATTGAAGCTTTTTTATCAAAATTGAATTACCAGGGTAGGTTGTGGGGTCGGCTACGGTCAAATAGGTCCATATACAAACGAGTTATCTTTTTATCTTCAATAATTCTGCTGAATTCGGCCTTTTTCTATGGTAATACTCATTGACCTTCTGCAAACTATGATAAAAAATTACTTACTGATCACTTTTCGTAGCAGGGTGAAGAACAAGTTGTTTATCATCATCAATGTCTTTGGGATGGGTGTTGCTATTGCATGTTGTATCGTCAGCTATTTTGCTTATGAATACAATGTTACGTTTGACGCTGTCCATAGAACAGGTCATCCTTTATCGGGTTAGATGAATTGGTTATTTACCTACCCATTGACTATTGGTGAAACTATCGAGCCTATCAGTTGAATGGATTGCAAAAGTTTTTCATGTGATAAACCGGCATTGTCCATTTGAAACGTGACTCTTGAAATACCACCTAATGCTTCGCTATGCCGCATGATTTTTTGAGCCACCTCTTCCGGGCCACCCACCAGAAAAGCACCTAGAGGACCACGTTGTGCATCAAATCTTTCCCGAGTTACCGGTGGCCATCCCCGCTCCTTCCCTATGCGCGTAAAGGTTTCTGCATAGCCAGGATAATAATCCGCCACCGCTTCTTCTGTTGTATTTCCCACATATCCCAAAGAATGCAGTCCTACTTTTAATACTTCTGGAGGATGTCCTGCTTCTTTTCCAGCTTGTCGATATAAATCCACTAAAGGACGAAAGCGATGCGTATCACCACCAATAATGGCAACCATCAGCGGTAAGCCCAGAACACCCGCACGAATAAATGATTCCGGTGTGCCACCTACACCCAACCAAATCGGTAATGACTTTTGCAGAGGTCGTGGATATATTGCCTGGTTTTTTAGGGTAGGTCTGAAGTTACCTGACCAGCTCACCACTTCATTCTTTCGGATGGTCAATAGGAGGTCCAGCTTTTCAGAAAACAATGCGTCATAATCTTGGAGGTTCAAACCAAAAAGCGGAAACGATTCAATAAACGAACCGCGACCCACTACCATTTCGGCACGACCTTGTGAAACCAGATCAAGTGTAGCAAAGTTTTGAAATACTCTCACCGGATCAGCGGCACTTAACACTGTAACGGCACTGGTCAACCGAATACGTTTAGTTCGGGATGCTGCTGCTGCCAGTATAATGGAAGGAGCCGAGTCCAGAAACTCTTTACGGTGATGCTCACCTATTCCGAACACAGCAAGACCTGCTTTATCGGCCTGTTCGATTCGCTCTAATAATTCTTGAATAACCTGTGTACTGCTAACGGCTAAGCCTGTACCATTACTCGCCATGTTGGAGGCGAAACTATCAATTCCAATTTCCATCGATTATCTTTTTAAACCCAAACCACTGTAGTACCATTCACTTCATCGCAATAGGTCAATGGTCAATCTATGCGCCACAGTCAGTTCAGTACGTCAACCCAATATTCACTTATTTTGTTCGTAAGGCTCAATCCTACCGTGTTTTTAAGTTGCGCATATAATTTCAGTATGGGTTTTTGAAGCAGCGTTACCCGTCAAAAGAATTTTAAAAATTATGCAAACATCTTTCGGGGTAGACACGTTGAAATAGCAGGGTTATTCAAACCCGCAATCCTGCTAAATGAATATTCAGCACAGTTTTAGAGATCCACGCACTGAGTCATCGACTTTCTTTACAGTGAAGGACTTATCCCAATCCAAAATACATCAGGGTATTACGAGAAAATCCGATCGCGTATTCGTTTTGCGTTTTTAAGAGATCGGTAAATACGCTAATTTTCGTGCGAGCCCGGAATGGTTGTTTTTGTTTCATTAACATCCAGGTCCATATTCTGTCAAAACACTTCGTAAATTGAGTTTTATTTAATATTTATCGATTAAATTCGACCTTATCCCCTATGAAATCATTAAAGCATCTCTTTATTAAAGACGATTCAGAAGAAGACCAGCCGGAAGAGAAAATAGCATTTCCTGTCGTTGAGCCTGGTTCAGGCACTGGTTTCAACCAACCTACCACTCCATCAGTGAATACAAGTTCAAACCCGTACCTGAACGAAATCATTGAAGTATACGAAAAAGGGCTCGAGAGCATCAACATGCCGGGCTATGACTTCTATGATTTCTACCAGGCGGTAAAAGCTGCGGGAGCTCAAAATGAGGCCATCTACAAAATGGCTTTTCAGATGGGTAAGACAATGGATTCAAGCATTACATCCACTAAACTTTCTTCGGATGCTGAATATTATATCAGCAAGATCAACGAGGTCTACAAAACATATTCAGAGAAGGGTGGTCAGAAACTCAATGGACTGGAAGCTGAACTAACGGCAGAGAAAGAAAAACTTACGGGAGAAGTGAATGGAATAGAGGCCGACATTAATAAGATGCGTCAGCAAATCATGGCTATGGAGCAAAAGTTATCTGAAACCCGTAATGATCTGGCTAAGGTAACGAACAAGTACAAGCCACAACAAGACGTAATCAAACTGAAGTTACAGGCGAACGATCAGGCCATGCAGGTAAGCATTCAGAAATTAAATTCTATCAAAGAAGCGATTACCAAGTACATTAAATAGTATAAATCAAACGTAATTATACCCCGATGAGTAATCTTCCTGTTGAAACCCCGAAAGTGTTGGAACTACCTATCCTAAAACACTTTGAAAAATCTGAAATATCATTAAACCCGCAGAACTGGCGCAAGGGTGAAAAAGGAATTGCCGGAGTGATTGGACTTGGGTTGCTTGCAGTAGCCGCTTGGGGAACCTTTACCTACATTCTTCCAATCGTATTTACAATGATTGGTCAGGTGTTAGGGGCAATTCTTTCGGCTGTATTGGTGATTGCCTTTTTTATCTTTTTGCCCGTAATCATAAAAGGATTAAGAAAGCTAGCGCGTGCCTTTCATAAGCTCTTAATTCGCTACGATCCGTTTGGCGAATTGGAAGAGCAGAAACAAAAGATGGTTCAAAACAGGCAGCACTTTAAAGAAGCGAAAGCCAAGATACGTTCCATCAAAACCACGATGGCGTCAGAATCTGTAAAGGCTGAAAAAGAGTCGCAAGAATATCAGGAGAAAGTGGTTCTGCTTCAGGAACGTGCCTCGAAGACGAAAGATAAGATGACTCAGTTAGATCAAACTAAAGGAGAAGAAGCCAAGGAAACCGATGAGTATGTAGAGCTACAAACGGCTCTTATGAAGACTCTTTCTGATGCTCAACGAACAAGCCACCTCCTTAACCAGAGTACAGGCCTTGTGCGCAAGTATGGAACAAGAGCGCACGTAATCGGAAAGCTCGACAGAAAATTGAACATGGTAGAGACAGCCATCGATATTAAAATCGCTGACTTTGAAGTCAGTATTGACATGCTGAAAAAGGAGTATGCTTTTGCTCAAGCTGCTAAAAATGCAACGGAACAAGCTAAGTCTGCTATGTTATTCACCAAAGGCTGGGAATTGGATTACGCTTTGGATGTAGTCACCTCCACTATTGCGTTAGACCTCGCCACTACGCGTGAAAATCTTCTTGATATTGATACGCTAACCAGTCAGTATTCCATGGATAGTGATGAACTGTATTCCAAACTAGAGAAGCTCACAGATCAAATCAAAACGGAAACGTACGAAGTACCGGTAGCGAAGAAATATTCGAATCCGAATTACAAACTATCCGATAAAGACAAAACTGAAACACAAGGCTTCGGTGACATATTTAATTAATCATCCTGTTCAATAGTTCAATCTTAATCCTAAAAAAAAATGTGGTCGAAATTAACGTTTTTTGCTAAAGCAATTATTGTAGTGATAATTGCCGGTACTGTTGGTGCGCTTGTTTATTATCTCTCCCCGGGACTTCGGGTAGGAGAATCCAAGCAATTACAGGGACTCGATGTTAGTGATAAAGATGTGAACAACATCAGCAACACGAATGAATTGCCCCTACCGCAAGAGGATATTTCAACTGCTGTTTCCGACAAGCCGTTGGTTCGCATTGGTGGCTACGCCTGGAATGCACAGTCTGGAATCATTGTGGCTAACGGAGGGCCTAAAACAACATCAGGCTCTCTTATGGAGAAGAATGGTGTAAACCTGGAGATCATCCGACAAGACTGGCTTTCAGAATTGCGTAACCTTCATCTTAAATTTGTTGAGCAGTTTGATCAGGGAAATGCTAATCCTAAAGAAGGTGTATTTGCTGTGATGATCATGGGTGATGGTGCTCCTTACTATATCAGTTCAGTACAACAGGCATTGGATGATAAGTATGGTGTGAACAAATACAATTTACAAGTAGTGGGTGCGGTTGGACTAAGTTATGGTGAAGACAAACTTATCGGTCCTCCAAGTTGGAAGATGGATCCTCAGACGATGAAGGGTTCACTTATCTCCGCTGTAATGGGCGATGGTGACTGGGTAGTGGCCGTGAACTATGCATCCATCAACGGACTTAAAATAAATCCTGATCCTTCAACATACGATGCTGAAGCCGTAAATTTTTTACCTTCTGCCAATGATGACTACATCGAGTCTGCCAAAGAACTGATCAAGTCGCAAAAAGAAGGGTGGACAGTACCTTTAAAAGAAGTGAAGAATGGAAAGTTAACCGGTAAGAGCATTAATAAAAAAGTGGATGGTTGCGCAACTTGGACACCGGGCGATAAACTGGTATTTGATGAATTGTCAGGTTTCACGGATGTTATTTCAACAAAAGAATTTAACAATCAGATGGCTACCACCATCATTGCGTTGAAGCAATGGGCGGAAAAGAATCCTGAAACGGTTTCTGCGATATTAAAATCAGCATACCAATCTTCTGACCAGATGAAGCAGTTTGATAGCTGGAGAGCAAAAGCATCTCAAACCACTGCTAAAACTTTTGCCATGGAAACACCGGAATACTGGTACAACATGTTCAAAGGACAGAAAGGTGAAAAGAATGGCATATCGTATAACATGGGAGGTTCACGTGTATTCAACTTTGCGGATGCCAATCAATACTACGGAATTACCGATGGCGTTAACCGATACAAAGCGGTGTACGATCAGGTTTCCCGTTACTTAAAAGATCTTGATCCGGCAGGCTTTAACGAAAATGTGAAACGCATTGTGCCATATGAGGAAGGTGTGAACCTGTCATTTCTAAAGAGCATAAAAGACATTAATGCAGGTGAAGCTTATGCATCTGACTACTCTAAGAAGGCAACTAAAGTGATGGCTTCCGGTGAATGGCACATCACCTTTGAAACCGGTCGTGCTGCATTACGTCCTGATGCAAAAGATGTTGCAGAGCAGATTTACAATCTTTTAATTCAAGCTGAAAACTCGAAAGTTGAAATTGTTGGGCATACCGATAACACTGGAACACGCGATGGAAACTATTCGCTTTCACAAGCCCGCGCTGAAGCCGTGAAGAGTTATTTGATGCAGAAAGGAATACCCGGCACTCGCTTTCAGAAAATTGATGGCAAGGGACAAGATGAGCCTGTTGCTGACAATGCTACGGCTGCCGGAAAAGCAAAGAACAGAAGAGTTGTTGTTACTTTGTTGAATTAATTCAGAACGCTACGAATGAATTTTAAATTATGGGTCAGGCCATTTGAATCTCTTGGAAAAAGAGATTCAATGGCCATTGCCGGCTTCTGGATTCTGCTGGTCGCCATTTATTGGATCATCGCTACTTCCGGGGAGAAGAAACTCTTTCCTTCGCCTGACCAGGTATGGCATGGGTTCGTAGCATTGTACAATGAAGGCTTGGTTGTCCATATTGGAAGTTCATTATGGTTGTGTCTTCAGGCTACGCTGATCTCCATTGTATTTTCCTTACTGATCGCGTATGCGTATCCTATTCCGTTATTAAGGCCGCTATCGAAGACGATGAGTCAGTTGCGTTATTTACCTTTAACCGGTATCACCTTTTACCTAACGATTCTTGTTAACAATGCAAGAACCATGCAGGTGTGGGTGTTAGTAATCTTCATGAGCTTATATTTTATCACTTCCTTGATGGCGGTGATTAAAGACATTGCGCAGGAAGAAATAGATCACGCCCGATCGCTTAAGTGCAGTCGCTGGGAAATATTATGGCAGGTAATTATTAAAGGTAGAGCAGACTATGTTATTGATGTATTGCGTCAGAATTTAGCCATTACCTGGATGATGCTGGTGACAGTGGAATCCATTCTCATCGCAGCAGGTGGTCTTGGCGTTCTCATCAAGAACAGCGACAAGTTTATGAATCACGGACGCATACTCGCATTGCAAATTGTTATTCTACTCGTAGGGCTTGGAATTGATTTGGCCTTAACGACCATTCGGAAATCTGTATTTCGATATTCAAAATTTAACTGACCATGAGCTACGAACTGAAAGACATTGTTCTTCATGTTGAGAACTTAAGTGTAGCATACGGAGACAAAGTTATTATTCGTAATATTAATTTTATTGAACGGGATGTTACGCGTCCGAACATGACACAGGGACAGACCATTGCTGTTTTGGGGCGTTCAGGCCGCGGTAAATCAACTTTATTCAGAGCGTTAACCGGACTTGTTAAACCATCAACAGGTAAAGTTTTGATACCGGATTATACACAACCCACAAAAGACGGAATGCAGCCGGCCAAAATTGTTGAAGAGGGTGATGTAGGATTTGTAGATCAAAAGTACACGTTGTTTCGTCACAAGACTGTGTCGGACGCTTTCATGTTTGCCTTGCGTAATACTGATCTTAGCGGCAAGGATAAAACAGAAAAAGTAAAATTATACCTCCATGAATGGGGACTCGAAAAAGTGAAAGATCAATATCCAAATGAACTTTCGGGTGGACAGCGTCAACGAGTAGCTATTATTGAGCAGTTACTTTCATCAGGACACTATATGGTTTTGGATGAACCCTTCTCCGGACTAGATGTCGGCAATATCATGAATGTGAGGAAGTCGTTCGATCTCATTGATGAGGGACATGATCTTAACACGGTTATCTTCAGTACACATGACATCGAGTTAGCCTGTGAACTTGCTGATTCGATTTATATCGTTGGATATCCTAAAAAAGAAGACGGTACTCTTGACTCAATAGGTACTATCGTGAGTCATTTCGATTTAAAATCCATGGGAATCGCCTGGAAAAGTGAATTCACCACGGAACATCTGGATCTTGTGAAAGAGATTAAAGCGTGTATGCTGGCAAGTTGACACTAGCTGTACCTCACTTCGTGATCACGTTAATTTAATCCCATCGGGCTGCAGAACAATCTTACGTTGTTTGTACAATGTGCCTATTGCTTTTTTGTACGCCTTCTTACTGATGCCAAACGTTTCATAAATTTCCTCCGGTGTGCTTTTATCAGCTATCGGTAGAAACCCTTCGTTCGACTTAAGTTTGGCAAGAATCATTTCGCAATTCGGATCATTAAAATTTTCGAACCCAATTGGTTGTAACGAGATGTCAATCTTGTTGTCGTCTCGTATTTGCTTGACATAACCCGTTACTTTATCGCCAATATTAAGAGTTGTGAAGATGTCGCTTTCAAAGATCAATCCTTCGTGTTGCTGATTCACAATAACCGAAAATCCAAGGTCCGTCTTTTTCATGATCATTACTTCTACCGCCTCCCCTTCCAGAACAGTAAGTGGCTCATTTCGAAGCCTCTTCTCTATTTTATTGGTAGCATACAACCGATCCGTTTCCGTGTCAAGATCCAGGTACACGATGTACCATCTCCCCTCTTCCATTTTTTGCCGTTGCTCGCGAAAGGGTACCATCAAATCTTTTTCCAGTCCCCAATCTAAAAAGGCACCAACATTACTTACCGATGCAACACGCAGAAAGGCAAACTGGTGCATCAAAATCTTTGGCTCCAGGTTAGTTGCAATTTTCCGCTCTTCATAATCGCGATATACAAAGACGTTGAGTTTCTCTCCTATTTCAAAGTCATTAGGACAGTATTTATTGGGAAGCAATACATCTTCCTCGCCTTCTTCATCACCTAAATACAAGCCAACAGAGGTATGACGTAATATGGTTAGTTCTTGATGTTGTCCGATAGGTATCAATGCGCAGCTATTTTTTTACAAATCTACACAATATAATGTGCGATTGGCGAAAGATGAACTAAGCTCAGAGTTCCAGAAATATCACAAGAAGTCTTCTATTATTTCGCATCAAAGACATCCTTAAAGGTTAGATCCTACAATCTTTTCCTATTTTTAAAACTTATCCTGTGAACTTTATGAAATTGTGTATTGCCTTCCTTTCGCTCTTAATCAGCACTCCATTAATCGGACAAACTCCCTATTGGCAGCAACAGCTTCGGTACACTATTAAAGCGGAATTAAAGGACACTGAAAAAACCATAACTGGTTTTGAAACCATCGTTTATAAAAACAACTCACCTCATACACTTGATTTTATCTGGTTTCACATCTGGCCCAATGCCTATAAGCATGATTCAACTGCGCTCATGAAACAAATTCATGGTGATACAGACCGTTCAAAAAAAGAAAAAGATTTTGGAGTCGGTTCTATTGATGGTCTCTTGTTTAAAGTAAATGATCAACTCGCCAAAACCGAGCCTCATCCTAATCCACAATATATCGATGTTATCAAACTCCTGCTCAATAACCCCCTGTTGCCTGGTGACTCCATCACCATTACTACACCTTTCGATGTAAAACTTCCTCCTTATTTCTCCCGATCGGGTTATGCAGACGGTGAGTTTATGATCTGTCAATGGTATCCAAAGCCGGCTGTGTTTGATAAGTATGGCTGGCATGAGTTTCCCTATCTTGATAGGGGGGAATTTTACAGTGAATATGCTGATTACGCAGTAAGCCTTACCGTTCCATCTCCCTATGTAGTTGGAGCAACGGGCATTTTAATCACAAAAGAAGAACTGGATTTATATAAAAGTATTGGCGGCAGGAATCGTGCTAATCGAAAAAACAAACCTGCTGTTTATGTTCCTGCGAACAATAACTCAGTGAAAACAATCTCCTATTCGGCAAAACAAGTTCCCGATTTTGCCTGGTTTGCAGGTAAGAATTTTGTGATACAATACGATACCGTGCAATTGCCAGGTGGAAAAGTAATTGATGCATTTTCATATTACCACAACAAAAAGAAAACCATATGGAACAATAGCATCGATTATATTAAAGATGCTACAAAAAAATACAGTCGTTGGGTAGGCCTCTATGAATACCCGGTAGTGCAAGTGGTTGAAGGACCTGAAAATAATTCAAGTGGTGGCATGGAATATCCCATGATTACGTTGATCACAAGTCCTGATGCTGAAGAAGAATCACTGGATGCCGTTATCGCGCATGAGATTGGCCATAACTGGTTTATGAGTATGTTGGGCAGCAATGAAAGGGCACATACCTGGATGGACGAAGGTTTGAATACGTATTTTCAGTTCCGGTATGAAGCAGAGAAGTACAGGAGCAATAGTATTTTTGGCAAAGCCATTCCGGAGAATTTAAAACAATTACCTCCGGATAAATTTCTCAGTGTGATTTATAATGCCATTGAAAAGAACCTTCCCATGCAATCCGCTATGGATATACCCGCAGACCAGTTTCCCAATAGCAACGAATACGGTTTGGTGTCTTATGTAAAAACGGCATTGTGGATGTATCTTTTAGAATCCGCCGTTGGCCATGATAAAATGGAACTTGCTGTTCATAATTATTTCAACGAATGGAAGAATAAACATCCGCAGCCCGAAGACATGCAGGCATCCTTTGAAGAAGCTATTGGCGAAAATCTGACAAGCTTTTTTGAACTGACCAGAAAGGAAGGAAAATTTGAATAATACTCCGATCTAATCAAGCTAAAGGGGCACTACACTTATTGTTTCCAATGTATCATTATCCGTGTAGATCAATTCAATTTTTGTATTCTCAACAGGATCTTGGATATACGTCTCTCTTAAACGCTTTACTAAGCAATCAATCTCAGCAAGTGTTTTTTTTCCTTTAGCACGATAAGTCGATTTACTTAATTGAATAAAGTTTTCCTCATCTGCAATGGGATCTGGAATTCCATTATAACAAATCACTACATCATGTCGGGCTAGTATTGTTTGAAGAATGGATTGATGTTGATTATTTTGATTCATAAACAGAAATCGTTAAAATGAAAACATCGTATATTGTAGCACAGCTAATATAGCATAATAATCCTATTTTTCAAATCATTTTTCGGTAACGAGAATAATCCTGCTAAAAAATGACGATCCTAGGGCAGGCGGTCGACTTTTGTACAGTTTCATTCAGGTAAACTCTCGAAACTCAAATCCGAAATTACCTGAACTTCAATACAATCTGAACTCAAATTCTATGTCTACCTGCTCGGAGAATTCTTTTCCAGCCTCTAGTATTTCTTCATCGTCTTCGTAATAATACCAGACAATGCTTGTTCCCTTAATATCCTTAAGGCGATTGATCAGATCAAGTAATACTTTTGAAGAGGCAGTATTAAAGTAATCTAGTTTAAAAGTAAAAGCAGTCATTAAATTGGGCTCTTTCGCGTACATTTTGATCCATTCCACAACAGGTTCGTAGAACTGCAGGACGTCTTCGGGTAGTGACCGTCCTGATATTTCGAAAACTTCCTTTCCCTTATCTAAAATTACAACGGGCGTATCGTCACTACCCTCGATCCGTAAATTTTCCATACTTTCTTCAACCTTTGTTATTTTGTAAAAGTTCAGTGTAGGTAATTTAACGTAATGAGTGGATTTTGATTGCCAATTGCAAAGTAATTTTCTAACCTATCTTTATGGAATCAAGCTAATTGAAGCATCTAGTTGTTAATACCAACCAATTCCCGCTATGAAGTCAACTTTACTTGTTCTTGCCTTTTGTTTCACGTTTGGTCTTGTTCCTCTCTTCGGTCAATCCGATTTCTACTCGAAACGATGGAGTGAAGTCTATCGGTATGAGTTAAAAGCACTACCTAAATCAGCGCTAAGCGTAGTCGATACGATTTATGGAAAAGCAAAACACGAAAAGAATATCCAACAACTCACCAAGGCACTCCTATACCAGTCAAAGTTTGCATTATCCCTGGAAGAAAATGCAGAGTTAATCATCGTTCAAAAGCTAAAAAAGGAAATCAATGAAAGTAAGACGCCACAACGAAATATCTTAGAGTCCATAGTCGCTACTATATACTGGCAATACTTTCAGGATAACAGAGGGACATATTATCAGCGCTCACGCACATCCGAAAAAATAAATGCAGAAGACTTTCGCACCTGGGATGCCGATGCCATGTTTCAGGAAGTTCATCGCCATTTTCAGAACTCTCTTCAGAACGCTGAACAACTTCAGAAGATAAGTCTATCTACCATTTCTGATATTCTAACGCAAGCAGAAAACTCAACACTTTACAGACCTACTGTTTATGATTTGCTAGCGCACAATGCCCTTGACTTCTATCACACCAGCGAGAGTCTGATAACCAAACCGATTGGTAAGTTTGTTTTAAATGACCCTCGCTTCATTGACGATTTCGAAAACATAACATTATCAGTTCCTGACAGTCTTTCTCCGCAATTACAAGCCTTAAAAATTTTTCAGAATCTTCTTTCTTTTCATCGGAAAGTCAAGGACACAACAGCGTATGTTAACCTGGAGATCGAGAGACTACAACTCGTTATTAACCAGGGGAGTTTTGAAAACAAGATTGAACTACACAAAAAAGCGCTGACAAAACTCAAGTCGATCTATTATCATCACTCCTCTTCCGCTCAACTTGATTTCGAACTCGCATCGATTCTGTATAAAGAAGGGAGTGAGTATCGACCTACACTAAACCCGGAAAATCAGTTTAAAAAGAAAGAGGCTTTAGAACTACTGAACAAAACGATTACCAACTTTCCAAAGAGCGATGGAGCCGAGAAGTGCAGAATTTTACGAGAAGAAATACGGCTCTCCAAATTGGAACTTAAAACTGAACGTTACCTTCCCATCCAAACGGCTTCCCGGATACTCGTCACCTATGCTAATATTGATAGTCTGAATTTCTCTGCGTTTCGAATAGCAGAAGATTTTGAAGCCCAATTTTATCGCCAGAAGGATTCTGTCAGACAAGCTTGGATTGAAAATCAAAAGCCAGATGAAACCTGGAAGTCAGCGCTGAAAAATCTTCAGGATTATCAGGAGCACACCACAGAAGTACCTGTCCCAAAATTACCACAAGGAAGATACCTATTACTTTCTCAGGTTCCCGGTTCAGATAAAGTTCAGGACAGAATATTTGCATACACATTCGTTCAGGTAACAAACCTCGCCTTTCTTGAAAGCTCATTTTCCGATGTCGATCGTTTTCAGGTCGTTGACCGAAATACAGGAAAGCCACTTCACAATGCGGATGTTCATCTTAAAACGAGAGAGCATTATTCAGGCATTCATTATATGGATGAACATTTCAAAACGAATAAAGACGGTTTCATTGAAATCAAAAACCAACATGAATTCAGTAATAATATCGAAGCCAGAATTCAATACCAGGGCGATCAGGCAGTCTTTGGAGATTATTATATCAGTGAAAAAAGAGAACAAAACGAAGAGAAGGATGACTCCTATTCTGCTCGTACATTTCTATTCACAGACCGAAGTATTTACAGACCAGGACAAACCGTCTATTTCAAGGGTATTCTAATCAAGACAAAAGGAAGAAAGTCAACCGTAGTAGGTGGTGAGTACATTGAAGTCTACTTTCAGGATACGAATTATAAGGATATTGATTCGCTCCGATTAAAAACTAATTCCTTTGGATCATTCAGCGGTGAATTTAAATTACCTTCTTCCGGATTAACAGGTGAGTACACGTTGTATGCAGATGAAGATTGGGAGGATGACAGCAGGTTCTATGATAATCTTGAGAATTTCAATTATCAAGAGCTTGAGATTTCTGTCGAAGAATATAAAAGACCAACCTTCGAAGCGTCATTCAATCCCGTGAAAGAAACCTTTAAGCTTAATGATACCATTTCTGTAAAGGGTAGTGCCATTGCCTATAGTGGAGCAAAAGTCACCAAAGCAAAAATCAGTTACCATGTGATGCGAAACGTGCGATACCCACATTGGTATTATTGGTCTGGAAGAAGTAGCCATTCCGATTCCGAGGAGATTGCCTTTGGCGAAGGTGAAACCGATAACAAGGGAGAGTTTTTCATTCCCTTCGCAGCCATTCCCGATGAAAATATTTCAGCAGAGGAAAAGCCCATCTTTGAATATGAGGTTACGGTTGGTGTTACCGATGTCAATGGAGAAACAAGGAGTGCAACCACAACGGTAAAGGTAGGATACCACACATTGGTTGCTACCCTCAATGCTTCTGCACGAATTGACAAAAAGATTGCCGAGAACACCATCAGCATTACTACTGAAAATCTCAATGGGCAGTATGTTCCTTCGAAAGGAAGCATTCAAATTTATAAACTACAGTCTCCTACCCTGCCACTTCGATCAAGACCCTGGGCTTCACCCGATCTACCCATCATCACGGAAGATGAATTTAAAGTTCTCTTTCCCCATGATGCCTATTCCGATGAAAGTGATCCGCAAAAATGGAAAAAGGGAAAAGCAATTTTCCATTCCATTTTTGATACGGAGAAATCAAAAGAAATAAAATTCACGGTGGGCCGCTCATGGGAAATGGGTAGTTATTTGATGGAATTAACAACTACTGATCCGAATGGAGATGTGATTACCGATATGCATCGCTTCACTGTATTCGAAACCGAGAGCAAAGCAATAGCCGATAATCAGCTCTTAATTTTTGAAACCGATAAACCTACTTATAAAGTTGGTGATATCGCTACTCTGAAAATTGGCTCGGCCTCATCTGACATTTCGGTAACGATTGATATTGAACGAGATTATAAAATTGTAAAGACGTACGTTGAGCACCTCTCTGCCAGTACCAAAGAAATTAAGATTCCGATAACGGCATCCATGGGCGATGGATTTGCCATTCATTGTAGTGCTGTTAACTATAATGCTTTTCTAACCCAGGAGAGGACCATTCCCATTGTTTCTGAAACAGAACAAATGGAAATTGAAATCATCACCTTCAAGGATAAATTACAACCAGGTACGAAACAAACATGGAGTTTCGAAATCAAAGGTAGTGAATCAATAAAGAGAGAGACAGAAATTCTGGCTTCTATGTATGATGCTTCTCTCGACCAATTCAAATCGCATGGATGGTCGTTTCAACCCGTACAACGTCACCAGTATTATAGTTATTATCAAACCGACGGCTATAACAGTTTTGGCGAGCGATCCTTTGACATTCGTAATCTTCCGCACCATTACTTCTCTATACCCCGGCAGTATTATGATCAGCTGGATTGGTTTGGATTTAGCATTACAAACAACTATTACCTGAAGCAACGCTACATGCAACGACTCTATTCGAGTGGCATTGACCCGAACAATCCATCGAAAGTCACCATGATCAACGACAGAGAAAGAAAAGACGGTCATGTGTATGGCACCATTAGAACAAAGGACGGTTCAGTATTACCTGGAGTAAATGTTCTGGTGAAGGGGACAACAAGAGGTACCATCACCGACATGCAGGGAAATTATATGATTGATGTTGACAAGGGCGATGTGTTGGCATTCAGTTTTATTGGCTATGCACCCGCAGAAGCAAAGGTAAACCGCAAGAATACCATCAATGTGCTTATGGAAGAAGATGTAACGGCTCTGTCAGAAGTTGTCGTTACCGCAATGGGTGTTGCCGTTGAAAGGAAAAATCTAAGTGCTTCGGTTGGTTATATTTTGTCTGAGACTCAGGAAAGTGATGTGCTCTTTTCAGCCAACCTTCAAGGAAACGCTGCCGGAGTTCAAGTAACCGGAATGCCTGGAGGAACTGCTAAGATTATGATACGTGGAAACAATTCTTTAGATGGCAGTACAGAACCGCTTTACGTTGTCGATGGTGTTATCGTTGAAGCTTCCAAAATAGATCAGGCAGACCTGGCTAATATTCAAGTGTTGAAGGGAGCGGCTGCTACCGCATTGTATGGAGCGAAGGGTGCGAATGGCGTTATCATTGTCTCAACTAAATCGGGTCAGAAGAAATTAGACGAAGAAATGGCAAAGGTCAGTGCGCGAAAAGATTTTAAAGAAACAGCCTTTTTCTTTCCACACATCACCACTGATGAAGAAGGGAAATTCCGATTCACCTTCACAACACCAGAGGCGCTTACCCGATGGAAGTTGCAGTTGCTTGCGCATACAAAAGACCTGGTTACGACTACCAAAACTCTACAAGCTGTAACGCAAAAAGAATTGATGGTGACACCCAACGCACCACGTTTCATGCGAGTAGGTGATGAAATCTTCTTCTCAGCAAAAATCGCTAACCTGTCTGGAAAAAGTAAGGAAGGTAAGGTAGCACTTCAAATATCAAATGCCGTAACGGGTGAATCCATCGATCCGGTATTTCAGAATGTAGTTCGGAATCAGTCTTTTAAAGTTGCAGCCAAAGGAAGCACACAAGTTTCGTGGAAACTCAAAGTGCCTGCTCATGTCGATGCCATACAATATAAAGTGGTGGCCAAGGCTGGTAACTTCAGTGATGGTGAACAAAATGCATTGCCCATATTATCGAACCGAATATTGGTGACCGAATCTATGCCGATGTATGTACGTTCGGGGCAGACCAAAACATTCACCCTTGAAAAATTAAAAGCAGCTACATCATCAACATTACAGCATCATCAACTTACGTTGGAAGTCACCTCTAACCCAGCCTGGTATGCTGTTCAGGCATTGCCCTATCTGATGGAGTTTCCACACGAATGTGCCGAACAACTTTTCTCTCGGTATTATGCGAATGCTTTGGCCAGTCATATTGCGAATAGCAACCCCAAGATCAGGGAAGTGTTTGACAAATGGTCTTCTTCTGATGCACTGATCAGTAATCTTGAAAAAAACGAAGAACTAAAATCCATCATAATTGAGGAAACTCCGTGGCTTCGCGATGCACAGAGCGAATCGGAACAAAAGAAAAGAATAGCCTTGCTCTTCGATCTGAACAAAATGAAAGATCAGTTAACGTCAACCGAAGCAAAACTTCAAAACATGCAAATGAGTAGCGGTGGATTCCCTTGGTTTAGCGGAGGAAGGTATCCAAGTCGGTACATCACACAACATATTGCTTCAGGCTTTGGTCATTTAAAACAATTAAAGGTTCTGGCACCCAATGAAAATATCAATACACTTCTTACCAAAGCGATTGCCTTTCTAGATGAAGAAATAATGAAGGACTACGATGAGCTGACCACGCAGGCAAACAATATTAAAGCACAAGCAAAAACCAGCATAGAAGGAGATAAACTTGCTAAAGCCTACTTTGAACAAAAGCATGTGTCTTACAATCAGATTCAATACCTGTATATGAGAAGTTTCTATCCAGACCACGCTCCTAACGAAAGATTAAAACCCATTATTGAATACTACCGCAATCAAACCGATCAATACTGGAAAGATTTTGATCTCTACATGAAAGGAATGATTGCCCTGATTCACTATCGAAATAAAAAGACAAATCTTCCAACCGATATTCTAAAATCATTAAAGGAAAACAGCATTGTAAGCGAGGAGCTTGGAATGTACTGGAAAGAAAACAAGGCAGGATGGTATTGGCACGAATCACCAGTAGAAACACAGGCATTACTAATCGAAGCCTTCGCTGAAATAGAGTCACACGATATTACCCTGACTAGTGAAGACAAAAAGAAAACCATTGATGAACTACGAATCTGGTTACTAAAGAATAAACAAACCAGTCAGTGGAAAACAACCAAGGCCACAACTGAAGCCGTGTATGCCTTATTATTAAATGGAACAGATTGGCTCTCGTTAGACAAACAAGTAGAAGTCACAATCGGTGGCAATAAAATTATTCCTGATATAAAGCAACCCGAAACCGGCACCGGGTATTTTAAAACATCCTGGAAAGGTGAAGCGATTACACCCAGCATGAGTCAGGTGACACTTACCAAAAAAGAAGAAGGTATTGCATGGGGAGGATTATATTGGCAATACTTCGAAGACCTCGACAAGATTACTTCCGCTGAAACTCCGCTTCAGTTAACTAAGAAAGTATTTGTTGTAAAGCGTGACGACAAAGGCGAGTTACTGACAGAAGTGAATACAACAGTACCTTTAAAAGTTGGTGACCTCCTTCGCATCCGAATTGAACTCAAAGCTGATCGTCCCATGGAATTCCTTCACATGAAAGATATGCGTGCCTCCGGACTTGAACCTGTTGATGTTCTCTCCGAATACAAATGGCAGGAAGGCTTAGGTTACTATCAAAGCACCAAAGATGCAGCTACCCATTTCTTCTTCGACTATATACCTCAGGGTGTCTATGTATTTGAATACGACTTGCGTGTGAACAACAAAGGCAATTTTTCAAATGGCATTACCACAATACAAAGTATGTATGCTCCAGAGTTTAGTAGTCATAGTGAAGGCATCCGCATTTCTGTGGATTAAATAACAAAAAGAAACCCTCGGAATCCGAGGGTTTCCTTCAACTACTCCATTTCTGTCGTTATGAGTTCAGGTTCTGATATCCTTTCTAACATTATGTCAACATTACTCTCATTCATTTCTCTGAGTTGCTCCTGAATCATCTTGTTGAATTGATAGTAATCTTCTTTTTTAACAAAACCTTTTTTGCTAACCCATTTT
Organism: Chryseolinea sp.; assembly: GCA_031388805.1. Lineage (GTDB taxonomy): Bacteria > Bacteroidota > Bacteroidia > Cytophagales > Cyclobacteriaceae > Chryseolinea. Next base: position 26,730 of record JANMRZ010000088.1, read on the forward strand.
TCTGTGCTGTACTTTTGAACGAATTCACCTATTAACGCTTCTTCCATTCTTGAATGTGAAGTGAGGTATTCCGCCATCTTCAGTAGTAATAGTTTATTTCTTTCCAGAATGATGGTCGCTTCTGATTCACAGGTTTTGATAATGGCAATCGCCTCGGATGCATACGCTTTTTCATAAATGAACGCATTCTCTTTTGGTGACTCAATCGCTACGTGTATCGGATCAGAACCCATACCATATTTTCGAATGGCTTTATTCGCAAGGGCTGATGCTTCTTCAATATCACTGTAGACACCCGAGCAGGTAAACTCTTCACCAAAAATCATTTTCTCCGCTACTAAACCTCCTAGTGTTACGATAATATCTTTCTTTAATGAATCACGTGTCATTGGGCCTTTGGGAAAGTTGACTAAACAAAAGCCCTCCATATCTGAAGCTGTTCGCGAAACAACAACAGAAGGTAAAATCTTAAACGTAAGTGCAGCCAAAATTGCATGACCTGCTTCATGAACCGCAGTGTGCGCCTGAAGTTCAGGATCAACACTCTTCCTAAGATTTTCCAGTTTCAGTTTTGCTCTGTCTGAAATAGTTGAAACAACAACACCGTGTTCGTCTTTTATGGTGTACCGAAACGAAGCGTCATCGTATTCCCAAATAATTTCAGCAATAGTCATTTGGTACTCCAGAACCGAAACAATAAGAGAACTTATTCTCGACTCAATTAAATTCTTAACAGTCGAAAATACAGGCCGTGTTCCTTGTGCAGGGAAAACGCCTTCAGCATATACTACGTTCACAACAGAATCGGAAAAGGTTACTTTCCATCCGAATCGTTCAGCAACATAAGCACCTAACCGATTCAACTCTTGCCTGATCAGCATACGAAACTGTGCGTTGTTAAAGGAGGTGTAGATAACATGGTTGTTACCCAAACGCGCAATCTGCTCCGCTCTGAATCGCTTGCGCAACGCTCTTTTAATATCAGCAATCGTAATTTTTGATGTCTGCTCATGGAACTCATCCGCACTGATATCCGGATTCATACTCTTGCTCATGGTATATGCCTCATCAAGATTACCCAGTACAAAGATCAGTGCATGTGATACATCTAACGTCCGTGTTGCTGGTCGCGCATGCATTCCTTCCAATATAAAAGCCCTCAGCTCAACCAATGTAGACGATTTTACTCTCGCCTTAATCTGATCCTTAGAATATTCATCCTTGTCAAATAATCCTTCGATACCGGCAATAAAATCAGAAGAAAGAAAATATTCTTTGTTGGATGGCTCACCTCTTAGATCGGAATCATCAAAATAAAATCCTTCGAACACCGATAGAAATATCTCGACACCCATAATGACCACACCATTTTCCAGGATCACTCCGTTTCGGATTGCCTTATCCAATCGCTTTAAACAATTTTCGGCTCTGAAAAGATAGTATGTACTATGACTCGGTATGTATTCGAGTTTACCCGAATCCAACAGCTCCCAGACCACGCGAAGTTTATCTTTTCCCAACTCATTGTCTTTGCCATCCAAAGTTTTGGCAAACTGAAATTCATCTAAACAAATCAATGCCGGTTTCTCATGGAAGAAGGAAAGATCATCTGTAAAAATGTTTCTAACCCACGATGCAGAATCTGATTCAAACTCACCCATGTCCAGGTGAGTATAGAGCTTCCGGTGATCAAGAAGCTCCACTATACCTTTTACCAAAGCCGTTTTACCAGAGCCCGTTAAGCCCCACAAATTAATGACAGTAGGTCTTCGTTGCGCTTCCGGAAAAATATACCAAGGTGTCATCAACGAAATCACTTCATCAATAATATTGTCCAGACCAAGAAAACGTTCCTTTAACAGAACACTAACTTCTTGCAGTTTCTGGCGCTTGCGAATTAATTCGAAATGTACATTATTTGAATTCATAGTTTTAATCTTTAGCCATCCGCACAATGCGCGGATGAAATTTTCCTTCCATGTTTACCAATGTCGTCTGACTCTTCATAATCGAATCGATGTCCTTGTATGCTCCAGGAGCTTCTTCCGGACTACCACCGATTAAGATGATCTTCTCACGATCCAATAATTTTTTCATACCACTCATTGTGATAGAGTTCTTGGCTTTTTGTCTTGACATCATTCTTCCCGCGCCATGTGCAGCTGAGTTAAGAGATGCTTCATTTCCAAGTCCACACACGATGTATCCGGGTGCTGTCATGCTTCCTGGAATTATTCCAAGTACGCCCTTTGCTGCCGGGGTTGATCCTTTGCGGTGAACAACGTACTCTACGTTATCATGCAACTTTTCTTTCCATGCAAAGTTGTGGTGGTTCTCCACTTTCAGTATTACTGAAAATTCAAGTGCTTCGCATAGATTTTCATGGATGCGATCATGACAAGCCTTCGCATACTCACCCGCCAGATTCATAGAGAGCCAATACTCGCTTCCTGCTCCACTATCTAAATCAAGCCAGGCTAAGTGCTTTGCTTCTCTCGGAAGTTTACAAGTACTCATGGCAATGTTTGTATAGTGCTGCGCAATGTTAGCACCCAAACTTCGTGAACCGGAATGCGACAAGATTGCTGCATAATTTCCAGCAGCGAGCTGAAGATTGTTATTCTCTTCAAGTGCCACGATTCCAAATTCAACAAAGTGATTGCCTGATCCCGAACTACCTAACTGCCTTACACATTTTCCATGCAGACGTTTTAGCAAATCCGTTTCCATGAACATCGGACTATCGAGAATTTCATGATCGTCAATCGAATCAAGCCCACCGTCATTACCAAAGTGTGTTTGGGCATGCAATGCTTTTTTCAATTCATACGCATGATGCTCAACGTAACTTCCTGGCAAATCCAAAATACTCAACGCCATACGGCAACCAATGTCCATACCGACACCGTAAGGTATTACCGCATTTCGTGCAGCAAGTACTCCACCAATGGGCAATCCATAACCTTGATGCGCATCTGGCATCAATGCTCCCTTTACAGCGATGGGTAGACGCATAGCCAATTCCATTTGCTGAATAGCATTGATTTCAATGTGTTTGTTTCCAAAAACATCAAAGTGTTTGGGTTCATCATCCAGTTCATAAACCGTGTACGGTTCATCTTCTGTTGATTTTGCCACCAGTTTGAGTGCTAATGTTCCCAGCGTTGCATGGGTTACATACAACTCCGGTTGCTCAAGCACGTGAGCAATTAATTTTAATTTGTCTTCGTTCGGTGTATGCTTGAAGTGCCGGTTCATAATGTTTAAGGCAAGACTTCGGGCTACATCTGAAGGAAAACGGATGACGGTTAAGTCCTTTATGTTTAATTTTTGTTTGCTCATGGTTTTGCACACACCTCATCCCCGGCCCTTCTCCTTAAGGAGAAGGGAGTGGTTTAAGGTTTAGAGTATAGTTTTCCATCATACTTTTTTTGAAAAGTATGAAGGAAAAACCTCTCAAAGTCAGTGCGTGACTTTGTTTTTAAAAATTGAAACTTGAAGTTTTAAATTGGCAACAGCGGGCCTGATCGGGTAAGTGCGCTTACCGTAGCTGTTATTTGGGGATATGTAAACTAAGTACCAACATAATTTCCTCTGTTTAAATTAAACAATATGAGTGAAATGCGTTGCAAAGGTAATGTGAGTTTTTGAAAAGACAATCATGCAAAGAGAAAATTTATAAATATGGAAGTATTCTAAACAATAAGGCTTTAATTCTCAGAATATATCAAAAGCAATTATCGATTAACATTATTAATAAATGTAAACTCTACGTAATGACGCTTATAAAACTGATCCCAATAAGTTAAACCCTCCTGTTGATACATTGATAAAATACGTTTGTAAATATAAAACGCATTGACAAAACACTTTTCTTCTTCGTAGGCATCAGCCAACATGAGTAGATTAGATAACCTTGGGCTTGTTCTAACCAAAGCAATGAGTGCTTCCATTTTATCATTCTTTGAAATTATTCTTAACATGCAATCTCTTCCACCTGCAACCCCGCGAGAGGTCACGTTGGTTTTAGTAACTTGAGGGGTAATGAGAAATCCTCTTTCAAACGCATAATCAGGATTATCATAGGGAATCAAAACAATGCTGTCCTCAGCATCATACGTTTCGAATAATCTATCACCAAAAGAGGAATTCACCATAATTTTTACAAGAAGGTCCTCCTTTTGATCGTCCGAATATCGCTTATCAAATTGCCAATAGATAGCAAATGTATCAGGATAGACATTGGATATTTGTGGCAATCTTACTGAAACAGAAATTGGTTCAATAAAAGACATACCCATAAGGGCAGCGATCAAAGCTAACGAAATATACTTTTGCATTTTTAAAAATAGCATTTAAAAACAATAACGCCCTAACAAATGACGTCTGGTTGAATTCTGTTAAAATTAATATAAAGTGATGTAAGAATAAACTGATCATCTTTTACAAAGAAAGACCCCTGGTATTCAGGGGTCTTTGCTAAACCACATACTGAACTTCATGCGCTTCATCTAAGGTTGGCACTTCAAGCTTACCTAATAATCGCATAAGAACATGGTGAGAAACAGGATGTTCCCGATCGTTATTTTGTCGAAGCCATTCCTTATACGAGGTCTCTATATATACTATCTTAACACGCGCTTTATAGGAAACAAAAAGATCAATCCATTCATGAAACATTCTTATCATCCATTCTTCTCTATTCGTGCGGAAGATACAATTGCCGCTACTACTGGTCTACTAAATATGGAGGTCGTCAGCAGGCACGATGAGGCAATTGTGTCATCTTTCCCACATCCCGCGCTTACGTTCGCAAACGTGGACAAAAAAAGCGCCAGCCCTGATTCCATCAGCAGCTGACGCCAAGTCATATTGACTCATTTTCTTAAAAGAATTAATTATTGTAGTATGTTTTCCATCCCATTTGTGGGATCATTTCTGTAGCATCCTTGATACCGAAGAGATTGTTCATTTTTTACTTCTATTTCATGTCGTTGAATTTAGTTTAACATAATATAACGTTGACAGCAATGAAGTCAGGAATAAAGCACGTGTACTGAAATTGTTTTTTTACAACACCTTATCAAACATCGTGATATTACCTGGTTTGTCGGTAACGGTTACCGAGAGCTTGCTGCCTGCCACGGCCGCATTCGCATTCGTTGCTATGTAGACCCACTCTGCTGAATCAGGCGACTGTACTGCCACACCGGTTTCGATCAGGGTGTTGTCTGGAGCATTAATCGTTATTACGACCTGCGCTACCTTAAAGGAATCGAATACCCGTAACGCGATGCGATCACCGACATTGCCGCGGTACGTTGTTGTGTTCACGCTGTCGACCGCAGGTGATTTGAGGTAATCCGTAACCGCTGCGGTGAAGGCATTCTGGAATTCCAGCCCTTCAACACTTTTTGCATAGGCTGCTTTTGTAGCCGGATCAAGCAATACCGTTTTTGCATACGTTGCAGCCCGCTTGAAACGTTCCCGTTGGAGCGTCTGATTTTCTGTTGCCGGCTTTAGGTATTCCGGTGCCTGTGTGTAGAGTGTTCGTCTACCGACTTGTTTGAAGACCATGTTTCCAACTTTACCGCTGGCTGCGTCTACCATTTTGTTCATTTTAAAACTTGCCATTTTACTTTTTTGTTTAAGTGAATAATTAATTTTAGTACCTCAATTTTATCTGCAGAATGAATTGATATTTCAAAAGTAGAGCAGCTTCGTGCAGTTGACGTTCACGGTAAAAAAATCTTTAAAAATATTTTTGGGGGCCTACACTAAATCAAAAAGACTGTGACCGTGGTATAGAAAGTTCCGTGCATTTGACGTTCCCGGAAGGTTAATGTGTTCCAGGCCAGATGCCACACATTACTGTTTTGGAACCGGTTAGTCTTCGCGAAAAGGTGAAGGAGATGTTGCGTGGCGGATTGGATAAAAATAATTTTTAGGTGTTGGCCTGGTGCCACTGAATTAACCGCAGAGTCGCAGAGACGCAAAGTGTTCTAAAAAATGCATTCCTCTGCGTCTCTGCGTCTTTGCGGTAAAAAGAGTTAAACTATTCCCCACGAAATAAAATTTTGCTGCGTTGCAAGCCAAGCCAAATTTTCGTGATGGCTCGATCCTTGCTCGTTCCTGGCTCGTTGGTGGCTCGTTTCTCTATCCCTGTGCAAACAGAAGTTTATTTGGGATAGCAGAATGCTGGTCGCGACCTCGCAAGCTTAGTTGAAACAGTACCTATTTGAACCTTGAATCTTTTCAGCCTCATTCGTTACAAATATGGTATTGGTCGATGCTTTCTGTTTATTGTAAACGGTACTGACCTACGATAGCCGAACCATCGGCAACATCGCTTAAGTAATTGTTTAGTTTTTCTGTGTGGTTGGAAACGTATTCTCTTGACAGCATTCAAGAGATAAATACTTTACATAATGCCAAATATTTTTTCAGGGTCTTGCTGCGGAAATTTTGGGTCAATTTTATAAAATGTTTTACCATCAACAGTTGTTCTGCTTGCTCGCATCCATCGATTATCAACATACAACATTCTCAGTTGATGGAATGACATGCGATGCGGTGAACCATAATCAAACTGAAATTGCAAATTTATTCCATTCACTTTATCTAACACAACCTCATAGTTCGTTATGGTATAAGTTGAACCGAACAAATTTGTAGGATTGAAAATTATTGCTTTATCAAATCTTTCCCTTGAATCTTTAATATTCAAATCCGTGCAGATTACAACTGAAAACGGAATAGGATATTTTCCTTCATTAGAAAGCGCAATCTTTCCTGTTTTATCAAGGCTACCAGCGTAATGGATTGACGCAGTTAAGTAACTATCGCCTCCTGTCAAATGATCATAAATTTCCTTGGTTGATTTAGATAATTTCGAATTTAGGTCTGTATTTTCTATCCTAAGATTATCAATCAATAGTAATTGCTTTTCCAATCTCGTTGACTGAGAATCTACTAAACTTTTCAATTTCTGTGTTTCAATTGAATCTTGCAGTTGTCTACTGCTGATTCTTCTGGACTCCTGTAAATTAATATTTAAAGTGTCAGTTGTGGATTGGCTACTCTTTTGACTGTCAATACCTACAAAAATTCCGAGTACAGCTAAAGCAATTCCCAAAACACTAGACCAAACTAAAGCCCACTTGTGATGAGAATCTTTCCATTGGGGAAAAATTGAAATAATTGCGTACAAAATTGCAACAACTGCAGTACAAATAATTAAACCCATTTATTTTTCTGTGAGGGAAGAATCTTAAACAAAGATACCAATTATCTATTATATCCTTAATTGCTCATCAACTTCCTGAAAGTATCCATAGGGTCACTTTCCTCATCATTAGACACTTTCAATTTTTCCAATCCCAACTTTGAAAGGATTACGCTAACGCTACCAGGAATAAGAATAAAGTTTGAAGTAGCCGTTGTGCGTAAAACTTAAAAGAATATTTCATCCAATCAATTTAATAAGCTTGGAACGGATTTTTTATCAGTAGGTTTAAGGGAATGGAAATTCTATTAATTAAAAATTACGATACCGGATAATAAGAAGGTTGACATCCAATTCTTATATTGAGAGCACATTGCAGATGAAATATTATACTCCCAGTAAGAATGATAAATAAATTTCTTCGCCTCTTATTCGCGCTACCCATTATTATTGTGCTCGTTGGAGTCGTTACAGTAAATGTAAGAATGGATTACTCTCCTCATATTGAAGTCGTTGCGGGAGATACCATCAATATTGATTTATTAAAAGAGTTACGAGGCTTAAAACACACTTTAAGTAATGGTGCTGATGTCGATATGCAAAAAATGTATCCCGAAGGACATCTATTTATAAACGCGTTGTATGGTCTGGCATGGTGCAACTTTTTACAGAACGCAAAAAGTGAACCCAATATCTATACCAATGAAGGCCATGCTGAAATTCAAAATGCCTGGAACAAGATCAACTCTGATACAGGCCGTTCTCCGTTTAGCAAAGAATTGCCACTAGAGTATGGTGCATTTTATACAGGTTGGAGCACATACCTACTGGGAAAGAAGTTAAGTATAGAACTTGCATCGGATCGTGACGAAAAGGAAGTCGTACTATTCAAACAGCAATGTGAACGCATTGACTCATCTATCCATGAAAGAATTTATCCTGTCTCTTATTACGGAGCAGCATGGCCTGGGGATGTACTTGTGTGTATCGCTTCTCTGTCGCTCCACGATAAACTCTTCCAGGTCAAGTATGCTCCTTCAATTAAACAATGGCTTGAAAATGTAAAAACAAAACTTGATCCTCACGGACTCATGCCTCATGCAATTGATCCCTTAAATGATGAACCAACAGAAAATGCGAGAGGATCCTCCCAAAGTCTTATGCTTATTTTTCTAAAAGATATCGATCGTGAATTTGCACACGAACAATTCAAAATTTATAAAGTCAACTTTCTAGACAGCAAATTGGGAATTACTGGAATACGTGAATATCCAAAAGATGACTACGGTATAGGCGATATTGATTCCGGTCCTGTTATTTTTCAACTTGGAACTGCTGCTACCATCGTAGGTATGCATACTCTGGATTTATATGAAGAGCAAAAAGCAGCATCTGAGATACGAAGCATGATAGAAGCTTTTGGTTTTCCATTTCAAAATGATGAACGTAAAACGTACCTCTTTGGATTATTGCCAATAGCGGATGCTTTTATTACTTGGGGACATAGTAATATGAGTATGAAACAAGACGAAGTTGATTTTACAGTTTTTCATATCTATTCATTGATCCTTATTATAATTTTAGCTGTACTGCTTTGGTTTTTGTTTAAGTCCAAGAAGCCATCATCGGAAGGATCATTGCATGTTCCGTGGTAACTACTTACACTGAAGCAATAGCAATCTCATTAATTTAATGGTCTATGCTCTCGCAAGTCTTGATGGTTGATATCAAAGTGTGATCAGCGGCCTAATATCGCCCCAAGGATTCGGCTCACCTTCAAAATATTGAATGACCCTTAATTCATCGTTGGATTTAGTTTTTAAATGAAATTCTAAAGTATTGTTGTTTTGTAGAGCTTTAAACTGATAATCCTTATCGATTTTCATTCTAATTCTAATAAGCTCATCAAAAATCACTAGAGTTTTATGGATAAAGGGCTCCCAGTCCTTAAATGAAAGTGTACTGATATCATCACCCTTATTGTGTCCGTAGTTTGTAAACGTGATAGAGTCGCCAATAGTAAAGAATAATGAATGAGCTATCGCATTTCTAAATTGAGATTTATAACAACTGTCAAAGAATTGACCAAAAGATGGATGATGTCGTGCTATTTTATTTCTTATCAATTTTATCCAAACATCCTTTCTATTCCTTTTAACCATGCTAAAATCCCAATCATATCCCTGTTTATCAATAAGACGAGCCAGTTGGTAAAATATCCTAATTATAAAGTTTGATTCCCAAATTTTTAAATATACCAATTGTTCAATCTGAAGCATTATCAACTCTGATTTTAAAACTTCCTTTAACTGAGAAGGACTATCCTTAACCGATTCTTTCATCACTTTGTAATCCTCAATTGAGTACAAATTTTCCTTCCTGAATTCATGAATAAACTCATATGCCGATCTATATTCCAATCCTGCCTCCCCTGGAAGACCAAGTATATACTTACTTAATCCCAACTCATTTTTCTCCAGACTCTTTTCATAATAGCCTTGATTAATAACCAAGAATAGATCCTGTGGGTGAATCTGATTCTGTTGAGCTATTTCAAAAATTTTATCAAGTATAGGGCCTGTGAGTCTTCTTTCTTCTTGATGCAGTTCAGTGTAAATCATATTTATTTAGTCAATTTAATTGTTATCCATGGTTCCCATTTCTAAACTATAAACTCCATTTTCTACTTGCTTCGCTTTAGATTGTTAAATGAATAAACTCAATCCACCTCCTTAAACCTCTCATCCCCACACATTCTTACAATCTTCGGCATAAAAGAACCAAGTACTTCTACAAGCTCTTTCTGAGAATCCATCACCTGATGAATATCTTTGTAGGCCATTGGTGCTTCATCCAGTCCAGAGCCGATTAACTCTACTCCTGCTTGCTTTAGCATTTTGTTTACTTGTCCTGGCAAAATAGTTTGCTTTGCTTTTGTGCGCGACATCAATCGTCCTGCTCCATGGGATGCAGAGTTGATGGATGCGGCAAGTCCTTTACCGCGAACAATAAAACCTGGCGTTGCCATCGAGCCCGGAATAATTCCAAGCACTCCTTCACCAGCTGGTGTTGCACCTTTACGATGCACAATGATTTTATTTCCCAGAGCATCTTTTTCTTTCCATGCAAAGTTGTGATGGTTTTCAATCATCGCCAGAGGTGTTTCACGCAAGCCAATGGCCATGCGCTCATGTATCTGGTGATGACAAGCCGAAGCATAATCACCGGCTAAGTTCATGGCAAGCCAATACTCCTGACCTGCTTCTGTGTTCAGATCAAGCCATGCTAAATGTTTAGCTTCTTGCGGAAGCTTACATGTTTCCATCGCGATCTTGGTATAATGACCTGCAATGGTAGCACCCAATCCACGTGAACCAGAGTGTGAAAGCAAGGCAAGGTATTTTCCTGGCGCAAGATTGTATTCATTCACTGTTGTGAGAATTTCTACAATACCGAATTCAACAAAGTGATTTCCTCCACCGGAAGATCCAATTTGTTTCCAAGCTTTAGCTTTCAGTTCTTTCACAATCTTAATGTCATCAAATTCACTTCGCTCAAAGATCTCGTGATCTTTCGGTCGTTTGAAAACAGCTTGTCCGAATTGCGTGTTGTTTATCAGCATCTTCTTCAACTCTTCCTTCTTTTCTTCCAGCATTGTTGTTGGAAGAGCATACAATGTCAGGCACATACGACAACCGATGTCTACTCCTACTCCGTAAGGTATTACCGCATGCTTCGTTGCCAATACTCCACCAATCGGCAATCCATATCCCTGATGAGCATCGGGCATCAATGCACCGGCTACTGTTACGGGTAACTTCATTGCTGTTTCCATTTGTGTTAATGCACCTTGTTCAATGGCTTCCGCACCGTAGATCTGATACGGTTGCGATTGTTCTTTTAGTGCAACGGTATCGTCTGCAGGTTTTAATAGTTCCAGGGCAATAGCCGAGAGTTTTTCATCAGCAATATAGGAAGCGGGATTTTCCAACACTTTCTTAAATGCTTTAAGCTTCTCTTCATTACTTATAGTGGCATACTTCTTTTCTGCAATTTCCAATACCATACCAAGTACCTTACCTTCAGTATAGCCAATAGATTTAAGATCGTTTCCAGTTAGTATCATTTTCGTTTCTTTATTATGATGATACAAAGATCATCTGTCGCTGCGCAGTCTTTTTGCGCAGTAAAAAATATTTTAAGTTCAATTTAAATAGAAAAAGGGCGTCTTTTCAGAACGCCCTCGATTTGGACACAACGTTTATTACTTCTTAGGCACGAAGATATCCTTCAACTGATCAATGATCTGGTTGCCTCCTGATAACGAAATCGTGTTGATCTTGTCGGCTATCTTCTCCACATACTCCATCTCTTTCAACTTGAATAACATAGAGTTTTCTTCCATCAATTTGGCGGTGTTCAACAAACTTCTTGTAGAAGCCGTTTCTTCCCGTCTCATAATTACGTTGGCTTCAGCTTTCTTCTGGGCTACCAATACCTGGTTCATGATCTCTTTCATTTCGCCAGGCAAGATGATATCCCGAACACCACAGTCCCTGATCTCAACTCCCAAATTACTAGCCTTGTATTTCAACGTAGCCAACACATACGCAGAGATGGATTCTTTTTTCTCCAGCAACTCATCCAACGAAAGAGTACCTATGATTTCTCGCAATGCTAACTGCATCAAGATGTACAACTGCTTTTCGTATTCCTTGTTCTCAATCAACGCCTTGATAATATCAACGACTTTGTATTGGGTATAAAAGTTAATCCGTAAGGCAGCTTTATCTTTGGTCAGGATTTCCTGGCCAGACACTTCCATTTGCAATTGTCTTAAGTCTGCTTTTAGTACAGAAATAACCACTGCGTTTTTCCAGAAATGATACACTCCTGTATCCAATACCTTAGAGAACTTTCCATCAATCAACAAAATACCTTTCTCGTAAGACTCAATTGCGTAAACCCGGATGTAAGGCAATACTTCCTTTCTCATCATGGTATTCGCATCGATGTTCTCTGTAACTTCGATTTTGCTCAAGTTAGCTTTTGTGAACGCGAAGTTAGTTACACCTTTCCAGTACGCATACCTTCCGGGCGCTAAAACATTCTTCAAGTTATTGTTCTCATACTGCAAAGCGATTTCGTTATCCTGCACTTCAATTACTGTCAGCATGTTTGCCAATTGTTCATCCCTCAACAGAATATTCAATTCGATGGAAGGATGGAAAGGTTTGGTCATGTCATACAGGAATACATCCTCATTTGGAAGAAACCAATATGCACCTTCTGTAACCACTCTTTTGTAGTCACCATTTTTGAACACCAAACCAATTTTACCAGTGTTAATTCTGATCCTTTTCATCGTTATAAAATTTAATAGTTACTAAAACTCATTTAAAAGAAAGTAGCTCAACGCACATCATCTTCAACAAACGGAAGCGTAATTGAGCATAGCTGCATCGAAATAGTTTTCTGCATTCACCTCATCCCATTCACTCCTTACAGAGAAACGGTTTGATTGGATTGCAAAAAAGTAAGCTGACTTACTGAGCGGTATCCTTACACTTTCATGTTTTCAAAAGATTGGTATTCATTTTAATCGGTCCTCGAAGAAAACCGACTTTATTTGAACACCTGATCTGCCTGAACTACTTTCAGGGTAACCTTTTTTAGAAGCGGTTAGCTTCATTCAAGATGGAACCTAAATCCATTGCATATCCACTATGCTACTCCCCGTATGGGTTGGAGGCGGGATTCGAACCCGCGTTTTCTTGTTACTCTACCAACTGAGCTATCCCGCTATAAAGCGGGAGAAGGATTCGAACCTTCGACACACAAGGTGGGAAAACAACATCGGGTTAAGCAGCATGTTATAATGCAATTCATTACAACACTATGGCGCTATACAGAAACGCTCATCAGGTCTTCGGCCTTTTGTTTTTTCCTCGCTTCCTTCAGACATAGTCATGAAGCAAGATTTTTAGTCTCGATAAATCGAGACAATATTTTTATCAAAGAACATAATCGTGGCCTCACCCAGATTCGAACTGGGATTCCCTTTCAGGCAGTATGGCTCTAAATGCGCTTCCCTAGTAAACTTCTCCGAGAGGTTTTTCGGTGCTTCTGCAAAATCTATCCGTTATAGCGCGTAGCAGTAACGGAATCATCCATACACTCTACGGAACGTACTAAACTTTTACCGCAGGCTTTTCCTTTTAAGCTATAAGACCTTTCATAACCCCTCCTTCCGTCTGAAGGAGGGGGCATCAAACTTCTATCATCACCTTCGTGTGATTGATGATTCAAAATTGTAGTGCCACTGCGCAGTCTTTTTGCGTAGTGAAATATTTTTACGTTTTTTATCAAAATATTTTCAAATGCCTGTAAATCGTAACGCTCTCATTCGCTACCGTACTATTGACAACTGTCTTCGAAACAGACATCGCAAGTGGACGCTTGAGGACTTAATTGATGCTTGTTCAGATGCACTCTATGAATATGAGGGCATCGATAAAGGAATGAGCAGACGCTCTATTCAAATGGACATTCAACTGATGCGGAGCGATAAACTTGGTTACAACGCTCCAATCGTTGTGTTGGAGAAGAAGTTTTATACGTATGAAGATCCGGAATACTCTATAACGAACATTCCGCTAACTGAACAGGATCTTGGCAAGCTTACCGAAGTGGTTGAAATCCTTCAACAGTTCAAAGGCTTTAGTCATTTTCAGGAATTGAGTGGTATGGTGCAACGATTAGAAAATAAAATCTATTCTGCCAAGACCAATACAGAACCCATTATTGATCTGGAGAAAAATGAAAACTTAAAGGGACTTGATTTTATTGAACCATTATACCGGACGATCATCAAGAAAAATCCAGTCGTTTTGCATTACAAATCCTTCAAGGCCAGAGATGCTAATTCATTTGATTTTCATCCATACTACTTAAAAGAGTATCGAAATCGCTGGTTTGTCATTGGGTTGAGAAAACGAGGCGCAGAACTCATGACGCTGGCGCTTGATCGCATTATCAATATAGAGGACTGTCCCAGACCATACATTCCAAAAAAGAAAGACCTTAACCTGAACGACCATTTAAAAGACGTATTGGGTGTATCGGTTAGTCCTGGAGCAAAGGTTGAAAAGGTTGTTTTGTTTGCTGACAATGCAACAGCACCATACATTATAACAAAACCAATTCATCATTCGCAGCAAGTGGAAGAAACATTACCGCATGGTACGATCGTATCGTTTTATGTGCAATTGAATTTTGAACTCGAACGAGAAATACTTGGATTTGGAGATCGTGTACGCGTGATTGCTCCTGAACGATTGAGGCGGAGAATTAAAGATTGTCTCAATGATGCCCTTGATCAATATCAATACGAGCTAAGTGATAGCTCTTTATATAGTGCTATTCAGAAAATCACTTTTAAAGGATCAACTATTCTTCATCATGTTTTTGCAAAGAAGGAAGTCAATCACATTAAATCAAGGATTGACCATTACTTTAAATCAAGAGGAATTGAAAGCACACACGCATTACGAAATGTGTTACAGGAAATACCCGAAGTAAAATCGCTGATCTCAAATTCGAATCTGCTGCACATTATCAAAAAGATAAACCCAAAGCTATTCCTCACCAAAGCCATTTTCTTTGACAAGACTCCGGAATCGAATTGGTATGTAACCTGGCATCAGGATATCATTATCAATGTGAAAGAAAAAATCGAAACAGAAGGTTATAGCGGTTGGACAAAGAAACCAGGAGTGCATGGCGTTTGTCCTCCAGAGGAAATTTTAAAAGACACCATTACTATTCGAATACATTTAGATGATACAGATGAAAAGAATGGTGCGTTGAAAATTGTGCCCGGATCGCACAACAAGAAATTATCGGCTGACGAAATAAGTCTGATTACACAAAATTGCATTCCTTACATATGCGATGTGGCCGCAGGTGGTATTCACATCATGAAGCCTCTCCTCCTTCATTCTTCTTCCAAAGCGATAAGTGAAAAGCATCGAAGAGTGATTCATCTTGAATTCAATACGGTAGAATTGCCGAATGGGTTGGAGTGGGCAGAACGGCTTGAAGTATTTTGAAAAAAAGATATGTTGTTACCACTCAAAAAAAAAGTAACCAAGCATTTCTTTAACAGAGTCTTATCCCTTCACCCTTACATAAACAAGCTTAATATTCTTCTTCTCTGTTTCGCGTTCATCCACTACAAATTTGTCGATACTTTTAATAAGCATCGCCAATTTTGCAAACCCAAAGTTTCTGGGATCGAAGTCCGGTTGCTTCTTTAGAATAAGACTACCGATCTCACCCAGGAAGGCCCAGCCAGCATCATCCGCAAGGTCAGATATTGTTGATGCAATCAAGTTAACAGTTCCTTTATCAATCTTTTTTAGACTCTCTCTTCTTTTAACATTTACACTCTTTTTTCCATTTGCTAAGTCAACTTCTACATTTGATTCTTCAGCAGGTATGCTCAATATTTCTATGTATATAAATTTATCACACGCTACTATAAACGGGTTTGGAGTTTTCTTTTCACCCAGACCTATTACCATCATACCCGATTCTCTCAATCGTGTTGCTAACCTGGTGAAATCACTATCGCTGGAAACAATGCAAAATGCATCTACTTTTTCTGTGTAAAGAATATCCATTGCATCTATAATCATCGCTGAGTCCGTGGCATTCTTTCCAGTAGTATAACCGTATTGCTGTATGGGTGTTATTGCATTCTCCAACAAAATACTCTTCCAACTATTTAAATTAGGCTTTGTCCAATCGCCATAAATTCTTTTAAATGTTGGTGTTCCGTATTTGGCAATTTCTTCCATCATTACTCTTATGTTAGTGGATGGGATATTATCCGCGTCAATCAGAACTGCAATTCTTATATCTTTAGTCGTTTTCATTTATTGGTAAATTATTAGTCGTATTTAACTATGCGAGACGAAGTATATATTTCCGCCAGGACTGAAGGAAGCAGAAGGAACAACATCGGTATGGTCAGCAGGTATTAACAATTCAGGCTTTAGGGCAACGGTCCTGATCATTAATATTCGAAAAGTAATTCCAATGAAGATGATGACAGTTTTCATTGATACATAATTGCATCTAAGATAACTTAGTTTTAGCTAACAAAACCAGGGTCCCGGCATTGAATTTATCTCTTGTAAAAGATGATGTGACGTTCAACATCTATGGAGGAAAACCAGGGATCGATTTGAACATATCCGATTCGGCATTGCATTGGGCCTGATTATATATACTTATGATATTACGGCATAATTGTCAGGGTTTAAAGGTATCTTACATGGAAAACCGGAACATTTAAAGCTGATCGAACCTGTATTCATTCCCAGATATTTCCTCCGCTAAAATTGTCATGTGGAGCAACCTTCTTACACCCGTTACGAAATCATCTCAACCCTTTCGGCAATACATGCTACGTTTACGTCACGCCTCAAATGAAAACGATCTTAATCAGTGTGTTCATTCTTATGCTCCTTGCCAGTGGTGTAATGCTCTATCGGGATAGTTACGTTAAACGCAAATTTCGAAAACAAGCAACGCAACGCTATAGTATTGTGTCACCACTAATTCAGAAGCTGAACTCAAACCAGGGAATTAATAGGTCTGAAGTGCTGATCATGGTAAAAGATCCTGCCTTACGCCACGGCGTATTTCGCGTGCTGGAGGCGTACAACCGAAAAGACCTTTTTCCTGTTGAGTATTTCACGCGCGAAAAAGGTGCTGAGGCATTTCTGGTAAACTGGCTTGAATTTCCAACCGAACTAGGCATACCACCCGATGAAATCGAATTCCTGACCATGGTCACCATCATGGAAAGTGAGCCCTGTGATTACTATGTTTTCAAGTATAAAACGAAAACACCTCATACATTAGGAAAACTCGATTGGATGATAGGCGTATCAGGACCCTATCACAATAATAGCCACCCATACGATGTGCCACATCGCGTTTTTAGCAGATTCAACACGATCGATAGCATATCACCTGAACGTGAAGTGCAGTGGGTGCATAAAAATATCCAACAAACATAGTAGTAAAAAGTGCTTATGCTGGACACGTGTGAACCAATGCGCTGTTCCATTTTGATCATCTGTTCCATTTCGTCATTCTTTTAGAATGCGAGAAGCTGTCAGGGTAATGGTTGCTTGCCCAATTGTTTTAACATTTGGGCATGCATCGCCAATGCACCCAAAAATGTTCTCACACTTCTATACGGCAAGCCAAATTCACTAGCGGTTTGTTTTACGATACCGGCAATCTTCCTGTAATGCACGTGGCAAATATTGGGGAATAAATGATGTTCAATCTGAAAATTCAAGCCGCCCACATACCACGAAAACCAACGACTTTCATTTCCAAAATTCGCGGTGGTGATTAATTGATGTACGGCCCAGTTATTTTCCAAAGCCCGGTTTTCATCCAGCATGGGAAAGGTAGTTCCTTCTATCACGTGTGCCGGCTGAAAAATAATGGCGAGTATAAATCCCGCAATGTAATGCATCATGAAAAAGCCAAGCAAAATTTGCCACCATAATAATGATGTAACCAGCAAAGGGACAACAAATATGTAACTCGCATAGAAGACCTTAGTAGCCATTAGTATACTCCATTCCTTTTTTACGTTCGCCTTATGTTTTTGCATAAGCCCTGCTTTCTGATAATGTCTCAAGCGGAAAAAATCTTTGGTAATCATCCACAAAATTGTCATGAGACCATACAGGAACCACGCATAAATAAATTGGTACTTGTGAAAATAATGCCATTTTGTATGAGGCGACATGCGCAGTACTCCTCGGGGACTAATGTCTTCGTCTTCATCAATTACATTCGTATAGGTATGATGAAGAATGTTATGCTGCATTTTCCAGTTAAATACATTGGCCCCGATAAAATTCAGTGAGTAACCGATCATCGTATTCACCCATGCTTTATTAGAATAGGCACCATGATTCGCATCGTGCATTACGGCTAATCCAATACCCGCCAGACCAAGACCCATCACAACAATAAGCGCAATGAGGCCCGCAGTACCCGTTACAACATTGGTGACGATCAGGAGATATGGGATAACATACAGACTAAACATGATAATCGTTTTGATCACCATTTCAGGATTGGCGTGACGACTGATGTTGCTCTTTTTAAAATATTCATTAACACGAATATTAAGTGTGGTAGCAAAATCCCGATAGGATGTTGCAAATGTGATTGTCTTTGGCATTGCCATGACGAAGTGATTTAAATATGTAGAACCAGAGAAAAAGAAAGTAGGGGTTGAAACCTATTCAATTGAAGAATTCTGGAGGAGGTAATGGATCGAAGAAGATTTGTCGCCTACAGCAGGACTGGAGAATTGATATATAAAGATAATGATTTTCAAGAGAACAAAATCAATTTAACGTGTACTATTCCAGTATGGCATCGTATTCTTTGTCGATTCTCTTCACACCTTCTTTATGAACTGAAGTAACATTAACAATACTGCATACCTGAAGGCACAGAAGTACTTCATTCATCTGACTCAACTAATGTGGAAATTCATTGAACAAATTTCGACATAAGATACGTTTCACTGATGTTCTCATTAAGAAAGAGGGAACCGTGCCTTAAATTCACTGCCTCGACCTTGTTCAGACTCTAAAATAATCTCACCATTCAAACGTTCAACAAGTGTCTTTACGATTGCGAGACCAAGACCATTCGATGATTCGCCTCCTGTTGGACGGGCGCTTAATTTTTTGAATTTTTTAAACAACTGTTCTTTGTCTTGTATGGAAAATCCGGGGCCGCTATCTTTTACAGAAAGCCAGAAATGAGTTTCGTTTGCACCTGCTGAAATATTTACTGTCGAAGATTTTGGAGAAAACTTAATGGCATTTGAAATTAGATTATCCAGCACACGTCCTAAATGATCCTCATCCGTTAAAATCGCAACACTCAACGGGCAATCTAATTTAAGTTCAATGGCCTTTGACTCAGCTGCCATTTTTAATGCACTTACTTTTTGCGAAACGAACGTGCAAAGTTCTACAGAAGAATAGGTAGGGATTACATTTTCTTCAATCTCGTGCACATCTAATAAATCAGTAATCAAATCAAGGCCTGATTGTGCCGACTCTTTTATCATTCCTAAATACGAGGCTTGCTTATCCTGCACGCCTCCTTCTAATTCAATAATATTCAGTAATCCTTTAATTCGATTAAGTGGTGATTTCAGATCGTGCGCCACAATACTCATTAAGGTATCTTTCTCATTATTCAATTCAGACAACTGCTGGTTGCGTTTGTTCAGGTTTTCATTCTGAATCATAATTTCTTCACGCTGACTCTGAATTTCCTTGTTCTTTGCCGTAAGCCAGATGCTCACCATTCTTCGCTTCCTGCTGTTCAGCCATTGAAACAATACTAGCAAACTAACAGATGAAGCCACTACCACCAACACAATATTTTGAAGGCGCTGCTGCTGAATGGTTGCCTGACTCTTATTTTCATTTGTCTTTAATAAATCATTTTCTTTTTCCTTCTTTTCAATTTTCAATTGAAACTCGAGGCGCTCAATCTGTCTGGTTAAGTCAATGTTTTCAAGAGATTCTTTTAACAACATATACTGATTAGTATAAATTGTTGCCTTTTGTTCGTTGCCCAGTGCTTCATAAATCTTTGATAAGTAAAAAGCCGCGTCCATTTTCTGGGCAATGTTTTTACTCTTACTGGCGTACGTAATTACTTGTTCATATAACACTATCGCTTCTCTGAATTTTTTTGTGCTATACAAAATATGTCCTTGAAGCAATTTGATGCGTGTTAGTAAACTGGAGTTCGATGTCCCCTCCAGGTTTTTCATTGCGTTTATAATCTTCGTATCGGCCAACTTAAGGTTGTCCATTGAAATCAACACTTCTGCAACTCCAAGTTTAATTTCGGCCAAACTTACCTTATCGCGAATACGATTGGCGATGGCTTCCGCCTCACGAAAAGAAGCTAGTGCATTCTTTGAGTCGTTCATTTCTTTATAGACCAAACCCAACTCAGAAAGTGCAGACAAAATTGTTCTTGGCTCACCTACTTCTTTACGAAGTTCATAAGCACGCTTCGACATGTCAAGAGCGTTTACGTAATCCTTCTGAGATTTAAACATATTTGAAAGACTACGATAGATGTAGGCCTGCCCAGTCTTGTCCCCCAAATGATCAAATATTCCTCTTGCTTCGCTAAAGTTCGCATATGCTCGTTCCAAGTCGCCCTGATCAAAAAACAATCGTCCCAAATTGTTATAACCATATGCTAATTGTGCAGAGTCTTGTTGTTTTAAAGCGACTTGAATGGCGCGTTTGTGATAATCAAATGACGTTTCAAGATCTCCATTATAAGCCGAGGCAAGACCAATGAAACTTAATGGCTTCGATAACTCTTTCTCAACACCAATTTTAACTCCTAAATCATAAGCTTTTATACAATAAAAAACGGTGCTGTCCGGAAAAGATAATCTGTATTGGAAACCAATTTCATTCAATAATTTAAATTGCTGTTCAGGGGGAGCCTTGTCCAGCGATTTTTTTAAACTATCGATAAAGTGTTGATTTTGACCAAAGCAAAAGAAAGTCAAGAAAAGCAAACAAAAGAAAAGAAAGATCTTTCTAAACACGGCCCAGGAATTTCACTAGAAAAATGAGGATAAAGTTTTCATTAAGCAAGTCCTTTGTGAGGTTAATCGTTAAATGTTAATCGTGAATAGTCTTTAGGTTAAAAGTTAATGCCTAAAATTCAGACTTCGTTCTAGTTTGACTTTCTATTGTGTCAGAAATACACATATTTGAAAGTTAACTTTACTCCCCTACCACTAACATTTAACGATTAACTAACATCTTCTACTCCTCCTCAAAATTCAAATCCCTTCCAAATGTTTCATCTACAGCGCGCAAGGCAATAAACGCAATAATGATAGTCGAAACGCCAATCAGTAAAGCGCCTTCAATAACGCCCAACTCACCTCGCAGATATTT
Source organism: Chryseolinea sp. (assembly GCA_031388805.1). Taxonomy (GTDB): domain Bacteria; phylum Bacteroidota; class Bacteroidia; order Cytophagales; family Cyclobacteriaceae; genus Chryseolinea. The sequence continues at coordinate 48,018 of JANMRZ010000088.1, forward strand.
AAAAATAAAGGTAATGGGAACAACTGTGCCCCGGATAATATTGGGAACTGATGTGGTTACAGTTGAGCGAAGGTTTGTGCCAAATTGTTCGGCAGCAATTGTTACAAACAATGCCCAATACCCAATACCTGCACCAAGTAAAAAGCAAATACCATAGAATGAAGTCAATGATTTAAATGGAGTGTATAAATAGATGAGAATGAAAATCAAAGTCATTGAAATGTAGAGCGTGACAACCTTTTTTCGCGATCGCAGTGCCTGGCTTATAAAACCGCTCGCCAAATCGCCAACAGCCAGACCGATGTAGGCAAACATTACTGCATCGCCCGCAATCACTTTTTCATCAATGTTCAACACTACCGCAAACTCGGGTGAAAACGTAACGAGAATACCAATAACAAACCAAATGGGCAAGCCGATAAAAATACAACCCAAAAATTTCTTCAACCTGCTTCTTTTTTGAAATAGCTGTAAAAAATTTCCCCGCTCCACTTTCTTCTCCATTGTCTTCAGAAAGATACCGGATTCAAAAACACTTACTCGTGCCACGAGCAACATTAAACCTAAGCCACCGCCAATAAAGTAAGCAATCTGCCAATCGAATGCCTTTGAAATAAAATTAGCTAGTACAGCGCCCATCAAACCAACACTGGCAATAATAGCCGTTGCATATCCACGAAGATTAGTAGGTAATGTCTCAGAAACCAATGTAACGCCGGCGCCCAATTCACCAGCCAATCCAATACCGGCAATAAAACGAAGCCAAGCATATTGATCTACCGTTGTAGCAAATCCATTGGCAATGTTGGCAAGCGAGTACAATAAGATTGATCCGAATAAAACAGAAAGCCTGCCTTTCTTGTCTCCCATAATGCCCCAGATAATTCCACCGATCAGGAGGCCTGTCATCTGCATACGCAACAAGTATTCGCCTTGCTCAAAGAGCTGGCTATCAGGTACCCCTAGGTAACTCAAACTTGATTTTCGAACAATGCTAAAAAGAAGTAAGTCGTAGATATCAACAAAGTAACCCAATGCTGCTACAATTACCGGTAAACTAAAAAGCGGTTTAAGATTTTTTTTATCCATGGCGGAAATTTAATAATCTTATTGAATCTCTGCTAAAATCACCTCGCAACACAGTATTCTCATTAATCCTCAAAAGCCTCTAAGTACAAGTTTGTATTTACTTTTCACCTTTTATCAAAAAAAAACAGAACATATCGTTATTTCAGCTTAATCTCGTCATAACCTAAACAGAGTTCTATGAATAAATTACTATTGCTCTTTGCTCTGTTGCTTTCAATAGCAACACTTCAGGCACAGAAAAAAAATAACACAACTCCAAAAGACGCTATCGGTTTTGACGAAAAATTATACAGCGGTCTGATCTGGCGCAACATCGGACCGTTCCGTGGCGGACGATCAGCAGCAGTTACAGGTGTCGCTGGGAAATCAAACTTATTTTATTTTGGATCAACAGGCGGTGGTGTTTGGCGAACCAATGATGCGGGCAATACCTGGGAAAATATTTCAGATGGTTTCTTTGGCGGTTCCATAGGATCTGTTGCGGTTAGCGAGTGGGACAACAACGTAATCTATGTTGGTGGCGGTGAAGTTACTGTGCGAGGAAATGTATCCTATGGTTATGGCATGTGGAAGACCACTGATGCAGGCAAAACATGGAACAACATAGGCTTAAAGAATTCGCGACATATCACACGCATTCAAATCCACCCCAAAAATCCGGATCTGGTGTATGCATCCGTGTTGGGCGATCTTTTTAAATCATCGGAAGAACGCGGTATCTATCGTTCTGAGGATGGTGGTAAGAATTGGAAACGCATTCTCTTTGCGAACGCTGATGCCGGTGCTGTTGAACTTTGTATGGATCCAAACAATCCACGAATCCTCTTTGCTTCAACATGGCGTGTTCGAAGAACTCCTTATAGCTTAGAAAGTGGTGGCGAAGGTTCTGCTCTTTGGAAGAGCATAGATGGTGGCGATACCTGGCAAAATATTTCAACCAATGATGGGATGCCAAAAGGTATTTGGGGAATTTCAGGCGTTTCTGTTTCAAGGGTGAATTCAAATAGAGTGTATGCCATTATTGAAAATGAAAATGGAGGTGTATATAGGTCTGACGATGCGGGTAAAACTTGGACTAAAATGAATGAAGATCGTAGTCTTCGTCAGCGCGCATGGTATTACTCCAGAATTTTTGCTGATACAAAAGATGAGGACATTGTCTATGTTGTAAACGTGAATTATCACAAATCAAAAGATGGTGGTAAAACATTTGAGTCGATGGAAGCGAATCATGGCGATCATCATGATTTATGGATTGCACCGGAAGACAACCAGCGTATGATCATTGGCGATGATGGTGGCGGACAAGTTTCGTTTGATGGAGGTACGAACTTCACAACCTATCATAACCAACCGACTGCACAATTTTATCGTGTCACAACAGACAATCATTTCCCTTACCGGATTTATGGTGCCCAACAAGATAACTCTACGGTAAGAATTGCACATCGCACAGACGGATACTCTATTGGTGAACATAATTGGGAACCAACAGCAGGTGGCGAAAGTGGACATATTGCCATCGACCCTACTGACGATGACGTTGTCTATGGTGGGAGTTATGATGGGTATCTAACGCGGGTCAATCATCGCACAATGGAACAACGTAGCATCAATCCCTGGCCCGATAACCCAATGGGACATGGAGCAGAAGGTGCGAAGTATCGCTTTCAATGGAACTTTCCGATATTTATTTCTCCACATGATCCAAAAAAATTGTATGCAGCATCTCAACACTTGCATGTCAGCTATAATGGTGGCGAAAGCTGGGAACTGGCCAGTCCTGATTTAACACGAAACGATCCTACCAAGCTCGGTCCTTCTGGCGGACCGATTACAAAAGACAATACTGCTGTGGAGTATTATTGTACACTTTTCGCTACAGCAGAATCACCTTATGAAAAAGATGTGATCATTGCAGGTTCCGATGATGGCTTGCTTCACATTACTCGCGATGCCGGAAAAAATTGGACTAAAATTACACCTCCTGAATTACCCGAGTGGAGCATGATCAACAGTATTTCATTTGATCCCTCCGCAAAAGGTAATGCCTATATTGCAGCCACTCGTTATAAACTTGGCGATTATAAACCCTACCTATTTAAAACAAAAGACTACGGCAAAACCTGGACAAAAATTGTAGGAGGAATCGAATCGAATCACTTTACACGTGTTGTTCGCGTTGATCTAAAACGTCCTGGTTTACTGTATGCAGGAACAGAATCTGGAATGTATATTTCATTTGATGATGGTGCCAATTGGAAATCGTTTCAATTGAATTTGCCAATCGTACCCATCACCGACCTTACTATCAAAAATGATAATTTGATTGTCGCAACACAAGGTCGCGCGTTTTGGATAATCGATGACATTACTCCATTGCATCAACTCAATGATAATATAGCCAAGAGCGAATTCTTTTTATTTAAACCGATGCCGAGCTATCGGATGGGTGGAGGTGCTATGAGTAAACCATCTAAGACAGAAGGTATGAACCACCCCGGTGGTGTAATGATTCATTACTTTTTGAAAGACACAACAAAAACACAGGCCGCTCTTGAAATTCTGGATGACAAAGGAGTCCTTATCAAAAAGTTTTCAACCAAGCCTGATAAAAAAGCAAAAGAAGAAGAATTGAAAATCAAGACCGGTATTAATCGTTTTGTGTGGAATATGCGCTATGCAGATGCGGAAGGTTTTGATGGATTGATTATGTGGTCTGGTCGCTTAACCGGGCCGAAAGCCATACCGGGAATGTATAAAGCAAAATTGACAGTGAATGGAAAATCAACTGAAACTGATTTTGAAATTGTGAAAGATCCTCGCACAGAAGTTTCAGTGGCAGATACAGAAGAACAATTTAATTTTCTCATCCGTGTTCGCGACAAACTCTCTGAAACGAACAAAGCTGTCAAGAAGATAAGAACCACGCGTGAGCAAATGAATAGGGTGACCGATCCGTTGAAAGATAAACCAGACATGAAAGATGTAATCGATCTGGCGAAATCCATTCAGGATGACATGAAGAAAATTGAAGAAGCACTTTACCAAACTAAAAACAAAAGTGGACAAGATCCATTAAACTTCCCTGTTCGGTTAAATGATAAACTTGCTGGTTTAGGATCAGAAGCCGATGGAGGCGATTACAAACCCACGGAACAAGTGAAAGTCGTGCATAAAGAAATTAGTGGAAAGATTGATGAACAATTGCAGCAACTCAATACAATATTCAATGAACAAATACCTAAGTTCAATGAACTCGTGAAACAGAAACAGATCAGTGCAGTTTCACTTACGGATTAACACAACATCATTCTGATTGTAGAATAATCGCCCGACCGATTGAATTGGCCGGGCGATTTATTTACAGGAATGTTACTTCGATTGATTGTATTTCTTTTCTTCAATAAGATATGCACCTCCTAAGCCCAGTCCGCCAAAAATAAAGAGCATGGAGAAGTACGCAATAGCATTCATATTGAAATTTTCGTGAAGAAAATAGCCCATCAACAGACCAAGTCCTGCACCAATAAGCAATAACGAAAAACGTAGTGGTAAAGAGGCGCTGTGATGTCTCTTAATATTGAACAGTTCTGGACCAACCCCTTTTTCTATCATAGCCATTCGCTCAATGTTCTGAATTTTTCGCAAATAAATTACCATGATGAATGCTCCCAAGGTTATCACGATGACCATCAGTATTCCAAAGATTCCCTCTTCCATAATTGTAATGTTTTAAGTTTTGCCTCTTTGACGCAGTCCTTTTCTTTCGGGTTACAGAAGGGAGAAGAGAATTATTGGCAACAATAAAGGTCAATTAAGAAGCCAGATGCCCATATTGTAAGAAAGTCAAAGATTTCCTCGTTGAAAGGTTTGTAGTTTAATAAAAATTTTCTACTATATTTGGAACTGTTAATTGTCATCCTTTCACCGAGAAGTAGTTCAAGTTGAAGCCTGTCAGTTTTCGTTAATTAATTTATTCATTTATTCTTTTTACACAATGAACATTTATGTTGCCAACATCCCTTTTAAGGCATCCGACTCGGAATTGAAGGGATTATTCGAAGAGTATGGCGAAGTTTCTTCAGCCAAAATTGTAATGGACAAAGTAACTCAGCGCAGCCGCGGTTTCGGTTTTATCGAAATGCCGGATGATGCGAGTGCCCGCCAAGCTATCACTAGCTTGAATGGTTTCGACTTCCTTGGTAAGACCTTGGTAGTAAATGAGGCAAGACCTAGAACAGATGCTCCTCGCAGTGGTGGCGGCGGTGGTGGCTACAACAGAGGTGGTGGCGGTGGTGGATTTAATCGCAGAAACAACGATTATTAAGCATAACCGATACTAACACGAAAAAGCCTTGATTCGCATCAGGGCTTTTTTTATGCCCAATTTTGTGTCAACCCTTGTTAAAGTTAGAATACGAGATAGTGGTACCACCGATTTGAGCGGTGGCACCACTATACTATAAACCTTTACGATTTCTGTTGCCTTTGCCAGCTTAATTTCTTAAACTTTGTATAAATAAACCCTACTACTATGAGCGTAATAACTGACGTTGAGAAATGGGGAAATAATCATCGCCCTGGTTTTTTGGATTTCTTTCGCATGATTCTGGGCATCTTTATCACCTACAAAGGTGTGTTTTTTATCACGCACATGAACGAGCTTGAGATGACTGCCTCTGGAGTGAATGTAGCATTTGCAGCAGTTGTACTTTCACATTACATCGTATTTGCTCACATCTTAGGAGGCCCACTCATTTTTTTCGGACTCTTCACACGCATCGTATGTGTAATCCAACTTCCCATCCTGATTGGTGCGGTCATTTTTGTTAACCTACCGAGAGGTTTATTATCGATAGGTAATATGGAACTCTGGGCATCTATTGTAGTATTGGTAGGCTTAGTTGTATTTGTGATTTTTGGTGCTGGTCGTTATTCGATTGACGCCAAGCGAAGAAGAGAGATGAACTCTTCATCTTCTTAGTTAATATTATTTTTTACCTAACCTGAGTCGAGGGGCATCTGAACGGTCAGATGCCCTTTCTGTTTATTGTCATTCGATAACAATTACTAACCACAACTATTCACTATTTTAGAAGCCACAATTTCATTCATGGACTATATCATCGGTATTGACATCGGCACAGGAAGTACAAAAGCAGTTGGAGTATCAATAACAGGCGAAGCCTTGTGCACTTCACAAATCTCTTACCCTACACTCAGTCCGAAACCAGGCTATAGTGAACAAGCACCTGAGTTGATATGGCAAGCCTTTATTAAATGTATTGTGCGAGTTATTGATCAACTTCATCATCAACCGAAAGGAATTGCATTAAGCAGTGCCATGCACAGTGTAATTGGTGTGGATGAAAATGGACAAGCGCTGATGAACATGATCACGTGGGCAGATAATCGCAGTGCAAGCATTGCTGAGAAAATAAAAGCTTCATCTTCAGGGGCAATGTTATATGAACAAACCGGTACTCCCATTCACGCCATGTCACCTTTATGCAAAATAATCTGGCTGCGCGAGAATGAATCAGAACTCTTTCAGCAAATAAATAAATTCATTTCAATCAAAGAATACATCTGGTTCAAACTCTTTGGTGTTTTTGAGGTTGATCATTCCATTGCATCCGCAACAGGGCTTTTCGATATTGAAGGGCTTCTTTGGAATGAGAATGCATTGCAACGTTGTGAAATTTCAACCGATAGACTTTCAACAATCGTAAGTACATCACACTTGCGAACTGATGTTCTGGAATTAGTACAGAAGCAACTCAGCATCGATTCAAACATACCTTTCATTATTGGAGGAAGTGATGGGTGCATGGCGAACGTAGGAAGCTTTTCTATCGACCCGGGAGTTGCAGCACTCACCATTGGTACGAGTGGGGCTATTCGCGTAGCCAATGCAACACCAACTGTGAATGTTGATACGATGCCTTTTAACTATCGGCTTGATGAAAATACATTCATTACGGGTGGACCCGTTAACAATGGTGGAATTGCATTGAAGTGGTATGTCGAAAGTTTTCTAAAAAAGAAATTACAGTCTTCTGAAGATTATGATGGGATATTAAACGAAACCAAAACGATAACACCCGGAAGCAACGGACTCATCTTTCTCCCCTACCTTCTCGGTGAGCGCGCACCTCTTTGGAATAGCCAAGCCTGTGGTGTATTCTTTGGAATAGACTCATCTCACACTCAATCGCATTTCACACGCGCAGTGATGGAGGGAATTTTATTTGCGCTGTTTAACATTTGCAAAACCTTGGAAGAATCGGGTCTTACAATTAATGAGATTCATGTAAGCGGTGGGTTTGTGCATTCTGAAATATGGCTTCAACTATTAGCTGACGTATTCGGGAAAAAGATTGTACTCATCCGTGCGGAAGATGCTTCCGCTCAAGGCGCGGCTTTCCTTGCAATGAAAAAATTAGAACTGATTGAGGAGTATAAAGCATTAATGCCCACATCAGTAACAACGTATCTTCCCAATAACAATAACCACACAATCTATTCAGAAAAAATATTTCCTGTATTCAGAAATCTATCAAAGAACCTGATGCTGGATATGGCTGTGCTTCACGAACTGAAAATCAATCTGCAAGACGATCCCGCGAAATAATTAAAGTCTTCATTCAATACATAACAATATGCAAATCGGATTAATAGGACTTGGCAAAATGGGATTCAACCTTGCATTGAATCTGCAGCGGAATAAATATGATGTAGTAGCGTATGATGTAAATCCCGCTGCATTAAAATCCATTCAGGAAAAGGGAATCAAATCGGCTACCTCATTAAAAGATCTTGCTGAAAATGTGGGAAGCAAGCGCGTTATCTGGATGATGATTCCTGCGGGCGAATTAGTCGATCAAACCATTCAGTCACTTCAACCCTATTTGTCTGTTGGCGATATTCTTATCGATGGTGGTAATTCTTTTTATAAAGATTCGATGAGAAGATCAAAAGATATGGAAGCATTTCAAATTGATTTTCTGGATTGTGGCACCAGTGGTGGAACAGATGGTGCACGCAACGGAGTTTGTGCTATGATTGGTGGAAATCGATTTGCCTTTAATTATTGCGAACAACTCTTTAAAGACCTCTCAGTAGAAGATGGATATCTGTATTGTGGAAAAAGTGGGTCCGGACATTATGTGAAGATGGTCCACAACGGAATTGAATACGGAATGATGCAATCCATTGCCGAGGGTTTTGAAGTAATGCAGAAAAGTGAATTCAATCTCAAACTTGACAAAGTTGCCAGGATGTATAACCATGGTTCGGTTGTGAGGAGCTGGTTAATGGAATTAACCGAGAACGCCTTGGCAAAAGATCCAAATCTCGACTTCATCAAAGGTGTGATGCAATCATCTGGTGAAGGTAAATGGACATTGGAACATGCATTGGAAAACCAAATTGCCACACCTGTTATTGCGCGCTCGGTATTAATGCGTTATCGATCACTGCAAGATGATACCTTCTCGGGGAAAGTTGTTGCCGCATTAAGAAATGAATTTGGATGACATGCTGTGGTGAGAAAATATTTATTCTAAATCTATATCGTCCAAATACATAGGATCGCTACTTCACACTCAAGTACATTAGAAAACTCTATTGAGGTGAGTAGTTCAACAAGAATACTTTAAGAAAATATTGTGAATATGTTTTAATACCCTTATTTTCATATTATTACTCTGTTGCAAAAATTTCCTACCCTTGAGCCCAACCGCAGAGTACATTAACGTTAGACGGTTATTACTACTTTCCTGAAGAGTTTTTGAAGTAGATATAAAGATGACTGATCGATAAAAGATCACTTGAGGTATAATTAAAAAGATTGTATTACATGCGTTGAAGGAATAACCGTTAACACTAAAACCGAATAACAATGAAAAAAAATTATCAACTCGGGCTGTTGCATTTTGTACACATGTTGATCAATACCGATGGCCGAATCGATGACCGCGAAATGGAAATTATCTTGAAAATTAAGGAAGAAGAAAATATCGATGATAGTGTGTTCTTAGAGTTTTCAAGAAGTATTGCAACAGCAAGTGGTCAGGATATATTTAATCGTGGTTTAGACTTACTAAACAGTTGTACTGAAGAAGAAAAACTCTGCGCTTTTGTCTATATGTTTCAACTTGCGGAAGCCGATCGATCCATTTCAATGAAAGAAGTTCGTTTATTAATGTATGCCCTCAAAGTTACTAATGTTGATTTCAATGATGTGGCCATCAGTCATGACCTCGTAGCGTCCAATGGTAATCGCTTGCATGGCCTCTAGTTTTGACAAATAGTCAATGATCAATAATAGATTTTAATTTAAGAGGCTAACCTTTACCTGTTATAAATCATCACTAATGTCTGGCTATCTATCTATGGACTATCTACCATTAACCATCGACTTCACTACCCTCTCTTCAACTCTATAATTGTCAACTCTGGTGGCATACCTATCCTACCCGGATATCCCAAATACCCAAAGCCTCTGTTTACATATAAGTATTGACTGTCTTCCTGATACAATCCTGCCCATTGTTTATAGGCATATTGTGATGGGCTCCATTGAAAATTACCAATCTCAACGCCAAACTGAAACCCATGTGTATGTCCGGCAAACATCATATCAATATCCGGATAGAGTTTTCGTACCTGGGCATCCCAATGACTTGGATCGTGTGAAAGCAAAAGTCTTACAGCAGCCTCTTCTGTTCCATTGTATGCCTGATTCAATTTTCCATACTTCGCAAATCTTCCACCACCCCAATTTTCATTTCCAAGAATTGCAATCTTCTCTCCTCCCATTTCGATAAATCGATGTTCATTCATGAGCAGATCATAACCCATTAACTTATGTGCGTTAATTAAGTCTTGAAAGTTTTTATCCTTAATATTCTGGCTTGACCATTTATGATAATCTCCATAGTCATGATTTCCGGTGACGGAGAAAACACCGAGAGGAGCTTTTACCTTATTAAAAATATCAATGTAGTCCTTTACTTCAGCAGCTTCATTGTTCACTAAATCACCCGTAAAGAATACCAAGTCTGGTTTTTCGTTCATTAACATCTCTACCCCACCCTTCACTGCTGTCTTGTTGAAGAAGCTTCCGGAATGAATATCTGAGATTTGCGCAAGTTTTATTCCATCAAATGATTTTGGAAGATTAGGAAGTTTTACAATCAAACGCTTTACGCGATAATCATGCGCACCCGAAATAATCCCATACGCCATAGTTCCAAAAGGTATTGCCGCTGCAACCAATGCTGTTTTTGATAAAAATTCAGATCGTGTAATCGTTTCTCCAGGCATATTTCCATCAGCACCTTTGTAGAAGAAGTTAGAGAGCCATTTTACTCCTCGATATAGATCATCAATAAATAAGATAACTACAGCAAAGAGCTTGGAGAAATAAATTGAAACCAATCCCGTTAAAACCCAATTGCGAAGTCCTGCGCTGGACGTGTATGGATCACCGAATGTCCACCAGGTGATGGCCACAATGCTTAATAGGGTAGGAATCCAGAAACCATATCTCAACATATTTTTCCACAGAGGTGACCACTCTCTACTCACCATCAGGATGGCTTGAAATACGTAGTAGTCAATCACTAAGAAAAGGATGGTAACAATAAAGAGGGTGGTCATTCTTGGTTGCATAAAAAAGTAAAAAGTCGCCTTAGTGTATAAGACGACTTTTTATTGATTTTAGTTTACTATTAATTCATTGCAATGGAACCTGATGATTCTATCACTGATTCTTCATTGGCCTTCTTTTTAAACACTCTCTCTTTCAACTTTGCTGTTAACAAATACATAGAAGGGACGAGGAAAAGCGTCAGGAATGTTCCGAAGATCAATCCGAAGATCATCGTCCACGATAGTGGCCCCCAGAACGCTACGTTATCACCACCAAAATAAATGTGTGGATCTAGCTCGGTGAACATGGTAACGAAGTCAATGTTCAAACCAACCGCCAAAGGAATAAGACCAATGGTTGCTGCGATGGTTGTTAACAATACGGGAGTCATACGTGTTTTTGCAGCTTCGATAATCGCATCATAAAGCGGAACACCTTGTGAGCGCAACAACTCTGTAAACTCGACCAACAAGATTCCATTACGTACCACCAATCCAGCCAAAGCCATGATACCTACACCGGTCATAATGATTGATATTTCCATTTTAAATAAAGAGAATCCAATCAATACACCGATGATACTGAATATGATTTCAGATAAAATAATAACAGGCTTGCTTATCGAATTGAATTGAAGTACTAAGATCATAAAAATCAAAGCGAAGGCAAGACCGAATGCAACACCAAGGAAAGCAGAAGTTTCTTTTTGATCTTCTTGTTCACCTGTCATCTTAACGGTAACACCATCTGGAGTTGGAAAAGCATTCAGGTGATTCTGAATCTCAGCTACTACTTCATTCGCATTGTAATCTCCTAATACGTTAGACGACAATGTTATAACTCTTTTCTGATTGATACGCTTAATACCAGCGTAGCTATTGGAGTAGTCTACTTTAGCAATGGCAGAAAGAGGAACCTGGCGAACTACACCACCAGAACCCATGTCACGATAAGTCAATGGTAAATTAATTAACACATTTGGATCATTACGCTGACTTTCTTTTACTCGCACTTGTATCGGGTAATCATCATTCTCATCGCGGAATCTTGATACCTCAGCTCCGTACACCGCAGTACCCAAAGCTAGTCCGATATCTCGTGTTGAAATTCCTTCACGGTTTGCTTTCTCACGATCGATAGTGATTAATATCTCAGGTTTGTTGCTTTGGAAGTCTGACTTTAATTCTTCTACTCCCGGCACCTGCTTTGCAACGAGATAACGTTTAACCTCATCTGCTGTCTTTACTAAAAGATCAAAGTTATCAGCCGCAATATCGATGTTAACAGGCTTACCTGTTGGTGGACCACCTTGTTCCTGATCTACTGAAATTTCTGCGCCTCTTACTCCTTTTACTGATTCACGGATTTTGCCCAAATATGCTTTAGTCGATTGCCCCTCGCGTTTTGCAAACTTTACAAAGGCCACTGATACTTTACCTAAATGAGGGCTTGTGTTTCCACCCGCCTCGAATGGGTTTTCACTTGCGCCAATAGCAACGTTAGAGATAACGGACTCAACAATTGGATTGTCCTTACCCATGGTTGCAATTATTTTGTCCTCAACAATTGCAGTGATCGAATCCGTTACGAGTTGATCCGTTCCAATCGGCATACGAATATAGGCGTAGATAAAATTCGGATCGCCACTTGGAAAGAAAACAACTGGAGGATTTCGAATCCCGGTAAATACGATGGAGAATATAAACAAGAAAATAACACCCAAGCCAACAAAAATTGGCCTGTAGCGATAAAGCGTCCAGGTTAATAATTTTTTATAGGTTTCCTGAACCTTAGGCCATGCTGAAGTTTGGAATCCTGAGATCAAAGCTTTCAAAACAAAATGATGCAACGCATATAACAAATACATGAGCACAACGAAGTTGCCAAGTCCAAAACTCATCAAGTAAGAAACGATGGCGATGCCTGCAAATACTACTGATGTAACTTTAAATCCTTTGGTCAATTTAGGTCCCTCATTATGTTCATCGTGATCATGTAGTTTCATAAAGTCCGCAGCAAACACCGGGTTAATAATATACGCCACCACTAACGATGCCAACAAAGCAATGATTAACGTGATAGGTAAATACATCATGAATTTACCTATAACCCCAGGCCAGAATGCTAATGGAATAAAAGGCGCTAATACGACCAAGGTTCCGGAGAACACCGGTAGAAAAACTTCACCTGCTGCAATCTTCGCTGCCCTTCGAATAGGTACTTTTCCATTATCAAAAACACGGTGTGTATTTTCAATAACCACAATAGCATCATCTACTACTATACCCAAAGCGAGCAAGAAGGAAAACAGCGTCATCATGTTGAGCGTAAATCCAATGGCTGGAAAGACGAGGAATGCAATAAACGCAGAAATAGGAACAGACAATCCGACAAAGATCGCGTTTGTCACACCCATGAAAAACATCAGGATAACGGTAACCAAAACAAATCCGATAATGATGGTATTGATAAGATCATGGAGTGTTACGCGTGTATTCTCAGACTGATCTGCTGTTACGGTTACATGAAGACCTGCTGGCAGGGTTCCTCCCTCGAACTCTTTAATAATGGCATTAATCTGATCAGACGCATCAATAAGATTTTCACCATTACGCTTAATAATGTTAAGCGTAATCACATTCTTCTTATCCAAGCGTGCAAAACTTTCCTGCTCTTTATTGGTATCAATTACCTCTGCAATATCTTTCAAATACACCTTACCTCCCTGAATAGAACCAATAACAGTATTTGCCATACCTTCAGCCGTAGTATATTCACCACTCACACTTAAAGAACGTTTCATGTTACCCACCGAAATTTGACCACCTGGCATAATCACATTTTCGCCACTGATCGTTTGAGTAATATCGCTGAGTGCAACACCAGCCAAAGATGCTTTGTATAAATCTACATTGATTTGTATTTCACGATCGAGCGCTCCTACAATATCAACCCTACGAATCTCTTTCAATGTTTCAAACTCATCCTGCATCTGCTCAGCATAGCGCTTGAGGGTTTGAAGGTCATAATCACCCGACAAGTTCACAAACATGATCGGTACTTCTGAAATATCGATATCAATAACTTGTGGATCATCCGGAAGATTGGAAGGCAGATCAGGTTTAGCCCTATCTACTGCATCCTGCACTTCACGCTTGGCTTCTGCTACGTCTACATCGGTTTGAAACTCGATGAGAACGCTGCTGAAATTTTGCAAGGAGTTACTCGTAATCTTTTTTACACCGGCAATAGATTTCACCTGCTTTTCAATCTGTTTTGAGATCAGGTTTTCAACATCGGTGGGTGGCGCGCCTGGATATTGAGTTGCCACATAAATCTGTGGAAAAACCACTTCCGGAAAATTCTCTTTGGGCAAGGTCATGTACGTTACGATACCCGCAACGCAGATAATAAAGGTGGCAACATAAATGGCCACCTTATTATCGATTGCCCAACTGGTGGGTCCAAATTCTTTGTTAGAGTCTTGCATATTTTTTTTATTTTATGGGTATGCGGGGTGTTTAAATCCTTCTACACTTTCAATCTGCACGATTTAAACACCACCTTGTATACCTTATCTTATTATAGTTTTATAAAATCACCATCGTTCAATCCCTGATAACCAATGGTGATCACTTTTTCACCCGCTACTATTCCCGATTTTATCTGAGCAAGGTTATCGTAAACACCAACTACTTCTACAACACGTTTACGTGCCACCATGTTTTTACCATCTGCTCCGGCTACGTATAGTATTTTCTCTCCGTTAACGCTTTGTACCACGTTAACTGGTACCACTATCGCAGCAGGATCAGAGTGAAAAATAACTTTCACTACTGCTGTCATGTTTGGTCTTAAGTCAGGAAGCGATGGAAGGTCTACTTCAATAGGAAATGTTCGTGATAACAGGTCTATATTTTTACCCACGAAGGTTACGTTCGCTGCAATTTCTTTTCCTGATCCATCCACCAATACCAAAACCTTATCACCTTTTTTAATTGTGGTTACATATGCTTCAGAGATATGCGCAGTGATTTTTAAATCAGAAGTGTTTATTACTCTAAAGGCCGGCATACCGGGAGAAATACTCTCTCCAATCTTCGCTGAAACAGCGTCTACTGTTCCACTGATGGGTGATTTAATTCGTGTCATTTCGTTTTGCTCCTGCAAGCCCTCAAGTTGACGATCAAGACTTTCCTTGCTTGATTTAGCCTGAAGAAATTGTACTTCTGTTCCAATCTTCTGGTCCCACAAATTCTTTTGGCGCTGATATACAGTGGTGGCAAGTTCCAATTGTGATTTCATAGATTCAATACTTCTCAAGAGTACTGAATTATCAATTTGAGCTAACACTTGCCCCTTTGAAACTCCTTGTCCTTCTTTTACAAATACCTGCGTAACAACACCAGGGGTTTTTGCACTCACAAGGATATTGTCTTCTGCTTCAATAGCACCTTGTGTTTGCACATAGTGATCAAACTTGCGAGGAGTAAGTTGAATTACGCCTACTTCTTTTGATTTTACCGTTAGCTTAGTGGAATCGACAGGAAGCTCTGCTTCCATCGCTGTGATTTTTTTTGCCAATTCAGCCTGCTCTGCTTTTAAAGATTCAAGCGTTGCACTCTTATCCGTACTACCACAGGCAGCAAGTACTGCAGCCAAAGTCAAGATAGATAGATGATTGTATACTGTTGATTTCATTTTCAATTTATTTTCAGGTTATGGGGTCTTATTAGTTTTGTGGAGATGTTAGCGTATTGATTTTTCCATAGGCTTTTATCAAATCAACCCGCGATACAATGGCATCGTACATCGCGCTGTAGTAATTAATTTGTGCTTCACGTAAAGCGCTTTCCGCATCAATTACTTCCTGATTTGTACCTACACCTTGTTGATATTTGATTTTTGTAACCCGAGCTACATTCTCAGCCAATGTTGTATTTCGTTTTTGCACATCTAATGATTTAAGTGCATTCTCGTATGCAATGGAACCACTCTTTATTTCAAGATCAATGTTATTTTTTAATGACTTGAATCCGTTTTCTGTTTTTAAAAGAGTAAGCTTTGACTGCTGAAGTTGGTAATTGCGTTGCAAGCCGCTAAAGATTGGAATGTTTAATGAAACACCAAACGATGTTGCAGGATACCACTTGTCTGGACCAATGGTTCCATAATCCTTAATCTGGCTATTTGTTTTGAACAAGCCTGATATATTATCTGATTGAGTTCCGTAACCCAAATTGGCGAAAGCAGATAACGTAGGGATAGATGCAGAAACTTTATTCTTAACGTCAAGTTCCTGTAAGGTCCTATTCGATTCCAAAATACTATAATCAATACGTGTGGTATAATTCCAATCTTGTGTTAAGTAGGCTATATCCCGATCAATT
The DNA here is from genome assembly GCA_031388805.1 of Chryseolinea sp. Classification (GTDB taxonomy): domain Bacteria; phylum Bacteroidota; class Bacteroidia; order Cytophagales; family Cyclobacteriaceae; genus Chryseolinea. The sequence goes on from JANMRZ010000088.1 coordinate 64,158, forward strand.
TTCATTGAATTAAGATCACCTACTATTGTGATGTTTTGTTCCATCGGATAATTCATGTGGAATTTCAATTGTTCAATTGCTATCGCTTGAATCCCAACAAACTTATCACGTTCAGAAATTAAATTATTCAATGTTACTTCGGTTCGATCTACGTCAATTGCTTCAACAAAACCATTTTCATTTTGAGCTTTGGTAGATTTAAATAGAGAATCAACCCGTGCAATATTGCTTTCAAAAAGCTTTATGCGCTCATTGTTGATAACCGCACCGAAATAAGCTTTGGTTACATTTTCAATGATCTGCTCTTTTGTTTGTTGCGTGGTTTTTGTGGCAAGGGCGCGATATGTGCTTGCTGCTTTTAAACCAAGCAGATAAGAGTTATTGAAAAGTATTTGATTGATTGAGAGTGCTGCCGTCCCGTTACTCGGCAATTGAAAAAAGTTTTGTGCTGCAATAACATCTCCTGCTTTGATATCAGGTACTGAACTTAAATCACCAAGAATAGAAAAACCATCAGGGTCATACGTAGAATAGAATCGTTGAAGCTTGGCATTATGCTGCAATGAAACACTTCCATCAATCTGTGGTAATCCAATACCACGTGTTTCTTTCACTTTGGCATCCGAAATCTTTTCATCAATAGATGAGTTCTGAATATTGATTGAGTTCTCCAATGCATAAGTAATGGATTGTTCTAATGTGAAGGAACCAGATGGAACATCTGCAGTCTGAGCATTTACCCACAGGGGTACGAGCAGTGATACTAGAATGGTTTGATATAAACGTTTCATATTTGGGATTTGGTAATTAAGCATGTTGTTCTTTATGTTTCTGATATAATTTTTTTCCTTTATCGGTACAGAGTCCGTAAACAAAGTGATCGAATATTTGCGACTGCACTTCCGCAAGATTAAATGTGCTTTGCGGAAAAATAGTCTGATCGAAGCCCATGGATATTAGTTCAATGCGAATGGCTGCAAGAACTTCCGCATTTACTTCTGATCTGAAATATCCTTCCTCAATACCTTGCTTTATATTTCTCACCACCGATTCACGTATGTATTTGTTCTTGTGGTTGATCCAAACTTCCCACGCTTTCGGATGAAATTTTTGAAGATCAAACAACACCGATGGATTCGTTTCCGCCATGTCCTTTCGTAAGCACTGCGATATTTGTGCTAACTCCTCAATGGCATTGGTGGAATTCCTGGTGATTCCTTCGTACTGTTTTTGACTCTCTTCAATATGAGATTCCAAAACCAGCGTGATCAAATCTTCCTTGTCAGCAAAATGCTGATAGAGTGTCTTCTTTGAAACGGTGAGGTGGCGCGCTATATCATCCATCGAAATACTCCTCAATCCGTACTTCATAAAGAGCTCAACCGCTCCATTTAAAATCTTGTCTCTGGTACCTATTTCTTCCATATCGACCGTAAAACTATGGAAACTATTAACATTTCAAAAGTTTCCACAGTTTCCTCGAACGCCAATTCCAGCTAATTGTTCGGGTTTTTCAGAAAAAAGTTTGTTATTTTTTTATGAAGTGTCTCATCAATCGTTTGAACCTGTAGAATCTTTGGTTGAAGTGCTGTCTTCCCAACGGCACCATTTATCCTTCATTTTTTGCTTAAAAGCTTCACGGTCTTCCGGGCTCAATGACGAAACCTTATCCACGAATCGTTTCTTCCATTGTGCACCATAACTGTTGGGGTTATGGCCATGCGATTTTCCACCAAATCCCGAAAACAAAATCTTACTTAACAAAAGCAATCCTAATGTTTGCCAAAAATCGATTACAGGACCGTTGAATAATTCGGGCACAAGCCAGTTCCAAAGCGACATGGTGACAAACCCAAATACAACAATTGCCAGTAGCACAAACACCACCACCTTTATGATCATCCCTGCCTTTCTCATATCTCTACTATTTTAAATTTCATTGTATAATCGTTGTAATTTTTTTCGAAGCGCAAGAATGGCATACCTCTTCCTGGATAGTAATGTATTAATGGATACACCCGTTTCCTCTGATATCTCGCGAAAGCCGCGCTCTTCCATTTCATTTTGAATGAAGATCTGACGTTGATCTGCAGGCAAATCATCTAATGCTTCCATGATGGCATCCCAGAGTACCTCTCTGAAAAGTGCATCTTCAGGTGTATTCCCCAGATCAGGAAGAATTTCCTGGAGGGTTAAAGGCGCATCATCATCCGAACCTGAGCTTGATCCAAAGTCAGTGCGCTGAGGTCGTGCTGCATCTCTTCTGTATCGATCGATAATTTTATTTCGGGCCACCTGAAATAACCAGGATGTAACCCGATCGAGCGATTCAATCGACTCGAAACCAGCAACAAACTGATAGAAAACATCCTGTAGGATGTCCTCAGCCTCCTCTACAGAAGAAACCCGGTTACGGATAAAACTCAGTAACCTGCCTTTCTCTCGCAGGAATGTTTCCTCCTTTATTTGCATCGCCAGTTCCATTTCCTTACGCTTAACTACGGGATAGTCGGTGAAGGCGCGAGGAATATTGTAGGGTTTAGAAATTTATTGTGAAGATAGTGGCAAAGGTTTCTTATCAGTAGTTATGGACGAGTTATTCCTGATAGGCGCAACGGTTCTATGGATACCTTTTGTATGCTCGTCTTCGATGGGTAATCATGATGAGTTGATGTAAACAACAGTCTTTTGAAATTCTACTTTTGAAGAAGAGTGTCACTTTCAATTCGTGCTCAGCGGAGATGCTCGGAAGGTCGATCGCTTTTCATAGGTAACGAGCAGGCTCGCATTTTAAATGTTGAAGGGACACACAAAGAAGCGTGTCCTTTCAACATTCAAAGAACTTCATTGCTCATTGTGCTGACAACACAATGAGCAATGAAGTTCTTTGGCTCGGTCGTGTAGGTGACTTGAACCAGACGGTAATCAAGGTAGCTGCAGTGTAGTTGGCCAGTAGGTTCAGTATTCCTTCGATAGAAAGGTGTTTTTAGCGAGATTGATCTGAAGAACGACTGAAGAACAGGCCTGACTATCTGAACAACTACGTGAAATGATCGATAAACATCTATTGCCGATCTGATCACCATCTGATGAACATCTGAACAACCACTGATGCCACAAGCCAGCTACACTGATGACGCAGCCTTTTCCTGGTATAAATGAAGGGTCGATATTCAGAGTGCAGGCCAAACGATTCAATAAAATTGCAAGCCGATCATTATCTTGGCGGCATGATTTCAAAGATCACTTATCACCCAACCGAGAATCTGCAAAAGCCAGTGTTTTCTATTCTCATTCCTAGCTGGAATAACCTGCCGTATTTAAAATGCTGTGTAGAAAGTATTCGTAAAAATTCGCGCTATCATCATCAAATCATTGTGCATGTAAATGAAGGAAAAGATGATACACTTCAATGGCTTAAAGAACAACAAATAAGCTATACACATTCAACAGACAATGTAGGCGTATGCTATGGCTTTAATGCTCCTGCCTCTTTGGTAAGTTCAGACTACATTGTTCTTTCGGATGACGATTATTATTACGCACCGGAGTGGGACCATCATTTGTTTGAAGAAATTAAAAAACTCGATCATCTTTATTTTTGCATAACCGGAACAATGATTGAACATACCGATACTCAATACTTTAGCAGCATTATTGCTCCGCATAATTATGGTAAAACCATTCAGGAATTTGATGAGCAGAAATTTCTAAAAGAATACAAATCGCTTGCCTTTCATAACTGGAACGGGGGAAACTGGTATCCATTGGTGATGCATCGCCACATCTGGAATTTGATTGGAGGTTTAAGCACGGAGTTTACTCCAGGCATGGCTTCCGATCCGGATATGATGATGAAATTATGGCATTGTGGTGTGCGCTATTATAAAGGTGTAAGTGAAAGCCGCGTTTATCATTTCGGATCGAAAAGCACTGCGCGGGTCAAAAAGAATGATGGCAATAAACAATTCCTTTTAAAATGGAACATATCAAAATCTACTTTCTTTGAATTCTATCTTCGCTTAGGAAAAGTATTTAAAGGCAATACCGATGAACCGAATGAATCTGAATTCAGGATTAAGTTAAAAAGAGACAGATTGAAAAGACTGCTGTCCGTTTGGAGGAAAGGGTGAGAAGTTAATGGTTAATAGTCTTAAGGTTCAGAACTTACTCTATTGATAGTAGATTTTACAATGTTCAAAGCTATCACACTCCCTCTTCTCTCGCCCACCATTAAGCATTAACTATTAACGATGAGTTACCAGCCTTTTTTAATTGTGTCGCATACAAACTCAATATTGGCTTCGGTAAGATGGGTGTTGAGTGGAAGTACAATATAATTTTCTTCAATCGAATCCATAAAAGGAAGATCATCTCGTCTTCCACCAAGCACACTGTAGCGATCATTTCGATAATGCATCTGGCCCGATTCAATTTTATTTTCACGCAAGTATTGCATGAATGATATTCTATTATCAACAATTGCAGTACATAGCCAGGCTGCATGTGTACGGTCAGTATGCTCTGCACCGAGCAGTTTAATTCCACTTACGCCTTTCAAATTCTTTTTATATACTTCAAAAAGTTTTTGGCGGTGCGCTAATGTCTCGTCAAATTCATGCAAGGCAGCGATCCCCATTGCTGCACTGATATCCGTCATCTGGTATTTGTAGCCTACTTCAGTAATATCATTCTCCCATATTCCTTTTTGTTTGTTCGAGCGATCAATTCCAAACCAACGGATACGTTCAGCCAGAGGGACAATATTCTTATCCTGCACTACCAACATACCACCGTCACCGGTAGTGATGTGTTTGATTGCCTGGAATGAATACATTGTAAACTGGGAAATCTCCCCAATCTTTTTGCCTTTATACGTTGCGCCAAGAGCATGCGCTGCATCTTCAATAACAGGAATATTGTACTCTTTGGCAATGGCATGTAGTTCATCCATATCACACGGCAGGCCCCCATAATGAACGCATACAATCGCTTTGGTCTTTTCATTCACCAGTGTACGCACATGGTCCACGTTAATATTCAACGTTTCAGGATCTACATCGGCAAATCGGAATTTCACACCCATATATAAGAATGGAATGGTGGTAGCGGTGCAGGTAAAAACCGGTGTTATTACTTCATCACCTTCTTTTAATCCTGCAAGAATATAGGAGAGATGCAGAGCATCAGTTCCAGACCCAACTGCCAAAGCCGTTCCATTTCCGGCAAATTTTTCACCAAACTCTTTTTCAAACTGAGCCACTCTCGGACCCTGGCCGATCCATCTGCCCTGAAGCACCTTTGTAACTTCTTCGATCGCAGTCTTGGGAACATTGGGGTAAAACAAAACAATGCCTTCGTTTTCATTCATCACAGGCATTTCATTCATCGGCTGCTCTTTAATTTTTTCCATCATAAACGGCAATTTCTAGTTAGACACAAAATAACGTATTTCGGTTCTAACGATTGCCATAAAGTTCTTTATAATAATTGCTAAAGTTTAAGTGTATCTAAATATATACAAGGCTCAATCACTCACGCTTTCCTCAACACTAAACTATCTCCCTCCAGGAGGACAATTTTTCTTCAAGTACTCAGTATACAATGTTGAAAGATGTTCAAACGTGCCCTCTCCTTCCGAAATACTATGTGTGCGATTTGGATAGGCCATGAACTGAAATTGTTTGTTGTATTTGATCAACTCATTCACCAGCATTTCAGCATTGGCATAATGAACATTATCATCTCCTGTTCCGTGAATATAAAGCAAATTTCCTTTCAGATTTTTAGCATACGTAACAGGTGAACCGGCCATAATATCTTGAATACTTTCTTCTGGTAAACCCATGTATCGCTCCTGATAAATATTGTCATAGGTAAGTTGATTGGAAACGGCTGCTACAGCAATTCCCGTCTTATAAATTTCAGGAAACTGAAACAATAGATTAAGTGTAGCTGAGCCACCACCACTCCAACCCCATACAGCAATTCGTTCAGCATCGACAAACGACCACTTGAGAATTTCCTTTGTAGCCAATGCCTGATCACGAATGTTGGTAATTCCAATTTTACGATAAACACATTTTCTCCATGCGCTGCCTTTTGGCGCAGGTGTTCCTCTGTTATCAATTGACATGTAGATATATCCATCCTCACGCATATCTCCTTTGTACATAAAATTGTCAGCTGTTCCATATTGATCGTGAACATTGGCCCCCCATGGCTCTGTGTAAACAAAGAATACAACCGGATATTTTTTTGATGGATCAAAGTTTTTCGGCTTCACCATCCATCCGTCCATTTCAACACCTTCCTCTGTTTTGACTTTGAAGAATTCAACATTCTTCTCTCCTTTTGCTGCTGCAAGTTTGGTTTTTATACTCTCCTTTTCATTAACAGCTTTATTGGAAGAAAGCTCAATTAGTTCACTAAGGGGTTTGGTGTAACTGTTGGAAAAACTATGCTGTGCATATTTTCCGTCAGCAGAAATGCTATACCCATGCGTTCCTGAAAGTTCTGCTGGTGTAACCATCTCTAACTTACCTTTACCATCTAACTTGGTTTTATAAAGGTATTTCTGAGTTGCGTTGGTTGGTGATGCCAGGAAATAAACGTAATTGTTTTTCTCGTCCACCAGGCGAATGTCCATCACATCATAATCGCCTTTTGTGATGCATACCTCTTTCGCTCCTGCCTTGTCGTTTGTAATGCGATACAAATGTCTCCATCCATCTTTCTCACTCATCCATAAAAACTCTTTTCCTTTACTAATGAACGTAAACTTGTGTCTGAAATCAATCGCATAAACATTTTCCCACGGTGTATATACATCAATCCAGGCTTGGTCTTTCTCACTATACATTAGATGAGCTTCTCCCGATGACGGATTGCAAGAATAAATTTTACTTTCATTCTGATGACGATTTAACTGTTGAACAAAAACTTCATTCGCGTTTAACCATTCCATGCGGGGTAGATAGTTCTGATGAGGCTCTCCTGGAATATTTAACCAAACCGTTTTCTCAGTTACTACATCAACAACTCCTATCTTCACTGGCGAAGGAGATTGACCAATGGTGGGATATTCAACAGGAATAATTTGAGAATACACGGAATCAGTATTATTAATCATATAAAAATCGCGAATGCGATTAGCATCAGAATTCCAGAACGATATCTGCTTGCTATCCGGACTCCACTGAAATCCATCACGACAAGCAAACTCTTCTTCATACACCCAATCGAATGTACCGTTGATTAATTTACGATTTCCATTCGTTGTTAACGCTTTAATTTGACTGGTGGCAATATCCTCTACATAGATATTGTAATTGCTTACGTATGCAACTTTACTATTGTCGGGTGAGAACTTGGCAAACATCAACGATGATTCAGGTAACGAACTACCTAATTTCTTTAACACCTTTGTTTTTAAATTCAATACCCAATAATCACCACGAGTATCAAGTCTCCATACTTTCTTGGTGTTCGTGTAAACCAATACTAAACTTTGATCATTCGAGAAAGAATAATTCCGCAGCCGTAAATTCTTTGTCTGCCCCTCAGGTGTAAGCATGGCTTTAGTCACCAAGGTGGCTTTCGAATTAGCAGGCAGAGTATACTGTATTAATTCATCTCCTTCAATTTTGAAATAATTACTACCTTCCTTTGCCCAGCGTATTCCACCTTGTTGTGCGTAGACGATTGAAACAGAGAACAGGATGAAAATAAAAAACAATCGCCATGTTCGGTTAAAGAGATTCATAAAAATGAAGGTTAATGTGTGGCGTTAAATATACTGCAAGCCATGAATATCTGGTTCACCATTCAACACAATCTTTCCTTGTATTCGGTACGCTTGAACCAAAATTGAAAAATACCCGAACGTAATTAAAACCTGCTTTGTGTACCTTGGTGCCTTAGAGTCTTCGTGGCAATACTAAAAAACATCAAAACACTTCAATACCTATGCAGGATCGTTTTGTTCAAACTGAAAATGCCGCACTCCATTATACAAGCATTGGAGCAGGGAACAAAACGCTTTTACTATTCCACGGATTCGGTCAGGATAATGAAGTATTTCAACCTTTGGCTCACGCTCTTTCTTCTACTTACACCCTTTATATTTTCGATCTCTATTTCCATGGCAAAAGCAAATGGGCAAATGATGAAAGTCCTTTGAAGAAAGAAGAATGGAAAAAAATCATCAACACTTTTCTCTCTGAGAATATGCTCGAAAGATTTTCCGTTGGTGGATTTAGTCTGGGAGGAAAATTTGCAATGGCTACTGTTGAAGCATTTCCCGAAAAAACTGAAGCCCTCTTTCTAATTGCGCCCGATGGAATTAAAACCAGCTTTTGGTATAGCATCGCTACCTATCCTTTTCTGTTCCGGAAATTATTCAAGAGTATGATTACAAAACCGGGGCGATTCAATGCGATAGCAAATGCAATTCAATCGATTGGTTTGGTTGATAAGGGACTGATCCGATTTGCTGAACACCAGATGAACACACAAGAAAAACGAAATCAAGTGTATTACTCCTGGGTTGTTTTCAGACGGTTGACTTTTGATCTGAATAAATTGGCGAAACTTCTCAATGCCCATCACATTCCTGTAACGATGGTGACAGGCCGTTACGACAAAGTAATTCTGACCCGGAACATGAATGGTCTTGTTAAAAAACTGAATAATCCGCAGGTAGAAGTCCTGGAGTCAGGCCACAATGGTCTGGTGGTTTCTGACGCTTTAGCAAACATCATTATTAGCCAAGCCAGTCGAGTATCTTAATCCACTGACTTTCTGGCTTAACTTCCTGTTTCTCCCTTGTCATGCTTATTCCTGTATGTTAGCTCCATGATAGCTGTATGATAGCTTCGGTGTCAGTATATCCTGGTGGCCGCAACAATCAAACTAAATCGCACAGAAAAATGATAGAACATCAACAATACCTGTTATTTTTGCGCATCCTTTAATTAGTCATTCTCTCCATGATTTTATTCTTCCGTTCAAAGGCCAATATTGTTTACGCAATTGGCATGGAACAGCCTTTTCAAAATTCTGAAATTCAGCAACTTAAGTGGCTTCTTGGCGATGCCGAACCCCTGGCTGAGAAACAGCTTAATGGCTATTTCATTGGTCCGCGAAAAGAAATGATTACACCCTGGAGCACCAATGCGGTAGAGATCACTCAAACCATGGGCATAAAGGGTATCAATCGAATTGAAGAATTTAAGGAAGTAGAGCACGGTGATGTGAAACATGACCGGATGCTTGAATTGTTATATCGTACTTTAGATCAGGATCTTTTTACAATTCACCATGCACCCGAACTCATCATTGAGATTGATGACATTGCCAGCTACAGCAAGAAAGAAGGACTTGCTCTTGCTAAAGAAGAAATTGAATACCTTGAGAACGTAAGCAAACAACTCGGTCGCAAACTTACCGATAGTGAAGTGTTCGGCTTCTCACAAGTAAACTCAGAGCACTGCCGACATAAAATTTTCAACGGCACGTTCATTATTGACGATAAAGAAAAAGAGTTCACCCTTTTTCAACTCATTAAACAAACATCGAAGGCCAATCCGAACTTTATTGTTTCTGCATACAAAGACAATGTAGCGTTCATAAAAGGCCCACGTGTTGAGCAATTTGCTCCAGCGCGTCAGGATGTTCCTGATTATTTTGTGGTAAGTGATTTCGATTCCGTGATCTCACTTAAAGCAGAGACCCACAATTTTCCAACAACAGTTGAACCCTTCAATGGTGCTGCAACAGGATCAGGCGGAGAAATACGCGACAGATTAGCTGGCGGAAAAGGATCACTTCCATTAGCAGGAACGGCCGTTTACATGACGTCCTATCCACGCTTAGAAAACGGAAGGCCATGGGAGAAAAAGTTTGAAGCACGCAAGTGGCTTTATCAAACGCCTGCGGAGATTCTCATTAAGGCATCCGATGGAGCCAGTGACTTCGGAAATAAATTCGGTCAACCCTTAATCTGTGGAAGTGTACTCACCTTTGAATACATCGGCCCGGATAAAAAGTATGGTTTCGATAAAGTGATTATGCAAGCCGGTGGTATCGGTTTTGGAAAAGAGAAAGACAGCAAAAAAGACGCCCTACAAAAAGGCGACAAAATTGTTTTGCTCGGAGGCGATAACTATCGCATCGGTATGGGTGGTGGCGCTGTGTCTTCAGTTGCTACAGGTGAGTACGGAAATGCCATTGAGCTCAATGCTATTCAACGCTCCAATCCTGAAATGCAAAAGCGAGTGATGAATGCCATTCGCGCAATGGTGGAAGCGGATGAAAATCCGATTGCGTTGATTCATGATCATGGAGCGGGTGGACATTTAAATTGTTTCTCGGAATTGTTAGAAGAGACAGGAGGTGAAATTCATATTGATAAACTTCCTGTAGGCGACCCTACCCTGTCGGATAAAGAAATCATCAGCAACGAATCACAAGAACGCATTGGTATTGCTATGCACAAAAAGCATCTCGATAAATTGGTGAAGGTTGCAGAACGTGAGCGAGCACCCATTTATGTTGTTGGTGAAGCTACAGGCGATCAGAAATTTGTATTCAGCAAAGCTGGTCAAAAGCAACAGCCTGTTGATCTTAAAGTAAAAGACTTATTGGGTTCATCCCCTGTCACTATTCTAAACGACAAGAAAAAGGTTTCTTCATTTGAAAGTCTTCAATACGATCAAACTAAACTTCAGCAATACATACAGCAAGTTCTTCAACTTGAAGGTGTAGCGTGTAAAGATTGGCTTACCAACAAAGTCGATCGGTCCGTAACCGGTAAAGTTGCTACACAACAAACCTGCGGCCCCATTCAACTTCCCTTAAATAACGTTGCTGTAATGGCAATGGATTTTCTAAGCAACAAAGGCATTGCAACTGCCATTGGTCATGCCCCTGGTCCGGCTTTAGTTGATGCCGTTGCAGGAAGTAAGCTAGCGATTGCAGAAGCACTTACTAATCTTATCTGGGCACCGCTCACACATGGTTTGAAAGGTGTATCGCTCAGTGCGAACTGGATGTGGCCGGCAAAAAATGCTGGTGAAGATGCGCGACTTTATGAAGCTGTTGAAGCCGTGAGCGATTTTGCCATCAAGCTCGGTATTAATATTCCAACCGGGAAAGATTCACTTTCAATGACGCAAAAATATCCACAAGGAGATGTTGTGTTTGCTCCGGGCACGGTTATTATTTCAGCTGTTGGTGAAGTGAGTGATATTCGGAAAACCATTTCACCTGCTCTTCAACCTATAGAAGGATCGAAACTTCTCTACATTAACTTCTCAAAGGATGAGTTTTCATTGGGAGGAAGTAGTTTTGCTCAAATACTAAATGCTTTAGGTTCTGAAACACCTACCGTAAAAGATGAAACATACTTTGCAAAAGCATTTACAGCAATACAAGAACTCCTCTACCAAAATACAATTCTTGCCGGTCATGATATTTCAGGTGGCGGATTGATCACGTCACTTTTGGAAATGTGTTTCCCTGTTCCAAACATCGGGCTTACGCTTAATGTAAGTTCGCTCAATAGCGATTTGATCAAAGTATGTTTCAATGAAAATCCGGGGATTCTTATTCAAGTTGAAAATGAAAAAGTAATTGCTGACGCTCTTTCAAAACACGGAATAACGTATTCAGTTCTCGGTCATGTTACTTCCGAAAGAAATATAACGCTTCACCATGGTCATCAGTTAGTAAAACTTAATATCGATGAGCTTCGTGATGTATGGTTTAAAACTTCTTACCTCCTCGATCGCGAACAACGTAAGCCGGCACATGCTGAAAAGCGTTTTAATAATTATAAGCATCAGGTTTTAAAATATTCCTTCCAGAAAAAATTTGATGGACAATTCGAAACGTACGGAATTGATCCAACGCGTAGAAAACCATCCGGCATAAAAGCTGCTATCATTCGCGAGAAGGGTGTAAATGGAGATCGTGAAATGGCGTATTCACTTTACCTTGCAGGCTTCGATGTGAAGGATGTACACATGACCGATCTTGTTTCAGGTCGTGAAGATCTTGCAAGTGTTAACATGATTGTGTTTGTCGGAGGATTCTCAAACTCTGACGTGTTAGGTTCTGCAAAAGGATGGGCCGGTGCTTTTCTTTATAATCCAAAAGCAAAACAGGCATTGGATAATTTCTACAAGCGCAGCGATACATTAAGTCTCGGTGTATGTAATGGATGTCAGTTAATGATGGAGTTAGGATTGGTGTACCCGGAATGGAAAGATCATCCGAAGATGAAGCACAATGGTTCAGGTAAATTTGAGTCGACTTTTATAAATGTAACCATACCTCAAAATAATTCAGTGCTTCTTCAATCAATGGAAGGAACCCGACTTGGTGTTTGGGTAGCGCACGGAGAAGGTAAGTTTAGTCTGCCTGCAGACAAAACTCTATTTAATATAGCGGCAGAATTTTCTTATCCAGAATATCCCGGCAATCCGAATGATTCTGATTTCTCTGTCGCTGCTCTTTATTCTAAAGATGGAAGACATCTGGCGATCATGCCGCACATTGAAAGATCGCTTTTCCCTTGGAATTGGGCATATTATCCATCTGAAAGAAAGGATGATAAAGTATCTCCATGGATCGAACCGTTTGTAAACGCACGTGAATGGATAAAGAAACAGGTATGATCATGTAACAAAACCATAAAACGGTTTGTTGTACTGTCGTTCTTTTACTTGTATATTCATCTTCTCAAATGACCCGGTTTATGAAGAAAGTTTACATTGCCCTTTTCCCCATCATTTTATTTGCCTCATGCCTTGGCTATAAAGAACTTCCTGTCGAGTATGATTACAGTTACAAAGGCAACTTCAAGAAATATCGAACTTTCGACATTATGAGATCTACCGGGTCTGTTGATTCAACTATGACGAATGATGTTATTGAAAAGTCAATCATTGCGCGTATGAAATTCCTGGGGTATAAATATTCTGCCCATAAACCTCATTTGATTATTGGCTTTAAAATGTTTAACGATAGCTTAAAGTTTAATGGATACAACCAACCTGATATTGAAGAGTGGATAAAAAGCCAAAATGAAAATATTGATTACGATGCTAAAAAATTAAATTTGAATACCGGAACATTGTTAATTCAGTTCTACGACAGACGTCAAAACAGGTCTATTTGGCAAGGTTATGCTACTACTATGTACGGAACAATCGATTTCAATAACAGCCGACATCTCCGTAATGCTGTTATTTCCATTCTGGATAAGTACAGGTTCTGGGCAGAGGGCTTTATGGACAATTCTACTGCCACTGCTGAGGAAAAAGACCTCTAAAAAGTATTCTCACCTTTTACCAATTCTGAAAAATAATTTTACCTTTGCAATCCCAAAATAAGGGTTTTGGTATTGTCCGATGGTGTAACTGGCAACACGCCTGATTTTGATTCAGGAAAGTCCAGGTTCGAGCCCTGGTCGGACAACTGACTTTCGAATCCCGCTGCTAGCGGGATTCTTTGTTAAATTGTTAACCGTTAATCGTGCTTATTAGGTAGCGATTAACACTTTAAGCCGATAACGGATAACGTAAAAGACATGGCAGTAAAAATTTTCAGTGGAAGATCAACCACCTATCTGGCAGAGAAAATTGCCAATGAATATGGTGAGCCTTTAGGCAAGGTAGACTACCAGCAATTCAGCGATGGAGAAATGTCACCTTTCTTAACTGAATCTGTTCGAGGTCATGAGGTATTTATCATTCAATCCACCTTCCCACCTTCTGATAATTTGATGGAATTACTGCTTATGGTGGACGCTGCTTTACGAGCAAGCGCATCCAGCGTGAATGTTGTTATTCCTTATTTTGGGTATGCACGTCAGGATAGAAAAGACAAACCTCGAGTTTCAATTGCGGCTAAGTTAATTGCTAATCTCATTTCAGCAGCAGGCGCTTCTCGCATTATGGCGTGCGACTTACATGCCGATCAAATTCAAGGATTCTTTGATATACCAGTGGATCACTTGGATGGTGCTTACATCTTTGTTCCTTACCTAAAATCACTCGGACTAGACAACAACATCATGTTTGCATCGCCAGACGTGGGTGGAATAAAACGAGCACGAAGTTTTGCGAAATTTTTCAATGCTGATTTAGCCGTGTGCGATAAGCACAGAAAAGAAGCAAACAAAGTTGATTCAATGCGTCTGATTGGTGAGGTTGAAGGCAAAGATGTAGTATTGGTAGATGACTTAGTTGATACTGCTGGCACGATTTGCAAAGCGGCTTCATTACTCAAGGAAAAAGGAGCAAAATCGGTTAGAGCAGTCTGCACACATGGCGTATTATCAGGTAAGGCTTACGAAAACATAGAAGCTTCTCTGTTAGAGGAGTTGGTGGTGTCGGATACTATTCCACTAAAACAACAAAGCAACAAGATCAAAGTTCTTTCTGTTTCTAACCTCTTCGCAAAAGCAATACGAAAGATTCACGACAATGAATCGATCAGTTCACTCTTTATTAAACTGTAAACTTTTAAACTAAACAAATAAACAATTATGAAAACCATTGAGATTATAGGGTATAGACGAGCAAATCTCGGTAAGGTGGAGTCTCAAAAATTAAGAGACGAAGGATCCGTACCGTGCGTTTTATACGGAGGTAATGAACAAATTCATTTTCATTCACCTATGGTATTGTTCCGTGACTTAGTGTACACGAACGAAGCACACTTTGTTCACTTCAACATTGAAGGTGAA
>JANMRZ010000060.1:0-21666 GCA_031388805.1 Chryseolinea sp.
TTGGATAACAAAACATGCTGGAAAAACTATCCTTAACATATCTGCAATAGGTGAAAAACAAAAATGGTTAGACGGTTTATTTGATATCGTCAGGCAAAAAGATCGAGCATTCTATTTCTCTAATGCATAATCTGGGTTAAACATTGATCACCTAAGGAATTAAAGTAGATGAAATGCGATAATGGTTAGACGTACTTGAATAGATCATCGAACAGAATTTCAGTTCCGCATATAAACCTTGGTAGTGTAATATGCCTTACCAATACGAACACGAAAAAGGTAAACTCCTGTGGTGGCCTGTGGTGCATTTATGGTGTATGTTTGATTCAGCACATCGGAAAGATCTTCGCCAACAATTCTCCTGCCCATAGCATCTACCAGCTCATACGAAACAGTTTGACGATCTGCAAGATTGAACGTTACATAGAAATCTGAAGGACTTTCTGGGTCGGTTCCGTATACAGCAAATGGATTATCCACTGATTGAGGAACCGGACTATCGGACGTGAAGAACTCAATGTTGTCGAGATAAATATTGCTGCCATTGCCATTCTTAAATACGAAAGCAAATCGCACATTACTTTCTCCGGTCAGGCTTGTAAGATTAAGATAATTTCGTTTCCAATCGGTTGCTGATGCAGGTAATGCCGTTGTTGTCTCTTCTACCGTTAACGATTCTGCGGTATTCTCAAACAGCACGTTGTTATACGTAACACCACAATCAGTGGAAGCCAGCACCGACAACTTATCGGTGTTATTTTTATTGCCCTCATCACTCAGGTATTTATACGATAAATCAAAAAATAAACTCGCCTGTGTAGCAACTGAAAAATCAAGTACAGGACTAACCAACCAGGCTTCATCACCTATCGTTACATTATCAACTGCATTAAAATAAATCGACTGATTATTATTCGTTGAAGTCACTGCCCAATTCATGCCGTCCTTAGGATTCACAATTGTCCACTGATCTTCAAAATTGCTATCAAAATTCTCCCGCAGTGGTATGAAGTCAGAAGCGGTATTCACCACCATCATCATCAACTGTTTATTATCTGATGGGTCGATATCCGTGTATCCGTTAGGTTCTGAGAGGTTGAAGTCAATTGTATTATTGCCTGGGTTTAAATCAAGTGATGGAAGCGTAATGGTTGTCTCAGTTCCCGGTGAAAATCCAGAAAGACCATTGACGGCCAGCGTTTGTTCTGAACCGTTGTTGAGTGTGTAGTTAACGTTTAAACTCGTTATATCTACTTCACTATTGTTTTTCACCTGCAGAACAGGTGTTGTTGTGGTTTCGCATTGTACGGGAGCGGGGGTTACGATATTTGCAATGCTTACATTTTCGCTGATGCTGCCAACCACAGTAATATTATCGATGTAAAGATTATTGCCACCACCGTTTACACTTACAAATGCCAGTTGAACATGTGATTGTCCGATGAAACTTCGCAGGTCAATAATTTCTTTTCGCCATTGATCTTTTCCATTCGGTGTAAAAGAAGAGCTGCTGGACGATACTGTGGCCAGTGTGCTGCCAGCTTTAGAATAAACCGGTGTATCTTGTGTTGCATCCCACTGGCAATCGATTACAACATAAACTTTCAATCCATCTTCATTTTGCTGTGATGTTGCGTATGCTACTTCGAAGTTCAGGTAAGGTGAAGTAGCTTGCGAGAGATCAAATACAGGCGATGTAATGATATCTGTTTGATCGATTGCATTCTGATATGTAAAAAAGTTCATGAACTGTGCTGTGTTATTTTCTTCGCCATTTGGTGCCGATACTGTAGCCCATGTAATGCTTTCATCGGAGTTAAGGATGTTCCAATGTGAAGGCATTAAAATAAAATCTTCAACAAAAGGGATTGTGATGCTGTAGGGAACAAAAGTTGTTATCGACAATATATTATCAGATGAATTTTCATCTTCCACATTGTTCATCTCCAGTATTTCAAACTCAAAGGCGGTACTTCCCAAATTCAAGTCAACTTGTGGTAATGTTACTGTTCTTGTTTCAATGGATTCAAGAGGTGAATCAAAAGTCAAATCAATGCCTTTAGTAATGACTCCGTTAAGTTTTATTTGTATTTTTGCTGTGGTGACAGCGTTGCTTCCTGTATTTTTCAACTTCAATACTGGTGTAGCAACACGTTCGCATTGATCGGAATTTGGTTCCACTATTTCAATAATGGCGAGGTTGTTGGCATAGATCACAGGATCCACCGATCCTAATGAAGTAAGAAGACTCGCCCTTCGTGGGCTATTTTCAAGTACAGTAATCATACGACCTACCTGGTTTTGCGTGAACAGGTTCATACAGGCATCTGTTGTGTAGTCCATATAATTCTGAAACATTTTATGGACTGTACAAGAGGTTTGGGGATGTGAAGGGCAGGCACTTGTGCTGTTTCCTTGGTTGGGCGTATCATCTGCATAATCATCACCACTACAGGCTCCATTATCATCGCCCCAGATGTGTCGGAGACCAAAGAAGTGTCCTACTTCATGTGTGGCAGTGCGCCCTCTGTCATAATCACTGGTTAATGTAAATGTTCCATCATCATCGTCATCCACGCTACCAAATGAAGCGTAATCAATAACAACTCCATCGGTAAGCCTGTTATCTTCCGCGTCCTCAAGTCCTGCCAGATCGGATACTGGAAATTGTGCGTATCCCAACAGGCTGGAGGAAAGATTGGCCACCCATATATTCATGTAATCCTCAGCAGGCCAGTAGCTCAACGCTTTTAGCGTTGCATCATTGGTTGTAGTCCACTGTGTTTTTGTTCCCTTGGCCCGAACAATTCCATTCGAAGGAAACCCATCGGGTGCTTGTTTGGCTAAAACAAATTCAATGTTGAGATTACTGGCCACTGACAAGAACTCAGAGGGTGTGCTAGATGCATCTGCATTTAAGCGGTTGAAGTCATTATTTAAAACTTTTATTTGAGAAATGATTTGTTGGTCAGAAATGTTAGATCCCACACCCACATTTTCACCATTGTGAATCACATGCACAACCACAGGGATAATATATTTTCCAGATGCATTGTTGCGTCCATCAGAGCGTTCCTTGCGTTGTCTCAACCAATTCTCAAACTGATCATCCGTTTCCAGTATTGCCTTTTTGTTTCGCAGGTCTTGCATGATTTCTATTACCCCGCACCGATCTTGCGCCTTGCAAGGCAAGAAGCATTGCATAATTAGGAACATCATTATTGACGCACGCCATAGGGTATCAGATACGGACATAATGTATTACACGTGTAGTTTAGGTAAAGACTCCGAAAGGAGTGGTGTCAGAATCCCATCAAGTCGTTCCGGATTTACTTTTTCTTTATAATACTGATTCCATAACTGCCCCCATTTTCTTCGTTGAGCAGGATGGAATACATCCCTGATCTTATCGCTTCGTTGCAATAAACAATGACTGGCTTTTAGGAGCATAACAGAACGATCATCAACTCTATCATGAACTATTTTATTGAGGCTTTTGTAAAACTCCAGGTTAATCTTCTCAATCATTTCACACTGATGCACATTGAGGTTTAACTGATTCTTCCAAGGTATAGGATCAAATAGGACAAGGCTTTTCAATTCTCTGGAGTACTGCTGGCTATTTACAGTAAAGCTTAAGAAGAAGCACACGAACAGACCGGTTAAAAATTTCGGAGTATTATCGTTAAGATTTACCTTCATAAACGTATTCATGTTAAAACAAAAACATTTTTTTAAGAAATGCACCAGTACTGGAAAAATGTGTAGGCCACTTGCCTGTTTGTGTCGACCAAAGGAAAAAAATATTTAGCGTTTCGTTAACGGATTAAATGGACCCATCCTTTTATTTTCCTGTGACGAGCAGAAGGATCCATTACATCAAATACAACATTTGCTGTGTAGAAGTAAACCCCGGTACTTAAATCAATTCCCTTATTGTCCTTTCCATTCCAATTAATATAAATTGAATTTTCATCATTTGAAGTATACGTATAGATTGATTCTCCCCATCGGTTATACACCTCAAACTCAATTGAATTGACAAACCGTGGGCAACTGGTAGGGTTGCTGCTTTGGCAAGCACTGCCAATTGCTTCCAGGTTGTAATCAGCTGTGAAAACATCGTTGCAGCCATCTGCATTTGGTGTAAATACATTGGGCAACTCGTAATACGGGCAATTGTCATTACACACAGGATCGCTTAAAGGTCCTTCCTTTCCCAACGCATCTATTGCCGAAACACGATAACAGCGTGCATATGATGTAAGCCCCTCATCCATAAAAACGGTGTCGCTTATTTGTGTCGCCACCAGTTGATAATGTCCATCAAAGGCCGATGCACCGTAAACATTGTAGCTTACAATATCTTTTCGGCAACCGTTTGCAAGTATTGGATTCCAATGAACAGTATTGCTGAGATCAGTCTGTAAGCATGTTTTTGATGATGCTACGTACACCTGGCAGTCAACTGCCTCTACCGTTGCAATCGGTGCACACGGAAGCAGATCATTCTCAGGGTAGAGTGAAATCATTTGTGAAAAATTTTCCTGAAGGGCGATTGCCGGATTCCCGTAAGTGCCTCTGGTTAAAATCTTGTATGAATAAATTTCATCGTCGTCAAGATTATCATCGACATAGTTAAAACCGTTTTCGATTACATTCACGCTGTCATATAATATCAGGTCTTCTTCAGAGGCTATACCCGTAGCTCGATAAACCAGGTGATATGGATGATCCTGAACAACATTCGACCAAACCACGCTATCGCGCCAGTTCAATTCAATTTGCTTTAACCCTGCCTTTGCTGAAAGCCATACAGAAGAAGAAACAGAAGACGTATCGACTGGAATATAGGATGCTGCTAGTTGAGGTTTTGAGTATACTACTATTCTGTAATTGAAAACGTCTTCCTGTGTATTGATGCCCGAATCTACAAACGTAGTGTCCTGAATACGATCTGAAACTTTCTGAAGACTTGTATCACCAATAAACCCGACAGCACGGAATATTTCATACTGATATGGCTTTGGAAATTGTTCTTCATTGATATTGAATGGACTTCTCCAGCTTACGCGTATCTTACCTTCCTTTAAAGTTTTCTCAATACTTACGTGTGTGATAACCGGTGCATCCGCCTGAATTGGGCCAACACATTCTTCGGATGAAACATAGCTGGATGTTGCAGCAGGCGAATTAAAATAGGCAACAAGCCGATAACAATATTGAGCACCTGGCGCCAGGCCGAGGTCATTGTTCGTATCGGTATACGTAGTTTGTGAAGCATCTACTTCTCCAACCAGTTTATAACCAAGGTAGCGTGGTATTCCAGTGATACAACTGTCAGGCTCATAAGCAATGGATCCTACTTTTCGCCAGACTTGTATTTTGCTGGCATTTGTGCAGGTATAGGGTTCCCATGTCAGAATAGCATGTCGGGTTACAACATCAAGGTTATTTTCTTTCCATATCGGGGCAGGTGCTACTACTTTTATATTCCAGGTTTTATACGTAACGAGCTTAGGGCCATTTGGCGGATTGTCCGTGATTTTAAAAACAACCTGATACGGTTGTTGTCGCACATGGATACAATCTGTTTTCCATTGAAGTAATAGTTCTGCTGGAGGACTTGATGGTAAAAATGAAGGTGGGTATGGCGTGTAGGTTGCAGGATTTTTGTCGGCAGAAAATTCCATGATCTCGGAGAACACCTCGATCTTCACAGGATCATTTTCAAAATCGGTCCCTGTTATCGATCCAACGATGATGGTTCCGGCAACAATGCAAATGTCATTAGGAATGATAAGATTGGGGCGCGTGTTCTCGCATTCTTCCACAACAATCTGCATATCGCGAATTGTCGTGCTGAGGATAGAATATTGTCCGGTTGTTTCATTCTTTCTCCATTCAATTACTTTAAAAGCAATGTTGTATTCGCCAATCGTACCTGGAGCATCCCAGGTGATAAGGCCCGTGTACGGATTGATAGAGAATGTTGGAGTACCTGTGCCCGCTTCATTGCCGGTAGCATAGTTTGTGTAAAAGCTCGCATTATTCGGATCTTTGTAATCTGAAAAAACGGAAGCACTGCTTAACGGCACTGACATCTCATACGATAAACTATCTCCATCAATATCGTAAGCTCCCGGATTATGTAGGAAGGCAACCCCTGAACATGCCCTGTCAAGTGGAATCACCGAAAGTATTGGATAATTGTTGCATCCCTGCGAATCATTTATGTTGATCGTGATTTTTGAAACATAATTAACATCTCTCGAATCAGTGATGTTTAGAATGCCTTCATTCCGATGCGCTTCATTATATACAATTGTATAGGTACCAGCCGAACTATATGTATGCGTTACGGTGTAAGTCGCCACACTTATATTCGTTCCAAGATCTGGCCGTGCTACAGCTTCTGTTTCAGGGATTGTAACCACGAACCCATCTCCAAACTCCAGTTCCGCATTCGTTCCGAAATCTGTATTCGATTGAGAATTAAGATAGGCTGTTACTGTTATTTTGAATGTATACCCACTTCCACATATCCGTTCCAAAGAGATGTCTGCAGCTCGGAGGTGCGTAGCCATAGCACTTTTGGTAACAGCTGTAGTTAGCAACAACATGTATAGAGCGAAACAACATCTTTTCATTTTGTATTCGTCTGTTCTATCAATAAAATGATGGCGTCATTAGACAACGCTTCAAACTCCACGGCTTCAATGTTCATTAGTGACAATCCATCGCGAGCGTGAAGAAGCCTGTTCTGAACTTCAAAGGCACCTTCAAGCACAAAAATAAAAACACGGTTATTAAGATTCCTCAACGGATACGTTGCTTCTTCTCTTCCTTTAAATTTTCCAATACATGCTGAAAAGCCTTGACGCTGATTTTCCGCATCATTGGATTGAAGCTGTATAAGCTTATTTTCGTTTTCGTCTAAATCAAATTCAAATTTTTCTAGTCTTGATTTGCCTGATGGAAGACTTGTGCTTATCCATAGCTGTAAGAAATTGATCAATTCATTTTCATATGGATTCGAAATTTCAAATTCAGAATCTTTAGGCACAAAAAAGATTTGGGCCTGCCCAACTTCAATTGGTTCATTAATGCTTGCATTGTTTTTATAATGAACGGCTCCAACGATAGGTAGAAGTAAAATAGTTGTGTTCTCTTGTACACGTTGCTTTAAAGAACACCCGCCTTTCAATGTGTCATCATTCAGTACCTGAAGGTTTCCAAAAGATTTGCGATGCTCGCGGAAATACGTTCCGAAATTAAAGGTATGGTAACTTCGAAACCAATCGGCTTGAGTACATCCTCTTTGGTCGGCCAGGTAAATAGTTGCTTCTGTTTTTAGCGTCACTGATTTCTGGGTTAAAGAACAGAATTCAAAAGTTGATAGAATATCAGATTTAATAAACTTTATAGCGTTATGGAATTATTCTGTTGATAGGACGTAATGCTGATGTTCGGTGACAAAACCATCATTTCCGTTTCAACTTTCTTCCGGTTAGCTAAAGCCTCCAGTTGATCACCAGGTGCAAAGAGCAATTGATTATGACTGATTGTATCAATCCATGTAATGGGTTCACTATAAAAATAGATCACCACCTTATGAAGATCTTTATTTTTGACATGTGATTGAATAATCTCAAACCTGAAATTCTTGAAGGGCACACACGGTTTTCCAAATACGTTGACTACATCCGGCATTCTCTCATTGAGTTGACGGATGTAGCCTATTGCAGCAGTGCTCACCAGATAATGCATCTGATCTGCTTTGGGCGTATTTTTTAAAATTTCCTGAAACGTAGCGTACTTCTGTTGCTGATCAAATTGTTGTACCTGCATGAGGAATTCTTTATACGTATCTTCAAATACATACTTATCCCAAATGCTGGCTGATGTAGCATCTATGATTTTACGATAACATATTTGGATGACTCCTTTTGCCATGATAGAGTGCGTTAGAATTCAATATGTATAGTATCGTGCGTCATTTTATGCAGAGGTACTTTAGGCGCTGACTACAATGGTATGGGTAATCTCAAATCCATTTGCAACACTTCCGGCTACGGTTCCTATTTCAGTGTCCTGAGAATCAGCAAAGATGTTGTCGCTTGCATTGTAGGTGTAGCCACTCATTCCCTTGGTATAACCATTAGCAGTTGAAGCGTTTACAAGACTTACAGCACTGCCACTACCTTCCGGGAAACCAATCTGGGTAACCAGCAAAGAAGTACCTGCTGCATTATAAATATGCACATGAATGTGTGTTGCCCGGCCTGAGTACCATCCTGGGAAGATAGAGGTGAACCCTACCATACCATTGCTGTCGGTAGTTTGTCTTCCTCTTAAAAAATGAACGGATGTGTAGTCAACAGTTTGCATGGTTGTTCCACCATACTCTGAGTAATATCCGTCTTTATCACAATGCCAGATATCAACGATTGCACCTTCAAGCGCAGCGCAACTATTATTTTTGTCTTGAATGGTGATTTTAATGGTAAACGCAACTCCGGTTCTATCGGATACAATACTGGCCAGTACGAGAGAAGACGGATCTTTTGTAGGAAAAGGACCGGCTGTTTCAGAATCAGTAGAGGTACACGTTCCTGTACTGGGTGTTGGATCATCATCTTTGCTGCACGACACCATGAGTGGGAGAATAAGACTACTCATTCCCAATCGTTTTAAGAAATCCTTTCTTTCCATATCAGTTATTTTTTAGGTTTTTAATCTTAACAACCCCCGTCCGAGTCCTTCTCCATTACCAACACATTACCAACTCTTCAATCAATGGAGAAAGGACTTGGGTGGGCTCCCTTAGGACTTTCTTTTTAATCTATTAATCAATCTTCGGGATTTCCTTTTTTACAACGTTTACTTCTTCTTTTACATCATTCATAACGTCTTTAAATTCACGTACGCCTTTACCCAGACCTTTCATGAATTCGGGTATTCTTTTAGCACCAAAGAATACCAACACGAACATTCCGATCAGTAGTATTTCCTGGAAACCTACTCCTCCTAAAAACAAAAGAATTGCATTCATCTTTTTATGTATTAAAAATTATCAAGCAAAACCATTAAGCACTCACTACAATTGTATGAGTGAGTATAAATCCATCAGCAACACTTCCAGTTACAGTTGCTATTTCATTATCTATTGAATCAGTGAAAATACTATCACTTGCATTATATTTATAGCCGCTCATTCCTTTGGTGTAACCATTTGCAGTTGAAGCATTGACAAGACTAACAGCACTGCCGCTACCTTCAGGAAAACCGATTTGAGTAACCAACAAAGAAGTTCCCGCTGCATTATAAATATGCACGTGAATGTGAGTTGCCCTGCCTGTATACCATCCTGGGAAGATAGAAGTGAACCCTACCATACCATTGCTGTCTGTAACTTGCCTTCCTCTTAAAAAATGAACGGCTGTATAATCAACAGTCTGCATGGTTGTTCCCCCATATTCTGAGTAATATCCGTCTTTATCACAATGCCAGATATCAACAAGTGCACCTTCAAGCGCAGCGCAACTGTTATTCTTGTTTTGAATAGTGATCTTAATGTTAAACGAAATTCCAGTTCTGTCGGATACAATACTGACGAGTACTAAAGAAGAAGGATCTTTCGTTGGAAAGGGTCCCGCTGTTTCAGAATCAGTTGATGCGCACGTAGCCGAAGCAACAACAAAAGTGGTACTTGAAGTTACAGTGACACCATTTACCGTTACGGCAATTACTCCGGAAGTAGCTCCGGAAGGAACAGTAACAGTAAGTTGCGTAGCACTAGCTGCGGTAACAGTAGCTGTTACACCATTAATGGTCACAGTGTTATTAGCGGCTGTCGTACTGAAGTTGGTACCGGTAATAATAATGCTGGCACCCACAGCCCCGCTGCCTGTGAAACTGGAGATAGTAGGGGCTGTGCTACCGGCTGTTGTTACTGTAAAATCACCTGTTGAAGTAGCTATCTGGCTGTTTACAGTAACCGTAATCTTTCCGGTAGTTGTTGCTCCCGATGGTACTGTAACAGTAAGTTGAGTTGCAGTTGCTGCAGTTACTACTGCAACGATGCCGTTGATCGTAACGGTGTTGTTTGCTAATGTGGTACTGAAATTTGTGCCGGTAATCACAACGCTAGTGCCTGTTGCTCCACTTGTAGGTGTAAAGCTGGTTATGGTTGGCGTTGCGCTGCTTGAGGTTGTTACAATAAAGGCACTCGCAGAAGTAGCCGTGTTACTATTCACCGTTACAGTGATCGTTCCGGAAGTAGCTCCGGAAGGAACGGTAACAGTAAGTTGAGTGGCAGTGGCGGCTGTAACATTGGCAGCAGTTCCATTAAAACTCACTATATTATTACTGAGTGTGGAGCTAAAGTTAGTTCCTGTAATGACAACCGTGGCGCCAACTACTCCACTTGCAGGTGTGAAGCTAGTAATGGATGGCGAAGGTGTTACGTCATCATCTTTACTACAATTGGTTAAAAGTGGTAGAGCCATACTGGTAACTCCAAGTCTTTTCAAAAATTCATTTCTCTGCATAGAATTATAGGTTTATTTTTAGTATTGCTTCTTGTGTGCGTTTATTCTACATTATTTAAATCATCCTCCACCGTTTTCGGTAAATGTATACCCCCACGCTCCGGTTTGTGACAAGGATACAGGAGACAAAATGGTAGACATTGCAGAATCATCATTATTCACCTCTGAAAAGATTTTATTTACCGCATTTTATCAAAGTATAAAGACCTTGAAATATTTTTTGTTATGAATTTTGAGATCTGCTTCTTCACGAAACTTCTTTTTGTTTTTAATTAATGTGACAACGGATAGGTAATCATCTTCGTACGCATGAAGATCAGGATTGAGGTGAAGAGCAGGATTATTGAGGTGAACATTCGACCCGAACAAATTCGTATAGTGAGTAGCCTTAGGCTCGTTAGCAAGGTCTCTGAGAAGAAGGGATGTTCTCTATTTTTTGAAATATTCAAAGAAGTTTTTCTCGTAACTGGAGCCAATGGGTATTTCTTCACCGGCTAACGAGATTACTTTATTTCGAACTTGCTCTATGCGACTAAAAGGTACAATGTAAGATCGGT
The DNA here is from genome assembly GCA_031388805.1 of Chryseolinea sp. Lineage (GTDB taxonomy): Bacteria > Bacteroidota > Bacteroidia > Cytophagales > Cyclobacteriaceae > Chryseolinea. Next base: position 11,111 of record JANMRZ010000060.1, read on the forward strand.
GTACGCGAACAAATTCTTTTAGTGGTAATTTTTCCAACATCCCTTTTATGGTCATGCGTGCAACGATGGGCTTGGAATTATGAATGTGTATTTTCAGATAATCGTCCAGTCCTTCAATAAAAAGAATATCCGCGAATGCGATTTTGTGAAGGCTGTAATCCGCACGAATAAATAGATACTGTTCCTTATTGTTTTCTTTTTGGTGTTGATAGTTATAATACTCTTTCGCTTTATATGTGGCGTGTTGAAAGCGCTCAAGTGTAAAAGGTTTTAATAAGTAGTCAACAGCACTTAGGCTGAAGCCTTCTACGGCATACTCGCTGTACGCTGTTGTGAAGATGACCATTGTATTTTGTTTCACAGCCTTGTAAAACTCAATGCCCGTGAGGGATGGCATGTTAATGTCCAGAAAAAGAAGATCGACCGGAAACTTATTGATGTACTTTAGTGCTTCGTTTGGTTTGTTGAACGTTTTTTCGAGATTAATATAATCCACCTGACTGCAAAAAACTTCAATTACATTTAATGCAGGAGCCTCATCATCAATGGCAATGGCGTTTATCATTTCAGATGAAGTGTCAGTGATACGAAAAAATCGTTTTCATTATCATGAATGATTAATGTGTGTTTGTCAGGATACAAGAGTTGTAAACGACCTCGTGTGTTCTCAATGCCTAGTCCGCTTTTGGTTTCTTCGGCCTGGTGAACCGATACTTTATGATTGCTTACCATTATATGCAAGTTACGCTCTATAATAGTAATGTGGATATCAATCTTGGAATTCTCTTCGGCATTTATACCGTGTTTAAAAGCATTTTCAACAAATGGAATCAAAATAAGGGGTGCTATTGTATGGCCTGATGTTTCTCCCTGAACATTCACTAAAATTTCTACAGCCTTGCCAAAGCGAATTTTTTGGAGGTCGATGTAATTAAAAATATAGGCCATCTCTTTTTCAAGGGAGACAAAATCTTTATTGGATTCACTGGTTACGTAGCGCATCATTTCTGAAAGTTTTACAATAGCAGTGGGAGTGTCGTCTGACTTCATGATGGCCATGGAGTAAATGCTGTTCAATGTGTTGAACAAAAAGTGTGGATTTATTTGAGCACGAAGATACGACAGCTGAGTTTTAAGTTTTTCTTCTTCAGCTTGTTTCCAGCGTCCTCTAATCCGCAGTAATAAAGAGAGGAAAAAAGAAACGAGAAACAGGAAGAAGACTTTGCCTACTTTGAAGAGAAAAAATCTACCTCCTGGTGGTTCAGGTGGAGGGGGAGGGAGCTGACCAGAATGTATGAATGGAATAATGAAATCAGGCAGATAGGAAACGATAAAAAAGAAAAGGAGAACGATTACCAGAAAGTAGATGTACTTTTTGTTTAAGTATAATGTTGGGACGAATACAAAATAATTAAGGTAGAAGAAAACAATAAGCAGCACGTATGACATTAAATCACTCTGTGAACGAGGATCATTAAAAATATCGAAGTTATCGGTTGATCCTGGCCTGAATACAATTGGCAACGCCAGGAAGGCTAAGCATCCGATGATATGAACTATTATTTCCCTTGCCTTGCTATTCATTAAAAACAATTTGGTGCGAAGGTAGAATGCTGTTGCGATACCTGAAAATTATTGAGGTAACAAGGCTTGTTTCATAGGTAAGTTACAAACTCTTTGAGAATGGAATTGTGATTTATTTCCAAATCGATTTTAATTCCCATGCCTTCAAATTCTTCACATTCTCTTTCATCGGAATACGAATGGTGTTCTCACCCGTTGGAAAAACCTGACTGGTGATAGAGGCCTCACCACCGTTCATAAAAACTTCAATGATGGATTGATCAACAAAAATGTGAAGTGATATTTTTTGATTTGTACTGTCTGTAGATACCTGATCACTGCTTGCAAAATCGGGTTGGAAGTTTACAATACCTGATTCAGCTCGATTTACAAATAAAATGTTATCTCTGGTTGCTATAATTGTTTTCTCATCTCTGTTCGAAAACAATTCAAGTATTGTTCCGTCAGCACCACTCCATTCCAATTCAATTTCGAGAGAACCGCCATTGAATTTCTCCAAGTCTTTTATTTCTTCACCACGAAGACTTTTTGCTTCATCAATTGTTTTTTGGAGAAGAAAATAGTCATCATTCTTTTTCGTTAGCGAAAGTTGTCTCGGTAACGAAAACGCTCCGCGCCACGGAGAGGTAGGTACTTGATTCGCATACGTCCAGTTGTTTATCCAACCGATCATGACCGTACGATCATTTACATTGTTGTATACAATGCCGGCATAAAAATCTTTTCCATAATCAATGTATTTGGCTCCTGTTTGTGTTGATGAAAATGTCGTTCCATCAAACTCGCCAACAAAATATTGCATGCCCACAAAGGTAGGTCCGGCAGGATGTCCGCCCGAAAGCGATAACACCCATTTTGATTTTCCTGATTCATTCTCAACGGGAAGTTGATATAGATCAGGGCACTCCCATACGCGCGTAGTGTCGCCTGCTTTTCCAAACTCGCTCATCAAATCCCATTGCAATAAATTTTTCGATTGATAGAGTTGCACTTTATATAAGTCGGGCACAACCAAAGCCATCACCCATTTTTGTTGAGGTGCATACCAAAACACTTTTGGATCACGAAAATCTTTGCGCTGAATATCGAGAATCGGATTTTTGTCATACCGTTTCCATGTTCTTCCTTTATCGTTACTGTATGCCAGGCTTTGATGTTGTGTTAAACCCTTATTGTCTCTGTGAAGGTTTGATGTGTAAAGGGCGATGAGACAATCTTTCCCTTCGCACAAACCACTCGTATTATTTTTGTCAACCACAGCTGTTCCGGAAAAAATCATGGTGCTGTCATTTGTTTGTGGATCGAGGTATTCTTCGATAGCAATAGGCAGATGTTTCCAATGTAACATATTGTTACTCACGGCGTGTCCCCAACTCATGTGTCCCCATTTATCCCCATACGGATTATATTGATAGAAGAGATGATACTCGCCTTCATAGAAAACCAATCCGTTTGGATCATTGGCCCAATTTTTTTCAGGTGTAAAGTGAAACTGTGGTCTGTATTTTTCTGAGTATTTTGTTTCGCGCATGTTGTCATTTGTTTTTGGTTTACAACCCATCAACAATGTCAGTAAACAAAACAGAATGTGATTTATCTTCATGGCGCAGGTGTTTCGACTTGTTATTAACTTCCGTTCGAACTTACGATTCTTCCATTAAAAATTCCCTATCTTCGTCCACTCAATTTTTAGTCCACAACCCCATTAACTAAATCAAAAAGACGTATGAAAAAGAAAATCTTTATTGGCCTTGCGGTAATTGGCGCTCTGCTTATTGGCGTAGTGCTATATGGTGTATTGGTCGCTTCAAAGAAGAGCCCAATCAAAACAACAGAGTTCAGTAACAATGGCCTCGATTTGAAAGTAGTGTATTGCCAACCTTATAAAAAAGGAAGATTGATTTTTGGAGAAGAGAAAGACGAAGCACTTCAGCCGTATGGAAAATACTGGAGACTGGGTGCCAATGCTGCTACCGAAATTACATTTAGCAAGAATGTAAGTTTTGGAGGCAAGTCAGTTAACGCAGGAACATACCGTATGTATGCAGTTCCGGGTGCTAGTACTTGGCAAATTGGATTGAATAGTGAGTTAGGTGTTTACTTTGCGGTCAATGAACCAAAGTACGATTTAGATGTAGCGAAAGTAGAAGTTCCGGTTGGAGTTGCTCCTGCGGAGACGGAACAACTCACGATCGACTTTGTTGCCGACTCAACAGCAACCAACATGAATATCATATGGGATAAAACGCAGGTGAGCGTTCCGATTACTGTTCAATAAACTTTTTAAATGCATTAAATCCTTCGAGGCCGGTTATTGTATATAATCAGACCTCGAAGGATTTCTTATTATAGAACTATATGCAGATAACGAATCTCTTAAAGAAGAAGCGCGTAGTTATTCCGGTTGTCTTGTTATCGCTTGGGATAGCGTATTGGATTATTGGTTTAATTCAATATCGTAACAATGCAATGGATGTTGAAGATTATGAACCCATCTCAACATTGGTTGTTCCGAAGCACGAATTGAAGCGTGCCAAATTTCCATTCATCGATGTGCACAATCATCAGTGGACGATGCCGATCCAGGATCTGGATAAGTTGATCAGGGAAATGGATTCATTGAACATGGGTGTAATGGTAAACCTCAGTGGCTTTCGTGGGAAATTTTTAGAATGGTCGCTTGATAATGTAAATGAGAACTACCCAAAGCGTTTTATTATTTTTCTAAATATCGATTTCGAAAACCTCGATGATGAAGGTTGGCCGAATGAAACGCTGACCATGATGGAAGAAGCGGTGAAGCAAGGAGCACATGGTTTAAAAGTTTATAAAGGACTTGGTCTCACGGACAAAGACAATGATGGAAAAAGAATTGCGGTTGATGATTCACGGCTTGATCCGATCTGGGCTAAATGTGGTGAGTTGGGAATACCGGTGTTAATACATTCAGGTGAACCGAATTCTTTTTGGAATCCAAAGGACGAACACAACGAACGCTGGCTCGAATTGAAAAAGAATCCTGATCGGTATCGTGATCCGGAAAAGTTACCTTCCTTCGAGCAGATTATGGGAGAGCAACATAATGTTTTCAGAAAGCATAAGAATACAAAATTCATTGATGCACACTTAGGCTGGTTTGGGAATGATCTTGACCGATTGGGAAAACTCTTTGATGAGATGCCGAATGTGTACACCGAACTGGGCGCAGTACTTGCTGAACTCGGAAGACAACCCAAGGCAGCGAGAGCGTTTTTAATAAAGTATCAGGATCGCGTGATGTTTGGAAAAGATACCTATAAAATGGAAGAATATTACACGTACTTCCGCGTACTTGAAACGGGTGATGAATATTTTGATTACTATCGCAAGTATCACGCCCATTGGAAAATGTATGGCTTGGAATTGCCGGATTCAGTGTTAAGAAAAATCTATTATAAAAATGCGTTGAACGTTATTCCCGGAATTGATTCAACTTTATTCCCGCTGTAATGAAATAGTATTGAATTTTAAGTTGATGGTCGATAGTCCATAGTCGATGGTAGTGGTCATTAAACTTGGAACCTGGAACTTCAAACTCGGAACTTAAACTCGGAACTTAAACTCGGAACTTTAAACTTCAAACTCGAAGTTTTCTTATTTTCGCCCCTGAATCTGAATTATTAAAGATATGAGCCAAAACGGACCAATTTCCAATTTTATTGAGAAGCATTACCTGCACTTTAACGCTGCTGCACTGGTAGATGCTGCCAAAGGATATAAGAAGCACATTGCCGAAGGCAAAAAAATGATGGTGACCCTGGCCGGTGCCATGAGTACGGGCGAGCTGGGTATCAGCTTTGCCGAGATGATCCGCCGGGACAAAGTGCAGATTATTTCATGTACTGGTGCCAACCTCGAAGAAGATATTATGAACCTCGTAGCGCACTCGCACTACAGACGTATACCCAACTATCGTGATCTTACTCCTGAACAAGAGTGGGAATTATTGGAAAAACATTTGAATCGTGTTACCGATACGTGTATTCCAGAAGAGGAAGCATTCCGCAGATTACAATCGCATTTGTTTAAAGTGTGGAAGGATGCTGAAGACAAAGGCGAGCGTTTGTTTCCGCATGAATTCATGTTCCGCATGATCAACAGTGGCGACTTAAAACAATATTATGAGATCGATCCAAAGAATTCATGGATGATCGCAGCCGCAGAACGCAACATGCCAATGGTGGTTCCGGGTTGGGAAGATTCTACCATGGGAAATATTTTCGCTTCCTATGTATTGACAGGAGAGTTGAAAGCATCCACCATGAAATCAGGAATTGAATACATGGTTTGGCTTGCGGATTGGTATACACAAAATGCAGGTGAGCATGGAATAGGATTCTTCCAGATTGGTGGAGGTATAGCAGGTGACTTCCCGATATGTGTGGTGCCGATGTTACATCAGGATTTAGAGCGCACTGGTGTTCCGTTCTGGAGTTACTTCTGCCAGATCAGTGATTCAACAACAAGTTATGGATCGTATTCTGGCGCTGTGCCGAATGAAAAAATCACGTGGGGTAAATTGAACATCGACACACCGAAATACATTATAGAAAGTGATGCGACTATTGTAGCGCCTTTGGTGTTCGCGTATGTTCTTGAGTGGTAAGTCTTAACCGCAGGGCGCAAAGGTACGCAGAGAATTTTTAGAAGCTTTCGAGTGCGCTAAGTCATTGGCAGAATCTAAAACAAAAACCTGCATTAACTCTGCGTTTCTCCGCGTTCTCTGCGATTTTAAAAAAACGTTAGCTATGGAAGAGAATGAAATTTCAGACAAGATCATTGGATGTGCTATTCAGGTCCATCGAGAACTTGGTGCTGGTCTTTTGGAATCTTCCTATGAAGCGTGCCTTTACTACGAATTGGTCCAATCTGGATTATTTGTTGAAAGACAAAAAGCACTTCCTTTAATTTATAAAGAAGTAAAGCTTGATTGTGGATATCGAATTGATCTAATGATTGAAAACAAAGTGGTGGTGGAAGTAAAATCAGTGGATGCTTTGCATGATGTACATCTTGCTCAAATCTTAACATACCTCAAGCTTACAGAGTGTAAACTGGGATTGCTTGTGAATTTTAACGTAGCACTACTAAAAAATGGAATAAAGAGAGTAGCAAATAGACTTTAAGTCTGCTGGAGAATCTAACACAAAAGCCTGTATTAACTCTGCGTTTCTCTGCGCCCTCTGCGGTTAAAAAAGAACTATAACGAATGAACTTAGACATACAACTTCGCACCGAAATACAAAAAGCAGTACAAGCTGTTTTCCAACAGTCAGTAGAAAATCTTCAACTGCAACCCACTAATCAGGAGTTCGAAGGTTCGCATACATTGGTTTGCTTTCCACTGACTAAAATATCCCGTAAAGGCCCAGAAGAAACGGCAAAGATAGTGGGCGAATATCTTGTTCAGCATTCGGGTATTGTTGATCAGTTTAATGTGGTGAAAGGTTTCTTGAACCTGGTGATGAAAGATCAGGTTTGGGTAGAAGTGTTTCAGTCGATTTACGCGAATGCAAATTATGGTCAGCTTCCATCAAATGGAGAAGAGATCATGGTGGAATATTCTTCACCCAACACAAACAAACCATTACACCTTGGTCATTTGCGAAATAATTTTCTGGGTTACAGTGTAGCTGAAATCTATAAAGCCAATGGTTATAAAGTTCACAAAGTGCAGATCATCAATGATCGCGGCATACATATCTGTAAGTCGATGGCTGCGTGGAAACTTTTTGGAAATGGAGAGACCCCAGCAAGTAGCGGAATAAAAGGCGATCATCTTGTCGGAAAATATTATGTAGAGTTCGATAAGAACTATAAAGCGCAAATGAAAGCGCTCATTGAAAAAGGTGTTGACGAGAAAGAAGCAGAGAAGCAAGCACCTATTATGCAACTCGCTGTTGAAATGCTTCAGAAGTGGGAAGCGAAAGACAAAGAAACCGTTGAGTTGTGGAAGACCATGAACGGTTGGGTGTATGCTGGATTTGAATCCACTTATAAACGCATGGGTGTTGATTTTGAAAAACTGTATTTTGAATCGGATACCTATCTTCTCGGAAAAGAAGAAGTGATGCGTGGATTAGAGAGTGGAGTGTTCTTTAAGAAAGAAGATGGATCGATCTGGGTTGATTTAACTTCCGATGGATTAGATCAAAAAGTATTGTTGCGTTCAGACGGAACTTCTGTTTACATGACGCAGGATATTGGTACTGCCATTCTTCGCTTCCGCGATTTTCCGAAAATCTCTGGTCAGGTTTATACGGTAGGTAACGAACAGGAATATCACTTTAAAGTTTTGTTTCTCATTCTTGCGAAGCTTGGTTACGAATGGGCAAAACATTGCTATCATTTATCGTACGGCATGGTGGATTTACCTACCGGGAAAATGAAATCGCGCGAAGGTACTGTTGTTGATGCCGATGACTTGATGGAAGAAATGGTTCGAGAAGCCGATAAGCAGACTCGTGAACATGGAAAGTTAGAAGACGTCAGTGAAGAAAATGCCAATGCATTATTTGAAATGATTGGATTGGGCGCGTTGAAATTCTTCTTGCTAAAAGTAGATCCTAAAAAGCGAATGCTTTTCGATCCGGCAGAGTCAATTCAGTTGCAAGGTTTCACCGGGCCGTTCATTCAATATACTCATGCCCGTATTAAAGCGATCATTCGCAAAGCAGAGAGTATGAACATTGTCGTTCAGGCAGATGATCTTAAAGAGGTAAATTCACTTGAGCCTGCAGAGCGCGATGCCTTGCAATTGCTCAGTCAGTTTGAGAACAGAGTGCGAGAGGCTGCAAAAGATTACTCACCAGCTGTCATTGCTAACTACGCATTCGATCTTGCGAAAGGATATAATCAGTTCTACCAAAACATTCCGATCTTCAATGAAACGGATATGGCCAAATTGAAATTTAGAATAGCTTTATCACGATCGGTTGCCAGTGCTATTCAAAAAGCAATGCAAATGCTGGGTATTTTGGTACCGGAGAAGATGTAAGACTTGCCGTTTGTAAACAATTACTGTATGGGCTTGTTTATTATTTGTAATTTCAACTCATCATTCAACTTTTAATTATATGAAAGCAATATTATTTGTCGCCTTATCTTTTTTTATGTCTGTTCCTTCTCTTTACGATTTTAAAATGACCTCTATTGATGGAGATCAAATTGACTTTACAAAATACAAAGGGAAAACTTTGTTGATTGTAAACGTAGCATCGAAATGCGGTTACACACCTCAGTATGCTGACTTGCAAAAGCTACAAGAACAATACGGAAGTAAGGTAATAATACTTGGCTTCCCTGCGAACAATTTTGGTTCACAAGAACCAGGATCGAATTTAGAGATCGCAGAATTCTGTCAGAAGAATTATGGTGTGTCTTTTCAAATGTTTGAAAAGATTTCTGTGAAAGGAGAAGATCAGCATGCGCTCTATAAATTCCTGAAAGAAAAAACCGGACAAGAGCCAAGCTGGAATTTTTGCAAGTACTTAGTGAAGCCTGACGGCACCATTACGTTTCATAATTCTAAAGTTAATCCCCTTGATAAGGTGATAGTAGATGCGCTTATTTAAGGTTACAATAGGAATAGCAATCGTTATGGGGTTAGTAGCATTTCTTTCCAGTAAACTTTCTTTCGCGAAGAAAGATGATTCGGTAACGGGAAGTATTTACGATTTTAAAATCATTTCAATTGACGGACATGAAATAGATTTCGCCCAATACAAAGGCAAGTCTATTTTGATTGTCAATACAGCATCCAAGTGTGGCTATACTCCTCAATACGAAGGCCTGGAAAAATTGCATGAGCTTTATGCTGAAAAGGTAACAGTACTCGGTTTTCCTGCGAACAATTTCTTGTGGCAAGAGCCCGGTTCGAATGAGGAGATTGCAACATTTTGTCAGAAGAATTATGGTGTATCCTTTCAGATGTTTGAAAAGATATCGGTGAAGGGAAAAGATAAACATCCTCTTTATAAATGGCTTGAAGCAAAGACGGGTGAATTACCTTCCTGGAATTTCTGCAAATACATTGTCAGCAAAGACGGAACTACCGTTAAATTCTTTTCTCAGAAAGTAGAGCCGTTGGATTCGGCTATAGTGAATGCCATCTTGAAGTAAAGACAGGTTCACGCAAAGGCGCAAAGCGAATTCCGCAAAGAGCGCAAAGAAGTTGCAGGTAACAACGAGCACACTTTTAATGTCTTTACCTTTGCGTTCTTGGTATTTAAACCTTAGCGCCTTCGCGTGAATGGTATTATAGTAAACACATTCACTACAATGAATCTTTCTCTCCGCCAAAAATTATTCAATGCATGTCTCGAATATGTAAATATTCGAATCGATACCTCTAAGCAAGCCATGGCTGATGCTCAGGAATCAGCAAACGCAGAAGAGAAAAGCAGTGCAGGAGATAAGTATGAAACCGGTCGCGCGATGATGCAAATCGAACATGACAAAGCCGCCCAGCAATTGAATGAATCGATGAAACTGAAACAGGTATTGGATCAAATCAACAATACTGAAGCGCGACAGAGTGTGGCTTCATTAGGTAGTGTAGTCATCACATCTTCTAGTCCACATTTTTATGTAGCCATCAGTGCAGGTAAAATACAGATTGATGGAGTAGAATATATTGCGCTTGCACCTCAATCACCAATAGGAAAAGCACTCCTTGGTTTAAAAGTGAACGATACGTTTGTGTACAACAATAAGAGTTGCACAATAATTGAAATTGCTTGAAGTGTAAACGTCAATTACGACCTTGTCCGCGTCATTGCCAGAAAGCTTTTCAGCGTTTCGCTGAAAAATGTCCCGATAGCTATCGGGAAAGCAATCCCCTGACTACAACGTGCGCACTTCGTAGTGAAGGGATTGCTTCACACCACCGCACATGCCTCGCTTCAGTTCGCAATGACGGAACTTTTTAGTGG
>JANMRZ010000100.1:0-3598 GCA_031388805.1 Chryseolinea sp.
AACCTTATGTATATTGCTAAAGCAAGACGGAAGCCCAGCCCTTGCAAGTCACATTCTGGGCATTTAAAAAATATGAGACTCACTCCCGCGGGAGTGACGCATAGCAACAAGATTTCTCTTTTCTTAAACTGACGGCTATGGCGAGACGCTTGCGCTAGAGTGGGTTCTCTTTTATCACATCAAGCGTAATGTGCTGGAACGAGAACGTAGTGTCTCCCCGAGGCGGGAGACACTGCTGTGACTTAAAAGTAAGCATTGGTTGTTTTAGAAATCGACAATTGCAAGGGGACACTTGCACTAGAGTAGGGGGAAAGGCTAAAATAGCTTCCCTTGAATCTCACGTTTTGGCTGAAACGTACCAATGATTATAAATGGATTCAATGATACATAATGGTGCACTTGTGTTGTGCCTAAGAAGAAATGAAGATCTTTTGTTTTTGCAAAATCATCAAAGTATTTCTTCCTCACGTCGGCAATGGCTTTTGCTTCATCACCATATTTAGCGAATTGACGCCAAAATAGTTGACAGGTTTCCCAATCTTCAATCATCGGGCTGCTGATCTTGCCTTGATTATCTTTGAAGTGAAATCTAAAAGTGTAAGGAAGTTTCTGAACGACCTCAAATTTACCTTCCTTATTTGTTTCGAACAGATTAAGCTGATTCAATTTAATCAACTTTTCCTTGTCCCATTCGCGCTCTGCTGGTTCGGCTGTAAAATCTAAAATTTCTGTTGGCTTAAATACAGCTAGTGAAGTACAAATATTTTTCTCCTTGGCTTCGGTAATGAGTTCAGTTAGATTGTAATAAATTTTACCTAAACATATTTTCTTGCGATCTTCCCAAGTTCCATCGTTAGTATCAACATGACCTACTACCTTGATTTCGCTGTCGATGGTTCTAGGTCTGTAGCTTTCTGGTCTGAAGTCACTTTCGTTTTTAACCAGGTCAACTTCAATCCAGTCATACTTTTTGTACTGTTCATTGTATGATTTCTTCCTGAATGGAACGGGATAGAGTCTAATCCATGTTCCATCCTCCCGAAACCCAGCAGTGCAAACCAACTCATCATATTTTGCTGACAGTGTTGGGTAAGTCTTTACTGCTATTAAAACTTTTGTAACCGCCATTCTTTAAATATGTTCTACTTTATATTCAAAGCCTGGAAGAGTTTCAATAGCTTCGGCCAAGTGTTTACGATGGCACTGACAAATGTTGGCTTCAAAACAGGTGAGCGCAATTCGTTTATTTTCTTTCAACAAGTTTAAAATCCCTGTCTGGGCTTTTGTGGTCTTTGTTAGATTTTGTTTTCGATATACAGTAAACAGATTGTCGTAGTCGGATTGTGTATTTAATTCCTGCCTTTGTTCGGATTGGATGCCAACTTCCGGAATGTGTACATACTTTATTCCCAAACTCTCGCAATACCTTTTGAGCAACGTTTTGCTAAATCCATATTTCATGCTTAAGGGATTGTTGCGAACATCCACTAAGACCTTGACGTCATTTTTTAACAAGCGTACTAAATATTCTTCCAACGAAATACCTTGATAGCCTATCGTAAACAAAACTGTTTTCGTGCCTTTCGGTTTAGCACATTTCACTTTTTCCAGTTCGTTCTTATCCAAAATATCGGCAGCTACTTCGCTTTTTGTAGCATAAAATGGATAGTTAATGTAAGTGTGCTTCATTAAAGCTCTGGCGCTCATTTTTCCGTAAGACACTTTTACTTCAAGTAAGTATTTTTGGTCATTCGGTTTGAGCTGTTTAAAGTAATCCACTTTATCCATTTTCGTAAAATGGTCTTTACTTTCTGCTAACATACCTCTGGTGGTCATAGCTGTCATATCAGCATTAGCCGAATATGAGTAGCAACCGTATTTATAAGGAATAAAATCGTATTCGGTTTTTGGTTGACGAAGGGTGAAAAGGAAAAGCAACTTTTGCAATCGGATTTTATCCAGTTGTCCATCAAATAGTTGTAATAAGGCGAGTATTATTTTTCTTCTGTAGAACACAACACAAAAGTAATGGTTTCCATTGGTGTTTCAAGTCAATTTGTTTCAAGCTACCAGATCCAGTAAACTTACTAAATCTCCATCGGCTTCTTTGGATTGTATGGAGCTGTTTTATTTATTCACCCAATCAACTAGATCTTTCTCTGTCTTAAGATCTCGATATAGAGTATACCGTAACTCTCCCTCAATTGCTTCTCTGGAATTCTGTTTGGGCTCAATAATGGTTTTAGATTGTCCGGTGGTGATATCGGCTATGATTTTTAACTCTCCCGTTTTTGAATAGACTCCAAATTCGTTGTTGTTGAACCATTTAAAATTTCTCACGAGTCGTTCGTAAAACATTTCATGTTGGAACGACTCGAACAGTTTTATGGACGTCAATAATTTATCTTCGCTGTCGTAAAAGTTCGATCGTACTATTGTTTTCTCTTCAATCTTCTCAATTTCCAATTTCGCCTTTACTTTTCTATTTGGAGATAATTTACTGTCAGACTCTACTTTGAAAATGAAGTTAGCTTCTTTGACTTTTATATAAGCCTGATTGAATATTTCTTTATCCCATCCAAGTTTATCTGCACATTCAAGAGTTGTCTTATGGATAGTGTCGAGAATTATTTGTTTTTGAATATCATTGCTCTCTAACCAAAATTCCTCTCTATCAATGAGCGCATCTGCGTTGAGAATGCTGCCGTGATGAATGGGTTCATTAACTCTCGCCCCCTTCTCCTTTAGTGTGATTGAAATCCGTGTTGTCTTATGCGGCTTGTGCCCCTTTAAAAAATAGACATAAAGGGCTGATACAATATTTTGTTTGAGGGTGAATCGCTTTTTGAACTCGTCCTGCTCAAAGTAATAGTAAAGTGTTATGTCGTGGAGTTTATGACTCATTGTGCTAAATAAAAAATGGCGGCCAACTCACGAATATAAATACGTAGGTGCATATATCCAATGTGCATCATCTCCGTTGTCTCCTTTCGATTGAAGAGGTGATGGTTTTTAATTTTTCAACGGATGGGAACTATCTAAATTCTTTGCAGCCCAATGCAGTATATCAAATGGATGTTATTCACTATTTGTTTTGCATACTCTATATAAGATGCTGCGTTAAGGATAGTAGCGGAAAACACGAAGTGCGTTAGATTTGCGCGAGGCCGGATTTGTAGCGGACAGCCTGACCCGGCCTCCGGGGCACGCCCATTGTTTAGGCACGAGGTGAAAGTTATGAAGTACGAGTTGTTAGGAGGTGGAGAGAGGTATGGCGGTTTCAGGAGTTTTGTGGGTTTTAGTAATCATAAATGCCAAAACAGCTGCGCAATTCAACTTCTGACAGTGGTTTTAAAATAAATTATATTCGCGCGTAACATCAGTCCTACCTAACCGTCTTGTTATTGAATTGAACGAAATGAACCTCGAAGCTTTTGAAAACCGTGTATTGCCAGCAAAAAACAAGCTTTATCGTTTTGCGTTGCGCTTTCTCGGAAACGAAGAAGAAGCCAAAGATGTAGTGCAGGAAGTGCTGATCCGGGTTTGGAACGGAAGGGAGCAGATGAATGAAATTCAGAATTGGGAGGCCTGGTGTATG
>JANMRZ010000103.1:0-4437 GCA_031388805.1 Chryseolinea sp.
AGAAAAGCACGAAAGACTGACACGCTTGTGGCGTGTCAGTCTTTCGTGCTTTTCTAATGTGCGCCTACAAAATGTCTATGAAATGCAATTTACCTTTCGCACATCTGCGATGAACGTAGATCGGAGCGAGTGCGCTTAACACATTGTGTAGTCTTTGAAAGTATGGTTGACCTACACTCGCAGCATTTGTATCTTGATACTAAAGAATAGCAATCTCAAAGCTTAACACTAAACACATTCACCTGATTCTGTCTGATCAGATATAGCCTTTCATCCGTAAGTAAAGCAACTTCACATTGTTCAGGCAATGACATTGAACGCGTTTCAGCTGTAAAGAGATCGATGAATTTTAATTGGCCTTCTTGCAAATAGTAAAGCTCTTCGCCAATGAAATTAAAATATGAAAGCCCCTTCACCTCAATGGTCTTAATCAGTTTACCCATGTTGTTCAAAACCATTATCCCCTTGTTTTGATCAAGCAAGAAAATAAAGTTTTGATATTCTCGAATGAAAATGATGTTGGCCTTATCAGAAATGAAAGATTGAACGCTTGCCTCCATATTTACGATAGAGGTTCTAAGATTTACTCGCTTTACACTCCAATCGGCTGAATCCAATATTACTAAACCCTGATCACCAAACGTGCATACGAGATAAGGTGCAATTGCAAAAGCCTGATTAATCTTTGTTGACGAAACTTCTTCCAGAGATGGACTTAAAAATTGATATGATTCTGATTCCTTTTTATAGGTAAATAATCGGGCGCCATCACGCGGATCGAATAAGGTAGGTAATGTTGTCTTAGTTGATGACGCGAGTAATAGTCCGTCAACCGAATATTTTTCAATGATGTTTGAATGAAGAACAACGTATAAATCACCAGGACGATCAACAGAAGCCGATACAATATTGTCTTTTACTTCAAATGATTTTATCTTTTTGAATTGCGCATTCGCACAAATCGGAAGAAGAAAAAAAAGAACGCCCCACTTCTTCATTATGCTGTTGGTGTAAATGTTTTTAACTCAGTTGTTATGCCGTTATACACGGCATAGGTATTGAAGTGAACCCACTCACCTAAATTAATGTAGCGACTGTTTTCACCAATCTTCAGATCAAGTGGTAAGTGCCGATGACCAAAAATATAGAAGTCATGGTGTTGAATTTTTTCCTGCTCGGTGCAATACACCCACAAAAACTCTTTCTCCTCTCCTAAAAATCGTTCATCACTTTTCTGATTACTAATGCGACTTTTGCGCGACCAGAAATTACCCAATCCTATGCCAAAGTTTGGATGAAGTCGGGCAAATGCCCATTGACAGAAACCGCTGTTGAAAAATTTCTTTAGCACTTTGTATACATGATCGCCCGGACCAAGTCCATCACCATGGCCAATCATTAATTTTTGATTGCCAACATTCAGTATCTGTGGTTCGCGATAAACGGGTATACCCAACTCCTTTGTGAAGTAATCAAACATCCACATATCGTGGTTGCCGGTAAAAAAGAAAATAGGAATGCCAGCATCTCTCAGCTCCGCTAACTTTCCTTGTAAACGGATATAACCTTTAGGAATTGCATGTTTGTATTCAAACCAGAAATCGAAAATATCTCCTAACAAATAAATGGCATAAGCATCATGCTTCACTGTTTCGAGCCAGGCGACAATGCGCTTTTCACGTTTCAAGCTTTCATCATAGGTAGGAACACCCAAATGAAAATCGGAAGCGAAGTAGATTTTCTTTCCGCTTAAGTTCTGTATCGTTTCAGCCATAAATAAAAAACTCAGGTGCGTTACGGCACCTGAGTTCAAAAATAAGATTATTTATCAAGAGCTTAACTTTCGTTTACCTCAGCCTTCGCCTCATTGTCTATAAGAGGCCCTACCACTGGCGGTTGTTTCACTTCGTCCTTCTTCTCCTTCTCTGCATACTGTCCTTGACTTGTTGTGAAGTCTTGATAGTTGGTTTGCTTTTCAAACGGACGCTTACCTATCAGTCTTTCCAAATCGCTTTGGAACAAGATTTCTTTTTCCAGCAACTCTTTCGCAATGGTCTCCAAGTGTTGACGATGATGGGTCAACAACGTCATTGTACGGCCGTATGCCTCATCAATAATGGATTTTACTTCTTTATCGATGCGCTCGGCAGTTGCCTCAGAGTACGGCTTATTAAAGGCATAATCCGTCTGCTTGGAATCATAAAAAGACATGTTTCCAATTTCCTTATTCATACCATAGATGGTCACCATTCCATACGCCATCTTCGTAATGCGTTCCAAATCACTCAATGCACCAGTGGAGATTTTTCCGAAGATTAATTCTTCTGCTGCACGACCACCAAATGTCATGGACATCTCATCCATCATTTGTTCTGTTTGATAAAGGAATTGCTCCTTAGGTAGATACTGCGCGTAACCTAATGCCGCTGTACCACGTGGCACGATGCTTACCTTCACCAATGGATCAGCATGTTCCAAGAACCAACCAGCCACAGCATGTCCTGCTTCGTGGTAGGCCACAATTTTCTTTTCTTCAGGAGAAATGATTTTTGTTTTTCTTTCCAGTCCACCAATCACTCGATCAATTGCATCCTGAAAATCCTGAATATCAACCGCTTTTTTATCACGTCTTGCTGCAATAAGTGCTGCCTCATTACATACGTTGGCTATTTCTGCACCAGCAAAACCTGGAGTTTGTGCTGCCAGTTTTTTAACATCAACCGTTGGATCAGTTTTGATTGGCTTCAAGTGAACCTTGAAGATTGCCTCACGGCCAACAATGTCTGGTTTATCAATACTGATTTGTCTATCGAATCGACCTGGACGTAACAGCGCTGAGTCTAATACATCAGGGCGGTTTGTCGCTGCCAGAATGATTACACCTGAGTCAGTTGCAAAACCATCCATCTCAACAAGCAATGAGTTCAATGTGTTTTCACGTTCGTCATTTGCTCCTGGCACTTGTCCACGACCACGGGAGCGACCAATCGCATCTACTTCATCAATAAATACAATACACGGTGCTTTCTCTTTCGCTTGCTTAAATAAGTCGCGAACACGCGCTGCTCCAACACCCACAAACATCTCCACGAAATCAGATCCTGATAAGGAGAAAAAAGGAACAGCTGCTTCACCAGCCACGGCTTTCGCCAACAAGGTTTTACCAGTTCCCGGAGGGCCAACGAGCAAGGCACCTTTCGGTATTTTTCCTCCCAGTTTAGTAAACTTGGTTGGGTTCTTTAAGAACTCTACGATCTCTTGAATTTCTTCTTTTGCTTCGTCCAATCCGGCAACATCAGCGAAAGTAATTTTCACTTTATTATCAGCATCAAACAGTGCAGCTTTCGATTTTCCAATATTAAATATCTGTCCGCCCGGGCCACCGCCTCCGGTCATTCTGCGCATCAACATCCAGAACCCGAAGATCACGAGGAACAACAAGCCCCATGACATGAACATGTTCATGAAATTGAAACGATCTTCAGTGCTGTATTCCGGTCTCTTCTCCAATGGAGTTTTATCCAGCAAAGCACGAAACTCCTGATCAAAATTGCCCGAATCAACAATCTTAATACTATAATGAGGACCAGATGAATTGGCCAAAGGACCTGTGCTAATGTCTTGCTTATACTTTGCGTTTTGTAAGGCTTCTGTACGAAGTGTTACCTCTGCCATTTTTGGATCTTGGATCAACACTACCTTTTTCACGTCACCATTCGCCACCATCTCCTTCAGGTCGTTGAAGTTTTTCTCCTTTAAGCTGGAGTTGCTATTATACAACATTACCGCAAAAATTACGGCAATAGAGGCGAAGATCACCCACATCTGATAATTTCCTTTTGGACCTTTGCCCGGCATTAAGGACTTATTTTCTTTCTTCTTGTCAGCCATGTGTTAATTAAAGTCAGTTTAAAATATCAAATCAATAACGCTACTATAGTTTTTTAGTTTTGGCTCTCTTTTATTTCGCGAATATCAGCATCTCCCCACAGGCGCTCTAATGAATAGAATTCCCTGCGGTCTTTCCTGAAAACATGAGCCACAACATCTATGTAGTCGAGTAACATCCACTCTTTATTGTTCTTACCTTCACTATGCCACACATTTTCTTTTAAGGTTTTAAATACCTCTTCATCGATCGAGTCAGCAATGGCATCAATTTGTTTGTCGGAGTTTCCAGAACAGATTACAAAGAAATCGGCTATTGAATTTTTAACCTTCCGAAGATCCATTACCACAATATCAGCGGCCTTTTTCTCCAACATTCCCTTCACAATCACATCACTCAGTATTTCAGAACTTGCTCCCTTCCTTTTCTTGGCCATTAAGCTATCTTCGTTTTTGGTTCAACTACAAAACTAATCAAAATACCTTGTATAAAATTCCGGCCAATACGGTTTTCATGGGCAAGAATCTGGTTTTTGTGCCGGAATGTCA
>JANMRZ010000130.1:0-107908 GCA_031388805.1 Chryseolinea sp.
TGTTACTCAGATACAGGAGTTATTCAGCAGCATATGCCAAAAAATTGGAATCAGCAATCACCAACTTTTGGATAGGGTTCACCTCAGGTCTAACCCAAATGAAAATTTGCTTTTTTTGACTTATTCAGCAGGCCCTAATTAGTTGCAAAGATCGTCTGAGTCATTTAATGGCAATAAAGATTGGTCAAGCATTCGATACGACCCCAATGTATTGGATGGATTTACAGATGAACTATGATCTAACCAATAGAATTCTCTGGCAATCTTAATTGACGATTAGGCTAGGCTTTGACGTAAAGTTCCAGTTTGCCTTGGCAGTTATCTCGTGCTTACCCTACAATCTTTAGCGGTCTAGATCTCGCTCTTCACACCAAACAGTTTTCATTTTGTTACTAATTGGTCCCAAACTGTTATGGACATTTTTAAGTGTCCACTATGGACATTCTTATATGTCCCAACCATACTCAGCGGCCACAGGGAAGGGTGGTTTGCTAGAAATCTATTTAACATAATATAAATTATATAACTCTTGTCGAGCTAAGTTACTGACGCACATTTCTATAATTATGTCTTGGTCAAGGAATAATTGAAGTACCGGTCAGCTAAAAGAATTAAGTTCTTGGATTTCATCGTTTGGGACAAAAAAGATCAACTATTGTTCGAAAGGATACAATCCTTTATGGGATCGTAAGATACTCCGTGCGGAAAAAGAATTTTTTGAATCTCCTTTTGGGCGTTAATATCGAGAATCTCCCAAAAAGTAATTTGTGAAAATATTAGAAGCGAAAAATCAAGGAATTTTTCCAAGGATCCGAATTCTCTCCATGCATCGAATTGAAATATAGCGGCTTTCAATCTGTCTTCTAGAAATTTAAGTTTTGGATTGATATTTTCTTCGGTGATAGCAATGGCATCTATTTGTGATCTGGTCAGAGAAATCTCTTTTTTCATGTGATGTGCCACCATCACGATAATGTCTCGCAATTTACTGTGAATGTTTTTCAGAGCTTCTTGTCTGCTTTTTTTTATCTCAATGTTGTTAGATGTGATAATTAGGTTTCGAAAAAGCCTGTGGATATGTTGAGAAGATTTATTAATTTTTTGAGCCGTACAACTTCGGTTGTTCTTATAATGAGGATTAAAATTTGCTTTAAATTTCTTATTATCAAATTGCATTATACCTGTATATAGCGGGTTCCTAAGTATTTGATCAACGGAATATGAATTTCTTAAACAACCAACTTTGGATAAGCGCCTTGAGATTTCGCTATATGAAGCTTTCTCGTGGTATCTCCAATTGAAGGCGTCGATTACGAGTGATGAATTCTCATCAGGAACTAAAATAAAATTTCTTCTGCTTGAATACAGTCTTTTAAATCCCAACGGCGGTGTAAAAGGCCAGATTCCCTTTTTCAACGTTTTCATGGATGAATTGTAAATAGTGTCCTTAATCCGACTTGGTTCACCTAAATATTTCATAGGATGGGGACCCGCCAACGGTCGGGATGAGACAATTGCTTCACACATCCCACGTTTCAGTTCGCAAACGCGGAACTAGGCTAAGCTCGTTCGTTTGCTTTTTAATATAGAAAGATGAGGTGAGGCGTAAAGTAAAAGTGAGCGGTAGAATTTACCGCTCACAGAAATCAGTGAAATACACTATTTGATTTTTTGACTATTGAAAGTCAAATTGCATAACCCCAAAATCATAGCCGCCATGATTACCGGAAACGTCTCCATCGTCACTGCCGATGCTACCGGTTACAATGTACTTTCCACCGGTTGTGATTGTTATTGGTCCCATTTCATCCTGGGCTGAGCCGCCATACGTTTTTATCAATAGTTCATTGCCCGAGGCATCCAACGCCAAAATGAATCCATCCTCACCACCATCATTGCCCGTCATATCACCATCGGTACTCGCTGTATATCCTGATACGATGTATTGCCCGCTTGAAGTGGCAACCAGAGAACTGGCATAGTCATAAGAAGAGCCTCCAAAAACTTTTGTCCATGTTACGCTACCCAATGCATCCAGCTTCACGATCCATGCATAATCATCGCCATCGTTATTGATTCCGGAAACATCACCATCTGTGCTCGCGGTCATTCCCGCTATGGCATAACCTCCATCGGCAGTAGTAATGATGGAGCTGCCTTCGTCACGGTCCGAGCCACCATACGTTTTGCTCCACTGCTTCGTACCAGAAGCATCGAGTTTGAGCAGCCATATGTCACTATCACCGTGATTACCGGTGTTATCCCCATCCGAGCTCTTGGTATTGCCGGCAATAGCGTACCCGCCTTCGTCAGTAGTTATGATGGAAAGTGATTCGTCTATGCCCGAGCCCCCGAAAGTTTTAGACCATTGAATAGTCCCAGAGCTATTTAGTTTCAGTACCCAGATATCAGCCTCGCCGTGATTGCTGGTAACATCGCCATCCGTGCTGAAGGTGTTACCGGTTATGACATAACCACCATCCGAACTAGCGATAATACCTTTAGCCTCCTCATCGTCTGACCCGCCAAAAGTCTTTGCCCATTGTTTATTGCCGGAAGCATCAAGCTTCACCAGCCAAAGGTCAATACTGCCGTGATTATCAGAAACGTCACCGTTTGTGCTGTTGGTACTGCCGGCTACGGCATAACCACCGTCAGCCGTGGTTGTCACGGCATAAGCGAAGTCATTCAATGATCCCCCAAAGCTTTTTGCCCATTGCTTATTGCCAGAAGCATCTAACTTCAATACCCAAAAATCATGATGACCATTATTGCTGGATACATCACCATCTGTGCTGGCAGTATTCCCGACAGTAACAACTCCTCCATCAGCTGTTTTTGCTGTGGCCCAGTTCCAATCCTCCATACTACCGCCAAAAGCTTTTGACGATACCAGGTTTATGGAACTTATAGTAGTAGGGACAGAGGGACTGTCATCGTCCTTACAGGAAACCATAGAAATGACAAAAAAGAGGACTAAAAATTTCTTCATAATAGGAGTTAATAGGTTACTATAACCTGCTAAAATAAAAGAAAAATATTTAATCTACGATATTTGGAATCGCCCGCGAACTGGTGTGGAAGTTTCTTCCGTGACTTTTTAAAAATTCAAATATAATGTAAGAACTTTGGATGGAAGTTACTTCCATATCTCGCTCGTCTGCATTTCATATTAAGGGGATTGCTTCACTCCTACACACATGCCATGCTTCGGTTCGCAATGACGTTGAACTTCATAAACACGAACGAGTACTCGTCATTGCGAGGAAGCTTACCACGTCTCGCAGGTATACGTACGAAGCAATCCCCTTACTACGAAGTGCCATAGTAAAGACAGTGGTGCACTGTACTGAATAAAGAGAAAAAAAACCACTCTGGTCCTACCCTCCTGCAACTGCTCCCACAATCATAAAAGGCTCCTCTCCCTTGGCTATCCTTTCCGGAAGTATTGTGTCTTCAGCAACCAGGGAGTAATCTTCGCTGCAGGCAAAAAATCGAACAAAGGGTCTCCGCTTTTTGGTATCGTGTTCGCGGATGGTTCCCGTGAGCATCGGGTAACGTGCTTCGATAGCATTCAGTACAGTGTTCACTGTAACGGCTCCGGATACTTCAACTTGTATTTCCGATCGAACCCCGGCCAGGTTACGAAGATGATAAGGCAGAGTGACGCGGATCATGGCACGGCCTGTACCTCTACCGAGTACACCGGGGGAAGGTTTTGTACAATAGCAATCCAGTCATCTCCCCCATTGGCGGATGCATACACTTGTCCGCCTGTAGTGCCAAAATAAATACCGCAGGGATTTAGTGTATCGATGGCCATTGCATCACGCAAAACGTTTACATAACAATCGTTTTGCGGTAGACCATTCGTGAGCGCTTCCCACTCGTTACCGCCCGTGCGACTTCGGTAAACACGTAGTTTACCTTCCGGAGGAAAGTGTTCGGAGTCGCTCTTGATCGGAATCACATACACGGTGTTGGGTTCTTGCGCATGCACATCGATGACGAAACCAAAATCAGAAGGCAGGTTGCCACTTACCTCCGTCCATAATTCTCCCGCGTTGTCTGTACGCATCACATCCCAGTGTTTCTGCATGAACAACACGTCCGGCTTCGCGGGATGCATGGCAATGCGGTGAACACAGTGGCCAACTTCGGCATTCGGATCGGGAATATATTCTGATAAAAGTCCTTGATTGATTGCCTTCCAGCTTGCGCCATCATCGTCAGACCGAAAGACACCAGCCGCAGAGATTGCGACATAAATTCTTCCCGGATTCGCCTTGTCGAGTATAATTGTATGCACGGCCATACCGCCAGCACCCGGTCCCCACTGCTCGCCCGTGCGGTGTCCTCGTAGTGCCGACAATTCCGTCCAGTTTTTTCCACCATCAATGGTCTTGAAAATTGCGGCATCTTCCACGCCTGCATAGACTGTATCCGCATCTGTTAGCGAGGGCTCCAAATGCCAGACGCGCTTGAATTCCCATGGACGCTGTGTGCCGTCAAAATGCTGATGCGTGGTGAGCGGTTTGCCTTTTCCATCGAATGTATCGTAGGTGAACTTATTGCTTTCGCTTGCCGGCATTCCGTCCGGAGTCTTCACCGATTCTCCCTCTTTAAATCCGGGTTGGAACCACGTCTTTCCACCATCATCCGAACGCTGGATGATTTGTCCGAACCACCCACTGCTTTGCGAAGCGTAGATTCGGTTGGGATCTACGGGCGATGCTTTCATGTGATATATCTCCCATCCTGCAAAGAAGGGACCATCGACAGTCCATTTTAAACGCTTGCTATCGGATGTGAGAATAAATGCACCTTTCTTTGTACCTACAAGAACACGGACTGCTTTCATAAGGCTGAGTTTGAATTAATAGATTTAAGGTAACGAAAAAAATCGCGTGCAGCAACGCTTCACTCCTGCGCACATGCCACGCTTCGGTTTACAATGACGGGACTAGTTCGTGGCGATACGGAACTTACTTTGCAACATCATAAAACGACTGAAAGACCTACGCTCACTCTGTAGTCGTTCGCGAAAGTTAGAAAAATATCACAGCACTGGTATGCAACGCCACTCCTATGGAGACGTATACCTATATTCTAACAAACCGTTTGCTGAGCCGTTGACTGTTTCTATCGATCCTAAATTCTGAAATTGATCAGTAGCTTCATGGCTCAATTAAGTTTATAGGCTACAACCGATTTTTTGAAGAAAGTAGGAACGTAAATAACTCGCTCAGCGGGATCATAGCCAATATCCGCTGTGTTTCTCTTTTGTTCCCGAGTATCCAGTAGAGTCGTGAGCTTTCCGTCTTTATCCAGATAGTAGATCAGGCCCGGCCAACAAGAAATAACATAGTCTCCATTTCCTACGGGCTCAATTCCATCTCCGCCCATTTCAGTGACCGCGACAGAAATCAGTTTCTTATCGGCACCCGCTTTGAATACATCATTCGCTGTAAGAACATAAAGATCATTGTCGACCGACTTCAATCCATTAAGTCCTTTGAGGTCACTTATATAAAGTTTAGCTTTTCCTTTTTCAATTTGATGGACTTTTCCAAGCTTGGAATCAGAAACATAGACGATACCTTTTTTGTCGATGGTGATGTCGTTCAAGCCTGTGGCTCCTTCGACAGAAATTTTTGATTCAATCTTTCCTGTTGCAGTATTAATCACTACAACTTCTGAAACATCCGCAACAAACAATTTTTTATCCCACAAACCCATTCCTTTTGGGGCATTCAAACCTGTCACCCATGCGGCATTCAAAATTTTTCCACTCTTATCAAGCTTAGCGATCTCTCCTTTTCCATCTACTTCCCAAGGCTGTCCATCAATCAAGGACACGTACAATACGCTTTTATCGAATAGCACTGATTCTGGAATAGCGAGCGTGGTGTCGCTTTCCCATATTTTTTCAATAGTGTGCTGCGCCTGGCTGGCTGCTACAATCAATACGAACAAAAAAGAAAATGTGATTTTCATGAGGGTAGTATTTAAGTAATTGTTAGGAAGTTTATAAAAGTAAATTATTTGATCGTAAAAGAGAACCAGCATTCGTCGGGACTAACAAAGAAGCCTACCAATTTACATGCGTGGAGAAATCTGATAATAAAAGGAGCTAAACTTATTCAATGCACTTCTTTTCATATAGCCCAATTGGAGATGGATGCTATTGCGGTTGTTCCTGAACGGTAACGATAAGAAATTATTTTTTTCTGCCTCAGTCAGGACATTATATCTGCCGTCTGCTCGAGGTCAGTATCGTGCTCAGAAAATGAATCTATACTTTAATAAAGTAAATCCACAGCTTGAGAGTTAAATACAAGTAACATCAAAAGACAATTTGTTTCAAATTAGTGGCAAAGATGTTAAACGATAACAAAACACATAAGGAGACGAACCTTATTTTCGTAGATTGCGATCTGTTTTTTATTTATTTACTATGAGATTTATTTTCACCTTTTTTCTATCAATTAGTGTTATTCTTGTTTCTGCTCAACAACTATCAACCGACATAAGACTTAACCAGATTGGTTTTTTACCCAATGCCCCTAAACTGGCAATAATAAAGAGTACCACAGCAACGACTTTTGAAATCAAATCATCCGATCTTTCGATTACATTTTTTACGGGAAAACTGAGTGCGCAGTTCAATTGGTCTGCTTCTAACGAGAATATTAAAAGAGCAGACTTCTCATCATTCTCTACTCCTGGCACTTATGTTCTTGTTATACCGGATAAAGGGAAATCTCATCCGTTTACTATTAATGCCATTAACTTTGACGCACTGGCAAAGGCATCTCTCAAAGCATTTTATTTTAATCGCGCGTCTACCGCGTTACTCCAGCAAAATGCGGGAATTTATGCGCGCTCTGCAGGACATCCTGATAACGCAGTCGTTGTACTTCCATCGGCAGCTTCAACTAACAGACCTGCAGGCTCCACCATCTCTACCCCCTATGGATGGTATGATGCTGGTGACTATAACAAGTATGTTGTTAACTCAGGGATAAGCACCTTCACTCTCTTAAGTGCTTATGAATCTTCCCGTGAATATTACGATACACTTACGTGGAATATTCCAGAGAGCAATAATGCAATTCCCGACATTCTGGACGAAGCCCTTTGGAATATCAAATGGTTGATGACTATGCAGGATCCCAATGACGGAGGTGTTTATAACAAAACTACAAACGCAAACTTTGACGGTTTCGTGATGCCGGCACAAGCCACCAGTACACGCTATGTAGTAGCCAAGGGAACGGCAGCAACACTTGATTTTGCCGCTGTCATGGCGATGACTGCCCGCATATACAAAACCTATTTACCAGACATTGCCGATGAAGCACTTGTAAAAGCCAAGCTGGCCTGGCAGTGGGCAAATGCTAATCCAAATGTTACCTTTAATAATCCGGCTGCGTCTGGAATATATCCTGCTGTTGTTACCGGAGGATATGGGGATGGAAATTTTACAGATGAATTTGCATGGGCGGCAGCTGAACTATACATCACAACGCTGGACGACACTTATTACAATACTCTAAATATTTCATCTACTTCCTATGACATACCCGGATGGCCAAATGTAAAAACGCTTGGGCTTCTTTCGTTGGTTACAAATAGAAAGAACCTGACTGCATTAGCCGACACAACGACAGCTAAAGCTAAACTGACCAGTCTGATTCAATCGGCAAAGACCTTGCAGCAAACTTCTCCCTATAGAATACCAACCAATAATTTCTTTTGGGGAAGTAATTCTGATGTGGCCAACACGGGAATGATTCTGATACAGGTATATAAACTGACTCACGATCAGCAATATTTTAACGCGGCCCTCGCAGCCCTCGACTATCTGGTTGGCCGGAATGCAACAACCTATAGTTTTGTTACTGGGTTTGGATCTAAGTATCCACAAAAAATTCATCACAGACCATCGGGTGCGGATGGAATTACTGAGCCTATCCCTGGTTTCATAGCCGGAGGACCTAACCCGCAGAATACAGCTGACGATTGTGGAACTGCAGCGTATCCATCTACATTACCTGCTTTATGTTATGTTGATCTTGAATGCAGCTACTCTACAAATGAAATTGCTATCAACTGGAATGCCCCACTTGCTTTTTTGGCTGGGGCAATTCAATATGAATATGCAAAGACATTCTCCCCGGTACCTCAGAAATTTTTATCTGTCTCTAGCCGAAATGTTATTTTATCAAAAGCCGGAAACGAGATGCAGGCTTCAGTTCTTACGAATGGTGATTGGTCGTTAAGCACAAATAAGTCATGGTGTGTGGTATCTCCTTCGAATGGTCAAGGAAACCAAACTATTTCAATTTCTTCCTCTACAGAAAATACAGAGGGCACAGCAAGAATTGCTAAAATAATGATTCAGGGTGAAGGCACACTTATCGATTCTATAACGGTAACTCAGGACATTGTAACAGCAATAGCAGAGGAACAAAATTTTAGATTCAACATATTTCCAAACCCTGCCAACCAAAAGATAATAATTGATCTGCGGAATAATCTTAATAATTCAATCGAACAGGTTTCTTTACTAACCATTGACGGAAGAATGATTTTTAAGAAAATTCTGGGAGGCGCAGACCTTTATGAACTTGATATTTCAAATTTCAATAATGGCCTTTATCTTCTTATGCTAAAAGACAGGAGCCATTCATATTATCAGAAAGTAATGATAAATCGAAATTAGGATATGAATGCGAAGCTGGAGAGTTTCTTGTATCATCAACTTGGTTGATTTTTTAGTCATTGTACGGGTGACTCTCTTGCTGACAAAGATTTCCCACATGGACAAGTGAACGGAGTTTAGGTTTTATGCAAGGAAGAAAGTTGGAGATGATTTTATTGATTCTGATGCAAGGAAAACGAAAAAGTAACCAAATCATTTGGCTACTTTTTCGGTAAAAAAACTACAGTTGACTATTCTCCTAAAGTTTTATAAATCTTAAGGTATACAACCCTCCTTCTAATGAAATAACATGGAGAAGATAATTACCAGGTTGTAACGTTGAAACATTAATGTCATTACCATTCCACCTGAAATCAATTCTATTGCCTACCAAATTGGTTATGTATGTTTTGGATTTGTCTATGACTACATCTGTTTTCAATTCCAGTTTATCAGTTGTTGGATTGGGATGAAGTTCTACTTCCAGGACGTTTGCTCTCGCTGCAGCACTGGAACATTCTTCAAAGCATGCTTCCATGTAGCCGCTAGTTGATCCACATGGACCTTCCGGATCGTTGCTGGTGAAGATTAAGGTAGTGCATCCTATTTCATCAATGCCTGGATAATAAGCGGTGTAAGTTGAGTTTGGATCTTGAAAAGTGCCGGTGCCGCTTGTCGTCCAGGTACCGCTCGATGCATATCCATATAAATAAACATTTGCATACACGGCACCTCCGGCACAAGTGTAAACATTGGGTTCTGGAAACACCAACTCTGGCGTTGCTTGTAAATGAATCATCAGGTTGTCCGAATTATAGCAACCAAAACTACTGACGGTGGCGTATATTTCTATAAATGCATTATTCACATCTGATGGATCGTATTGATAAGTTGTCGTGAACGCGTTGGGATCTGAAAACGATCCAGCGCCATTGGTTGACCAGGTAATGCTTTCTGCATAGGTTGTAGTAGTGGCTTGCAAATAAATCTCACCACCTGCACTTGATGCGCATTCAACAATATCATCTCCTATGTTTACTTCAGGACAAACTTGATTAAAGCATGCGGTCATTGATCCGCTGGTTGGTCCGCATGGACCATCAGGATCGTTGGTGGTAAAGGTCAATTGAACACAACCATAAAGAGCATCCTCTGCACTTGGATAATACGCCGAGTAAGTTGAATTGGAATTTTCAAATGTTCCAGTGCCTGAAGAAGTCCATGTTCCACTGGAAGCGTAACCATACAGGTATACATTCGCATAAACTGGTTCGGATCCGTTTTGATAGACATAAGGTTCAGGAAATTCCAAGTGAGGAGCTGACTGAAGGTTTACCACTATTCCAGCAGAGCTGGAGCATCCGGAATTTGAAACGGTAGCATAAATTTGTACAGAGGCATTATTAACATCGGTCGCATCATAATAATACGTTGTGGAAAAAGCGTTGGCATCACTAAAGCCGCCATTCCCGCTGCTTGACCAGGTAATGCTTTCCACATAATCGGATATGCTCGCTTCAAGATTGATTCCACCGCCACTGAGATAGCCACACTCAACTCTGTCACCACCGATATCGACTGTTGGGCAAGGCAGACTGATTGGATTAAAGCACGCTGTCATGGAGCCACTGGTTGGTGTGCAAGGGCCATCGGGGTCGTTAGTAGTAAATATCATTTCAACACAACCATTCGCTACATCATTTGCACTTGGATAATATGCTGAGAAGGTAGAGCCGGGATTTTCAAAGTATCCGGAGCCAGAGGTAGTCCACGTTCCTTCGGAAGCGTAACCATACAGGTATACATTCGCATAAACCGGTTCTGTTCCCATTTGCTGGACGTATGGTTCAGGAAATTCCAAGTGAGGTGCAGCCTGCAGATTAATTTGTACAGTATCTGTGCGTCCATTACATCCGCTACCGTTGATTGTAGCATAGACTTCAATCACCGCCAGATTAACATCTGAAGCATCATAATAATAGGTTGTACTGTAAGCATTGGGATTATCAAATCCGCCATAGCCATTGGTTGACCATGTAATGGAGTCAGTATTATTAGAAACGATGGCCGTTAAAGGAATTTCGCCACCCCATTGATAACCACACGCAACAACATCATCACCAGCATTGACAGTGCCGCACTTTTTGATGTTGAGCTTCATGGTATCCCTTATTTTCTTGTCCCGACTTGAAAGTGTAAGATTAGCTTTGCCTCTTTTTATGTCCCGCTTACTGGGAATATAATCGGTGACTAAAGCATGCTTCTTAGAGAATTTACCAGAGCCACTGGTTGTCCAGGTGTAAGCCTTGACATTCGTTGCTTTACCTTTTAAATGTGCTACCTCACCTGGTGAAATAGTCTGATCCTCTCCCGCATTTAATTTTCGAACTTGTGCGAGGGAGTTTGATGTAATGGCAAAAAAAATAAATGCAGAGAGTAGGATTTTTTTCATAGCTATAATTTTTTTTATTACTATGATAAAACTAAGTAGCCCGACCGGGCTTGTCATCTCGAAGCGCGTGAATTAATTATGAAATTGCATCGCTTGATAATTAACCTAATACTAAATCTTTATTACGCTACTAATAAATTCATAACTCTAAGCGATGTATAAGCCACAAATAATTGCTGACTTCGCAAGTTGTATCCCTTTTGTTAGCCCTTTAGATTGATGGTTTTGAGTTAAAGGCCATTGTATTCTTAAAGCACAATTAAGAAATCTGGTTGAACAACTCACACCAGGTGATGTTAAAGAACTATTATCACAGCGCCACCGGTTGGTAGAGCCCATGCAATTCAGTTTCAACTATGG
The DNA here is from genome assembly GCA_031388805.1 of Chryseolinea sp. GTDB lineage: Bacteria > Bacteroidota > Bacteroidia > Cytophagales > Cyclobacteriaceae > Chryseolinea. The sequence continues at coordinate 11,520 of JANMRZ010000130.1, forward strand.
TATGCTCATACTCTGTGGTTGTTGGATGAAATTGAAATTGTTGAGCTGGAGGAGTTTGAAGAGTATATGAGGAATAAGGTCGGGACAGTTTAAGCTTTCTACATCCTGTAAGCGAGACACTTACAAATATTGAGCACAAGCGGACGCTTGCGCTAGCTGGGGGTTTTCACTAATTAGTTTGCATTTGGTCAGCGAAAACTGCGGGGAACATTTCTTTCGGGAGGAGTACCTCATGCTTTCAAGGTATTCTATACTTTTCCTGCCAGTCGCTTTAGTGTCTCATTGCGATACAACGGTCCTACCGGAATTTCATTCTTTTGAATAAAGAGGGTCTGAGATGAATAGGAATTGATCTTTCCTAAGGCCACGATAAAAGAACGATGTACGCGAATGAAATGATCTGCTGGCAGCATTTCTTCGATGGCAGTAATGGTTTGTTTCGTGATGATCGTTTCGGCTCTTGTAATAATCTTCACATAATCCTTAAGGCTCTCAATGTATTGGATATCGTTCACCATCACCTTTACCATTTTTCGGTCCGCCCGAAAATAAAGAAAGGGCTCACTCTCCAAACGAAGCGATTCTGTTTTCAACTCCGTTGGTTTATGTTCTCCAAGCTGTGCCTTATGAATTGCTTTCAAAAAACGATCCAGTGAATACGGTTTTAGCAAATAATCAATTGCATTGAGGTCAAAGCCGTCTGCTGCATATTCGCGATGAGCCGTTGTAAAAATTATTTTGGGAGCATTTGGCAACGCCCTGATCAAATCGGTACCCAAAAGTTTAGGCATTTGAATATCCAGGAAAATCAGGTCTACTTTGTTTTGTTGAATAAACTCAAAAGCATCCATACCATGATAACATATTCCCATCACTTCCAATGAAGGCGTAACCTCAATGTATTTTCTCAGCACATCAAGTGCCGGAGGTTCATCATCCACTAAAAGACATTTCATTTTCATCCTGCTGTACTTACTTTATCCAATTGCAAAACCAATGATACAATAAAGGTTGAATCGTCTTCTGTAATACGAAGATCGTGACTATTGTGGTACAGTAAAGACAAACGTCTTTTTACATTTTGCAAACCAATACCTGACAAAGGTACTTTGGTACGTTTTGACTTTTCCGGCTTTCCGTTCACCAATTTAAAAATCAACTCATCATTTTTTACCCGTATATCCATACTCATCCACGCCATTCCCTCTACCTGACTTGTGCCATGTTTGAAACTGTTCTCCACAAAAGGAAGAAGCAACAAAGGCGGAATGGTTTTATTGTCAATATCACCCTGGATATTCACCATGAGATCCAATCGTTCACCAAAGCGATTCTTTTCCATCTCGATGTAATGATTGAGAACAAGCAATTCTTCAGAAAGCGAAATCATGGTCTGCTTGGATTCCGCCATCAAGTACCGCATCAGATTGGCCAATTTTAAAATGGCTTCCGCGCATTTACTTGAATCATTAAGCGCCATGGCGTAAATACTGTTCAGTGTATTAAACATAAAATGCGGATGCAACTGACCTTTGAGCAATTCCAGCTCCGCTTTCAGTTTTTCCTTTTCCAATCGTTGATTATCTGTATTCTTTATATACCAATGCTTCAGAAGCTTAATCGCCACGGCAAATCCAGCAACTGTCAGACCGCCTCGTAATCCACCCATGAATGAAACGAAAAGATTTTTAGAATGCCACGGGAAACCAATCCAATCGCGATAAGAATGAATGAGTGTCCTTTGCATTAAAGGGGAAAGGAATGCGGTAATAAGGATGAGTAGTATAATGTAAAAGATACCCCAGATGTATTTCCCCTTAAACAGAAAACGCGGCAGCACAAAGTAGATGATACTATAACTCAACAGCATGTGCTGAGGTAAAAAAATAAAGGACTCTCCATACGAAAGAAGAAAGAAAGTACCTTGATCGTTCATGGTGTACATGAATCCATATATGAATCCCTGAAACAACCAGGCACATAGCCAGAAGGTGACGTGACGAGCGAGATAATCTGAACGTTGATCGGAGAATACGAACCGGTAAAAGAACTTGTCCATAACCTCTTTTACTCAAAATCTACGATAAGGTTACCTGGTCTGGTCATTTGTGGACGAAAATAGTAAAACGGTCGACTAAAAACAAAGGCTTCATTTGGTCGATAATGCTTTGGCTTCAGTCTAAAATCAATTGCTCTATGTCACGTGATTGAAAATTTTTATGAAATACCGCGTATAGTATTTCAACAAACAATAAAGCATATGAAATCACTTTTAATTATCGCAGCCTTTCTCTTCAGCATTGGTTTTGCTAAAGCGCAAAATTCAAACCCGTATTGGGTAATTGAAACAAACATCAATAAAACAAACTTCACCATTCTCCGTGTTTACGATTCTCAAAATTCATTACTTCATGAAGAGACGATACAGGGAAAAGCATTGAATATTTTATCACGAAGGGATCGCAGGCGCATAGATAGAAAAGTAAAAGAAATCCTTAAGTACCAGGTTTTTGTCTCAGATAAGAAATAAATGAATAGAGAATCAATTCCATTGCTGTTTGTATTCCTTCGCAAAAGCGCCAATGAACATCCTGGATTAAAAGGGGAATATGAAGCGCAATAGATTTCGATCAATAACATCAACAAAACGAGTTCTATAAACTGAGACAGCGTATTGAGTGTCGTGTAAATGGAAGTGGGAAATACCTGCATCTTCTAGTTATCGGGCATTTTCAGCTTATACAGAAAAGCTTCATTACAATGACGTGAAACCCTCTACTTTTAAACTTTGAGGGGTACCAATCGATAGCAGCTAGATCTGAGGAAAGAATCAGAATCAATCGTGCTTTAACTTATCACGGTAATTTGAAAAGATGCTCGACTTTGAAATGAAACCTATATATTTTCCATCTTCTAATACCGGAATGTTCCATGCTGCACTCTTATCAAACTTTTCCATCACAATGCTCATGTCGTCATGAACGTTTACCGTGACGAGTGGCTTTTGCATGAGCTGATTGACCAATACCGAATCATATAAGGCGGTGTTGAACATCAATTCACGAATATCATCCAACAAAATAATGCCTGCCAATTTACCTTGATCGTCTGTGACAGGAAAAATGCTTCGCTTGGAATGCGCAACAGCATCGACCAATGTTCTGAGTGTTGAATTGTAACGAACCTGAACAAAATCCTTTTCGATGAAACTTTCCAGCAATAGTTCTGAAAGAACGTGCGTGTCTTTGGTGAAGGAAACTACACTGTTGTCGTGTTGTAATTTTTCCTGATCCAACGAACGTGGACTCAAGTAACGCGATACGGCTGTACTGAGCGCTGAAACAATCATCAACGGAATAATCAAATCATAACCACCTGTAATTTCTGCTATTAAGAAAACGCCTGTTAAGGGAGCATGAAAAATTCCGGTCAATACTCCCGCCATGGCCACCAGACAAAAATTAGAGGTTGGCAAGTGTGTGAGCCCCGTGGTGTTGAGCAGAAAGGCAAACGAAAATCCCAGGCACGACCCGACCAATAAGGCAGGTGCAAAGTTTCCACCATTGCCTCCGGCATTCAAAGTAAGCGAAGTGGCAAATACCTTTATTAATCCGATGGTGAGAATAGCGAAGCCAATGCCCCATTGGTTTTGTGTAAAGAAGATTTGCAATGGACTTCCTGCAAAAAGTTGCTCCGGTTTGTAAAGTGCCAGTGCAGTGATCGAAGAATATCCTTCTCCAAACAAGGCCGGGAACAGCAAGATCATTCCTCCCAATAAAAGCGAACATCCAAATAGGCGAAATAGCGGGGCCTTGAAATATTTTGCAAACAACACTTCCGTTTTCAGAAACGTCTTCAGGTAGAAGACGGAAATCAATCCGCATATAATGCCTAACAAGATATAGTATGGAACATTGTGATAATTAAAATCCGTTACGTTTTTGAAGGAGAGCAAGATTCCTTCCTGAAGAATAATTTTGGAACACAATGCACCGGTTGCTCCCGCAATGAGCAAGGGAATGAAAGCGGAAATGCTAACGTCTACCAATAGAACTTCCAAGGCAAACAGTACTCCGGCAATGGGTGCATTAAATGCTGTAGCAATTCCTGCAGCGGCACCACACGCGAGCAACAACGTTCGATCGCGATAGCCAATCGGAAAGAACGATGCAAACATAGAGCCGATGGCGGAACCGGTCTGAACAATGGGGGACTCCAATCCTGCTGATCCTCCCATACCCACCGTAAGTGCGCTCGTTGCTACATGGGTGAACGTTTCCTGACGGGGAATGAAAGAGGACTTTTTGGCAATAGCCAGCAGAACATGAGAAGTTCCCTTCATCAGACCTCCCTGCACGAACAAGCGAACGAAAAGATAGGTGGCCAGAATACCAATGGTGGGCGAAATGAAGTACACCCAATTATACTGATGTCCGAAGGACACTAATGTATGCTGTAAATAATGAACGGATACTTTAAGCAACACGGCAGTGAGACCAGCCCACAGTCCTACAATGATTGCCCCGACCATTAAGAATTGCCGGTTCGATAATTTGCGTAGAATCCATTCCGGAGCTATGCGTATAAATTGTTTTGATCTTTCGATCGCTGAGCTGTTCATTCCGATGGTTCAAAGAGGCTTAAATTATAAAATAGATCGGAATGAGGAGCACTACGCTGTCTATCCTTTTGAACTATTTAACGAGGAGCAAGTGATCTGACTCAAAGGCCATGACGTCCATAATCTGGCCCTTCATGCTCACAATAACTTGTTGTTGCGCGAAGAATATCCGATGGTACTACCCTACTTCACGCACTTGGAAAATGAATCTATACTTTTAGCCGCCTTCGCCTGAACTATTCTGTGCAGTCACTTTTTTGCGAGCAACGTAAACTCCACGATCACTTTACCTGCATTGAAATTTGAATATATTAACTTCACTAGGCTCCTGTTGTCCATCTCCAGGGCTACATCAAAGGCCTGTTGAAATTGATCTGAACCATAATGCAATGCTTCCATTACATTAAGCATATCCGTACCGGGTTGCCTGGATTGTAATACAGTAGCGATTTCTTTTTCAAATTTCATTTTTGTAGGAATGTCATCACCATCTGTCTTGTCTTTCATCTGCTTCCTTTTTTAAATTTCTACGGAAATATATTATCCCGGGATTTTAGACAATACAAATATTTCGATTCTTCATTTCAAGTTAACGCTAAAAATTTAATCTCTTTCGATTGTCAGCCTTTTGGCGTTGCATTTAAGTTTTTCGTGATTTTATACATATTCAATGTGATGTGCAAACTAAAATGAATGACTGAAGTAAGTTGCGATGAAAATAAGGGATAATTTCTTGTAGATTTTTTTTCATTCTGTAGTACAAAATCATCACAGCGGAGAATTAACTCGATTCAGAACTTCCTTTCTGACCTTCAAACAGACTTTATACTTCTGGCATTAATATGTATAGTATTTACTCATAAGGGCACATCCAAACTTCGCATAAAAAAAACGCTAACGCATTAAATAAGAATACTATGAGACTCAGGATTCAAAATTTTTCAGCCATGTCACTTATAGTATTTCTTATCGCTTCGATATCGATAATGAGCTGTGACGAACAGGAATTAGGTGAAAAGGCGTTAACAGGCCAACATAAAACATATAATCTTAACCCGGTTTCAAATTCAGGGATAAGTGGTACCATAACCCTCGAGGAAGGGACAGACCATTCAACACGTGTCACCATTCATCTTGATGGTACCATTCCCAGTAAAATGTATCAGGCCCATTTTTACGAAAATTCAATAGCCGAAACAGGCAAGGCTATGATTGAATTACATTCAGTGGATGGCACCACTGGAAAAAGTGAAACAATTGTATCCACGATGAAGAATGGTAATACAATTTCATACGATCAACTTCTTTCCCTTAACAGTCATGTCAACATCACCTTGAGCGAAACTGATTTCGTTAGGATTATTGCACAAGCGGATACAGGAGGCAATGAAACTACCGGCATATTTAAATCTTATACGTTAAGTCCGACTGACTCGGATATTTCAGGTTCTGTTCAATTTAACAAGCGGGTTAATGGCAACACATTGGTAGTCGTTGATTTAATTGGAACATCTCCTATTGGAAGTTATATGGCTTTTATTTGTGAAAACGATGCAGCATCAGGTGGTAAGGTTGTGATAAAGTTGAATACGGTGCATGGAGGTTTACCCATTAGTTTTACCAACGTTGACCAACTCATTGATAGCACGGCTATTTCGTATGACCAACTGATGGATTTCGATGGACATGTTCGGGTGGTATCCAACGAGTCTGCACCAAAGTGTATGGCGAAATCCAATATTGGAGTAAACGTATCATCAGGTCTTCTTATGAGTGATGCTGGGAGGTTGAATTAAGTTCGCGCACTTTCCCGCATATTAGTCTTGTTCAAGTCACTCCCGAAAAGTTCACGTTGTAAGAGAACGTTCGCGCTTTACCGAACTAGCTCACCTCATCCCGCCCATGGTGGAATCCCCCACTACGAAGAGCTATAGTAGCGATCTGCTCCGTTATTAAATTTAGTATATTGCGAAATTATGCGGTTAGCTCCCTTGCTCTTATTACTTTCATTCAGTGCTTTCGGCCAGAATAATCAAGACCTGCGGTTTATCCAGAACAAAGGCCAATGGAATGAAGGCGTTGATTTTCAAGCCCAGGTACCAGGAGGGCGTTTAGGCGTTTCAGCTAAGGGTTTTTCGGTTTTGCTCCTCAATATGGAGGAAATGGAGCACCACCATTTGGCAAGTCATGGTGCGATTAATGAATCCGATGGGTTATCAGCAACTGAAGGCGTCAATGGGCACTACTTCCAGATCAATCTTTTAGGGTCGAACCAGCAATCAAAGGCAATGGTGGAGATGCCGTTAGATGGCCACAACAATTATTTTCTTGGTAGTGATTCCTGCCGGTGGGCTACGAATGCCTTGGCATTTGCTTCTATCCTGTATCCGGATGTTTATGATGGAATTGATTTTCGTGTATCATCGATTGGAAATAATCTAAAATACGATTTCATCGTAAAACCCGGAGCCGATCCATCGCAAATCAAAATTGAATACTGTGGAGTATACGGCATTGAAAAATCAGATGACGAAGCATTGCAAATACAAACGGCAGTAGGGTCACTTACCGAACAAAAACCGTTTTCCTATCAGGTCAATGACCATAACAAACAAATGGTGTCAAGCGAATATCGGCTCGCTAACAATGTTGTTTCATTTTTCTTTCCTGCTGATTATGATGAGTGCCGTACGTTGGTCATTGACCCACTCTTGATTTTTTCAACCTACTCCGGCTCCACAGCCGACAATTGGGGAAGCACAGCAACTCCCGGTGAACATGGAACACTTTATTCGGCTGGCGTAACGCATCAAAACCTGGGCGGATTTTTCCCTGCTACTGTAGGCGCGTTTCAGACTACCAACCACGGAAATTTTGATATGGCCATCATTAAATACGATTCGGCAGGAACGAAATTTTTGTACGCCACTCACCTGGGTGGTATCAATAACGATTCCCCCGAAAGTCTTGTGGTTGATAAAACTTCAGGCGATCTGATTGTGCTGGGTATTTCCAGTTCGCCCGACTACCCGACAGGCGCTAATGCTTTTGACAAAACATTTAATCTCGGCACCACCATTCATAATCGTGTACTCAATACCGATGACCAATGGGATATCGTCATTACACGATTGTCGCCTAACGGAGATCAGTTGGTTGGGTCCACCTTTCTCGGGGGATCGGGCAATGACGGCCTGAACATTCCTAAACCATCGGGCGGCCCATTGGTAGTAAACTACGGCGATGAGATGCGGGGAGATGTAATTACGGATGAGACGGGGAATGTGTATATCAGTTCGGTTACGTCTTCCAATAATTTTCCGATCGTTAACGGATTCGATAATTCTTTTAATGGCGGCACCACCGATGGTCTTGTAGCTAAACTGTCCCCGGACTTATCCTCCATCGTTTGGTCGAGCTATGTGGGTGGATCAGGTTTCGATGCTGCCTATTCTATAAAATTTGATAACAATAAAAACATTGTGCTGGCCGGAGGAACGACCAGTGTTAATTTTCCAGCAACGGCTGGCTCCTATCAAACCGTTTTTAATGGTATTGTAGACGGTTGGATTGCTCGCGTGGCTGCCGATGGTAGCGCCATACTGAATGCCACATTCACTGGTACCGTGTCGTTCGACCAGGTTTATTTTATAGACCTTAATTCCAATGGCAATGTGTTTTGTTATGGACAGACAGCCGGCCACATGCCTATCACACCCGGAATTTTCAATGTTGCAAACAGCGGTCAGTTTTTGCAGAAATTTTCTCCCGATTTAAGCGTATTGGAATTCTCAACCGTTTTTGGTTCAGGGTCTGCCAACGGTCTGGTGACACCCAATATTTCTCCCACCGCTTTCTTAGTGAACGACTGCGATAACATCTACATGGCAGGTTGGGGCGGCTTTGTTAATTCTAGTCCTACTACCGGTTTTTGGCAAAGCACTACCAGCGGTATGCCCATTACCAACGATGCCTATCAAAAAACGACATCGGGTTCTGATTTTTATTTTATTGTACTTAACGGAGATGCCACTGAGCTGGTGTATTCAACTTACCTGGGCGGCAATTCTTCAAAAACGCACGTAGACGGAGGAACCTCGCGCTTCGATAAGTACGGCATCGTGTATCATGCTGTATGTTCGGGTTGCACCTTTGGTAATGAAACCGGCCAGAAAACGTCAGATTTTCCAACCACTTCGAATGGCAAATCGCGGCTAAACCGCAGCGCAAATTGTAACAATGCGGCCTTCAAATTTGATTTGTCTTCGCTGAGGGCCATGTTCGACACGAATAATTTAGCATTAACAATGCCCGGATTTAACAATGTTTGCTATCCGGATTCTATCGTATTCCAAAATCTCAGCACAGGAGGAAAAACCATTACCTGGGATTTTGGTGACGGAACCTTTGTTGTCCAACAGGACACCGACCCAAGATCACTCATCCATCAATACCAACAAGCGGGTCAGTATCATGTAAAGCTTAAAATCACAGACCTGAGTACGTGTAGTCAAACCGATTCTATAACCAAGGTCATTCATTATTTTAAAGAGAATATAGTGGTGGGTGGAGACGCGCAGGTGTGTGAAGGGGAAAATTTTCAACTTACAGCAAGCGGAGGTGTTACGTACAACTGGATCAGCAGAGATGGAAGTTTTTCATCTTCTCAACAGTCACCCAACATTAAACCGAATAGCGCAATGGCGTACTATGTCACGGTTGAAGATGTGAATGGTTGCTCTAAAACAGATACACTCAATGTAGTGCTGGTATATGATGTTCATGCTTCTTTTCAAACCAATAACCTGGACTTTACTAAACCGGGTTACGATCATGTTTGCTATCCAGACTCCATCCGATTTAAGAACTTAAGTGTGAACGGTGAAAATTTTACCTGGAATTTTGGCGATGGCACCATGCTCACGAAAACAAAGAACGATACTATTTCCCTGTTTCATGGATTTAAACAGCCGGGAGTTTACACCGTACAATTGATTGCCAGTAACTTTAATAGTTGTAATAAGGCAGATACGGTAACAAAGACGATTTACTATTTTAAAGATCAAATTAAGGCAGGCAACGATGGTGAAATTTGTGAAGGAGCGACCTTCCAATTAACGGCCACAGGTGCAAGTATGTATGAATGGTCTGCCGAAGACCATTCCTTTAGCTCATCAAATCCTTCGCCTGATGTGCAGCCGACACGCACCACACGGTATTTTGTTAATGCCAGCGATGTGAATGATTGTGTCCGGAAAGATACCATCCAGGTAGTGGTAATAGATAGTATCGATTTGAAATGGCAGCATCATTTCAAAGTCAATTGTATTGATCGCCCTTCTATCATTGTTCAAAACCTGACCCCGCCCCAGGAAGACCTAACGCTTCGTTTCGATTTTGGCGATGGGATAATTTCAGAAGAAACAGAAGTTGAACATAGGTATGTGGAAGACGGCTCATATTTGCTGAAGTTTATTGCACAAAAGAAATTCTGTACTTTTGAAGAGATCGTACAGTTGCCAGTTTATAAGCTCTTGATTCCAAATGTATTTACCCCTGATGCCTCGACTGGTCTTAATGATTATTTTGAGATAGGCTTTGGCTCCGACTTGATTGCTCCGGCCAATGCAGGAATAACATTGCAGTTAACTGTGATCGATCGATGGGGGCAAAAAGTTTTCGAATCTTCAGACTACAAAAATGACTGGAATGCGCATGACCTGGCAGCGGGTGTATATTATATTCATCTAAAGGTCGGAGACTTAACAACGTGTAAAAACTGGGTGCATATAGTGAAGTGATCGTTATGTGCATGAGGAGAGAAGGTTTTAAAAGATTGTATAAAAGGTAAAGGCTTAGGCCATAATACAGATGCATAGGAGAATTCTACTCTTCATTTTACTCGGCTTTTCCGTTGGCCCTATTCTGGCACAGAAAAAGGTAAACGTTACTCCAAACTCGGTTAGCACCTCCAGTACGAGCGCAGGTAAATTTTACTTTGCTAACGCGAATGAGCCACCGCGAGCAATTGAATTTAAGGAGAAAACCGTTACTGCCTCTTACTTCTTGGCCAACATCAACCACTATTTTAATATACCTGCTGAATTCACCTTCATAGAGGTAGAATCAAATACTGATCATCTTGGAATGCGTCACCACCTTTTGCAACAATACTATAAAGGGATTCCGATGGAAGGTATGGGCTACCGCATGCATGAGAAGGATGGTTTTATGACATCTGCAAACGGTAAGGCAGTACGAAATATTAATCTGAATACACAAACTACAGTCAGCGAAGAACAGGCTTTCCACCTGGCCAAACAATACCTTAACACAAAAGATACCACCGTCAGACCCGGCAAGAAGTTGATTGTCTCTAAAGGTTTCACCTTTACCCCGGAAAGTTTTTCCATTGCTTTTCAGTTCGATATAGATGTATCACTTATTGAACAGTGGAGAGTTTCCATTGACACCCGCAACGGGCAACTGCTTAATAAAGTAAGCCTGGTAAACAGTTGCTTCAACGAAAAAGAACCACCCCTTCCCTATAACACGGGAACTGGGTTGACAAACTATTATGGAAATAGAACTATTCGAGTTGAAAAATCAGGAGACGGCAGCTCACATTTGTCAGGGCAAACAGAACATGGTGGCTCCATCGGAACTTATGATTACCATAATGCCAGCGTTTCAGCCTGGATTTTTGGTTTTAGTGTTCCTGTGTATAGTTTCTATTCCGCAGATAATATTTATAACAACCCGTATCATAAACCAGCAGTATCGGTTCAATGGGCGGCCGAGCAGGCTTATGAATACTATTTCAAAAAACACAACCGCAACAGTTTCGATAACAATGGTAGTATGATCACGTCTTATGTACACGTAGACCAGGATATGAATAATGCCTTTTGGTCACGCAATACATTGCTCTTTGGAGACGGCAGCAACAACAACCCGCTCGTTGAACTGGATGTGGTGGGCCATGAATTGACGCATGGCGTGACACAGTATGAAGCAAACCTTCAATACTATAATGAGTCAGGAGCCCTCAATGAATCGTTCTCAGACATTTTTGGTAAAGCGGTTGAGTTCGAGACGTTCGGTGATACTGCTACCTGGCAGTTGGCCAGACATTATCGTGATGGCGGTATGCGTGATATGAGTAACCCCAATCTTAAAAATCAGCCGGATACCTACGCGGGAGATCTGTGGTATACAGGGTATGAAGATAACGGTGGTGTGCACTACAATTCAGGTGTTCAAAACTTCTGGTTTTATCTTTTATGCGAAGGTGGCGCAGGAGTAAATGACCACCAGTTCAGTTATTCCGTCAATGCGATCGGCATGGATGCCGCAACCAAAATTACTTACCGAAATCTCACGGAGTACCTGAGCTATTATTCTGATTATCTCGATAGCCGGATAGGCTCTATGTTAGCCACAGCTGATTTATATAGTAAAAACTCTGCCGTTTATCAGGAAGTGGATAAAGCCTGGGATGCTGTTGGTGTGATAGACGAACCCATCATTACCAGTCTCGGGGTTTATGATATTACCGCCACCACAGTGAAGATTAAAGGCAGCCTGCAGCCAAGGAGTGACACCGTCACATACCATTTCGAATACGGAACTACACCCGCTTTCGGGAGTTCATCTTCAACATATAAATACACCAATATGGTTGAAGGTATCCTGACCGGATTGCAAAGCCAAACGAAATACTATCTCAGGCTTGTTGCAACGAATAAGAATGGAAGCACTTTTTTTACTGGAGAACCATTCACTACGATTTCACTCGCGCCCTTGGTGAAAATAAAAGATGCAGTTGATGTAACCGAAACCACGGCAACCCTGCGTGGCGAGATAAATCCTAATAGTCTGCCCACTTCATTTTACTTTGAGTATGGACCAACACCGGCTTTGGGTTTGGTAACACCATCATACCCAATGCCCGATACCACCGAGTACCTAAATATTTCTGCACCCGCTACAAATCTTCAGCCGCGACAAACCTATTATCACAGGTTAGTAGCCACCAATGGTTTTGCATCGTATACAACCGGGTCCGTAAGTTTTTTCACGGCAGTGAAACCAATTATCTATTCTTATACTCCGATAAGTGCACCAATCGACACAGAGGTAACGATAACTGGCCAGAACTTTAATCCTACTCTGGAAAAGAATTTAGTAAGCTTCGGTGCCACACGTGCTACTGTGTTGTCTTCTAGTTCAACCGAAATAAAAGTAAAAGTGCCTGCAGGCGCATCGCTTGGACCGATAACATTACTCGATGCCCAATCGGGGCTTGCCACTGAATCAGTACGGGAATTTGTCCCAACCTTTACGGGTGATTTCAAGAGAGGCGATCTGCAACTTCGTGTAGGCATCAAGCAGCCTTATATCTGGAGGACCAAGGTGCAAGATATGGATGGTGACAACAAACCCGATATCGTTGGAATTCACTACCAGGGCTTTTCTATTTTTCAAAATGTAAATCAGGGTGGTGACATCACAGAAGAATCCTTTGTAAGAAGCACTACTTCTGTGCCTGATTTCTACTCGAGCACTGATTTTCAGGTTATTGATCTCGATGGCAATGGTCTCAAAGATATAATAGGCCGTGCAGGAAATAGTTTGAGGATATATCCGAACTTCTCTGTCCCTGGCTACATTTTCTTCGGTGTTCCAATGGATTTACCTATCGGGAATTTACAGCATTTAGCATTCAATGACTTCGACCAGGATGGTCGAATTGATATTTCAGGCATCGCATCCCTGGCCTACAATAGCCAAGTGTTTACAATAATCAGGAATCAAAATCCAAAGGGAGCTCTATCGGCAGACAACTTTGAGAACCAATACACTAAGATTTTACCCTACTACATAGAGTTTCTGACCTCAGGTGATTTGAACAATGACGGTAAGCCCGATTTAATGGTGGGTGCAGATTATAGAAATTTTCTGTCAATACTAAAAAACAACAGCCACCCTGGCGTTTTTGACTTTGAGGAAAACTTGGTGCAGGATTCAATCCGAGGAGAAAGATATGTTCGATATTTTGCCCACGATTTAAACCAGGATGGCTGGAGTGATATCATCTCTCATTCACCAAATCTCATTGGAAATATAGCCACCATGGAAAATAAGGGCACTTCACCAAGCATCACACTAGCTTCGCCTACTCTTGCATTAAGCGAAAACGGTTCAACGATCATTCAACCGGCCGATATGAATGGTGATGGAAAAATAGATATGGTGGTGGGGCTCGAAAATAGAAGATTTGTTTTTCTCAAAAACAAAGTGGGGGCTGGTGAACACTTGTCAAATTCGTCTTTTGAAAAATTCGAAGAATATGGTTTGCCTATGATATATCCAGGCTCAACTGATTTTCGAATGACCATTAATGATTTAAACGGAGATGGACGGCCTGAGGTGATTAATGAATATTCTTATGGTTTTGGCCCGCACGATGATTACCAGATGGAGATCTGGCAGAACTCACCCTCTAATTGCCCTGACCCATCCCTCATTACCCTCAACGTATCAAACTACACTGCAACGATAGTACTGCCGCCCAATACAACCCTGGATCAGTTCGAGATTGAATATTCTCCTTCGGGCTATAACTATTGGAATCGGACGTACTCAACAACATTGTACCTGTCTTCTGGTTACTCGTATCAGCTTAGGGCCCGTGCCAAATGTTATCTGGGTTTTACTGATTATTATTACATAAACTTCATCACAGATTGCGTTAACACCAGCTCCTTTTCAATTTCGAGCATCGGTACCGACAACGTGATATTTAATTCAATCAATTATTATTATGAAGTGCAATATTCTCCAGCGGACAAAAATCAGTGGTTAACGCTTGCTCTATACAGCAATCAGATTGGTGGTCTATTACCGGGCACTATATATGATTTACGTATTAGAGGAAATTGCAGCACAGCTACCCAATTTAAGTATAGCCAGTTCACCACCGAATGCCCTAAATTAACCGCACTCACTATCACCGACTTAATCTACAATAAAGCCGTGGTGAGCTGGACAAGCAGCTATACCGGTAATGCTACTCTTGAGTACAGCGCAGATAATGTTACCTGGACTTTAATCAATGAAACTCGGACCATGTTCCCTCTTACGCCCGGGAAACAATATTTTGTAAGGGGAAGGATGGCATGCAAGGACATCAACTCTGATTTTATTTCTTCATCGTTTACAACGCCCTGTCCTAAAATTTCAATGTTATCCGTTGATAATGTCACGCCATTCAGTGCCAGGATAAGTTGGTTTGATGAATCCGATACCGAGAGTTATACCTTAACATATTCTCTAACTGCTGGCGGCCCGGTAACAACTGTGCAGACTAGTTCAACCTCTTTTGATCTTTATGGTCTGAACGCTGGTGTCAGGTATATAGTGGCCGTTGCGCCACAATGTAGTAGCGCCAAAGACTTTACATCAACAAGTTTTAGCACCGTTTGTTATGTGCCTTTTAATCTATTGGCAAATGTGATAACACACACTACAGCCGAATTATCGTGGGAAGATAATTTCGGTCACCTTCCCTATTCTATTGATTATTCTATTTCAGGCAGTAATGTTTGGTTAACAACCGGTACAGCATTAACCACTATATCGCTGGCTGAATTAAGGCCCGGAACCGAATATGAAGCCAGGGTTCATATTAACTGCGTAAGCGAAACAGCACCCTATGTTTCTCTGCTCTTTGAAACCAAACTTTACGGAGAAACTACGTTTGCTCCAAACCCAACGGATAATAAAATAACGATATACCCATCAAAAAATGTAATTGGAAATCATTTCAGTATTCACGATAGCGCGGGCAAGATCGTAGCCAGTGGTGAGCTTCTCGATTACACTATCGACTTGACTGATTTTTCTACTGGTATTTATATCCTGAAAATTGAAGGTGAAAAAAACATAAAGATTGTTAAGTACTAAACCGAACTAGCTCACGTCATCCCACCCATGGCTGGGTCCCACTACAAAGTGCCATGTAAGGACAGTGGTACACTGTATCAAGTTCACTTGCAACATAGTCTTGTTCAAGTCAATCCCGAAAAGTTCACGTCATTGCGAATTACTCATCCAATGAGAACATAGAATAAAATTCGAATGACGTGAACAAGCAGAACTGACCCTTAATTATGAATAATTCGTATTACATCTCGTTTACCTGATTCATATTGTATCTGGATAAAATATACGCCATATGTAAAGCCCGCTTTCACTGTGCTGAATGTATAATCCTGGAATGTCTCTGCTGAACTGGTTTCCGTATAAACCTGCTGACCCAATGTATTCCGAATGGTCATCACAATGTTTCCTGTAATATCTCCTTTTAGTTTCAGGTTAAGATCGTCACTCACGGGAACAGGATAAACGGACCAGCTAAGACCAGATTCCGTTATGGTCTCTTCGAGTTTATACTGTTCTTCGGTTTCTGCCAGTACAGTTGGCACAGAACCATTCACTATTCTGAAATTTACACTTAAAGGTATGCCCTGAGGTCCATAACCATAATACTTCATAAAAGGTATAGCGGTAAGTGTATACTGACCCGGATGAATGGGCCACGGTAATTCAATATCCCTGCTATTGCCATATACGCCATAGGGAGATCGGTTGTCAATGCGGGCTGTTATTCCGTTGAGCACAAACTTCACACTCCGCACAGTATTAATACTGGTGTTGGCAATAACATTTATCTTGTCAAAACCCGGCTGACTGAGATCAATGATGCTTCCCTCCTGCAAATCCATTAGCTTCTCACCATTGTTCCTTACTACATCAAAACCGGTTATGGCTGCTGAGTTTATTACGTTGATGATGATTCGGCTTTCTGGTCCTTCTTCTCCTTTTGCATTACTTTGCTCAAACGGTTTGGCTGCTAAGGTGTGACTTCCTTGACTCAGCACTGGTAACACCCATGAATTAACCACATAAGGTGGAGTGTTCCTGGTGTTGATATACTTACCATCAAGAACAAACTGAACGCTTCCCACGCGCGTTGGGAATGTATTTGCACGAATGGTGTACTTCTCAATATCAGGATCGGCAATGTCCAGCACGACTGTATCCTGAAAATGGTCTACTTCAATACCTGAGCTGGTGTATACCAGACTAAAGTCGAGCACCTGAAACTCTACAACGGTTATGTGGAGCCACCCATACGTCTTTCTTCCGTACACATCACTGGCTATTAAATTTAGTTGATATCCATACATGCTGTCCGCATCACCATCACGTGGTGAGACACGGAAAGTTGCTGAACCATTTTCCGAATGAATCATCGTTACAAAATCAGGTAAGTTCTCTGATATAATGGTAACAATAGAATCATTGTCAGTTGCCGTTACTGTTAAGTCCGTGGTTTTTCCTTCTGCAATTATAATATTTTCAAGCGGATCAAAGACAGGTGCAGGGTTTTCCAGTACCGTTAAGGATACTGGTATGGCCTCAGCAAAGAGTGCATAGTCGGAATAATAAGTTTGCTTGAAGACATGACCATCATGTTTCCCTGCGACGGGAAGATTCCACCAGTAATACTCACCAAATACTTCTTCATTGAATCCCAACTTTACTTCTACACTTTGTGTCTCCCCGGGAATAACACTGCCCAGATTGGGAGAAAATTTCATCCAGGGCATGGGCAATTCAATTTGTACGGATAAGCTATCCGTGACGTACGGCTCATTACAACTTATCTCCGCATGATAAAGGTCTGATCCGAATGGATCGACACCTACCCCAATAGTAGCACTTTGCCTGTCGTGCATGTTGAGATATGCAAATCGGATCTTACCATCTGGAAAAAGAATAACCTGAAATGTATTTCGCAAATTCGTTCCGAAGAGTAGAACGTTTGTATACTGCACGATAAACCGGGAGGAATCGCCCCAGAAATAAACACCAGCGTATTGATCAATGACATGATCCTCCCAGTAGGGCGCAATAACATTTTGCAACCGATCACTCTCATAATTGTTGACACAGCGGTTCGCAGGGTCATCACCATGGTAGGTATTCAGCACCTCATTGAGGTTTACAATCAGGTAGCCATTTGAGCTTATCAACACTTCCTCACTCTCGCCCCCATAGTCATAAAAAGGAAATTTAAAATCCATTGGCACAATGCGGTAATCGTCATCTTCCAGATACAGGTTCTCACCTCTCGATGAAATATCTACCCATTGGAATGGAACATTGTGGGCTTTGTATCCATAGAAAAAATCCTGGGGCAAATAATAACCTATTTCACTGTTACCCGTGTTTGTCATGGTGAAATTTCGAATACCGGTTTCACCTTCATGTATGGTGGCTTTGATGGTATCCATACTGATTTGAAGATTACCCGGTTCTTTACGCACAAAAGATCGGGTGACATTAAGACTAAAGGGAAGAATAATTTCCGGGTGATCCGGATCATTGCTAAAGATATGGAGTGAATCTTTGTATATGCCAATCGGTAAATCCGTTGCGCTCAAATGAGGGGAAAAAGTAAGCCGTTCACCGGGAAGAATGGCTTGATTATTACTTTCAGCTAAGAAGTTTTGGCTAAACCGGGAGGCGCCCCCATTCACATACATCCCTTCACTTTCAATAAAGAATACGGAATTCTCTTCCTCCATCAATGACAAGAATGCAACCTGATCAAGGTGATCCACAAAACTCTTACCTGTGTATACGCGTAAGCCATCAATAAATACCGAAAAGGTTAATGTCAATCGATCGACCCGGATTTCTATCGTGTATGAACCTTTCGGCATCTTTGTTGGAATTTTTTGAAAGATGGGATTACCGTTTTCATCTGGAACTAAAATCTGCAACGATTGGTCTGGATTGATCTGAAGGCGGGTAACTACTTTTTCTTTTGTTAACGATTGGGGAATAATCTGCCAGGTTGATCCTTTTGAACACAAGGAATTCACTGTAAAAGTAAACCACGATGTGTTTTCGTCTCCAGGTATCACGCGCGGTGAAAAAGCATAGGCAGGCTCTCCTGTTCCATTAGATGATCCGCGAATGTCAACATTGTAATAA
The DNA here is from genome assembly GCA_031388805.1 of Chryseolinea sp. Taxonomy (GTDB): domain Bacteria; phylum Bacteroidota; class Bacteroidia; order Cytophagales; family Cyclobacteriaceae; genus Chryseolinea. The sequence continues at coordinate 30,211 of JANMRZ010000130.1, forward strand.
GATGGACTAACTACGTTCCACTCATCATCGGCTGCCCAGTTATCCTGGCCATCAAGCGGACCAGGGCCAGCATATTCGCCAAAGTAATGATCGTAATAATAGCCCTCTGCAGGAAAGCCGGCATGATTGGAAATTGCTGAAATACTATTCGGTCCTGTATTTACAGGATCCATTGTAAGATCAAATGGTGCCCACTCCGAGGGAGAGGATATTGATGTGTTGGCATCGATATGAATATTAAGTATTCCTTCACCTGTATTCTGTATAGTGAATTGGCTTTCAGCCAGGTTGCTGTTTGGATCTGTAGTTTCGAAATATAGAGTGTCCTGCTGGACGAATATGCTGCCGGGCGGTCCGAGATCAAGTTCGACAGGTAGTAAAAAATTAATTCCACCTGCGCTGAATGTTACTGTGGAGGTATGAATGCCTGGCGTTAAAGACTGTGTCTTGATCCCTATCGGGACGTCTACATAATATCCAATTGGGAGTGACATGCTTTTCTGCTCTACCAATAACCAGGTTGTGTCTGCCGATGATATTGAAAAATTCAGCATCTTACCTCCTGTGTTTCTTAGATGAATAAAACTTGTGCTGTCATCATCTTTCGTAAGAAATATCGACAACAGCTGGGGCGTTATTTCAAAAGCAGGATCTCCGGTTACGACAAGCGATATTGGAATGCTTTTCGTTTCAAGCCCTTCAGGCTTTACCAGCAATTGAGATTCGAAATTTCCATAAGGAAGATTTGATGCGTCAAAATCAACGATGAGTTCCAAAGAATCTCCTGGCAAAATAGTACCCGAAACAGGGTTTACGTGAGCATATTCAATACCCTCATGACCTCCGTCAATCAGGCGAAAATCATCAACATCAATGAATACTTCCGAAGAGATTCCGATGTTACCAATTGCAGCCTGTTCAATGTCGCCCGCAAATCCGGTCTCAGAGAATACCAGTTCATCATTAACATAAATATAGAATATATGTGACGCCCTCTCCACTTCCAGTGTAAGTTCGAAATACCCCAATGGAGCCTTGACCGGTAGTTCTGCAAAATAGTAACCATCGCTGCCATTCCTTATCAATGCAGACATGTTACCATTATTATCTATAATAATTCGGGTTACAACATATCCCGAAGTAATCGATCCCCCCATAACTACCCACGAGCCATTACCGGATTTGTTGATATTTATTTTAACCGACATAGATGAAAATGCTTCTTGTCCAATGGCTACACGTGGAGAAAAAGCATATCCGTCCGGGAACAAAGGCACAAGACGCACGTGATTTTGACCACGAGCGGGATTCACTTGACTTACCTCCCATTCATCAATATCATAGGTATACCAACCTTCCTGATTGATTAAAGGTCCAATGCTGAAGCTTTCAAAATCAGTGGCATACTGATACGTGGTGGCAAGTGGTTGAATTTTCGCTGACCCCCTGGCTCCTGCTACAGTTTTTCGTGTTGGCATAAACTGAGGTCCTGAAATACTATCCTCCCGCTGTCTCTTGACGAATGATGATGTCTTCGTGATACCGGATTTCTTTTGTCCTGATCTTGCGTTGAATAATGTATTGGTATTAAAAATTACATCACTCTTTACCTCTGTCTGAAAATCGATTGCCAATGTTCCGGTATTGTACAGACTCAACTTTTGTGTCGACTTTTCGTTCGGTGAGAGTTCATCACTGAGTACCTCGGGAGAAACCACAAGTCCTCCGAAAGGATCATAACTGCTACCGGATACAGCAAGTTGAACAATTGGAGTAGTCGGATCATTCGAGGTAATTGAAATGATGCCCGATGTAAACCCGGCAGCTTCAGGAGTAAACAAAACACGAAGGCTCATTGTATCAAATGGTACGAGTACAATTCCTTCAGGAAATTCAATTTGTATTTGAGCATTGTCTGATAATACCGATCCAATTGAAAGATTCTCAGAACCATTATTTTTGACGACAACTTTCTTCACAATAGTGGTATGGATAATCGTATTTTCAAAATTGAGTGTGTCAGGAGAAATACTGACAATAGGATGTCCATTATTCGCCACCGACAGATTTACGGGAACATGCACTGTACCTTCAGGAGCATTGCTTATTACCTGTAGTACTTCTGAATATGCACCTGCTAATAAATCATTGGCCCGTATACTGATGGTGATCATTATTGAATCACCTGCGGGTATAGTGGCAGTGGCAGGTTCAGCTAAAACGTGCTCTGATGATTGGATAGTAGTACGCAAAGGTCCGGCTCCTACATTGACAATAATCATTGACCTTTCAACCGTCTCTGCAGTGACCAGGCTAGCACTGAATGATGCAGGATAAACAATCAATGCCGAAGGAGCATCAGTTGTTGCTGAAACGACATTTGATAATGCTGAAGTGTTACCAAAAGAATCGGCTGACTTTAGCGCAACATAATATAATGTTTCAGGCAGAAGGTCTGTCAACGTGAAATGTATTTCAGTACCAGCATCATCACCCGATGGTAATACCGTAGCAACTGTAGCCTGATTAAAATTTGCAGCCGTAATGGGTTCAGTTGAATATCGGAAATCATAAGAAGCGACCGGTAAATCTCCAGGATCAGAAGGTGAAGTCCAGTGGAGTGAAAGTGAAGTTTGCGTTTGCGTTATTACTTGAAGATCATCGATGGCAACCGGTGGAGTATAGTCATTGAAATGCAATACATTTTTTACATTGAGTCGGCCATAGCCCAGTTTTTTTTTGAAGTCAGGATTAAGTGAGGAAATATTGTCAGCAGTAGCGGTTAACATATTTCGGAGTGATTGACGGGTAAAGCCCGATCCACCAAATTTTGCCAGTATCAATGCCGCTGCTCCCGATACATGTGGGCACGCCATCGATGTTCCCTGAAAATATCCATAGGCACTCCCCGATAGTGTGCTAAGTACTCCCTGTACCTGTACTGGTTCTGTCTCTCCCCCTGGTGCTGAAATATCTACATAGAATCCAAAGTTTGAATACCAGGCTTTCTGATCGACATGATTGGTGGCAGAAACTGCAATTACCGGTTCATAGAAAGCGGGATAGGAATCGAACTCCCAGCCAGAATTTCCAGTAGCGAAAACAACAACTCCTCCATCAATAGGACCTGTTTGAATACCCAAATCATTGTGTCCTGCTTCTGCAATAAAGTAATCGATCGCATCAAGCACTACCTGCTCATATCCAAAGCCATAGCCCCAGCTATTCTGTGAAATAACGGCCCCCATATCTGCTGCATATACATATGCTTCAGGAAAATTGTCGATATTTGTTAAACCAAATATAGCACAAGACATGAGCAGCGTTCCATCATTGTGGCCTGATCCGCCTGCTACGCCTGAAACACCAACTCCATTGTTTGTAACGGCCGCAATCGTACCGGCCACGTGTGTTCCGTGTGCATCCGGAGAAAAGTTGCCCGTGTCATCTCCAAAACCATATCCATAAATATCGTCAACATAACCGTTGTGATCATCATCGATATTATTTGCGGCAATCTCACTTGTATTAACCCACATGTTAGCCGCAAGATCAGGATGATCGTATTGAATACCACCATCCATTACTGCTACAATTACATTTCGCTTTCCGGTTTGCATTTTCCATGCCTCCTTCAAATGAATATCTGCACCAAGAGTGCCACCTGTTTGACCGGTATTATGATAGTGCCACTGCTTGTAAAATAATGGGTCATCAGGGAAAGTAGTCTGATCTTCCGTTGCATTTTGGTCTAAATCAATGCTCACGGGTCCGTAATCTTTATTTTGTGATCCAATAATTTTTTTATGATACACGGGCTCCACTTTTTCAATTTGACGAATGCCCTTGTATGCAGCCATAACATCATCGAGTTTACTCGTTGCAGGCATATTGACTTCATACCAGAGATGAAGTCCGTATTTACGATGACGTGCCTCATGAACACCGGCATCCCGAAATACACGCTTGAATTCATGAACGCTAAATTTTTTATGAATCTCATCCAGGGATTGGATACCAAAGGTTACCACGTTAGATGAGCTTCGTCCCATGCGCGACCGACTGAGACGCATTGCGAATTCTTCCGAAACTTTGATTCGGAGTTTCCCTGGCTGAACATCTAGTTGATTCTGGCCAAAGACAAATAAAGATGATAAACAAAACAGGATACAGGCGGACAGAAATTTACTGCACCGCACACGGTGAGAGAGATGAAACTTTTCCATAACTGAGGGGGTCAAATATTTTAAAGAACTTCTTTTACTTAATCGCTGCTATCCTGGATGCACAAAGAAACCCATCCACCTAACCAATGTAATAAAGAAAATGCTGAAAGATTTGAAACAACTGGAATTTAATTTTGAATGCTTCAATACAGAGGATATTCCTTAAAGCTTTTCTTTAGCTTTGAATGAAATAAGGACCAAGCTACTGTCCATATCTCTATCAAAATCTTCTTGTATTCCTTAACACAACCAATGGTAAATTTTCACTAAAAAGCTTCTTCCGTATTTCAGAGGTTGAATCACCTTGGACATCCATGCTGGTAAATGAACCAAGGATCAGGTCATTATCTCCATCGTTATCGGTATCTGCATCGGTCATTGTTATCCATCTTCCTTTTATTGATTCAGGAAACGTAGCGCCAGTAAAATTCAACAAGCCGTGGGCTGATCTAGTATAGTTACTTCCCCAGGGTGGTTGCACATGATCGTTCCACATGCCTTGAAGATTGGCAGGAGGCGCACCCGGTCGTGAACAAGAGATTAAAAGATATCGACCATATTGATAGTAAAGAGCAATCAGCCTATCATCACGATTACCCTCATTGAATCGGATCATGCGTTCATCTGTTGGAAGCTTTGCAGCCTGTTCATCGCTCCCTAAAGTAAACTTAACTCGGTTGAACAGAGATTGATAATCTTTTACATGTACCTGATTAAGTTGTTCATATGACTTGCTATAATTTCTCTTCATGATCTCCTGTGATTTCAACGAAGGATCTTTTCCTTGCAAGCCTGGTGATTTATCGAATCCATTAAAGCTTGTAGCTTCGGAAAGGTAAAGAGTCACGGCATCAGCGTTCTGCACAACAAGGGTGGAGTCTGTGTACACAACTGTACCTCCCTTGTTTTTGACCTTGAGTCGAACTTCAAAGTTCATCCCCTCACCGATTTTATCATATACAACTTGAAGAGGCTCGGCTTCACGATTGGCAACATATATGGGTGCCTTACCTTTCAGTACCAACGCCAAATCATTTCTGACTGTATGGAAATTCAACCTACTCCTCAAATCAGCTGTGAAACTGATACGTTTCGTTCTATCTGCTGTCAGACGGATGACCATTATATTGTCTGGATGGCTCGTCAGTATCTGTCGTTTGAATACCACGCCACCGGAGCGGAAAGTAACCGAAGCTGTTGCGGTGTTCAGATCAAGAGTTCGTTTATATCCGGTAATGACCGTATCCACTAAGTCAAAATCTAAATTGAGGTCCGCCATCGGAAGGTACCTGGCGGAGTATGGTCCTTGCATTTTTTTCCAATACCCCGCCGCCAAATCATAGTCTCCTTTGCTCACGGCATCCCGCACCAGCGGCAAATATTTTTGACCATTCGGGTTATTTCCGGGCTCCGGGTAGCCGGACCACAACGTATTGTCATTTAACTGAATTCGTCCACTTCGAATTTGCCCGAAGACCATTGCACCTAATTGACCATTCCCCAGCGGCAAGGCCTCTTCCCAAATGGTTGCCGGGCGATCGTACCAAAGTTCCAGATTATTGTACCGCTGCTGACCACACAATACACCAGCACTCAAAAGAAAAAGTATCGGCAGAAAAATCTTCATACTTCTATAATTGGTTGAAAGGATTTATAATTTATTGTCTGAATGCCTCGAAAGCAAGTTCAAAAATAATGGCCGCAGGTCGCTCTTACGTGTTCTAATAGTTCAATCAGGAGGATTTTTATCAAATTATTTGCTTTAGCTCAATAATTATAAAAATACTGCTATCTCAAGCGTTATATCATATTCAATTAAATATCTGGCAATCAATTTTTTATAAGATGTTAGTGTACCTTCAATTTAGCAACTCCGGAATCCTGTGGCCCCCTACAAGACTTCTTTATTAAATACTCTTATAATTTTATCATCAGTCCTTTATCACCCTGGATGAGTACAATACCTTATTACCCGACACCACCCTCAGCGTATAGACCCCAGGCAAAAAACGGCTGGCAAACACAGTGAAATAGTTGGAAGAATATCGGACCTGATCACCACTAAATTCCGAACGATTACCAAGGTGATTTTGCTGACCGACCCTGCTTGCTCTTCATATTTATTAACAATCAAATAAACTACACATTTAAAATAAGTAAAAGTTCTTTCAGACATTTACATGCATCATAGCAGTTAGGTTAAATTAAAAAGCAGTTGGAGCAGATTAGAGCTTCGCTGCTTTTTTCTACTTCAAAAATGAGGCAAAAGGAAGGTTAAGGTTGTAACCGTTGATGCGATGTCATCTCACCCATTTTCAATTTATCAACTCTCATTCAAGTTACGATTGATGACTTAACATAGCCATAACATTGAAAACAGCATCATTCGAATGGAATCACTATACCTTTGTGTTGTAATTGCTTACTGATTTTTTTAATTACTTGCCAGGAAAAGCAACTTCATTCAACGTTCTATTAAGGAGATTAGCAATGCCTAAATTTTTTGAGCTTAACTCCATACGCAGTCGTATGGTTTCTGGATTTCTTTTTTTAACTTTTTTGATTTTCATCGTTGCACTGGTTTCGCTTTATATACTCAATCGCAATAATGAGATTTCCCATATCCATGGTAATATCAACCAGCTCGAGATTCTTACACTTAGTTTAATCAAGTCAGATAATGATTTCTTTGATCTGGACGCTACCAACGAAATTTATTTCACTACACGGAAAAGTTCCTTTTTGGAAACAAGAGATAGCTTGAATAGACTCATCGATTTTAAAATGAGCGGAGTCTTAATCAAGCAAAGAGAGAATTACCTCATCAGCGAAAACTTAAAATCGATTGACAGTACGCTGGCAATCTACAATACTTCTTTCAAAAAATTGGAGGAACTCCTTTATATACGAGGTTTCAAGGATTATGGTATGGAGGGTGAAATGCGTTCTCATGCGCATTCACTTGAAGAGAAAGATACAGGCATTGAGATCACCAAACTTTTATACCTGCGAAGGCATGAAAAAGACTTTTTCTTACGTCATGATATTATGTATGTAGACAAATTTAACACGTTGTCGGATTTACTCTTAAGTTCGTTGGAAAACCAAGCTCTGAAAAATCAACATGCCAGCCACCATCTGCGGGAATATTCCAGAATCTTTAACCAATTGGTTTATGTGCAAACGCAGATTGGCTTAAGCAGCAACGCAGGATTGCGCCACGAGCTGAACGATTTAACTTTCGCCCTAAGCAAACAATATTTTGAGCTGGCTGAGTTTTCATCCCAATTGTCTTCGAAGTCACAAGAAAATGCCAGGTTATTTTACCTCACCATTGTGTGTAGTGCTATTATTTTTTCCATCATCACTGGTTTCTGGATATCAAAGAGACTTTCAGAACCCATTGCCCGGCTTTCAAAATTGGTAGGAAATGCCTCTACTGAAAATTCATCAAGAACCCTTGACTTCAATTTCCGAAACGCAGCTAACGAAATTAATACCCTTACAAAATCCTTCATCCTCCTAATGGATCAAACTAAAAGTCATGTACGGGAGATGAATCAGAAATCAAAATTACTTCGCCATAAAAACAAGCAGTTAAAAAAGGTAAATAAAGAACTGGATAGCTTCTTATATAGCACAGCTCATGATCTTCGATCTCCTCTCACCTCTTTGCTTGGTCTTATCAACATTATGCGTCATGATAATAAGCAAGAAGGATTGGGTGTTTACCTTGATATGATGGAGAAAAGCATTAACCGTTCTGAGAATTTCATTTCTCAAATTGTTAATTTCTCCAAAAATAAGAGGATGAACATTCACGCTGAAGAGCTAAGCCTGGATGAGATCATTTCAGAGGTATTTGAAAGTCACAGGTTTGTGAATGGAAATGAAAGAATCTTGAAAAGTGTAACCATTACTAAAAATACAACCTTTTATTCCGATCGGAATCGTATTACAATTTTATTCAATAATTTGATATCGAATGCTATTCGCTATACAGATTTAAGTAAAGAAAAATCCTATATAAAGATTAATATTTCAATTACTGAAGAAGAAGCGTCTATCGAATTTGTTGATAATGGAGTTGGTATTGGAGAGGAGCATGTAGGTAAAATATTCGATATGTTTTATCGTGCCAATATAAGTTCAAAGGGTTCCGGTCTTGGGCTTTTCATCTTTAAAGAAACACTGAAACGATTGAAAGGATTTGCAACTGTTGAATCAACTTTGGGAAAAGGCACTCAATTTTTTATTCGAATACCCAATCTGCAATCAAATTTTCTATCACAACAGGAGCTCCTGCTTAACCAAAATGCCAGCGCTTTTTAGATTCAAATTTGCATCACTCCCTTATTTTATATTCAATTTTATTTTCCTTGATTTACCTTTAAAGTCATGAACAATTATCTCCTGCGCTCCAAAAGGAATGAGTACTTTACGTGTTGATTGGGAAAGATACCCGGCTCCATAATAGAATTCCTTCCTGGTACGTTTACCGTTTTCAAAAATAATATCAACACACATATCCTGCTTATCCGGTGTGAAAGTTTGAATCGAAGATGTTTTTTTCCATACCGTTAAGCTGTCGTTATTTTGAGCAGCCAACAGCAAGAGTTTGTTGTTAGTGATTATTAATTCAACAAGTGCCTTGGCGTCTTTGTCTATAAGCAGTCCGGCTTTTTCAACTTCTATAGGTACAAAGGTACCATCACCTTTTCCTTCAAGAACCAATCCTTTCAATGCGTCATACCGACCGGTTAATACATCGGGAGCATACGAATTTCCGGAAGTGATTAAATCGACAAGACCATCCTGTGTATAGTCATTGATTACCATTCCATATAGTGGAGCAAACTGTGCTTCCATCGGAAGCGTGATGAATTTCCATTTTTCTTTTCCTTCGTTGATCAGTACTGATGACTCCATCATTTCACATTGAAGAACTTCGGGTCTCGCATCCGGTGTACGGTTTAAAAAAATCTGCATGGTTTCATCAGCATATGCTTTGTAACTAGTATAATACTTTTTATAGGAAGGAAGCTTTTGAAACAAGTCATCGCGTGGGTGTGCCGGGTAACTTACACCATTAACGAAAGATGACAATATCGCGTCCCTGCTCCCATCCTGATTAAAGTCTGAAACATCTACACGTACCGGTTTATCTGGTGATGTCTTGTATCTCGTATTTAATCCCAGATTTCCCAATACATAATCTACATCCCCATCGTTGTCAACGTCTGCACCCTGGATGCTATTCCACCAACCTGAAGATTTCTGTAGCCCCCGACTAGCCGATACATTTTCAAATCGTCCATTTTTATTTTCATACATGCTCACAGGCATCCACTCCCCCACCACAATGAGATCGACTCGACTATCATTATTAAAATCAGTCCACAACGCTCCAGTAACCATTCCGGAATTTTTAAGGCCAGGTGCTACTTTCTCGGTGACATCAACAAAATGACCTCCTTCATTTTGCAGGATATAACTAGTTCCAGGTTCAGGATATTTTTGAGGTGTCAGCCGTCCGCCAATGAACAAATCCAAGTCACCATCCTTATCATAATCGGATGCAATCACGCACGAGCCACTTGCAGTTTCCACCGGAAGAGCTTGTGCATTAAGGATGAAGTTTCCTTTCCCATCATTATTGTAAAATCTATCCTGGTAATAAGGAGACCCGGATTGAAATTCATTTCCACCACTAACGATATATAAGTCATTGTCACTATCTCCATCAGCATCAAAAAAAAGAACACCGATATCCTCTTCGTACTTGATTCCACCGGAAAGGGCTTTTGAATGAAATGATCCGTTTTTTGTCTGGAGGTGAAATTGTCCCGATTGATTATATGCACCTCCAACGAAAAAATCTTCAAGGTCATCACCATTCACATCTGCTACTGCTATACCGGGTCCTTGCTGAGAGTATTTATGCGGCAACAAAGGTTGAATTTTAAAATCAGCATAGTGTGTTTCTGCGTGTTTGAAGTCGATGCCTATACCTGATGTTTTTGAAAAATATGACGATATATTTTCTTTTTTATTAGATGATTTTTGAATTCCATTGCTATACTTAATTTCGAGTGTTTGATCAATTGTGATTTCCTTCAACTCCTGATACGTACCATCGGGCCACTGTATATTTAATAAAGTGATTGTCGTATCGTTTCCCAAACCAAAATGCATTTCTTTTTCAACTGTAGATTGGAACCCTCGATAAGGTGAATGTTCCAGAAATTGTGTCTTTTCAGATGTTGTTAAAATTACCTTTGCACCGATACCATCCCGATTACCGGATGGCCCATGAAGCTTAATCCTCAAAAAGTGATTTTGATTTAGGTCATTACTATGATTTTCAAAAATTGAAGCAGGTTCATTTGTATTGTTTGTTACGTAATCAAGGTCTCCATCATTATCCAAATCGGCATATGCCGCGCCTGTAGAATACGAAGGTTTTGTGAATCCCCAACCAGATGATTGATCCTGGAAAGTAAGATCACCTTTATTTTGAAATACAAAATTTGGAAGATAAGCCCCTTCCAATGTACTAATCGTTGTAAGCAGCTTATCCTTCACTCCATCATGATATCCCTTACGTAAAAATTCATTGGCTTTGTAACTAACGAAGTCACGGTTCGTGATATCGCGTGGATAACCGTTGGTGATGAGTAGGTCTTTCCAGCCATCATTATCTATATCAGCAAATAGTGGACTCCAACTCCAATCGGTGGCATGTACTCCGGCCAGTTGTCCTATTTCGCTAAATAACAACTGACCCTCCCTGGTAATACCTCTTCCCAATTGAAGGGTATTCCTCATATACTGAGGATCGTAGCCCATCATGATTTCCGAACGGAACCGATCGTAGTTAGTGGCGCCAAACATCATCTTTTGTCTTTTGTTATCGGGCGGCAGCATATCTACACTAATGATATCGAGCCATCCGTCATTGTTATAATCAGCAACATCGTTGCCCATAGCAGAGTAACTTGTATGATTAAAATATTCAGCGGCATGGTCGGTGAATGTTCCATTACCATTATTGATGTATAGCAAATCATTGGAGAGATAGTCGTTGGAAACATAAACATCCGGCCAGTCATCGCAGTTGATGTCGCATATTGAAACTCCTAACCCATATCCTTCAATCGTAATTCCTGCTTCTTTGGAAATATTTGAAAACCTATTGTTACCGTTGTTTCTATACAGTCTGTCTGTATTTACCATCTCGCCCTTTAATCGTTTTGGACGAATAATATTGGGACCAGTTTCATCGGTGATATTTGTTAACAGATACATATCCAGATCACCATCTCGATCGTAGTCAAAAAAAGCCGCTTGCACAGAATGTCCAGTGTCTGCTATCCCGTACTCACGGGCTTTCTCTGTAAATGTACTATTACCATTGTTAATATAAAGTTCATTTGCTCGTTTCTCAGGATCGGCATAAGGTCCAGCATAGCAAATATAAATATCGAGCCACCCATCCTGATTTATATCCACCATCGAAACTCCACAGGCCCACTTTCCCTTTGAACTAAAACCAGCTTGCTGGGTAATGTCAACAAATTTGAAATCACCTTTGTTGAGATACAAACGATTTGCCGTCATGTTTGCGGCAAAGAAAATATCCGTAAGATTATCATTGTTAATATCCCCCACTCCTACACCAGCGCCATTGTATAGATATTCAAAGGTGATGATGTTCAGATTTTCATCTTCATTGAGTTGATTCACGAAATCTATACCCGTTCGTTCTTTAGAGAGTAGCTCCAGCATTGGAGGTTGTTCGTCAGAGGAACATGATGAAAACAGAAACAACAATACCACCTGTGAGAGAACAATGAACAATACATTCTTTTTCATAGCACAAGTTAAAATCAAAAGAAATCGGATGACATATCAATACTTTTTATTTTCAATTGATATCTCCACAAAAAATAAAAGCGTCATTGATGTAGGGGTTAGTGATTCCTCAACTGTAATGTATACTGTGCATATGAACCATTAGATAAAATTCGGGAGTCATTATTTATGTGGGAAGATCATGCTCAAAATTCACGAACACATCTGTTCTGCGCTATTTAATTAAATCATTAAAATCGCGTTATCACACACTGAAGCTTTGAAGCTTAAGTGTGTGGAATTCACACATGATACTGAGTGGTCTCTGAAAATCTTAAAGTTGAAGATCGGGAAATGATGTTGGCTAATTAAATGAACGTGGCGAAAACGGTTTCGTAAATAACAATTTGAAAAACATTGGCTAATCCAATATTATTTCTCAAGTTCGATAATCTCTAAGCTTTTCCTGAAAAAAAAAATAAACATGCCTCCCGGATTTTTATCATTAAAGGGTTGGAGGGTAATTTATCATCATGGAAATTCTCAACGATTTTGCTTCGCCATTTTGATACGAAAATACCAATGAAGTGAGCATTGATGCTGATGATATTGAATTAGTTCGAAGTCTTAAGCAAGGAGACCCACGAAGTCTTGAATTACTTTTCAGGAGATTATATCCACGTCTGTGTGCCTATGCACAAAAATTTCTCCATGATGAAAATGACTCCAGGGAAATTGTTCAGGAGCTTTTCTTTACCATTTGGAAACACCGCGATCGATTAGACGAAAATCAGTCCTTGCAGTCCTATCTTTTCACATCTGTAAAAAACAAATGTTTGAATTTGCTTGAGATGAAAAAGAACAGGAGCAAACAAGCTGAGATGTTGTGGTTTCTGTACGTACAGCAGTCAGCCGACAATAATAACTCCTATCATGCGCTCCTGGCAAAAGATCTGGAAAGAGACTTCAGCTCAGCACTTGAGAATTTACCAAAGGAATGTCGCAAAATTTTCGAGCTCAGTCGTTTTGAGGGACTTCAATACAAGGAAATAGCGGCACAACTTGATATATCCATCAAAACAGTTGAAACTCAAATGTCACGGGCGCTTTCAAAATTGCGGCTGCAATTGCGCGAACATATGACAATATTGATTTTGATAGCTTTTATGAATTAAATTTCATCCTGCTGTAAGGGTTGCCGGTGTATTACCGGTAATAGCATTATGGCATTGAATGATACAACACCGGAACACGTCAAAGAAATAATTCTTCGATTTTTAGAAGGGTCTGCAACCGAAGAGGACATAACTATTCTATTTCGTTGGTTGAAGGAGGATGAAAGAAACCGCGAATATTTTGATGAAGTCAACACAACCTTCCACGCTTCCGTAACGCTAAACCGTTTTACTCAGCAAAAAACAGATGATGCCTGGCTGGAATTATCTGGCAAAACTAATTCTGAAAAAACAAAGATCCGTACGCTTAACCCTTTTGGAAGACCGACCTATAAGCATGCATTCAGAATTGCCGCATCCATCTGCTTTATAGTAGTTGCTTGGTTTCTTCTTTCTGAAGTTCTTTCAAAAACGGTCCCTCAACAAGTAACGCTTGTTAAAAACTCAATTGGAAATAATACGCGTATTCTTTTGCCCGACAGCTCCGTTGTTTTGTTGAATACAAACAGTACGCTTGAATATCCCTCAGAATTCGGAATTGCTTCACGTGAGGTAATTCTTAAAGGGGAAGCATTCTTTGATGTAAAGAAGGGCAGTAAACCATTCGTTGTAAAAACAGAAAGCATACGAATCCAGGTGAAAGGTACGCGGTTTAATGTTCAGGCCTATAAGAGCGATCAAACTGTAAAGACAACGCTGGAAGAGGGTAAAGTAGAATTGCAAGTATCAGGAGGTGAAGAAGTGTATACGCTAAAGCCAGGAGACCAAGCCATTCTGAATACGAATTTGAATAAAGTAACACTCAAAAAAGTAGATCCATCAAACTTCACGGCCTGGAAAGAAGAAAAACTGGTTTTCGATAATACTCCACTGAAGGATATTATCTCCAAACTGGAAAATCGTTTTCATGTAACCCTTTCTCTTGACACTGCAATCGCCAAGCGCGAGAGACTAACCATGACCATTGAACGAGAGAGTCTGGAGGAAATTCTTGACCTCATTGTATTGTCATCAAATCTGCGTGTCAAAAAAGAAAATGACAAAATTATTTTATTCGAATAACACCTAAAACCCACAATCCTATGATTAGAATTTACAGCCACGCCAATCAAAAACCAAAGCCCAGGCGATATCATTCGTTTGGATTTACTTTGCTTGGGTTTCTGATACTTGCTCTTTCAGGTAATCATGTCATGGCCGACAATCAGCGTCATGAATCCGTCATTGAGTTGAACGTGAAAGATGTTCCTTTGAAGAATGTGCTTCGGGAAATCGAACGACAAACGGACTATCACTTTGTTGTGAATGATAGCCGTATGAAGAATATAAAAAGAACAGTAACCCTGAATATTAAAAGTGAAAGCATAGTGGATGTGCTTAATCAGCTACTGTTAGGTACAGACATAACATATAAAATCCAAAAAAAACAGATAACGTTAGTCCCTTCTCCATCGGCTAATAACCAGCAAAGTAATTTAACTTCTGTACTATCAAGTGGATCTTCTGCGTTGATCGCGCAAACGCAAAGGAGTTTCACCATGACCAGAATACTTAATCCAGACCTAACGATATCGGGTACGGTTACGGAAGAAAACGGCACTCCTTTACCCGGTGTGAATGTCCTGGTGAAGGGCACAACTTTTGGTACAGTAACTGATGCAAATGGAAATTTTTCCGTTACGATACCGCCAGGTGAATCAATCCTAGTCTTCAGCTTTATTGGATTCCTTTCTCAAGAGGTTTCTGTAAATGGCAGAACCAACCTTTCGGTCACCTTGATTGGTGATCTCAAGACACTTTCTGAGGTTGTAGTAGTGGGTTATGGAACACAAGATAAGAAAGATGTAACCGGATCTATCTCCTCCATTAAAGGTAAGGAGTTTGAAAACTTGCCCGTGTCCTCTACACAACAAGCCTTACAAGGGCGTACTGCCGGTGTCAATATTGTTCGAAGTGGTGGCGAACCTGGAAACTCTGGTGCCATCCGAATTCGGGGAGTGGGAACTGTAAATGATGCCAATCCTCTCATCATTATTGATGGAGTTCCATCCGATGGACCACTCATCGATGTTAATCCGAACGACATCGAATCTGTAGAGGTATTAAAAGATGCGTCAGCCTCGGCTATTTATGGTACTCGTGCTGCCAACGGAGTGGTTATTGTTACTACCAAGCGTGGAAAATTTGGTCAGGGCCTTAAGATGAGTGTCAATGGATATTCCGGAATTTCTAACAGAATCAAATCTATTGATGTCTTAGATGCACCTACGCTGGCAATGCTAAAACAAGAGCGGTATAGCAATGATAATTTGGCTATCGATCCCATTTGGCAAGACCCTCAATATCAAACACAGAAGACGGACTGGCAAAATGAGGTATTAGGTCAGGGCACTGTTAATAATCTTGACTTGTCAATCAGTGGTGGTGGAGAGAAGTCTACCTTTGCCTTGTCTGGCGGAGTTTATAATGAGCAAGGGATGATCAAAAATTCTTACTTCAAACGGTACAGCTTTCGCATAAACTCGGATCATAAAATCACTGATAAGTTTAAGATCGGACAAAGTTTACAGATTACTAACCAAACCGGAACAGTGCCGAATACTCTTTCTGCCCAAGACGGCCTCGTGTGGAGTGCCATCCGTTTTCATCCGGGCTTGCCTGTTAAATATGCCGACGGATCATACAGTTCTTCCCAGATCAACCCGCAGTTTGGTGATATCAATAATCCGATTTTCACCATTGATACGCAGGACAAGCATCAATCGCGGGCTCGTATGTTGGGAAGCATTAATGGTGATTTGGAAATACTAAAAGGACTTCATGCCAAGGCGAATGTTGCCATTGATGCTGGCTTTTATGATTACCATGAATTTAATATCAGAGCGCTTGACCAGACACGCACCACTGTTAATAATTCCCGTACCGTTAGTTCAAGTAAAAGCTATTCAATTCTGCAAGAATATTTTTTAACCTACAATAAACAACTTGGCAACCATGATATTGGATTGGTAGCAGGATACTCGCAGCAAACTTTTAACTACTCCGATATGGGAGCTCAGAAAAAAGATTTGCCAAGCGAAGAACCAAGTCAACGTTATCTCAATGCCAGTGGTACCATTACGAATGCGTGGGAAGGTAGAAGTTATGATGCCCTACAATCCTATTTTGGAAGAGGAACGTACAGCTATGACAATAAGTACCTGGCTACATTCACCTTTCGGGCAGATGCTTCGTCAAAATTTGCTCCCAATAATCGGTGGGGCTATTTTCCTGCCTTTTCATTGGGATGGCGAGTTTCCGAAGAGTCTTTTTTTCAAAGCCTGACAAATATATTTTCAAATCTAAAACTCACCGGTGGTTACGGTGAATTAGGAAATTCCAATATTCCAAGACTCCAATATCTTTCATTGATTGGAGGAGGTTATCGCTACTCTTTTGGAGGGAATCAAACATTGGGTTCTGCCCAAAGTTCAATCGGCAATTCTAACATTGCCTGGGAAAGAGCAGTCATGACCAATTTTGGATTGGAGGCAGGGCTGCTTGAAAATCAGGTGCTTGTAACATTGGGTTACTTTAACAAGCAGACAAAAGACATGTTGTTACCTCCGCCATCGCTCGGTTCTAACGGAACAGCTGCCATTCCTTATCAAAATGTTGGTCAACTTGAAAACAAGGGGCTCGAGATTGAAATCAGTTACCGGAAAACAATTGGAGATTTCTCTTACACGTTGAGCGGCAATGCCACATACCTTGAGAACAAAGTCACCAAACTATACAATGGCAACTTTTTAATTTCACAACTCTATGGCAGAAGCAGCTCAGAAATTTCGCGTACGTTCGAAGGTCAACCAGTAGCAACATTTTATGGTTGGCGAACTGATGGCCTTTATCAAAACCAATCGGAGATCGACAATGATCTAAATATCTCAGAAGATCCCAGAAGACAGAATAATCAAATCCAGCCTGGGGATGTACGTTTTCTGGATTTAAATGGAGATCATATAATTGACGACAAGGATCGAACTATTATCGGCAATCCTACACCTAAACTTACCTATGGTATTAATGCAACAGTAGGTTATAAAGGATTTGATTTATCGCTCTTTTTCCTCGGTGCTGCGAAAGTAGATATCTATAATGCTGATCGCATGCAAGGCATCGACCCAACCTATTCTTTTAATATGTATGCAGAAACCATTAACCGCTGGCATGATGAGGGAACCAGTAATTCAATTCCAAGGATGACAACGGCAAGGGACAATCTAAATCACCGGACTTCTGACATGTTTGTTGAGTCCGGCGCCTTCTTCCGTTTGAAGAACCTAACATTAGGTTACACTCTGCCCAAAAATGCAATAGAAGCTTTACATCTTTCAAAAGCACGCTTTTACGTCACTGGCCAGAATATTTTTGTCATAACAAAATACAAAGGCATGGATCCCGAGCTTGGTATTGTTCAGAACAACAACGCTCAACTTCAGCTCAATGTTGACTATGCACAGTATCCGCAGGCACGCACTTGGACACTTGGTGCACAACTATCCTTTTAAAAATCTTAAATGATCATCGCTATGAAACAAACACTAAAAATCACAGGGTCATTTTTGGCTATTATCATCTTCGCTCAATGCAACGATAACTTACTAGAATCAACATCTTATGGACAAGTCACCAATCAACAATTCTGGCGAAATGGTGACGATGTTGTTTCGGCAGTCAATGCAATCTACGAGCCTTTACTACAAGAAAATTATTTTGGTCATTTCGAACGTACATGGGACATTCAATCTGATGATATGTGGCGGGCAGGTGATCACGCTGAAGACCAGTCAATAGAATTCTTTACATACGATGCCAGCAATCCAAAGCTTATCGATACCTGGAAGTGGCGCTATGAGATGATCTCACGCGCAAATGCTGTATTGATTAATGCGCCAGGTGTTACAATGGATAATGATCTAAAAAACAGAAGCCTGGGTGAAGCGTACCTTCTGCGAGGGTTCAGCTATTGGAGACACTACCTTGTTCATGGAGAAGTTCCAATCTTTGTAGAAGCGGATGTTCTTGCTGGAAATCTCAATAAAACCAAAGCGACACTGACAGAAGTAGAGGCACAAATTGAATCCGATTTTCTTAAGGCAGCTGACCTTCTTCCGGAATCCTATCAGGCAGATCCGGATAATCTGGGAAGGGTAACACAAGGGACCGCGTATGGATTCCTTACAAAGTTTTATGTATATACCGAACAGTTTCAAAAAGCTATTGATGCTGGCGTACACATAACTCAAAATCCCAATTATGCTCTCGCACCAAGTTTTGAAGACAACTTTACGATTGATAAAGAGAACAATTCCGAAATTCTTTTTTCAATGCAATACACCACCAACTGGACTACCGACAATACCCCTCAAATTTACACTACTCCAAGACCATGGGGAGGATGGGATTTTCGCGAACCCATTCAGGACCTGGTGGATGAATTTGAACCCACTGATCCACGACTTGGGTATACGGTTTTTCAGGTTGGAGATATGGTAGATCTCGGTGGCGATGCCGGGGTTAAAGAATACACTTCCAATCTTTCAACATCGGGATTTCATTTTCGAAAATTTGCTTCCTGGAAAGATGGTGGATTAAATTCTGATCAGAATGCTCCGATCCTTCGTTCAGCCGATGTATATCTGCTGGTGGCTGAAGCTAAAATACGCTCAAGTCAGAATGGTGATAGTGAACTCAATGCTGTAAGAACAAGAAACGGCCTTTCATCCATTGCAAGTGCAACTATTGATGATATCATACATGAACGAAGGGTAGAACTTGCAGGCGAAAACGAACGCCACCAGGATTTACTGCGTTGGGATAAAGCTGGAATCATTAACATTGTTGACCTGTACAACCAGGACCGAGGTAACCTAAAACCAGCTCGAACTTTCCTGAAACCTAAGCATTACTATTTTCCCATCCCTCAACGTGAAATAGACATTAGTAATGGAGTTCTCATTCAAAATGAAAACTATTAATAGCATCAACAATTTAATTACGGGTTAGTAGTTTGGTTGTTTCGAGTCGTGATCAAAAACATCACGGCTCGATTTTTTTATTTGTAACCAATACACAAACTTTGCTCAGATCTAAAGTTATGTATTGCTCACTTTGAAAACAGATATGAAAACAAAACTTATTCTTGCGGGCTTTGTCTTTTTTTTGATGCAATGCACGTCGGATAACAAGACTACTGTCCTTGGAAACTGGGAAGTCGATTCTGTTTACACCTATTATAATGGTTTTGGTTTTACTCGAAAGGACGTTGAGGAAGAACCTCTCCTTGAATATCAACAGGATGGAAAGTTAAAGATGACAAAAGGTAATGAATCTCGTTTTTTTCTATTTGAATTGTCCTCGCAGGATACCTTGCTTCATCGAAATAGAGATGGAAAAATATTTGAAAAGTTCTGCATCCAGAAACTTAACGAGAACCAGTTGGTCTTACGAAAAGAAATGCATCCCGTCTTTAAAGGTAATAATCAGAAACGTTATGAGATCCGGTATCTTGCAAAAGATAAATCACAATAGAAACTTATTAGTATGCTGGACATTCCACAAGTGATAATGCCTCATCAACCATGATTACTTATTTTCTTTTCGCATTGTAAGAACTTCCTCATTTGCAATCGACTATAATTCGGCCGATTGAACATGCTGTATTGTTTCATCCTGATTCATTTTAAAATCATCCTTTCTTTATATTTTTTGAACAGGCTCTTTGCAGCATCAGTAGCGTTTCCTGCGGACTGACTAGTATATTCAGTATTCGTTGAATTTACCCATTTCCATTCCCAGTCTTTTATCTTTTCTTCAAAGGCATGCAAATCTGCTGTTTTGTGTTCTTCCATATGGTCTGTCACATATGTAAAGAACTGTTCCCACCTTGGTTTATAAAATCCCTTCAGCAAGCCTGACCATTGACGGTTGGAGTACTCGTGCAGTTCACTATCCTGATTGCCCCAAAGCGTTACCAGATCCCTTGCATTAAATTCATAAAGGTTTTTTTCTTCTGGTGTTACACCCCAACTTCGCGCGTCCTTTATCCACTTACCTAAGAGAAAATCGTTTCGCGTACCCAGAAGAATATCCATATCCTCTATGAGTTCAAGAAATTCAGTGCTATACTTTTTAAATGAGATAATATCTTTCTGCTGATAGGCCAACGCTATTTTCTGCTGCAACGGAGAAGCATAGTTCGCAAGCACCTGGCGTGTGATGTCAACCAAGTCGTATTCAAATCCATCACTTTCGCGGAAACGATCTGCATTTTTTATGAATATCTCCCAAGCCTTAACAAGTTCAAGTGGATCGTAGTTAAGTTGGGTAAGTACCCGGTGACCTGTGATTGAGAAAGTGGGTCGTGCCACAATAATGGATTCCTGGCCGCCTTCCGTTAACCCACCGGAGTAAACGGTATTTTTTAGAATTGTCCACGCTCTATTGATTGAATCATTGTCAGCCCCATAGCGTCTGCGAGCATAGCCTTTCAACCAATCGTTTAAATTGATCATTTCATCTTGCCAAACGTTTTCCAACATGAGTTCAAATAAAGCCGGGTTCTGTTCTATACCTTCAGGAGTCAGCCCAATGCCCAACATCTTTCCTGAAGCAGGGTCATGCAATGCGGCTGATGGATCCTGAGCGACATGAGACATCCGACCGAACATGCTGATGTTGCCTCCGAAATTCTGGAGCATATTCCAAATCCAGGGTTTGCCATAATAGGCCTCCGTCTGTTGCCACACCGGATGACTCTCGCTGTAAAGATCAAGAACAATCATGTGCTCGTTCGGTATACCCGATAGCAAGGCTTTTATTTGTGCTGGCTTCCAGTAATCTGAATTGTAATGAAACATCCAACCTTGCATTACCCATACTGCCTGAGGGTCGGTATTCGCCATTGATTTATAAACTTTGTTGCTGATCTGATTTAAGAAGGTGGTGTCGTTGGTAGGCGGAACATTTTCATTGAAGGTGTCGGCAGAATAAAAATGGTCCGTTCCAAATTCCCTTGTCTGGATTTCAAGGAAGAGTGCACCTATCTTTTCAAATAAAGAATCTTCAGCATCCAGAATGTATACATCTTCAAATCCTGCATCCCAATTGGTTTTCTTTAGTTTTGCATTCGGAAATTTCTTACTAAATGAAGGCGGCACGTGACCTGTGAATGCCGGTAAAATGGTAGTCATTCCCAATGCCCTTTCCTTTTCCAATATTTTCTTTTGAAGATCTTTATGCGCGTCCATCCAATGCTGTGGCAACGGCCCACCCCACTTATCAATGTTGCCCATCCAGAACCATGAAAAATAAGATGGCCCTGTAAAAAATGTTTCCAGTTCTTGATCAGAAAAACCCATAGTGTGATATACTTCTTGCCAGATCGCTTCTTCTCCAGTAAGAGCCAATGGCATATTGATGCCATTCAAGGCCATCCAGTCAATTTCTTGTTGCCACCGCTCCCAATCCCACCATGCCATTGAGTAATTAAACGTGCAGTAGTTTAAATAATACCGATACTTATAAGGCGAAATTTTTCGAATTGTTCCTTCCACCGTTGGCAATGGATCCGGAAGATTCAAGTTGGTTCCATTCCACGAAATATCATTGTGACAATAGTATTTGAGAAAATGATTCAGTGCTGAGGCAACAGACACACCGTTATTTCCTCGTAGAATAACCTTACCATTCTTACTTTCCAATTCAAAGACATCCTTTCCGCCTGCTTGTTCGATGTATTCAATTACAAATTCATCCGCCTTGTCTTTTACAACACGTCTGAGCAAGGCTGTGGCCGGGTCATCCACCGTTTCGGTTTTAGGCGCACATCCGGAAAAGGATAGGATGCAGATACAAATGCAAAAAAAGATCTTTCCTGTATTCATGATTAGAATGTCTTGTTTAACTCAAGCACTTATATAAGTACCGCCCTGAATACCTTTACCCTGACAACATCAATCAATAAATTTCCTATTGAAGAATTAAGAGGTTCATTCTTTTATTTCACATTTCTATTCTTATACTTTTACAACAAAAGAATGTATATCAGTTTCACCGTAGAAAACTGGGTTAAACAGTGGATTCTATTCATTTCGAAATAGAATTCACAACACCATATTTCACTATGATAAAAAAGAATTTTACACGCATTGTCTTCTTGCTTTTGTCGATTATTAGTACCGCACTTCAGGCACAACCGGATGAAGAAAAATTGAAGCGATGGAAAGATCTGAAATTCTCCATGTTCATTCATTGGGGAATTTATTCTGAATTAGGCGGTGTGTGGGAAGGAAAGCCAATAGCCAAAGGACTGAGTGAGCAGATTCAGGCGCATGCCGGAATTTACAGTGACACCTATGCACAAGTAGCAAAGCGTTTTAACCCAACACGGTGGAATGCAGACAGCATTGTATTACTGGCAAAAGCAGCGGGTATGCGTTCAGTCGTAATCACTTCCAAACATCATGATGGATTTTGCATGTTCAAATCGGCCTATACCGATTTTAATGTTGTTGATGCGACTCCTTTTAAACGAGACATCTTAAAAGAATTATCTGAATCCTGTGCCCGGCATGGACTTCGATTTGGTATTTACTTTTCATTAATTGATTGGCATTACCCGCAGGCCTCTCCTATTTCCAGTCACAACTCCGATTTCATTACATCCGAACATCACGAATACAACAAAAACCAAATAACTGAATTACTCACTAATTACGGAGCTATCTCAGAATTGTGGTTTGACATGGGTTCACAAAGCATTCAGCAAAGTAAAGAACTGAGAGATCTGGTTCATAAACTTCAACCCGATTGCCTTGTCAGCAGTCGACTGGGTAATGACATGGGTGATTTTACAGTGATGGGTGATAACCAGGAACCAGACTACCGTATCGGTGTACCGTGGCAATCGCCAGCTTCTTTCTTTGACGAAACCTGGGGCTATCGTTCGTGGCAGGTTCGGGGAGATGAAAATGAGAAAATGAAAGAGAAATTAGCAAGCCTGATACGGGTGGTGAGTCGGGGCGGCAACTATCTATTAAACATTGGACCTAAGGGAGATGGCTCTGTAGTTGAGTTTGAGAAAAATGTATTATTAAAAATGGGGCAATGGCTTCAGAAAAATAATGAAGCTGTCTATGGAGCACAACCCGATCCATTTTATGTTCCGTTTGATTGGGGGAGTATCACCAGTCGCTCGCATAAACTATATCTTCATCTTCTTTCTACTCCTAAAAATAATCTCATCACACTACCAGGCTTAAAAGGACCTGTTACGAAAGCCTATTTTCTTGAGAATGAAGAAAACATTCAAGTAAAAGAAACATCTCAGGGAATTAACCTGAACCTTCCTGGAAACTTTATCATTCAAGATGCTTACAAAGTAATCGTTGTCGAATTTAAAGATGATCGAATGATTACACAGCCCAATATCGTTATCGAACAAAACAAAAAAATAATCTTAAGCGCAAGCAATGCATTTAAATACTTTAGTAGCTCTTGCATTGATTATAATACTCGTTTTCGTAGCACAATAAAAGAATCATGGTCAATAGTACCAAAGCATACTGGTAAGTATACTCCCTACCTCTATTATAGTCCGGAAGAAAAAGGAAAGAATATCGATTTAACAATCAATGGAAAAGAACATCACGTTTTGTTAGACCATGATGAATCCATCGTGCTCAAAAATGATCTTACCTCCTGCACCTGGAAATCACCTTCTTTAATCGGACCATTTTCATCGGGACTTGAAGGGATTGAAGGTGACATCACGAATATTCAAGTGGATAAGAGCTGGCCTGCAACGAGCGGTATGGATTGGAAGATGCTTCCCGATTGGAAAAACGGAAAAGTATATGAGCTTCCATGTGAGATGATGACGGCCTACTATCTCCTTCAGGAAATCGTTTCAAAAAAGGATCAATCCATTCTTCTTAAAATAACAAGCGGTGATGGCGTGGTTGTTTTTGTGAATGGCCATCAAAACTTTATTCATCTTGACCCGGCCAAAGAAAACAAATCAAAGAATACACTTCTCCTCCATCTGAAAGCAGGGAACAATCAGGTGTTGGTTAAACTCTTTAATAACTTTCAAAAGACTTTTTCTTTTTCCATCACTCCACTCGCTGAACAGGTTATGTACCGCAAGCGTCTTGAGCCCATTTTATTCAATCGGTCGGAGTTCAGCAGCATAAGCTTAAAACTTCACAAACCCATAACACAACACCAGGATCTGTTCTTGCCGAATTTTTCGATTGAGTTTGTGGAGTAAAGAATAGAAGTCAGCTTATAAATTCTAACATTATGAACTTAACACAAATTGTATTTCAACTCAAAAAATATCTGGTTGTTCTGACTATCGCTATTACTTCTATTCCATTCTTATCGAAAGGACAACCTGCTCCTGCCCCTGTAGGACCAATACCAAATGCCAGACAGATTGAATGGTATCATCGCGAGATTATTGCCTTCTTCCATTTCGGAATGAATACTTTCACCAACGATAATGAAGGAGATGGAACAGCAAGTCCCCAACTTTTTAATCCATCAGCGTTAGATTGTAATCAATGGACAGCGGTGCTAAAAAGAGTCGGCATAACGAGTGCTATTCTGGTAGCCAAGCACGCTGATGGTTTTTGCAATTGGCCAACACAGCACACCAATTATTCAGTTAAATACAGTCCATGGAAAAATGGCGAGGGTGATTTAGTAAAAGAATTTACAGATGCCTGTAGAACTGCTGGAATAAAACCAGGTATTTACCTGGGGCCACACGATCGACATGACTCAAGGTATCGAACTCCTGATTATAGTGATTACTATGCCAGTCAGTTATCCGAGTTATTAAGCAACTACGGACCCCTTTGGGAAATCTGGTGGGATGGAGCTGGTGCTGATCAACTTACACAGGCCTATTACACGCGATGGGCAGATACTGTTCGCAGCCTGCAACCTAATTGTGTTATTTTTGGAACGAAGAATTCATATCGCTTTGCCGATTGCCGTTGGGTTGGAAATGAATCGGGAATATCCGGTGATCCGTGCTGGTCAACCATTCATCCAACCTCGATAAGAGATGAAGAAAGTCACATTAAGGAATTAAATCAAGGCGAAATTGATGGAACTGCATACATACCTGCTGAAGTTGATGTTTCCATCCGGCCAAGCTGGTTTTATCACAAGGAAGAAGATGCACAGGTGAAAAGCGTTTCGAAACTTTGGGACATTTACTTCAACTCTGTGGGCCGGAATAGTGTGTTGCTCTTGAACTATCCGCCCAATAAAGAAGGGTTGATTTCTGCCGTGGATGCACAACGGACGGACAGTCTTCGTTATCTGATTGATGGTACTTTCAAAACCAATCTGGCAATGGAAGCTAAGATCAAAGCACAGCATTCACGTGGTGAAAAGTATCGACCATCCAACATGGTCGATGCGCTGGAGAGCACATATTATGCAACGGCAGATGGTTTTAAAACAGACACGATAATCTTTGACCTCGGATCAAAAAAGACATTTGATTGCATGATGCTACAAGAGGTAATTGAATTAGGACATCGCACTACCGGATGGTCTGTGGATTACTCAACGAATGGTACGAACTGGATACCCATTCCAGAGGCAACAGACAAACAGTCGATTGGGTACAAATGGCTAGTCAAGTTTAAGCCCATAACGGCTCGACAAGTTCGCCTGCGCATAACCTCAGGCAAAGCCTGTGTTGCCATTCATACCTTTGGTATCTATAAACAAAAGATGAGTATGACTCAATACAAATAATTTGCTTTTCCGATTTTAAGTTTTGATTTTTTATAAGAAGGTAAACGCAATTACAAGATCTGCCAGCACTCCGGAATATCTCATGCAAATGTTTTGCTTTCTTTATCCTGCTGTTCTGATTCTGAAGGAATAGGCAGTTGATCATGTGCTTTGACGCGAAGTGCAAAATCGGTCACCACATTCATATAATTCATAAAGGCTTCGTATGGAGAAGCATATGGACTAAAGTAATTATGCACGTTACCATCATCGCCTGTCTTCGTTGACATGTAATAGAGATGATCACTGGTTTGCAAGTAGCGCCATACATTAAGATGCACAGCGCTGTTCATGTTCTTCACTTCTTGCTCCATATTTTTCACCGTGTCAAAAGTATCACACTGCATTTCATTACCCAGCCAGGCAGACAGATCATGTGCTTGGTCGGCCCACGAGATTGAATCCTTCACGCTAATCTTGTCACTGGGAGAAAACAAATGAATCGCTTCTGATGGTGTAACCATTTTATACTTTTTATTAACGGCCAATGCCTCAACCAGACCTTCTAAGAATTCAAAAATACCATTCTCTCTTTTTTGATGTTCACCAAAGGTCTCGTAGTCTAAACCAAGTGTTACAAGGTTCTCCTTCTCAGGGATGATCTCCAGCCCTTTAAGATATTTCTTTGGCGTAAGCTTTTGTGTGTAGCGAAAAGCAATATCATCGCTTAGATTATAATTCCGAAAAAATATCCGTAGTCCATTACCATCTGTGTGTTCATATACATGATGTGGATTATGGGGCTGTGACGGGGAATTAAACCCATCTGTTAAAATTCCGTCAAAGCCAAGATTATTCACTGCACGACCAATATCATCATTATAAATTAATTCTGTGTTGCGAAAAACAACGGGCCATACGTCAAACAGTTGATGTATTTTAGTGCGGTGCATTTTTACCTGTGCAGCAAATTCATCCGGGCTTATCAGGCACGATAATGAATGGTAGTAGGTTTCCGATAAAAACTCCACAGCACCGGTTGCCGCCAGCATTCGAAAACTTTCGATAACAGCCGGAGCAAATTGCTCCATTTGATTCAGTGCCACTCCTGAGATGGAAAACGTAAACCGCACTTCCGGATGCTTCTTAATTAGTTTTAACAACAACAGATTGGTGGGTTGATAACACTCTTTCGCAATTCTGCGCATGATAATTTGATTGACACCATCATCGAAATAATCACGACCTGTTCCGATGTCAAAAAAACTGAATTGACCAAGACGTCTTGGTTGATGGATCTGAAAATAAATATTCAGATAACGAGTTTTAGGATTGTATTGTGAGTTCATTGTAGAGGGTTTTTGTTCTTTTTGCTGCCTTGTCCCAGTTTATTTTTTTTATTTCTATTTCACTTTTTGTTTTAATCGTATTGATTAAACTTTTATGTGCAAGTAGATTGCAGATTGCATTTGCCAGTGCGTCAGTATCCCAGAAGTCAATTTTAATGGCATGTTGTACGACTTCTGCCACGCCCGATTGGTTCGAAATAATAACCGGTACTCCCGCCATCATCGCTTCAAGCGGAGTAATACCAAAGGGCTCCGACACCGATGGCATTACATATACATCACTCATCGACCAAATCTGATTTACTTTACTATTCGTCAGAAATCCAGTGAAGTGAAAGTGAGCGGACATCCTTAGGGTCGCAACAAGCTTAACCATTTTAGGAAGCATGTCACCTGAGCCCGCCATAACGAAATGAACATCTGGAAATTTTGTCAACACCTTATGCGCTGCTTCTACAAAATAACTGGGTCCCTTCTGTTGCGTAATTCTTCCCAGAAAAGTAACAACTTGTTTTCCATGAAGAGATGGAGTCGCTTCGATATTGCTTTGTCTGGGCGTCACGCCATTGTGAACCACTTCAACTTTTGAAAAGGGTATGTTGTAACGTGACACGATTATGTTTTTTGTCAATTGACTTACGGCAATGATGCGATCGGCTTGTTCCAATCCATTGCGTTCAATCGTACAAACTCGTTGGTCTGCATTTTCGCCACTGCGATCATATTCAGTAGCATGAACATGGACTACCAACGGTTTACCACTAATGTTTTTTGCTTCAATCGCTGCCGGATAAGTCAACCAATCATGAGCATGAATAATATCGAATGAATTTCGAATGGCGATTTGCTTTGCTACAATGGCATATCGCTCTACTTCCTGAAGCAGCCGCGGTCCATAACCTCCTGAAAACGCATATTGAACATTAACACTTTCCTTTCTTTTTGATTTTACTTTTACTTTCTGTTCTTTCAGTCCGGTATGCAATTGATAATTCCATTGCGAGATGTTTGCCTTTTCAAATGAAGTGTCTTCTGAGAAATACGGAAGTAGTTCAGATCTCACTAAAACCTGAATTAACTTTTGCTGACCTGTCTTTTCTTCAATTGATTTGTCGATATGTGAAACAACCCAAGTCTCGCTTTCTATTTCAATGTCGGATAGAGGAATTGGAACATTACTGGCACCCATGACATTCACACCTTTAAAGGGTGTATGATCATCCGTCTTAGGTACTACAAAGAGGATCTGGACATTTTCTTTTGAGAGTGATTGAGTAAGACCAAGGCAAGCTGTGCCGAGACCTCCCGAAATATGGGGCGGAAATTCCCAGCCAAACATCAGAACTTTGATCATGAATGAAGCATTAAAATTAAATTAGCACTGCAACTTTACTAAAACGATGAACTTTGACAATAAACGATGTCAGTTGAAACACTGAGTATTGTCATGAATTTAATTCAGACCACACACTGGAATTGCAAGCTCGTTCACGAGATAAGTCTGATTTATTGTCATCGAATTTTAAATCAATACTTATGGAGCAAAGGTGGTGTGTTCATCTTTGCCAACCATCAGATAAAACCCGAATTTGAAAAATCAGGAAAAGCCTTAGTCTTGCCATTTCAAAAGATTTCGTGAGTCATCACAGCCCCCTGTGTGGCGAGGGGACTATATTTTATCACTGTTGTCCGACTAAAAATTATAAAGTATTGTTACGAAGACATCACAACAATACTGCCGTATAGAGTCTATTGTTATGGAAGGATGAAGTTAACTGTTCTATTTTTTTAATTCAAAATATTCACCCTGAAAATACAATCGTAACTGCGATTTTTCGGAGCCTGAAACAGAGGCTTTTCAATTCGCCATTTCTATTGCATCGAAAAGCGAATTTCCGTAACTGTTTTAAAATAATTGACTTTCTGGGTTATGTATGAAACTACCTTCGGATTCCCAATATCCAACTTAAACACCAGTCTACAACCGGACTTGGAGGAATATACCAAAATGAATTACACCAGACTGGCAGTAAAGGTTTTACAAACATCAAATTCTGGTTCACATTAAAGTTCGACATCCATTATGACCCGTGATATTATCAATGACAAGAAATTTAATCTTATGGTAATGTACAGTCACGCTGCTTCTGGCATGGAAGAGTTTTTTGTGGGTTCGAATACCGAGAAAAAGGTTCGCTTTTCAAAGGCTGTTGTATTTACCTTTCGTAAACTCGTGATTGGATCAAACCCGCAACCAATTGTGCGCCACTCGCCTGCCCTGTGAGTCGTTCTAACTGATTAATTAATGGTGATTGTACACTCCTATTCTTTTCGCTTTTGAAAAACAATTACCTCACATACTATTAGTTAAATTGACTTCTCCTCTTTCATAAACTCCCTGCGAATACCTTCAATTAAATCGGCATAGGTAAGTTCTTTGCTTTGTTGTGAGTACGATCGCAGGGTGGCATATTGCACGGCGCTAAGAATGGAGGCGCCCGTAAGTTCATACTGACTGGCGATGTCAGATAGATTAACCGAATTGTGAAGCGTAAGATTGGTGGGCAATGATTTTTCCCACAATACCATTCGATCATTTGCATCGGGCACAGGGAAATGAACCACTTCATGAAACCTTCTTAAGAATGCTTCGTCCAGATTGTTTTTGAAGTTTGATGCAAGAATAAGCAAGCCCGGATAATCTTCTACGCGCTGTAACAGATAACTTACTTCCTGGTTGGCGTATTTGTCGTGAGAGCTTTGTACGTTAGTCCGTTTACCAAACAAAGCATCGGCTTCATCAAAAAATAATATCCAGTCTTTACTTTCCGCTCTGCGAAAAACATTCTCCAGATTCTTTTCTGTTTCGCCGATGAACTTGGAAACGATTTGTGATAAATCAATTCGATAAACGTCCTTGTGAAATTGTTTTCCGAGTAACGCTGCTGTTAATGATTTACCTGTACCGGGAGGTCCGTAAAGCAAAACACGATAGCCCGGTTTTACTTTACGATTCAGATTCGCATCGTCATTCAATAGCGGATAGTATTTTAACCATGTACTGATGTGATCAATCTGTTGACGTGTACGCGGATGAAGTACTACGTCATCCCACGTCATTTTAGTAGTGATTCTGCGTGCAGGAAAATCCATTCCAAAACGCGGAGCATAATCTCTTCCAAACAAAATCTTATCAATCCATTCCTGCGCAATGATTAATCTTCCGCTCATGATGGGTTCTCCATCGCGTACATTTTCCAGCCACAGAATACTTTGCTTGTGAAATGTAGAATCTTCGCGAAACATCTCCTGAACCTCTAATCTTTTTTCCAGATCAACTCCAGCTAAAATAAATTGAACCGTTTCCCCGGTAGGAAGTACACCGCGATGGTTCACACCTTTCACTCCTCCGAATTCAGCAAACTCTCCGCCTCCTGGAAGGAATTCATGAATGAGCACATCGAAGAATGAAGGCTGAACATGAGGTACCAATGCAATCAAAAAAGCAATGTATTCAGACTCTGATAATTTGAATTGTTCTTTGAAGTTGGTGAGTAAATCATCGTGACCATTTCTGGATAGTTTGACGGTTTTTAATTGACTGACATCATTATTAAAATAAACAGACAACTGGTGTCGCAAAATTTCAGAGAGGTAATCGAGTTCGTATTTTAATGTTGGATTCAGCATAACTATTATGGACCGGTTGATCTTCCTTGACGAATAACATCTGCACTTTCAATATAGGAATTTATGCGGGAAGATGGAATCTCTCCCGGTGCAGATTTCGCCAGCAACATCATAAGATACTTTACGCGGTCTAGCACGGTTAGCGCGGGTGCGAAGAATGGATTTCCGATTTCAGCGGAAGGTCCCATTCCGGCAGCCCATCGGCCCAGACCAACGGGCATTTTTTTGAAATCAATATTCTGCTGATAAACCGAGCGCATCATTTTGTTGTACCGGTCATACACTCCGGCCAAAATCCATTTATCGGCATCAACAGGTGTAGTAAGGAAAGGTGTAGCAGGCCCCGGATCCGTCAATCCGAAATGAGGACTCATTTTATGGATCGTATCCGCTGCCCAATCGAAATCAGGATCCCATTGTGCCACTCCGGCAATTACCTTACCGATGTTCTTATCGACAGCATCATACAACAAGCCCGTATCAAATTCACAATTGAGTAACCACTGCTCAAGAAAAGCAATGGCAGGTCGAAGTAATGCTTCTTCGGGTGGAGTTAAACCGGCAAAGGTATCAACTGGCGGCGTAAAACTCGGCATCGGTGCAACACCCGCGAGTCGTAAGATTAACAATACATAACTGTCTGTGTTCTTAAGGGCCTGCGCACCTGTTAATGTCTTCAGCAATCGTGTTGTGCCATAAGCAGTGTCTTCCGTCTCCACCCCTGGCGTGGCATGAAGTGATTCATGTAAAAATGTTTCAGCTTGTATATCGGTAGAGTCAGTATGAAATGAAGGACAGAGGGTCATCTTTGAAGAAGCCCCAACACCCGAATTGTTCGCCCCCCGTTTACAGGCACCATCACATTCATTATGACACTCCAGAACACTGGGAAGAAGACCCATCTGAGTCATTAACTTATTCAAATTGTCATTGACTGTTGCCAGCGGAATTCCTGGAAAAAGAATACCAGCCTGAGCAATTGCATCTGGAGTACCTGAACCAACTTTGCTCTTGCCTGCCAAGAGCCAGAATATCGATAGCAGATAAGGCGCAATAAGTACAGGACAGGGTTCTACAAAACCGGCATCACAATTCGGAACATTACCCGGTAGCACACCTCCCGGTGGAATTACACCTGGTGTCTCGATTACTTCTACTGCGCGTTGCTTACGATAATCTTTGTTGCCCGATGTAACTCCTGGTTGTGGATTGGGGATACGTGGACCTTTGTGGCCCTTAACACCCAAGACACTGCTAACATTGCCAATGCGGTTGTTCATCAATGCATTATTGAAATCAGTATCTCCTTCTTCGCTGACCGTTCCCGTTAACGTGAGACTGCGCGCGGGTGGTGATGCGAGGGCGGTGAGTTTACTTCGCTCCGATC
The DNA here is from genome assembly GCA_031388805.1 of Chryseolinea sp. Classification (GTDB taxonomy): domain Bacteria; phylum Bacteroidota; class Bacteroidia; order Cytophagales; family Cyclobacteriaceae; genus Chryseolinea. The sequence continues at coordinate 62,693 of JANMRZ010000130.1, forward strand.
CGATAATATGTGCACTTGCAAAATCAAAATAGATGGTGTCGGGAACTGAACCGGCATCCGGATAGATTCCCCGAATAACAAAATCAGCATGTGGTGCCGGAGCCCGTTGCAATTTTTCTTCCTCTCCTTTCCCAACTTCCATTCGGGAAATGCTATTGTCTTGCTGAACAACATGAGTCAGTTCATGTGCCAGTAATTGTTTTCCCTGTGATGACTCGGTATCATACGTTCCTTTATTGAATACAATATTGTTCTTGTGTGTAAATGCTTTCGCATGAACGGAAGAAGTCATTTGGGCAGATTCGTCGTTGTCATGCACACGAACCTGACTAAAATCTGCTTTGAACTTTGGCTCAAAGAATTGCTTTGTTTTGGAGGATAGTGGTGATCCCTTTCCGCTCAGGGAAGAAACGTATGACGATACATTTCCTGAATCGGTCGAAGATGAAGTTGAGCTTACTTCGCGCTGTACTTTTTGATTCTTGTCTTCTTTCTCGCAGGATTCGCATTTTCTGTTTAGGGCGGATGTCGGAGTTTGCTTTGCAAAGAAAGATTGCTCTGTGCCCTGAAAAAAGGTTTGTGATTGCCGTTCACCAGAATGATGAGTTCGGGTTGTCTTCTTAGCTGATGAACGTCTATATACCACTCTTCGCTTGCTCATGATAGAATCGGTTTGATTTCGAATAATACGGTTTATTACAAAATTACATTCGGATTCTCTTTCATCTTTTTAATATACTGTTGCTCGCTGGACGAGAATTCAGTCAAAACTTTCTTTCCATCAGCACTCATGCGTTTGTATGAAGCAAGTCCATCATATGAACCAAAGCTCGCTCCATCCTTAATGATCTTGGCATCCATTATTTTCCAGATTTTAGTAATAAACTCTGATCGAGAAGCTGGATCATAATCAATAACATCCGTCAGTGAACTCTTATTTTCTTTAGTCGTCAAATTTACTTTTGGAAGAGGCACCGAATCACCGACTTCATATTTTGAATAATCCGTCTCCACATTATTCTCCACTGTTGTTTTAACAATCTTTTTGTCATTCACCCAGTTGCTGCTTTCTTTCTTCATCGTATACGCTTCACACTCTAGTTGTTTTGGTATATTACTTTCGGCTGCAATAATTTTCTTTATAGAGTTAAAGTGTTTATTGATATCCGGTATCATTTTAAACGAAGGTTTGTCCGACTCAGAAGGTATTTTCGCTGAAACTTTTCCTTTGGCTTCAATATTGTAACTCACTACAGCGCCCGCATCAAATGCTGCCTTCACAAGGCTCTCAACCTGGCTTTCATGTTGATGATTTCCGGTGCGCGATAGTGCCGTCATATTTTCCCACTGACCAGGTCCTCCCAAATTGTGATTCAATAAATGACCCCGTATATAATAACTTCCCTTACCTTTTTGACGAATGTCTACGTCATCATAAACTGCATGCTTAGCAGATGTAGGTTCTGAGCCTTCGCCCAATAACTTATCCGTTTTAAAAAGCCGCTCGGCCTTCATAGCGGCTGCAAATCCACCATCACCAGGTGCTGGCAGCTTGTTCCAGTCTTTTGGTTTTTCTTTGCCAAAGAGTGGCTGCGACAAGGCGGCGAGTTCGAGTACTAAGCTTCCAATTTTAGCATCTTTCGCTTCCTGATTCTTTTTCTTTTCCTCATCATCTTTACCGCCAACACTTTTCTTCTTTTCATCTTCAATTTCTTTGGCCTTATCTTTTGCTTTCTTTAAGTCAGCGGCTTTTTCAGCTTTTGTCGCTGCATCTAATTGATCTTCATAGATGGACAGGAATTTAGTATACGGTTGTGGCTCACTCTTTACGGTTAGCGTTGCGCTTTCTCCCTCTCCTTCGAAATAGACAAGGTGTTCATGATTTTCTGAATCACGGAACGTGCCTCTTGCTTTCCACCACGAACTTACTGCTGCAATACCGGCCTTCACCTTCGCCACAATATTTTCTACAAAGCCCACCAGCTTATCAATCAGGAAGTCTAATCCTTTATCCACTTTCTCCCGCACCGTAGATAACACTTCTTTTATTCTTCCACTCAAGTCGAGACCAACCTGGTTCGCTAAAAATCCAATGACAACCGGTATTCCATTAGCCAGCGATCGCTCTAAGAAGTTAGCAGCGCTGACAATGTTGCCCGAACATATTTCGATAATACCTTCCACAAATGAATTGATGATTTCTAAAATCCGGGCCAGGTATTTAAAGAACGACTGAATCGCTTTATACAAAGCAATGGCACTATTGATCACGGCCATTATTCCCGTAGGATCAAGCATGCTCAATAACTTGACCGTTACTTTCTTAATGATCTGATCCATGATGAAACTCTTAATCGCATCGAGCACCATGTCCCAGATGTTATTCAGTTTTTCTTTAATCTTATCTACAATGGCATCCATACCGCGCGTACGAACGTCCTCGATGAATGCCATGGCTTCATTGGCTTTATCATAGATCGCTTCTGCTTTCGCAATAAGACTCCGCACTTTATCTACCTTCTCCTTTCCGATGCGTGTCTCCAGCTTCTTCCAGATTTTTTCCATCGTAATATCCAGTATGACGAGCAGCCACTTGATAATTCCCATCACGGAATAATCCACAGGCATTGGTACACCGGCATCGGCCAGCTCTTGCTTCAGCCACGCTTTTAATCCCTCCCACAAGTGGGTTAGAATATTATCGAAGAACTGTGTGAAGCCTTGTTTGATTGCCTTCAATAAGTTCAGCAAGAAACCGGTTGGGTTTGCTTTAATGCTTGCCCACGCCTTCTTGACATTGTCAATCAGCTTAAAGACAAGATCAACCGGGAAACCCATCATGCGCAAAATGACTTCAAACAACGCAACCACCACGGTAATGATAAAGGTAATCAGCCGGAGAATTGGGTTCTTAAAGGTGTTGATGATCTTTACAAAGGCCATTAGAGGCACGAGTAGATCTTTCCAGGTAAAGGATTCCCACAATTTGCTAAACAGTCCTTTTACATAGGCCCATGTAAAGCCCAGTGTTGCAACAGCAGCATCTATTTTTGCAGTAGCTCTGTCAATAGCGCCACTCTCCTTCATCTTGTTGAATTGTTCTTCGCCACCTTCACTCAACAACATAAATCCTTTGATCAGATTTTCAGTGGTTCGCGGAACACGTTCTCCGGTAAATGGATCTTTGCTGATGAGTACGGTTACCAGGTAATATCCTTTTGTTTCTTTTCCTTTATCGGATATCCATTGAAAGAGAACATCCTTTACAATTTTAAGAATAGCAATACCTGCTTCAATAAAGAATTTACCTACCAACGAAATGGGTTGCCAGAATGAATTGAAAATTTTAAGGAACGTATCGATTGGATGCATCAGGGTATCGATCGATACAATATTCCACAATCCTTTAAAGGCAGCAACAAGCATATCGTAAGCCTTTCCGAATACGGCAATGCCTTTATCAATCCACGCGGCCACTTTATTGAACGTGCCTGTTTCCTGCATTTTCTTTTTCTGCTCGACACCTTCATCACTTATGTTCAGAATTGCGGTGAGAATGTTTGCACCCGTAGGTTTCTTTACCTCATCGGTTAATGGATCTTTGCCAATAACGAGACAGAGCAGGTCCCAGAATTTTGTTTTCGTTTTGATGTAGGTGCCCAATGGTATGAGCAATGCCGTCTTAATAAATTCTAAAAAGTCTTTGCCTACACCTTTAGCAAAGTCGATGATGTGGTTGAAGAAAGATGTGAATGCGCTCTCTAGACGGGTAAACACACCCGGAATATCTTTGAGATCCGATAACGAAAGACTGTTATAGAAATTAGAGAACACCGATGAGATGCCGCTGATCAAGTCATCCACACGACCAATGATTTTATCGACAAACAATTCGGCTTTTTCAAGAATGCCCAACTCTGTCATTTTTTCATGCAGCTGCTTTCCACCCGGCATGAGACCGATCGCAGCGGCAATGAAATTTTTTCCATTCCGTTCAACTGTTTCACCGGTAATTGGATCTTTCTTCAACGCAACGCACAACGCCTTGTATCCTGGCACGTTTTGAATCAATGCACTTACCTTCTTGAGCAACCACTTCTTGCCTTCTTCTAATTTATCTCCTACCCACTCGACTGCACTACTGATTGCTCCACCAATGGCACTGAATATTCCGCGTTGAATTTTTGGCGCTGATTTGCGCGATACTTCGATAGCCGGTTCACTATTATTTCGTGTATCCGATACGGCCGCATCCGAGCGAACAAACTCTTTTCGTTGTAGTGTATTGCTCTCTTCTTCTTTTGATTCCTCTTTGCGTTTTAACTCTTCTTTCTGCTCCGCTTCAGGTTTCGTTTGAACAGGAATAGACGGAGCGTGTATTGACTTTGTCGCCTTATCCGTTTTGGTCTGAACTTGCTTTTCATCTTTCGTACGATCCTCCGGTTTCGTCTGAACATTAAAGAGTTCCTTCCGTAACTCGTCCAGCGTCTTCGGTTTCTCCTGAACACCGTTTTCCGGATTGCGAATAGTACCTTCAATTAATTTCAGCGGATCGATGAAGGCCGTCCAGTTACTGATGGCGTGTGTTTGCACTTGAATTTCACCACCAAGATTATCTTCACCCGCAGTGTTACCATTGATGGTGGTTACTTGTGAACCATCCGCCTTCTCAACAAGTCCATAGTGGGATCGCAGATTTCGATACGCTAGGAATCCGGGTTGTGGTGTTGGTGATGCTGCTTCCGGAGGAATGGTCATCTTGCCGAGTTCCCATTTCTTCATTGGCAGGCCGGCTTTGTTCAGCGACCAGAATGCAAATATCCCGCACCAGCTCGGCATGATGTCGCGACTACCGGTTTGCTTCTTGCCATCGTTATCAATAATATCAACGTTATGGGCTTCTCCCTTTTTCTTGATGCTCGATTCAGCAACGGTACCTACATCGACCGATTGACCATCCGGTATTATCTTCTCTGCACCAAAAGTAGTTTTGAAATATTCCAACAGTCGTGGCCAGCCAACACGGAAGCCATCACCGCCTTCTTTATTGGCAATGACTTTCCCTTGTTCTCCTTTAGCAAGCGAAACGGCCGCTGCGAGATTGGCTGCACTACGTTGAATGAGACGCTTACGCGAAATGCGTTTGGTAGAAACAGTACTGCCACTGCCTGATTTTCCAGGAGTGGATACATGATTGCTGGCACCCTGCTGAATGGTGTGCGTTAATTCATGGGCAAGAAGGAATTGTCCATCGGATGTATTGGGAGAATACTTTCCGTTGTTGAAATAGATATCGTTACCATGCGTGAATGCCTGGGCATGGATATCCCTGTTCATCTGCACTGAAGTTTCACTGGTGTGAATGCGCACACCACTGAAGTCGGCATTGAACCGGCTTTCCATAAAGCCAACAGTTTCCCGTGGCATCGGTGATCCGATACCTTTTGAACTTTCTAAGGTTTGCTCAAATGTATTTTGATGTGAAGGGGGTCCGCGACCGGATCGCATTATGATTGGTGGGCGACAAGCAGAACTTGGTTTTCTGCTGATTTTCTCTTTCTCTTCTTCTCCCTCTCCTTTCAAACTCAGGGAGAAACTTCGGTGATTATCGGACGATGCAGAATCAAAAGACTTCGTCTGTACTTCTTCCTTTTGTTCTTGTCGTTGTACTTCCTTCTTTTCTTCTTTGCAGTCGCTGCACATGCGTTGTACCTGCTCATCTTCTTTTTTCTCCTCAGCACGTTGTACTTCTTCTTTGTCTTCTTCCTTACGATGAACTTCTTCTTCCTCTTTTGCTTGTACTTCTTCTTTCTCTTCTTTTCGCTGAACAACGCGCTGTACTTCTTCCTTCTTCTGCTCTTCCATTTTTTGCAGTTCCTTTTCTTCAGGCGCACGCTGCAATTCTTCATTTTTGTCAGCAGCCGGAGACACCACTGCGGGCTCTGGCATCGTCATGACTTTAGTCGCCATTTGATCGGCTTCTTTTTCTTGCGGGTCATCCGGCTGACTGACACTCAGCTTAGGTTGTATAAAAGAAGAACTGAAAAATGATTTCTCAGTTGATGGTTGTAATCCATCGTGCTTGCGGGCAAAAAACGGAGCGCCCGACTGTCGTTGAACAGTGGGTGTATGGCTGGTCGTTTTTTCCGCAGTGGTATGCACGTTACTTAAATTCTATAAATCCTTTTTTTATTGAATTGATTTTACGAACCATTTCTACTACCGCAATTCCATTTCGTGATCCGGTTGTATTCGAATTACCTTCAATGGTGCGAATGCTTCCTCCTTCTACCGATGTTACAATGCCGGTGTGTCCTTTTCCGCCACCATGATCCATAATAAAAACATGGCCGGGCTTAATCAGCGCAGGATTGTCGATGGCATCTGCAGTAATTATTTTTTTGGCCGATGTTTCATTCCACTCACGAAGAACACCACCCGTTTTAACCATTGGATTTTTTCGGCTGAGTTGTTTCGCTGATTCATTAAAAACCCAATACACAAAGGCCATACACCAGAAGAACCCGGGATTAAGACCTACACTGGCGAGGTATTGATCAACCTTCGGTCCGCGGTTAGTTCCCAACGGATCCTCGGTAACGCCAATTTCCTGTCGTGCAATCTCTAAAACCTTTGTAAGCAGATCAGTGGATGGAACACTATTCGTTGTTACCGATTCTACACCAAACAAAGTCTCCCAGGTGAAGGCACCCACTTTACCATCGATGGTCAATGGGTTTCCATTCATGTCGCGATGAAGCGATTGGAAAAGTTTCACTGCCTGTTCTGTCTTCGTTGCAAAAACTCCGGGATCATCTACCGGACCGCAGTTGCATTCGATTAATCGTTGTTGTAAAGCTTTGACAATGGGCTTACTTGTTTCACCTTTTTTTATAACACGCTTCGGGTAATTCATCGGTATTGTTGTTTATTGATTAGGTCCATTGTGTTTTTAAAACGTTCTCCATCCACGATAGCTTGATATATCCGATGGTCCAGGGCAAACTTTCCAGTAGGATATCAACTGCGTTCTGTTCGACTTGCAATTGCCATGTATCATCATTGAATACGAGGATACCCTTTCGCTGAAGAAAAGTTTCACGAAGTCCATCGGGTGAAGTACTTTTTAGTGCGCTCCAATTTTCAATAACAGATTGCAGCAAATCATTTACATGATCCAATTCTTCCATGGAGAGGAAACTCACGATTTCTACAGGCTCTTTTTCGTCTACGCCACAAAGAATTTTCGGAAGTACCAGGTCGTACTCATGATACTCGATATTGCCAAACGCCATATAGTGCAGTAAGGCAAGTGCTTTGTTATTGTCGTTGATTGATCCTTCGGTAAGTAAATTACACGCAGAAAAAAAGTGCTCCAGAAACGGTGCGACAATCACCAGACCAGCGTTGAGAATCTGCACTCCTTCCTGCGCCATGTTCGCATCATACTTGTCCTTTTCTTGATGAGCATACTTGAAACCCGATGCATGAACCTCTGATGGTTTGGTTGAAGGTAAATCACTGCCCAAATCCCAATTGGTTATTACGTCAGGAACACGAAGTGGTATGGGCGTATACTTTTTTAGAATCTTATTTTTCTCGACTGCTTTGATGATGTATTGAGGATCGTGTTGATACAAACGGAAAATAATTTCACCAAACCATTCTCCAATAATCAAGTTGGATACACCCCCCGGGATAGCAATCTTCTGAATCAGCCACACATCCAATTGTTGCCAGATGTTTTTTGTGGCATGTGTTCTTTTGGCATTGATGATCTTCACTATTTCTTCGTATGCCCGTTGTACTTCTTCCGCTGTAAGGTCAGGGTGTTGCCTCATCAATAAAGTAAGTACAGCCATTACCACGTCTTTATTGAATTGATAAACCAGTCGCCTCGCGGCAATCTCTTGCTTCAGCACTTTACTTAATGTGGCAACATACTGTTCAGTGGAATGGTAGTCCTTTTCTAGGGCAAGCGTTTGAAAGAGACTTAACAAATCGTTTTCAAACCCGGTATGCGAAAGCAACGTATACCACCAAGGCAGATTTCCTTTTTCAAGGAAATAGACAAACGCTTCTAATGAACGATCCTGGCGGTTCAACATTTTATTTTCCGTGGGATGATCACTAAAGCCAGCATTTGAACGCTTACCCTCTTTGACAGAAGCGAATCGATCTTGGAGTTGTGCCTTCACTTTTTCGATAATGAGATCAGCAAGATTTCTTTCAAGTTCTTCTATACTGTATGCATTGATATTGATCTCAACCGTATCAATAACAAGCCATTCTTCTTCATCACTTAGCGTATCAAACAAATATTCAAGTCGATCCACCACTTCTCTATTAAGGATTCGGCTTATAGTAGATTGAAGCGCAAAACCATCTGAGGTTACAGCATTAACCGTCACCGTATTCTTTCGGATAATATGATACTGTTGTCTGATCATGCTGATTTTAATATTTTCTTTATCATTTCGATAAGGACATTGAGTTGATCAGCATAATTCTTCTTAAGGCTCTCCTCTCCATTCGTTCTGATGTTCTGAAGTTCTTGCCGCATTTTATCAATCAGTAATTCCAACAACTTCTTATCTGCGGCATTGAGTGTTTTCATCTCCTCCAGCTTCTTCATCAAGGCGCTGAACACCTCGATCATTCTTCCATCAATATCTCCTTTGCCTACACATGCTGCTGTGATCAGAATGTTGATCAGCATAAACATAATCTCAATTGAAAGTGATCGTGCTACAGCTGGAGCCAACGGTAAGACGCTGATCCAGTTGGGTTGAATCATTTCTTTATCAAAGAATTTCGGATCGGCATTGCCGTTTCCATCAACCGCTTTACTTAACGATTTGATGAACGCTTCCAGTTCCGGGGCCTGCTGTTTGTACACTTCCTTAAAGATTGAGACTTCTGCCAATTGAGCTTTTATCTCCTTGTAGGTTTCAGGCAAATCTTCAATCGGTGGACATACTTTCTCCATCGGCTGAACCTCTCCGCCTGTAACTTCAACCACAATTTCTTTAAGCTCCGTAGCACATGGTCCGTTGATCAAAGTCGTTCGAATGGTGTATGCACCCTTCTGTGCATATTGATGTGGTGGTGTTTCTAATTTATAAAGACCAGTAAAATCATATACATCACCAGTACCATCTCCAAAATCGACTTTAATTTGTGACACATTCTTTAGCTCACTGAAATAAACTTTCACTCGAAAATTGCCCTCCGTATTGGCTTGCGCAATCCCCTCTGGTTTGGCAAATACAGTAATGGTAAAGGTCTTTGTCTGATTTTGAGGTGAAACGTAATTGAATACAAGGCTACGCTTCGATAATCCTTTCAAGTCAACATCAGATGGCGAGAATGTATACTTGCCACGTTCTTCCGGAGATTCACTGAAACTTTCACCCGTTAATGTTCCCCCGACTGGTGTAATACTAAATTGCAACGTCTTAACAATCTGACAGATTTCGTTTTGTTTTAAATCAACTTCAACCGGATCAGGATTTTGTGCTTTCACTGTAACGGCTTCGGGTTTCGCGGTGCAAACTCCATTCTTCACTTCCACCTTTACAGTGTACTCACCACCAACAATATAAACATGTGGCGGTGGTGTAACTTCGTTCGAGAAGGTATTATCACCGAAACTCCAGGAGGCTGAAGTTACGCGCTCAGGTTTATCAAGTCCTATTTCAAACAATAATGGATTGGCTGGACTAGGCTTAGCAACAATTGTCACTTCCGGCTTCCGATAAACCTTAACTGAAATACTTTGAGCTAATCCCTCCGCTGCATAGGTAAACGATATGTTTACATGCTGTTGCGCGGCTGGTATCGTTGCTTTCGATGGAAGGAAAACAAATGTTCCATTGTCCTTTTTAGCAAAGGTATTTTCCTGACCTTCAGATGAAGTGACCACACCGTCTACCGGACTGGCGAGGAAAAAATACTCTTCCGTATCTTCAACACAATACTCTGGCTTATCCAGCGAGAATATAATTTTCGGTGGCGGAATGTTAACGGTGAAATGAATCGGTGGACAATCCGAACAACACAAGTAAGGCAGGTAAAAGTCGGCTATCACCATGCCGTGTTCATATTGATCCACCACTTTATCAAAAATTCCTTTCTCTTTCAGCAGTTCGAGGATACCAATACCAAGAACACTTTCAATCTCTGCGGCCACCATCCCTTTCGCTCTCATCAATGACACATTTTTTGCGGCAACCAGTTTTTGTTTAGCAGACAATTTCTTGATGGGCTTGGATGGATCTACCACCATCATACTCGCTACTGGTGCAGCCGCTTCCATGGAAATGGCCGACACTGCAATGGGAGCAGCGACTATGTCTACAGCAATGGGTGCTGCTTCTTTTATAATTGGAGTATCCGACTCAAGGTCGCGATAGACCAGTATGAATGTTCCCCCCGTTGGCACCCCTCCCTTATGTTGAATACCCGGATGATGTTTACTGAATTCTTTCAGCGACTGCATCTCCTTCAGCTTCGCAATGCGCGACAGGTATTCTTTATAGAGTGCGGCAAACTGTGCGAGATCACACAGATCATAAAGATCATTTAAGCATTCTCTGTTTTTAAATCGTTCTGATAAATTATCATCCTTGGCAATTTGCTCTAGTAGTTTTTTCAGATTCGCCAATGCTGCCATCACCTTATCGTGACTGTAGGTAATCAAATCGGGAGCAAATGATTCCGCAAGGGCAACAATAGCCTGAATGATTTGTGTAATCGTAACAACAGCTTCGTCGTTCGGAACAACCTTCCCATTTTCTTCAATGGCACCGATCAGCCTTATCTCTTTGATCATCTCCACCATCCCGAAGTTATCTTTCAACTTGAGGAGCTTTGGATGAATGGTGTCATACACCACACCTACTGATCGATCATCATACGTCAATTCTTCTTTGCACTCTTTAATCAGTTTAAGCTTACTGACCATTCTTTTAGGCGCTTTATCCGTAATCAGTCTTAACCGCAGAGGTTGTTTATAAAGGCAATCAATTACTTTACAGAGTGTGCACATGAGTTCAGCGCGAAGAATTTCGTACTGAGATTCCAGTTCAATAAAGTGACATGGAAAATCGGCGGGATTGATTTTGCCAGTCAGTGAATCAACGGTTAATGCAACAACATCAAAGGGTAATCGATGTTTGTTGCGTATGTCAAGAATGGACGCTAAAGCCGATTCAAATTTCTTTCCGATGTGGCCTTCCACACGAAAGAAGTTATAGGGTTCCACATCATACAACAATGGATTTTTTACAAAATCATCCGTGGTGTTGTAAATGGGATTATAATTCAGAATCAGTTTCTCCTTGCCCCTCACGGTCAGATCATGATTCCAAACCTCAAACAGACGAGGAGAACCGTCATTTGGTTTGTAGTAGTATGGTATCGCACGTTGTCCAAGCGGAAACTTGCCAAGCAAGGATGGCGTAATGCGAATGTTACTATCAATCGTCTTACCCGAAGAAACAGGTACCGGCATGCTCACATTCGTAATCAAACGAACCATTCTGATAAACAAACTTCTAAACTCCTGATAGGTATGACAGCATGAATGCAGTATGGGAGATGGTATGAAGTAGTTACGGTACTTATTTTTTTCAGCGATTGCTTCTTTGAAGTCACCCAGAAATACATGTCGTGGGAAAAGTGCTTCTGGAGGTGTACACATTGCGGCAATTGAATGGGCCGTATCACGCCATTCCTGATACGCAATAATCAGATCATAAAAGAAATCATAATAGTATTGAAAGTGCAGTAAGTTATTACTGCTGATGGTTCCGTTGTGGAGAAAGGCAAACTGTGTATTGAAAGTATCGAACACATTGGTACTCGTTTTCAATAATGGTTTAAACGCATCATACGCTTTCTTTAATGCATTGCCAGTTGATTCCACAAAATTTTTCGTGAACACCTTTTGATAGGCTTCATAAATTTCATTTGTTGTATCCAGTGTTGTGGCAAGCACATCAAAACGCGGGAGCCGAACTTCGGGTAGAGTAAATAAGCCCGGAAATAGTTCACCTGATCCGGATGCATTGGCTTTTGCATTACATTTCTGAATAATAGCGGTCGCATCGTTTTCGTTGACCAGCAATTTGCGAATGGTAATAACGACTTTGGTACCTTTATCGTCACACGAAGTAGGATCACAATTCTTGGCATCGATCTCCAACATCTCGTAAAAAAACAAGCAGACTTTATTATCCAGAAAGTTTGAGGTAAGCTTCGTACCCGTACTGGCCAGATCTTTCTTTTCCAATAACTCCCACAGCGGATACAACTGTGTGTTGCTGTTGAGGTCAACAAAAACCGGGTAGCGATTTTCTTCCAACGCATTGAAGTTCCGATAACGATCATAGATAACCGGGTCTTCACTGTTCTCAATGCCATGCGCCATCAAGTATCCATGCGATGTAACGCAGGTGCCTTTCGTAATGGAGATTGTGCCATCTAAAAGTTTGGAGGGCCACAGACCGCAGACGATGCCTATACCAATGAGGTTTGTTCGTGTTAAGCGTTCCTGAAGATCCAGGAAATTGAACAAATGGTTCAGGTTATCCGCAGTAAGAATCTGATCAGGCTGAAAATCGGAGTAATCATATTCTTTCTCGTCAATTTTTACCGGTATCATGGTCTTGGTGTTTTTGTTTACAATTGTGTCTGATTAAGGAAAACGCGGTTCTCATCGTTGCCATCAATGCAATCGTGTAGCACAGGTGGTGGATAAATACTTTTCAGTTCTTTAAACGCATTGATCAAATCCAGTAACGCGTTCGACTTTAACGTGGGCGATGCATTCAGCCACGCACAGTAGGCAGTTTCAAAATTTTCGAATACAACTTTTTCAACCCAGCATATTTTTACCAGGATATGAGCAGGCACTTCGGCACGAATGGTGCGTTCAGCAAAACGTCTGAAATCAAATCGATCTTTTAACCATTCCGATTCTCCATTAAAGACGAACGTTACCTGATAGGAATAGGGATCTTCTTCTCCACAAAATTTACAATCTTTGTCAACACAAACCGAAAGTAAGGCATCTCCGTTTTTGTGCGGACGCAACAGGATGTGTTCAATAAAAAGAAAATGTTCATCGGTGAGATTCTTCTCAATGAAGTCAATGATTTCATCTCGCTTATTTTCAGCATCTACCTGGCTTGCAAACTCCAGCTCGTTATTAAACATAGCAGGACTTTCAAACTCAAGCTTAAATTTTCCACCCGATGGTACGATGTGGTATTTGCCCATTTCGTCTCCGTGTTTTACAATCGTAGCCATTAAGAGATTCAAGGCTTCAATTAAATCGTCACGGTTATCAAAACTTAACTCCTCTGGCAACTTTAATACTATCTCTTGGCCTGAACTGGTTTTGCGTTGAAGTGAAAGCCATGCAGTATATCGATTGTCTTTTTTAAGAATGTTATAATCAAAGAAGTTCAATGAAGGCTGGAGTCCCAGCAAAACACTAATACGTTGTTGGATACCACTCAGATTTTTCTTCAGACAAAGCTGTTCTTCTTCCGTATAGTCAAAACTCTGTGCCTTGTATGCACTTTGATATGGAAACTGTTTCAGGAATGACGTTTTGTTTCCAATTAGTTTTTCACCCGATACGTATTTTTGGTTTTTGAAAGAATAAAGTAACAAGGCATACTCTGAAAAACTTTCACTAAACCGCGACATCAGGTGATCGAGGAATTTATTTCTCCGCAACAAAAACTCATCTTGATTCTCAGTCAACAATTGCAATTTTTCCGGACTGAATGCGCTATAGAAATCGGTATCTACATTCCCGATAAGGTCATTCTTAATTTCTTCTTTCAGGTAGCGGCTTGCGTAAGTAACGCGCACATCATTGTTTATTGAAAATATCTTTTTAAGGTTAGCAAGCTGTCCTAAATAATTTACCAGCAGTTGTTCGAAAAAGATCAAATACGCTTTCAATTGAAGTGCTTGTGCTCTCCTCAATTCTGTGGCCGTTGATGGAAGTCCGTCATACCCTGTACCATAAACTAATGGTAAAGAATTCTGGACAGGTTGATAATCATTTAAGTTATAGTATTGACCCAATGGAACATCCAGATCAAGATCGTGTATCTTCAACTTTGGCATGATGTTTCGACCACGAACAACGTGCATGGTATCCATCAACTCGGCAATATTGGGAAGAAAAGGCAATCCATTTTTGAAGGTCAAAAACTTGGAACCTTCCAGGTAAAGCCGGGGCAAATGATTTGTAGACACAGTAAGTTTCCAGGGATCATTACCTATATTATTTCCTTCTTTATCAAAACGCACCAATACAAAATTCTTGATACTAACCACACCTGGAATATCCATCAGCAAGTTGATGATATCCGATGCATACAAGGTTCTGTTCAATACCGTCCTCTCCAGGTCGATATCCTCAATAAAACCATATTTCAGTTTGGGTCCGTTGAATATTTGATCCACTGTTTTTCGTTCCAACATTTCACTCAACCGATAAAAACGTATGGTTGGATTAAAATATTCTTCAATCAGGTAATAGGTCTCGGCCAATACTTGTTCAATGTCAGCTTCGGGAGTCAATTCCATGTCGGCACACACTCCAATCTCTTCGATCTCGACTTCATCTATGCAACAGAAATCTTCCGTGATGTTACGATGACTTTGCAATGCTTTTTTCGCTTCCTTCACCGCCTTGTCTGCTGCTTCAATTTTATGTAGGTATCGAGAGATGGTTCCTGTTGAAGTTGCGTCTTCCAGTATCGTTCGAATGTCCAACACCTTTAATTTTTTTCTAAGCTCCGCGCTTAACAGAACAAACCGGAATGGTACGTTTTTAATTTCTACTACATGTGGTGTTGGTGTAGAAGCATCTGTCTGATATTCTTCAATAGTAATCTGAAGTGTAACATACATCCCTCCTCGCAAGGCTGTGGCCAGCTTAGCTTCTTCAGTATCCGCTACAGCGTTTTTGATATTCGCTATTGTCTTGCCATTGACATTCGTTACGAGCGTGCGTTTATCTCTAAAGTATTTAAGCTTGGTATTACCTGCTTCCAATTTTGTGAATTCGCGAAGGGAAGGGAAACGAACCTCAAGGTATAAGGTCTCAGGATTTCCGTCAATGAGCATGTTGTGTGAGACAGACACTTTGCCCGTATTGAGATCGCCCTGTTGTTCGCTACCTTCTAATTCAAGCAACACATCATACAATCCTTTAGGAATAACTTCATGGTCTTTCGGATTTTCAGGTGGCTTCGGCTTGGTATAAGTCAGTTCACTTTCCTTACAGTCGACATAAATATCCGGTCCACAGTTGCAACGGCTGCATCGCATCCAAGCATTTCGAATTCCATCCAGATCGATGAGTAATTTCCGATAATCCGAAATGGTCCAGGGAGCTATGGTAAGAATTTCGCGTGCCGTGAAAAGTGTTTGCGCATCTGCATTAAAATCTTCAGCACGTTCTTCCGCAATTAGATCTTTAACATCAAGCGAAGCACGGAACGAAAGATCAGTGAGCACAAAGCTCAATGTTTCCATTAAGGTAATGCCCGGATCGTGTACGTTATAGTCCGTCCAGAGCTTGCTGCCTAGTTTCTGAATTAAGCGTATCCCCTCTTCGCGTAGCACATAATAGTCCTGCGCTTCAGGAAGCTTTTTGTTTTTCGAAATGGTAATATGTTCATTCACATCCGCCATCGTCAGGTAGTGGTGGTTTGGGTTTTATGTCAACAACATGTTTTTTAGCAGGGGCACTAACTAAAATGGATCGCGCGGTGGAAGCAATAATTTCATCTGCAACTAAAATTTCAGATGCACCTTTACTTTTCTTGAAAAACATCTTCAGGCTGAGAATGAAGTCGATATAACTTCGCTCTTCTATAAAGTTGATGATGTTGCTCTTTGTGATTCGTCCGCCAAAGCTGATGTCAGAACTAAAATCGTAAGCCCAGGGTGTAAAGAATTTCACCAATTCTGTCTTCAGTAAATCACTGTAGAATGTATCATTACCCGAAGCGGCAGAAGTAAGTACCACTTGTGTTTCAATTCGTATTTCTTCGAAAGCCGGATTTTCAACATGAAGGGTCATGTTACAGTTACTTCGTTTTAACAACACTTCCTTAATGGCTCCTAACCTGCTCCGACTCGTGTATGGTCGAAGTGGATTGATTGCATTTTTATTCCGAAGGTCAGGTATGGCAATGATGGTAACATGACCAGGAGCTTGTTCATTGTACAGCGTATCCGTCTCTATTTCCTTCGGTTCAAACCGGGTATGATTAAGACACTTTACTTTATGTATGTCGGGGAAAGCTTCAAGGACAATTTGTTCAAAGTCGCGAATGGTAATGGAGCGATCTTTATGACGTAAGCGTTCACTCACCCGAACATGAAAGTTCTTACCATCTTCTTTATAGCGACCGCCAAAAGAAGCATACGGTTGTTCAATTTTCCGAATGAGCGGATCAGGTTCAACAAGTTTAGAGATAACACCTGCTTCTAATGGCTTGAGCAAGAAATCGTCTGCATTATCCTGATTAGCGAAAGTTACCTGAATGGCTTGCGCCTTTACATCAATCAAACGGCAAACCTGTTCAGGTAATTCTTTAATACTTGCTTTCAACCAGTGACATCCCGAGGGTAGCAATGAGTTTGTATTTGTGGCTTCTTCCGGAATAGCAAAATCAATGATACCTGTTTCTATGAGTTGCTGTGTTGCATCGCCTACATCATCTTTGTTAAAATCTTTCCACACGTTACTACTGAGATAACTCCAGAAAACATGCTCATCTGGTTTCCCCTGCAACGGATTGGTAGAACCATCCAAAACTTTAAAGAGAATCGAAACGCGTTGGGCTGGCTCAACATTTTTTAATCCAATATAGAATTCTGCAGCGTTGTGAAGGGAAGTACCATGCGTGAACTGCGGCATAAGCATCGCTTTGCTATTGGTGATGATGTTAGTGCTGTCAATTTCATCGGTACCAAAGGGATAAACATGAATGAACTTTGCAGTGTGATCTGTCAATGATGCGAAATTGATTGTCGTTGATGCCTCATAGCTTAAGTACATCGATTGGATTTTCGGAACATACGGAATCTTTGGAGGACCTTTCTTTTCTTCAGCTGCAGAAGTTGCCGGGTTGGACAACTTAATAAGATGTAATTGCAGTTGATATTGATATTCAGCGAACTGAAAATCAGAATTAAGCTGCAACTTCAGGAATCCATCCTGACTGGTTATTCCATACGGTAAATACTCGTTTACATAATCAACCAGACCGGCTTCCGGAAGCGTCACAGGATTGGTAGGTAAGTATGTATCGGACATCATTGTTGAATTCGCACCCCAGAAGAGTTCGAGTTCACCAAAGTCTCTCTTCTTATTTTCTTTATTTACGATGGTGTAAAAATCTCCATCCTTCCAAACGCCATTCTCCAGAAACTTCAACTGCGCACTTGGGAAGAAATTAATCACCTCATTATAATCCATTGCCTGAATGCTTTCAATCAATTCAGCCCATGAAATGGAGAGTGTGAACCTGGCATTTTTCTTACTGAATAATTCTTTACTTCCCATGATAAGTCCCGCGCCAGCTTTCGGATTCGGGCCAAACGGCAGAAATGGTTTTGAAGGATCAATCGAACCGAAATCAGAAACCACCAATAGTTCCTTCATACCGGTGGTGTTGTACGTATCTAATGTCCCCACTTTAACTTTTAAATCGATGCTGTTGATGGTGACATCCTTCAATGGATTGTATTGGTTGTTACCTGCAATATTCTTCAGCAGGAATTTGAGAATCGGTGTGTCTATATTTTGAAAACTATCGAGGTGTACTTTCTGAACAAAGGCGGTTATGGAAGGATCGGCAGCAGCAATTTCAATAACGATCACACATGTTGTGGATGTGGCACTAATCTTAAGGGATTGAATCGGATCATCCATGACTTTATCCAGCCACTTCTTTTCCGTAGTGAAATGACAAGTGAATTGCTTTCCGTTAAGTGCATTCAGTCCATTTCCTTTCAGCGTTAGTGTAACGGTCCGTTTACCTTCCTTGAGAAATAAATAATGCGATGCCACTGCGAAACCAATGTTGGCTAAGGGCATATTGATGGTACTCAGCTCTCCATCAGCAAATGCTTTATTCGCGAACGGATGCCAGTCTTTCGATTCACTGGTCAGTTTAGCGCCTGCACCATCAGCCGAGTTTGCAATCGAAGAGGCAAGCAACAATCCTTCTTGCGATTGATTACCTCCTATTTTATCCAATGATGTGGCGCGATAAAAAGATCGAAGTTCAGAAACAACGGCACGGTTGATCACGCTGTCTTTATCACTTTTATAGACTACATCTTTGTTCAAGCTGTCTTTCCCAGCCTTAAAAGCAACACCCTTTTTTACCAGGTGTTCTTTAATCAGGTTAGCAAGTTCAAATACAAGAAAAGCGTGGTTCGGCTCACTTTTCTGTGGAAGCAGGCGGAGTACATCTTTATAATAAAAATCAAGATGATTGCGTGTGAACTTATTCATCTCTCCTTGTGACCGTTTGAAGAGATGAAGGAAAGTCAGATAGAGTGCGTAGTGAGGCTCGTGGTCATTTTGATCGGTAATAGTTTTTATTAGTTGTTGTTGAGCATCATTTACAATACGAGCATACGCAGAAAGAAAATCGGCAAAGATGGCTGAGAAAAGATTATGATTTACCACATGACTGAGTACCGGCCAAATATCGGTCATGGCGATCTCACCAAGAGGATGATTATAAACGGTAACATCGGCTAACGTGTGCAAATCATACTGATTGTAGAAATCAGTGGCCACCGGATTCGTAATCCATTTCGAACTGATGCCGCTCGCTACTTTGTATTGATCCGGTTTTGATGCTTCTATTATTTGATTGATCGTTCTTTGCGGAGACGATAATATCTGCCAGCCATCGGGAATGCTATCTTCAATTTTAAGAATAAGAATTTCATCCCAATCACTTACCGCTACTTCAATCGGAATGGGCTCCTTTAGTGCAACCGGTATCACATAGTAGGTTGCAATTTTTTCCACCGCCTTGTAGTAACCCAATAATCGTTTTAGGGAAAAGGCAAGTTTGGTAACGATCAGATTATTGATGGTAAGTTTGAGTGGAATGTATTCTGGAAGTACATTTCCAAAATAATCGATACGCTGAGCTAATGAAACAATAGCGCTGAACAACAATCCGAAACATTTCCGAAGACGATCGGGATCATTCTTCAAATCAGTGGATTGAATCCCATCAAACAGCATTCGGATTTTATCCTTGTAGTCGTTAACGTTCTGAACAGCAATAAGCGCGAGTTGTGCTGCCACATCGGAATCAAAGAACGGTTGCCAATTACCCGATTTCTTATTATCCAAATTGCGGTAGTGTACATGCTCTGCAATATTTCGGGCATAAACGAGCCAGTCTTTGAAGTCTTTCTCATCGGCCACAACATATTTTTCATCCAAAGCAGAAAGAAAGCGCTGGCTTCGGTTGATGCCGCTGCGCACAAGAGGGTTCTTATTTTTAGCACAATCTCCCATTTACCTAGCTGTTAAGTCGCATGATGGATGATACCTCTGTTCCCTCTGCCCGCAAGAATGGATACACAAAATTAAAACGATTGTTTGTAGTACTCACGATGTAATCAATCTCGATCAGTACAATTCCTTCGAGTATATTTTGCGTATTCATTTCAAGGCGCTGCACTTCAATGCGTGCCTCGTAAAACAAAATGGCCTTCTCCACTTTACTCTTCAGAAAAGTAATGGTAGATGTATCCAGCGCTTCAAATACCATGTCCTCCAGGTTGCATCCATAGCTCATATCCATTACACGTTCACCCACAATTGTCGACAGCAGAATATTCAGACTATTGTTAATATCCTCAACGCCTTCCGTCGTCTTCAATGCTTTGGCATCACGATCGAAGTGTGGCGGAAAGCTCCAGCCCTTGCCAATAAAATTTCTGTCTTTTAATTGATCGTTCATTTTCTTCGTATTTATCCTCCAATAATTACGGTCGCACATCCTGCTACGATCGAACCACCATGTGATGTACTATCTCCCATACGAGCCGCAGGCTTTCCTCCTATCATCACTGTTCCTGATCCCATCGCAATACTATCCGGTGGACCTGTACACGTGCACATTGTGCCAACGGTAGCGGCTGGTTGTCCGCCAATTAATGTAGTTGGTACTCCGGGTGGCATTACCGGACCACCCACATGTGGCACTGTTCCGGTTACCATCGGACAAACATGCATGTCTCCCATTCGTGCGGCTAGTGGCATGGTTTAGTTATTGGTTAATCGTTATCAGTTATGGTTATCGAGTTATGTATCATGATCATTTCAGTTTGTCAATTAATGTTAACCAGTGCTCCTTTTAAATTTGTATTTCCTCCGGATGAAAACTCTGCACTGGCTTCGCCCTTCATTTTCATTTGTGCACTGGCTTTTACTTCCGCATTTAAACCTTCAGCCTTCACATCGTTGGAAGCTTTCAGTTTAAAATCTTTAATACTTTCAATAGTGATACCTTTGTCGTCCATCACGATTTTGTTTCCATTCTGATCAATCAGACTAATACCTTTGGCATCTTCTGAGATCACTACCTTATTTCCAGCTGGTGTTTCCATGGTGATAATCTTCTTTTCATCATCAAACATCCATTTCATTTTCTCACGTGATACATAACCTTTAATGTGATTATCGTCTTTCGCTGGTGTATGTGCTGGCAGCTTACTGCTGTTCATCATGCCCAGTACAACTGCGTGACGGGGGTCTTCATCAATAAATCCAACAATCACTTCATCATTCAATTCCGGGCGGAAGAAAAAGCCACGCTCCTTTCCTGCATCAAGCGAAGCCACGCGGCACCAAATACCTTCATCACTTTTGTGTATCACCGGTAGTCGAACCATAATGCGATCTTCACCATCCGGATCACTTTCCAGTTTGGTTACAATTCCAATTTGCAACCCACGTATGGCGGGAAGCATTCCTCCAGCTAATGGTTGCTGAACATTATAGGTTTCTGAAAACCATTCAGGATTGGTTCCAAATTGAATGTGTGTATGCCAATTGCCCTGTTCAATCTGATGACGAATGCCCGTTACAAATACCTTACCCTCAAACCGTGCTCCCACTCCGTTGAGTTGAAGAATCTTTCCAGGCTTCATTTTCGCAAAACCTTCAACTTTTACTCTGCCCCTGATTTTTGCTAATCTGTTTTTCTGAAGCTTTGCATTTGCCCATTGCTGTAATTCTGCTTCTGTAACTTTCCCGCTATGTATCAGAATCAGCGGATCAGTGGATGATGCTACTTTGAGTTGATCAGCAGAAAGATTTCCAGCTTGCGGAACACTGGGTTCAGCCGCTTCAACCCCTTCCCACAATTCCTGATCGGTAAAATTCCAGGACGATGCTTTCACTCCGGGAAGTTGCAGACGTGCATCAATCTCAGCATCCAGATCCAATATGGTTGACCCATATTGCGCTGTGAGTTCTGGCGCAGCACTTACATTAGGTTTTGCGATGGCGATTTTACCGTCATCAACAATCACTAATTTCCCATTGACATCGGCACGACATAAAACAAAATCCCAATCGGTACTATTGTATTGCACTACTTCTTTGTGTTCAAGCTGCGTGGCTTCAACATCCTTACTCAATCCACTATAGGTACCAATGATTTCTTCACAGATGTCGCTGTCCTTCTTTTCTTTGAAATATTTACTCTTCGGTACGATGGCCATCTTCATACTCTCATCGCGACACTCTACCATCAACACCGAGTTACTGTTCTTCACTTTAATATTTTGCTTGATCACAATACCCTTGAAAATGGTTTCTTCATCGGCAACATAACCTGCCTTGATTTCAATTTTTTTACCAGGTTCAAAATCGGCTGCATTACTGATTTCAAAAGTCTCAGCTGCAGCATCACCATCCAGTAAAATAATGGTTGCTGATGGAATACGATTCACTTCCTTATTCACAACAATGCTGATTACATGATAGGTTGCCGGTATAGCATTACCTTCACTCAGTATGGTGAACGTACAAACTGACTTCGGTTGATTGGATGGTATAGTGCGTTCATCCGTCATGCTTCGGCTTTTGTAAAGGGTGGGAACAAAATTTCGGTACCTTCCTGAATTTTCCGAAAACTCGAAATGCGATTGGCTTGTGCTACCTGTATATAATATTTGGGGTCACCATAAATGATATTGCATAGCCAGGGAAGTGATTCTCCTTTCTTGATGGTGCGTTTGTGGGTTAAGTCCGGAGATTCCTTTCTTTCCTTCGCTGCCCTTTCTGCTTCTTCATCACTCTTCTTGATAGTTACTTTTACCGTAGCACGAATAGGAGAACCATCGGGTTTGAAAAGTTTATAGGTGATGTTCATTCCGGTAATCCTTCCTTTGAAATCCAACGTTCCCCAGATTAAATGAACGTGTCTTGGCTCGTGTACTTTGCCGTCCATCTTAAATGCGAGGTCCTGAAGTTTTTTCAATGCTTCGCCAATACCTTCTGGTTTAGGTTTGCCATCAATGATGCCAGTGTTGTCGAATAAAAAATCAAATGTGAATTCCTCCGGTTGTTTGAAAGAGAATTTTTGTTGCTTGCCACTGGTGCCTTGCCCCTGACCACCCTTCGCCTCCATTTTCAAATCAATGGAGTAAGTCTCCGGATTTACCAATGCATAAAACTCATCAACAAAGTCCTTTTCCTCCATTTTAGCGGAGTTGTAGGCACGTATCCACAACTTTTTGATTTCACCTTTGTCTTCCATTATCGCTCTTTTTTATCGGCTATGATTTTTACGATTTGCTCAACACACTCATCAACCATATCTTCCTTGGGATCCTGACCCACGGCAGGTGTTTCAGGTTTTGAATTTCCACTAGTACCCGGTTGACTTACCGAGACTTTGATGTTTAGTTCCATAATCTGGATCGGCATGCTTTTTTTTATTCAATGGTGAAATAACTATAACATAATTCCAGCGTCTCGACTACAATAGAATTCTCCGCGGCATTAAAATCACTCACTGCCCACTTTCGCGGCCATGCATTATTCACTTGCCAGGTTTTCAATGGTTTATGTTTCTCGTTCAGCAAAGTGACAATGATCTGTGCAGGTTTAAACTCGCGGTCAAACAACGCCTTCTTGCACCACTTTATCACTTCCGAGTCGGTTAGCATACCCCGTTTCAAAACGAGGTCAGGGAATTTTGAACGTGTAGGTAACTTATGCTCAAAATGATTTTGTCCACCTTCCTTAAACGACTCGGTATCAAACTCCACTGTTAGTCCGGAGACGGACTGAAAACGGATATCGTTATCATTGCCGATGCCTTGAAAGTCTACCTTAAAATGAAATCCGACAGGGGGATAGTATCCACCTGCAGAAGGCTTATCTTCTGCCATGCCTATAGGTCTTTACTTTACTGGATAAGATTACTATCGTCTAACGATGCTGAGTCCCTCGTGAGCAATCTCAATACTTTCGATCGCTACTTCATTACCATCAGCTTTCAAATCACTCGCCTGGTATTTCAACGGGAAGGCATTCGCTGCTTGCCAGGTTATAACCGGCTCATGTTTTTCGTTAAGCAGTTTGATCACAATGGTTCTTCGCGGCTCGGATTTATTCAAGTTGATACTCTCAATCCATGAGTAGAATTCAATATCGCCTTCAAATGTTCCGCGTTTTAAGGTGATGTTGCTGAACTTGTGCATGCCCGGCATTTTTATTTTTGAATATGTGAAGCTTGATCCTTCGCGGTATTCAATGGCCTCGACCTGTATGTCGAGCCCTGTTACTTCAGTAAAGCCTATTTTGGTTCCATGCCATTCAACCTGGAAGTGAAATTTTGGTAGCGGGTAATTTGCCATGATATTTTTTTTAGGATGTAATAGAACTTTTATTTAATCGGGTTTAGATTAGACCTCATCCCTAAATCCCACTTCGGTAGAGGGACTTCTCGCTCCATTCTCCTCTGGAGAAGGGCCGAGGCATATAACTCAACCTGTTTATGACTCCGCCATCTTATGAGAGAAGCGCAAAATGATAAACTCTGCTGGCCGAACGGCTGCCATACCAATCTCCACAATCATTCGGCCTTCCAGAATATCAATCGGGTTCATCGTTCTGCCCAAACCTACTGCTACATAAAATGCATGATCAGGTTTAGCGCCTTGAAGTGCGCCTTGTCTCCAGATGTTGTGAAGGAAGTTTTCAATCATTGCTTGTACTTTCACCCATGTGTTGGCATCGTTGGGTTCGAATACAAATTGTTGTGTCGCATTTTTCACTGATTCTTCGACCATCACAAATAGTCTGCGCACAGGAATGTATCTCCATTCATTGTCGTTGCCGGCTAAAGTCCGTGCTCCATAGATGAGTGTTCCCTTTCCAAAAAATGTACGAATAGCATTAATAGATTTCCCGGCTGTTACATCAACATTCAGAGCATCAAGTTCTGTTTTTGTGAAAGTTTCAGCCGGTGCGATAACATTGGCAAGACTGACATTAGCCGGTGCCTTCCAGACACCACGCGTGCGGTCGACCATGGCATAAACACCAACCACGGCACCACTGGGTGGCATAGTTGACGTGCTATCACGAACACCCTTCAAAATATTCTTATACACCGGAAAGGCAAGTTCAAGACCTTCATCTAATTTTTTAGTGTAGGATTCAGCTGCCTGAAGTATCAGAGACAATACTCCGTTGTTGATGTTATCAAAAGAAGATTGCAAGTCGGAAATTGCATTATCTCTTCTCTCAGCATCAGTTGCACCATCTATAACATTAGTCGCAGGTGTTGCAGCGATGCCAGGTGCCCATGAAGCTGCGGTAAAAATTGTAGCAGCGTTTACCTGAGAAGCATAACCCGTAATTCCGTCAACCAGATTCACAGTGGGATCGGCTTCTTTATCGAGTCCAACAAGGTTGGCGAAAAAAGGACTCAGTGTTGACGTTACGCCACCTGTAACGTCAGTTTTTAGTGCTGGTAATGTGAGTTCATCAGGGCTGCCTACCAGCACAAGATCATTGATCATATCTCCAATATCTCCGAGATATTTTACAATGTTCTGAAAATTCGGATTTGTCTTAGCTGTGTTGTAAGCAGCTACTAAGGTATCAAACTGGCCGCGCAACGATGAAGCAGGAACTGCTACGGCAGCAATCTTTGTATTAATTTTTGCTAGATCATTGTAAGCAAGTTGAAGATTGTTCACTTGAGTTTGTACTTCCGCGTTCGCTGTGAGACCTGTAAGTTGAACGCTTGCACCACTTCTAAAGATGACGCCTTTAACATCCGTATACTTTACATTTTTTGGTAACGACACTTTCAGCCACGGTGTATATGCCATGCCGTAACTAAGAAAATTGATACCCACACTGGGACGAAATAGTACTCCTTTTGGATCCTTCTCTTTTAAATCCAACACGGCTACCCTATCCATGCGTGCTTCATCGGCACAATGCGCTAATGCCTTTTGATAAACGGCCGAAAGATCAGAATCACTCAACGTTACCGCATCGGGGAAGAGTAAGATGGTTGGCTCATCCACTTTCATCAATGCATCAATTGCATTGGTGAAATGTATATCGTCAGGTGTCGTTGAGTATGAACCTATTGAAATAATATAACAATCCCCGCCTCCATTCGAAAAAAATAGACGCAAACTGTCGTAAAGGTAATATGAGTTCGTTACCTCGGCAGATTTAAAAATGTTGTTGTCATCAACGTTTACTTTAGCCACATTAGGTGATGGGCCATAACCGTAGAACAATTCAAATTCAACCATTGACCCGATTCTCCTCGGCTTCATTCCTAAATCGCCCGGAATGATATCATCCGCGCTTTGCGTGTACCCGATAAAGGCTGGAATAGTGGTTTCTACTTGGGCGACCGAAGGTGGGAACTTCGGAATTTCTTCGACAAAGACGCCAGGTGTTTTATAGTTTGCCATAGTGTAGGGGGTTATGTTTTTTTTTAGAAATTAATAAACGATTGAGTTGTAAAGACTTCATCCCGCTTGGCACCGAGTCGATCGGCTCGTGGATTTGGCAACGGTGATGTAATCACGAGTGAGCCTGTGTTAGCACTAAAGGCTTTTTTTGGTGCATCTGAAAATGGAATGGGTTGTTCGGAAATGAAGAATCTTGTGCCGTCCGATTTGAACGTAAATTCGCCCGCAGAATCCAGAATTTTATTGATGGCATTGGTTCTGGTTTTATAACGCCAGAAAACACTGCGACCTGAAAACTGCAATGTGTATTTTATTTTTTTCAGTGTATCATCCATTTTCAGGAACGAGTTCGGATGAGTTTTAGGAAGATGCACAATGTCAATGAACATTGGAATGCCATCAGCATCTGACGTGGTTCGATAAACAAATCGCACATCATCATTCACTTTTACTTTATAAGCCCCCGAAGGAAGCGTGCGTGTATCAACTTGCGCCTGGTTAATCGGCTGATCAGATTTAATTACATTGTGAAAAACCAGTTTGTCAAATTTTCCGGTAGCGAAATTGGAAGCATAAATATTAACGGTATGCGAAGTCTGACTGAGAGTAGTTTGAAAGGTAAACAACGCTCCTACCCGATCAAGTTTAAAAGACGTACCATCTTCCATTTTCACGGTGTCGTTAAGATTCACGAACTGCATATTTCCGCGCAGCATCCAGAAATTCTTTGATGCAGGAACATTGTTATCCGGAGCTTGTAATCCTGTGTTTTGTTTGATGGATTCATAGGTATTTCCATCCAAGCCCAAAGCGAAATCACCAGGCATATAAGCCGTGGTGTTTTTGTATACATCAACTTTTGAATTCAGGTAGGTGATGTTACCAACGGAATTGTGCTGCTGATTATGAAAATGAAAACAGGAAAGACCCGTTGACATCATTGGGATGTTAGTGAAGTTGATGTACCCAGGAGATTGAGGCAACAGAATAAACGAAAACGCTGTGAAGAAATCGGGAAGTTTCAACGGTTTACTGTTCACGAGATCAACAGGTGTAACCACCAATAATTGATTCTTAATTTGCCGAAGCTGATAACCGTGTTCGGCAATACGTTTTTGAGTTTCGGGCAATGGGATAAACAAAACCTCTTTCCATGAACCTCTACTGTAGTAGGTATTCAGCACCTCAATGGAGAATATGATTTGAAAATCTACACGCATATCGGTTAACGGTTAATTAATGACGTCTCTGTTCGTATTGATTCAATGAGTCTGCCTTCTATTTCTTCTGCGTTTTCGTCTTCCACTGCCAGTTGTCTCACTTTATACATCACGGAGGGCAAATACTTACCACCCAGGGTACTCCAGATGTGGTTAATCTGTTCGAAGTTCAGTGTGAAGAGATCAACATTGATTTGCTCAATGCGACTGTCCAATGCCGGATGTGTGAGGGGTGTGAAATAATTTTGAGCTTGAAAAAACTGCATGATGTGACCAATCATTTTCACACTGTCTGTGTACAGCGTCATGTTTGCTGCAAATAGGATATAGATGTTAACAAACAAGGGAGGATTTTTGTAGATCACACTATTTTCTGTCTTTGTAAAATTCTCGCGAATCTTGGCCACTTTATCTTCTTCTACATTGATGAGTGAAAGAATAATTTTATTAGCAAGCGCATCATCTTCTGATGCCTTTACAATGTTTCCTATTTTCAGGCGTGGATCTGTTGTAACACCCAATTTCTGATTGAGAAACTTATTGATTTCGGTAGCAATGAAAGAAAGAGATTCACTAATCATAATTCGGACAATAACTTTTAAGCCAACAAAACAATTAAACAATACAATGCCTGTGTCGGCATCAAATGCGCACTGCACTCATAAATTTATTTATAGCGACTCCAGGCGGGCTAGGGGAAATTATAATGTCGGACAACGGTTACAAGGAATCGTTGGTAAATGTAGCAAAAGGTTGTAGTCATCAAAATATTTTAACGATCATTTTATAATTGTTAAAACACGAATCACCCCGATGCAGTGAGCCCAACCTTGCGACTTTTATTTCTCAAACTCACTGAAAAATAAACGTTTAGAATGTTCAAGCAAAACTGCTAAATGAAATAGAATAGTATCAAAAATATTTTGTTATCGCACAAAAAAAATCCGCGAAGTACGGTGCGCAGCGCTGAATTTCGCACAAGAATGATGCGCTGCATTACAGAAAATCTGCAAATCATTGAGTCGTTGTAGTACAATTTTAGCATCCTTCAGTTGTAACAATTCATTCTTAATCAAATTTAGATATCTTCTTAAGAGGAAAGATGTTCATCACACACTATGTCGTGATTCGTTTTATACTTCTGATCAATCAAGAAATTAGCAGCATGATCACTTATTCAGACCGTAAACTTTTCACAGGGTTAGCCATTGCTGCCCGGATGGATTGATAGCTCACCGTTAATAAGGTAATCACCATCGCACCCAATGCGGCGGCAGCGAAGATCCACCACACAATTTCTGTTCTGTATTCATACTTTAGTAACCACTGGTTGAGGAAGTAATACGAAATTGGAATTGATATCATACACGAAACGATTACCAGTAATACAAAATCACGTGAAAGCATTTGCCATAAATTTGCAACAGAAGCTCCGAGTACTTTTCGGATTCCAATTTCCTTCGTGCGTTGCTCAGCAGTGAACGATGCCAATCCAAAAATTCCAAGACAACTAATAAAGACAGCCAACAGGGCAAAAAAAGTAGCCAGCTTACCTACACGTTCTTCGTCTCCAAATTTTCGAGCGTAATCTTCGTCTACGAATTTATATTCGAACGGAGCTTCGGGATTGTACTTCTTGAAAATCGTTTCAACTTTACTCAAGGCTTCACGTGTTCCTATTTTCGGATTTAACTTAAGGATAATTACATTTCCATCCCATTTCGATATGTGAAAGAGCGATGCTCGCACGGGTTCGTATGGCGATTCAACGACCATATCTTTTATCACACCGATGATCGTGTACGGTTTGTTTTCCCAAACCAGTGTTGATCCAACAGCTGTTTTAAAACCAAGAAATTTTTCAAGTGTTTCATTGATCACAAAGGCTGATGAATCGGTTGCTAATTCACGATTGAAATCGCGACCGTCTTTAAACTGCCAGCCCACGGTTTTACCATACTCATGTGTAATACCATTGTTCGGAAAATCGACTGCAAGATTAGGGTCCTTACCTTCCCAATCAAAACCACCATTGGTATTCCAGTTGGATGTAGTAGGGCTGGTAGATTCAGTCATCTCCAAAATAGCATCCGAACTTTTCAACTCATTACGAACCGTTTCAAAGTGATTGTGAATATCTTGTGTCGACATAAAGATGTTGATTAACCCACTGCGCTCGTACCCTGTTGGGCGATCTTTTGCAAATTCAATTTGCCGAAAGACGATTACTGTGCCGATGATCAATGTAACGGAAACAGTAAACTGCAACACCACTAAAATTTTACGCGGTATTGATGCAAATCTTCCTACTCGGAATGTTCCTTTCAATACTTTAACAGGCTGAAAAGAAGATAGATATAGGGCCGGATAACTTCCTGCTATGATCCCTGTGAAAATCGAAAATAAAATTCCGATAGACCAGAACAATGGATTCGTCCAGAGCATGGTGAGCTTCTTATCGGCTACATCATTAAAGGCTGGTAAAATTAATTGCACCAAAAGCAACGAAAGTAGGAAAGCCAACATAGCCACTACTAATGATTCACTAAAAAACTGCGCGATCAATTGTCCGCGATATGAACCAATCGACTTACGGATACCTACCTCTTTCGCACGCCTTTCAGACCGTGCCGTACTCAAATTCATAAAATTGATACACGCCAGCAACAATACAAAAATTCCGATGATGCCGAAAAGCCATACAAATTCAATGCGGCCACCAACATTCTTTCCGTTTTTAAAATCAGAATACAAATGCCACTTACTCATTGCATGAAGAAAAACGAAAGGCTTATATCTGCGCTCATCCTCATCGGTTAACTTGTTATACTTTACATCCTTAATTTTTGCTGACACTAAATTCATGTCGGCATTGTCTGCAATCTGGACAAATGTCTGGGTAAAATTGCTGCCCCATGGATTATCCATTTTCTTAATCCATTCGTTACTGATCAGATAAAGTTCCCACGGTAAGATGTAGGTCATCTCACGAAACGAAGAATTATAAGGAAGGTCTTCGTACACACCTGTGACTTTTACATCTTGCTTATTATCAACTCGCATTAGCTTATCCATTGGGTCTTCGTCACCAAAGTATGCTTTGGCTGTTGACTCTGATAATAAAATAGAATGAGGATCTTTTAGTCCATCACGTGTACCTTTAAGCATTTTCAGCGATAACATCTCAGTAACTCCAGGCTCAAAATAATTCCCTGTCTTGTTGAATTTCTTTTCACCCTGAGTCAGAATGTGCGTATTTGTCCAAGACGATTGTAATACATATTTAAAATCGCTGCCAAACGTATTTCGGATTTCCTCTGCCATCAAATATGGATTTGATACCTGCGAGCCCACATTTCCATTGTAAATATTGTTCTGCCAGACCTGGGCAAGGCGGTCGTAGTTTTGATGGTACTTGTTGTAGGACAATTCATCCCACATCCAAAGACCGATCAGTATCGCGAC
This sequence comes from Chryseolinea sp., assembly GCA_031388805.1. Taxonomy (GTDB): domain Bacteria; phylum Bacteroidota; class Bacteroidia; order Cytophagales; family Cyclobacteriaceae; genus Chryseolinea. Next base: position 93,421 of record JANMRZ010000130.1, read on the forward strand.
TGCCATACCAGTGGCAAGTCCCATAATATTAATGAAGGAGTAACCTTTGTTCTTAACAAGATTGCGGAAGGCGATTTTGAAATAGCTTTTAATCATGACGCAGAGTTAGATTAGTAGAGTGGTATCTTGTTAATACTCCGGAAAGAACAAGAGGTTGCATCAATACATCAGAATATTTTCAGTTCAGAAATTAATGTAAGGTTGCGAACGAAGCATTTATGCGCATTCAGTAAATACCCACAGCTCTTACGTACAAAAATGTTCAAGTTTGAAAACAAAAACAATTCATCTCTTAACAAATGCCTCGCGGGCTTGCTGCCCGGAGACTTTTTACTTACATTTTGAGGACGACCCGTAAAATACCGCTCGCGCCCCTTGCGTAGATCTTTTCATCCTGGATATTCAATCCAATATCTAATGAAGGCAATTCCATATTTTTAAAGGTAAGGTGTAGTGTGGTCTGCTCACCCACACCATCCACAGTACATTGCCCTGATTGCGTCCATTATATTGTGAACTCTGATCATTCATTCATCCTTTCTTATCGATGTTTGTAGCAAAGGAGCCATTCACACTTTGTCAACCTCCAAGCACTTTAGCTATGAAGCCAAGGCACGGAGCGAACAATATTTCTCTGGCATCATACATAAGGCCAGCCTGAAGACGGGTTTTTCTTTCTTGTGTTTATGATTGAAGTGTGAGGAAAAGTTACTTCAACATAAAACGGTACGTAATACTTCGGCCCTATTTGGGAATTTAGCCTCCCAAAATGAATACAAAAAAAAATGATGATCATGATTCGACATTTCAATAAAGGCGAATTCAAAGATATTTCCATGTTAGATTCCATGTTATAAGTGCGGCATCGAAAATGTAACGCGCACGTGTTAGAATAAATATTACACACGTGCTTAGCCGCTATTTATTTTTTCTGATTGCTGTAATAGTAACGTCATCCGATCCTGAAAATCTTGGAAAAGATTCATTGCAGAATGGGGTGCTTATATTAAACGATGGCCAACTGTCTCGTCACCTGTATGCATTAAATGGATATTGGGAATTTTACCCCAATGAACTCATTGGTTCGGATGAAATGAATAGCAAACCAATGAAATCATTTATTGAAGTTCCATTCTGGTGGACGGAGGAACCCGATATACCTTACATACAATATGCAACGTACCGGCTTAAGGTCATTCATTCGAAAACCCATACCTCATCGTTAGCGCTCAGTATGCCGGACGTGTATTGTTCTTATGATCTGTGGGTGAATAGAAGGAAGCTTGGTCATAATGGTATTGTTGCCCAAACAAAAACAGAAGCAAAACCACAATGGAAACCCGAGACCTACATATTCACTGCTGAACCTGATACACTTGAAATCATTCTTCACCTTTCTAATTTCTATCATCATCGTACCGGTATTAATGAACCCATTCTTCTCGGACAAGCCGATCAGCTGATACAACGCAAAAACAGAATCGAAACATCGAATACTATGTTGTTTTTTGGTTTAGCATTTCTCTCGATCTCTGCTGGTATATATTATCTTCGGTTAAAAAGCACCTCATTACTCCTTTATGTTTTACTCTGTCTGTCGTGGATGATCCGCTCTGCATTCTCGAATCATTATCAGATCGTGCAATGGTTCCCGGATATCAATTGGTATCTTTGCGTTCGGACGGAATACATTAGTATATACCTGACAACCTTATTCGGTTCATTGTTGGTAGGTAGTCTTTTTCCACGCGATGTAAACTCAGTATTCCGAATCTTCTTTATAGTTGCCAGTGTATGCTTTACCCTATTCACGTTGGTTGCTTCTCCCCTTATCTTTACTGCATACGTTCAACTCTATCTTGGGCTGAGTACCCTTTTACTGTTATCCATTTTAGTTATCATTATAAAAGCATATATGGAAAGCCGTGAAGGTGCAGGCTTTATTATGATCACTGCGTTGATGGCTGTAGGTATATTTGGATATGTAATTCTGTCTTATCAGGGTGTATTCAAGCTAAATGAGCTTGTGTTCAATATTGGTTTTCTCATTCAGTTTATCATCACATTTTTAGCCACTATCAGGCGTATTCATAAAATGAAAACAGCACAGGACTATGATATGATGACGTTTGACGAGGCGACCAGGAGAAAGCATTAAGCAATATTTACACAAAAAAATATCCTAAACACTCTGGAAGTATGGAAATGAGACTATTAACTAATACCTGTTTAAAGTTTACGTCTGGAGTTAAATGTTAATCGTCTTTAGGTTTATAGATTTCGGTATACACACAAATCTCCCACCGATTAACGTTTAACCATTAACCATTAACATTTAACTATAACTTATTTTTATTCCTTCCACGGAACCAACTTTGATTTGTAGTAATCAATGTTCATCACCTTCCAGCGTGGGCCGTGTGTTGCAAGACGAATTTTGTATTCATCCCAGCTCCTATTAACATTTGAAGACCACCCAATCTCAGCATAACCCGATAGACGTGGGAAGATCATGTATTCAATATCATTCATCGTTACGATGGTTTCCGTCCATAGTGGTGCTTCAATGCCTAAAATATTTTCTTTCGAAACTCCGTTCAAATAATCGGTTGGATCCCAATTGTAAGCACTGTCCACTTCAATGTAGGCGGCCCAATGCAGGCCTAATTTTGTTGTGCTATCGTATTGCATATCCATGTAGGTCTTCTTCGATGGCGACATAATTAATTTGCTACCTTTCTCTGCTGCCAATTCACCATACTTTGGTGATGTCCAGAATTGTGCGATCACACCTTCTCCAATATCGCCTTGCGCGATCTCTTCCCAACCCACCATAATTTTTCCATTGGCTTGTACAATCTCGCGGAACTTTTTAACAAACACAATGTAGTCTTCTTTCCTAGTAGCATGCGATTCATCTCCACCGATATGGATGTACGGGCCAGGTGTAATGGCCGACAATTCGCGAATAACATCATTTATAAATTTGATGGTCACTTCTTTTTCAACACGAAGTGTACTAAAACCAACTTCTGTGCCTGTATATAATTCAGTTGGTTTTGACTTACCGCTCAATACCTGATCATTACGATTCAATGCAATACGACCTTCGGCTGGCACAATAGTTCCACCATTCAGTTCGCCATAAGAAGCCAGTGCTGCATTGGTGTGACCTGGCATATCAATTTCAGGAACAACCAAAATATAACGACTCTGCGCATAGGCTACAATTTCCTTGTATTGCTCTTGTGTGTAATAGCCACCTTTACCACCACCTACTTGTGTGCTACCTCCATGTTTCGCAAGGTTTGGCCATGACTTAATTTCAATACGCCATCCCTGATCATCACTCAGGTGAATATGAAATACATTCATTTTATAATAGCTGATCAAATCAATGTAACGTTTCACATCTTCCACACCAAAAAAGTGACGGCCAACATCCAACATCGATCCACGATAAGAATAAGAAGGAACATCACGAATATTCGCTGTAGCTATTTCCCATTGGCCAGTCTGCTTTGTAGTCATTTCGATTTTAGCAGGAAGAAGTTGACGTATGGTTTGAACACCGCGAAATAATCCGGCAGGCTTAAGGGCAGTTAGTATTATGGATTCATCTAAAACCGTTAGGGTATAACCTTCATCACCCAATGATGCATCAGCTCCTGAAGTAGTGAGTAAAATATTACCTTTCGCTCTTTCTCCATTTGCTTCAACAGTGGAAACTGAAAGTGCAAAACCTGTGGCTGGCTTAAGTACACCAGATAAATATTGACCAACGCGATTAATTTCTTCCGAACCTGCTTCTACAAAAATGCCAGATTCTTCCGTTAAGGTAAATGTCTTTCCTGTTGCTTCAACCAAAACAGGTTTTGGAATTACACTTTGCAACGCCTCTGCTGCTTCTGCGGATGTGGGTTTGGAAGAATTGCACGACGACAACATCAAGCCAATACTCACAAAGCTCAAAAAGAAAATGATTTGTTTCGTGAAGTTCATCTGATTAATTTTTTACAGGCCGAAAATAAAGAAATATCAGTCGTTTCAAATCATGTTTTTAATTCATCAGGAAATAATCTCCATGTGTGATTTGCACATTTTTTCAAGCATGCATAGAAAATTTATGGATGAATGCCTTCACCCATATTAGGGTAATAACAAAGGTGATAATTACCGACACCACTACCGACTTCCAATGTAACCTTGTGTGCATTTAAGGCAGAGGTCTTTTCCTAAGACCGGAAAAATCCAGCATTACGCGTGTTTTATGCAAGTTAAAGTAGAGGTAAGTTTCCTATCAAACCCCTCACTCCCATGAAGACCTTTAAAATTTTAGTTGCGCATGCACTTTGCGTTCTGGTGTTTTATGTACCCTTACGAGTTGAAGCTGTTGTTCCGGACGCAGGCTTCTATCTACCGGATAATGTCAGTGAAATCACGTTTCAATATAAAACTTATCGCAATCTCATTATCCTTCCTGTTACCATTAACGACTCCATTCATGTAAATCTTGTTCTAGATACAGGTTGTCGAAACCTTGTTCTTTTTGGTAAGCATTTTGAAAAGTTGTTTACCATGGATATCAGAAAAAAAATTCAGTTCTCAGGACTTGGAGAAGGGAAACCAGTGTTCGGAAGTTTATCCTTAAATAACCGAATCGCCATCAACGAAGTCGTAGGTGCCAAAATACCAGTTGTTGTTGTACCTGATCGGAATGTTTTTGAAAAGGCTTTTAAGATTGATGGCGTTATTGGCTACGACATCTTTATTAAATTCGAAGTAGAACTTAATCCAAAAGAAAAACAAATCACCTTTCGTCCCGCATTCTCACCAAATCTGGCATCTTCCTATCAGCACATACCTATTCGAATTGAAGATTCACGCCCAATTCTTCAATCTCAAATCTCAATTGATACAGATGTTTTTTCTTGCAATTTAATGATCGATACTGGCTCTTCACTTGGATTGTTACTCAAGACAACAGACGTAAAACGATTTCAGAATTATCATGAACTCGAATATCTTGGACATGGATTCAATGGAATGATCAAGGGTTTTAAAACGAAAGCTAAGCGACTGGAGCTTGAAGGTTTTCTTCTTGCTTCACTTCCCGTAGGAATCATTCAATCTCCCTGGCACAATTACGCATCCATCGGAATGGATGTATTGAAAGGTTATTCAATTGTTTTGAATTATTGCAAAGAGTATGTGGGATTCAGGAAAAATATATGAACAAAAATTCAGATCGCAATATCTTAGTTTTCATCGTCAATCATCAACTGGCCAGCCCACAACCGTGGAAGCACAGAATGCAAAAATTACGTATGTAGATGGAAGTTCCTTTAACTGGGATGGCACACTTACTTATACATATGAAAAGAGTGGTAGTCGTCATTGCATGGGCAAAACAATGAAAGTGACAGGAGCGCTTACGGGCATCACAAACGAAATCATTTTCAAGCGTGGATGTTTTGGAAAACATTCGTTTGTTCCGGTAAGTGGAACGGTGGAAGTGACTACAGCTGGCGTTACTTCTGTTGTTGATTATGGTGATGGGAGCTGCGACAAAAAATTCACAGTAACAACAGCTAGTGTTCTTACTGAACACATCTTTAATTAAAAAATAGTAGTCAATATTTTTTAGTTGGGTGGTAGCTTTTTTCTACAAAGCTACCACCCGACTATTTTTTTTTTGCACCCCACTCAATCCCTTTTTTTGTAACTTGCAGCGCCTAAATGTTTAGCATTTGAATCTCCGATCTGTTGTTGTTATCGCTTTCGTCATCTTTTCCTGTCAGGAGAAAAGCGACAAAGCAGTATTATCTGAAAATGTCTCCACAATTAACACTTTTGAGGAGTCTATAGGAGAATGTAAATCCGAAGTAAAAGACTCACTTCTAGTATGTTCACAACGTAAGGGTGCAGAAGTATTTCAAACAAAGGATACTGTATTAAATAAAATATGGCAAAGCTATGGTACAGCAAAAGCGCTTATACAAAATGGTTTCTTTGTTGAGGCGTTACCTTATATTAATAATGCCCTCCCCCTAACAGATGGTTATGCCTATCAATTAGGGCAAGCCAAACTCTTTGATTTAAGAGGATACATCAATAGTTATCAGAATAATTCATTAGCGGCTGCATCAGATCTTTATCAAGCAGCCGATATATATGTAACGCTCGGAAAATTTCCAGAAGCAGCATCTTGTTTTCTCAGTACGTGTAATCTTCAATACAACAGTGGGAATTATGAACTGGCCCTTAAGGATGGAATTCAAGCCTCTGGTTTTTTTAGAAGAAACGGACAACTCAGTAACCTGGATTCAACTAATTCAATAAATGCTTTCAACACATTGGGCTTGGCTAATTTTCATTTACACAAACTCGATAGTGCTACAAAATATTTCGATCTTGCCCATCAATATGCGCTTGCATTAAATAATAAACTCTGGATTGGACTGGTGACAGGCAATAGCGCCAAAATAGATATTGAGAAGGGGCATACTAAAATTGCGATTAAAAAATTAAAACAGAAACTATTAGCTTGTTTGGATCATAATGAACTTGCTGCGGCAGGATCGGCATTAATTGTTTTGGCAGAAATAGAAGCAAACGTTAGTAATTTTGATGAAGCTAAACAATTATACGACAGTGCCTGGAGCTTGATGAAGCGAGAAAAAAGACCGCGCATCTGGGCAGCATATTATCAAAGCTTGTCAGTTTGGTATGAACTGGAAGGGAATTATGAAGAAGCAAATGTCTATACTAAAAAGTACACTGCCATTCGCGATTCTATTCAAGGTGGTAATCCAATTAGTGCCCAGCTTCTTCAGGTGCAAAGCAACAATCAATACAAAAAACAACTTGCCGACTTCAGTCTGTTGAAAGCAGAGAATGAAGTAAAAAATCAAGAACTTAAAGTATGGCAGATTTCCATCGTGGCCACCATTATTATTTCCATACTGCTTGTCATTTTATTAAATACCATCAATAAAAACTACAAAAAACTAAACAGCCTCAATGGTGAACTTGAAAATAAAGTAAAGGCAAGAACCGTTGAGCTAATGAAAATCAATAAGGAGCTTGATACTTACTTATATCGCTCATCGCACGATGTTCGCAGGCCCATTCTCAGCATCATCGGGTTGACACAACTGACTAGTCTCGTAACCGGTGAAGAGGAGCTTCGTGAAATTCAGATGAAGATTGAAGATACGGCGCGTACCATGGACAAAATGTTACGAAAACTACAGATGGCGTATGAGCTTGATAAGGTTACAGATATTGAAACAATTGAACTAAGTGATTATGTAAAAGGGCTAGCCTTCAGCATGCAGCAAATGTATCCGGAGATTTCGTTCAATTTCAAAAGCGATGTTCATGGCTTTGTTCAATCCAATTCAAAATTGCTGGACATTATTTTTAATAACATTTTAGAGAACGCCTGCATATTTTCAACACACACTAGACCAAAAGTTGGTATTGAGATTTTATTGGATAATGACACAATTGTAATTCGCATTACCGACAACGGAATTGGGATCGATAAAAAATACTGGGTTGACATATATAAACCCTACACACGTTTCAGTGAGCGATCGGTTGGAAGTGGCTTAGGTTTGCACCTGGTAGAGAAGAGTCTTCGAAAAATGAATGGCACGATTCAGATTGAAAGCACGTTACACAAAGGTTCTGAATTTATTGTAATGATACCGGTCGATGGAGTCGTTGAATCTGCTTAAGTTAATAGTGTGCCTTGCTCTCTTCTTTTTGAAACTTCTTTGGTGATTATCAAATACAACAGTTAAGTATGTGAAGCTTAGAAATAGTACCATGATATTGAACGTTGCTTGAAGGATCATACTAAAATTTATACCACCAACGAATAACAGGAGATCGAAACTCTAACATCTCTCAAAAAAAACTTTTTTTCCCGCAAGCTAGTCGCGATCTGCGCACTTCTTTTCTGGTATTACCTTTTATAAACAATAATTTAAACTCAAGGAAATACTCCGTAAATGGGTAGAATAAGCAGTTCGAAACATCAGCCTTAAACTTTGAACTACGAACCTAGAAAAACAATCACCAAATCAAAATTTTATTCTGTTTTCAATCGACATGAGTCCATTTTTTACCCATACTCTATTAATTTTTATACTTTTTATATTGCTCTTGCCTTTTACCCTGTTAATTTCGCCTTACAACTAAACTATCAGACTACCAGAATGAAAATTTCACTCAGATGCACGCTATTACTGTGTGCGCTTACACTCCTTCCTGCGTCCAGCGTGCTGGCGTCAGATGCACCCGTGCTAGATACTGGTGCCACAGCGTGGATGCTTACATCCACAGCCTTCGTTTTACTCATGGTCCCTGGTCTTGCCATGTTTTATGGCGGATTGGTCCGAAGCAAAAACGTACTCGGCACCATGATGCACAGCTTCTCTGCTATGGGTGTAATGACCGTCCTTTGGGTAGTCTGCGGCTATTCAATGGCCTTTGGTCCCAACGTATTGGGAGGATGGTTCGGCTGGAGCAGTGATTACTTCATGCTCTCCGGCATTGACGAAACCATTATGGCAGGCGGCATTCCCGAATACATCTTCTCCATGTTCCAGGCAAAATTTGCCATCATCACTCCTGCCCTCATTGCAGGCGCTTTCGCAGAAAGAGTTTCCTTTAAAGGGTATTGTTTCTTCATCGCCCTTTGGGGAATGTTGATCTATAATCCTTTGTGTCATTGGGTATGGGCTTCTGATGGATTCCTGTTCAACCTCGGTGCACGCGGAGCAATTGATTTTGCCGGAGGAACAGTCGTTCACATCTCTGCCGGTGTCAGCGGATTAGTTGCTGCACTTTTCCTCGGTGGAAGAAAAGGACACACACATTTACAAATGCGCCCCAACAATTTAGTAATGACTTTAACTGGTGCCGGTTTACTTTGGGTAGGATGGTTTGGCTTCAATGCAGGCTCTAGTCTCTCAAGCGGATTGAGTTCAGCACAAGCACTTACCGTTACACAAATCGCTGCCGCTGCCGGTGCCATGGCATGGGTCATCATCGAAGGTATCCATCGCGGCAAAGCAACAGCCCTTGGTTTTGCCTCTGGAATCTTAGCCGGCCTCGTAGCCATAACCCCGGCTGCCGGTGTAGTGAAGCCTGGTGGTGCGTTAATACTAGGTGCGTTGGCAACTGTAATTTGTTACCTCGCCATCGTCATGAAAAACAAATTAGGATACGATGATACTTTAGATGCTTTCGGTATTCACGGCATCGGCGGAATAGTCGGAGCAATCTTCCTGGTATTCTTCATTCGCGATAGCTGGATGACAGAAGCTGCTACCCTTGCTGGTGGCTCATGGACCGTATGGCAGCAACTTGGGGTACAAGCAACAGCTGTTTTAATAGCCGTAGGGTATGCAGCCCTTGGCACGTGGATTATTCTGTTTGTTTTGAATAAATTTATAAAGATTCGTTCTACCGATGAAGCCGAAATGCGCGGCCTCGACAACCACTACCATGGAGAAAGAGGATACGGAATGATTAATCCACACTAAAACAGAACCAAAATGAAATTCATAGTAGCCATCATAAGAGAAAACCAACTCGATCAGGTGCGCGTAGCCCTTATCGATGCAGGAGTATCACGCATAACCGTAGGCAACGTCTCCGGTCACGGGCGCCAAACCGCCAGCGAAGAAATCTATAGAGGCCAGGTAGTAGTACCTAACCTAACTGCCAACATCCGTCTGGAGATTGCCGTCAACGATGACTTCGTAGACAAAGCCTGCAACGCCATCATCAACGCCACCAAAGCAAATGAAGATGGCTTAGTTGGCAGCGGTAAGATCTTTATTCTTCCATTGGAAGAAGTAATTCGTCTACGCACAGGCGAGCGTGGATCCAGCGCGATTTAGTCGAGGAGTTAAAAGTTAATTGTTAATGGTATGATTCTATTACAATTTCAAGTAATGACCATTAATCTGAGACTGATCATACAAGATTAAATTCGAAGACATTAGAGCAGTACACAAAAAAACTCATCCCGTTGTTAGCGGGATGAGTTTTCCAAAGCATGAAGGCTCGACCACTTCTGGCGGTCGAGCCTTCATGCTTTTAAATACGCGCGCACTCTTGACCTATGAAATGACGTTGTCCGGTCGCGTATCTGCGCTGAACGAAGATAGAAGCATGCATTCATCATTTCAAAATCACCCCTCCCAACAATGTACCACACCACCACAATTGGGAAGGTATCAAACAAAAAAAGCCCCGTACAAGTACGAGGCTTTTAGCAATGGTAATGAAGATATTTTAGTTGGCTAAACGAACGTTAACCGCGTTCCATCCTTTTTTTCCTTCTTTCAGTTCGAAAGTTACTTCATCATTTTCGTGGATCTGATCTACTAAAAGACCTGAGATGTGCACGAAATGCTCTTGACCTGTTGCTGTTTCTTTGATAAAACCAAACCCTTTTGATTCATTAAAGAATTTTACTGTTCCTTCTTTCATTGTTGTTGTTAATAAATAATAATGGCACAAAGATATAAAAAAATATTAAAGAAGATAACGAACCATAACATCCATTCTTTCGTAAGGTATAGTAGTGATTATCAATACAAAACAGAGTGAAAGGTGTAGAACAAAATGAAGTATCGCCAATAGACAAGTTGCCTTTGTTCTATTCGGCATTTCAAAATCTCGCAGAAGAATCAGGCAGCCGATGTAAACAAACAAAAAATTAAAAATGAACTGGACAACACTATACATTGAAGGAAAACCATGCTTTGACTCCGAAGTTTTAAAAAACCTCGAACATTCAGGCTTTAATTTCATGCACGGAACCTCCCTGGAATCGGGAGTTTGCCTTTACTGGCTCGATGAAAAAGCAAACCTTCGCGACTTCAAACTGGCCATTGGAAGCAAAACAGTATTCAAATACAGGCTTCGGTTTTATACCTGCATTGAAGAAATGATAGAGGCTCAACCTCATCAACAAGAAGAGGAAGATGAATTCTACCTTCCCAATCTCGAACTGTACGCGTAAAAAAATCCCTAAACTGATCAGCTTAGGGATTTTTTTTGCTACTAAAACACGCTCTCAATAATAGAACGATACCGTTCGGAACTTAGTGGGTTATGTAGCTCTCAAGATGCTCAATAATACCTTTTTGCTCCTGAATGATTTGCTTCACCACATCACCAATCGAAATCATACCCACCAGCTTACCCTGATCAACAACAGGCAAATGGCGAATACGTTTATCGGACATCATCTCCATACATTCTTCAATACTTGACTCAGAAGAAACCGTAAAGGGATTATGGGTCATCACCTCACTGATCTTTGCTTCCTTCGATGATTTTCCTTTCAAAATTATTTTACGCGCATAATCCCGTTCAGTAAAAATGCCTACCAGCTGGCTGTTTTCCAGAATCAGCAGACCGCCAATATTCTTTTCGCACATTAACTCGATAGCGGCATATACTGTAGTGTTAGGATCTACAGAAAATATAACACTGGGTTTTGTTCCTAAAATGTTCTTTACTTTTCCCATGGTAGTTTGATTTCAATCGTTTGAAGATAATGGATTTTGAAAGTAAAAGCAAGGCGATAAGACGCAAAAAGAGGTTTAGAAAGCGTGATTAAACACATTTCATGCTTAATGGATGGCTAATCGTGTAATCATCCAATCAGGAAATAACCCCAATAAGAAGATAAGAACTACCAGAATCCCCAACATCAATTGAGAAGAGAACGTTACGGACACAAATGTTCCATTCGAATCCTTAAAGAACATCGCAATGATGACTTTGAAATAATAGTAAACACCAATCAGCGAAGTACAAACAGCTAGGAGAACGAGACCTACGTAGCCCTGTTGCAGCGCCAGCGCAAACACCATGTACTTTCCTAAGAAACCCGCCAATGGCGGAATTCCAGCAAGCGATAGCATCGCTACGGTAAGCGAAGCAGCCAACCATGGATTTCGTTTATACAAACCGTTAAAGCCTTCCAATTCATTGTTCGCACCTGCACTCTCCAGTATATGCAAAACAGTAAAGGCTAGAAGTGAAGCAATAGAATAAGCTGTGAGGTAATACAAGATTGTTCCGGAAGCCCCAGTGCTATTAGCAACAACGGCTAACAACAAATATCCAACATGTCCAACACTCGAGTACGCTAGCAGACGCTTGATGTTATTTTGATACACTGCCGTGACATTCGGAATCACCAAAGTAAGCACTGTCATAATCTGAATAACCAATACCCATGAGGAATGAACTGGATTGAAACAGAATGAAAACACTTTATAGAATGCACCAAACGCGGCAACCTTTACTACGGTTGACATGAAGGCGGTGATGGTCGTAGGAGATCCACCATAAACATCTGGTGCCCAGAAGTGAAACGGAACCGCTGATATCTTAAATGTCATGCCCACCAGCATCAACAATACACCCGTATAGAAGAAACCAGGAAGTGAATTGATATGAGTTGATATATGAGCTGCAATCTTAGTAATGTTGAACGAGCCTGTAGCACCATAGATCAACGCAATACCCATCAACAAAAATCCGGTAGCGAAAGAACCCATGATGAAATACTTGAACGCTGCTTCATTCGAGTTCAGGCTTTCTTTGTTGCTACCTGCCAACACATATAACGAAATCGATAAGATCTCAATGCCCAAGAACAACATCGCCATGTTATTAAACGAAACCATGCAGATGGCTCCTGTAATAGCAAAGAGAACTAACGCCGAACGATCGGTCTTATGTGGTTGATTACTAAAATAATCTCCCGACATCCAAAACCAGAAAAACGAAGCAACAAGAATCAATGTTGTAAATGAAATGGCAAAGTCGTCAAACAATACCATGTCGCTGAAATAAGATCGGGTTGTTCCCCAATCCAAAACAGCCAGTACGGCTGCAGCCACAAGTCCAATCATAACAAAAACAGTCAACCACTTTTTCAGGTTGGCAATCTCTGCCACGAGTGAAAGTATCCCTAAACCACAAATGATAAATAATGCGTTCATACTATTTTATAGAATCAGCGTACGCTGAAAACAAGTTCACAATATTGGCCGTTGCCGCTTCCGAAATCTCAAGTATCGGGGCCGGATAAATTCCAATTCCAAAAATCAAAACCACAATCGGATAAAGTACTATTTTCTCGTGATTGGTTAAATCCGTAAAAGTCGAAGTAATTGAATTTGTCTCACCCGACATTGCTTTCTGAAAAGTCCGGAGCATGTAAATCGCTCCGAGTATAATCGTCAATCCGGCAATGGCACCAAGGATAAAATGGTATTCAACTAACGAACGAATCAACAAGAACTCGCCCACAAAACCACTTGTAATTGGCAATGCAACACTACCCAACATTACAATGATGAATACAGTCGAAAGCACAGGGGCTACATTTCGTATTCCACCCAGTTCAGCAAGCGATCTTGTTTTTGTGCGATCGGAAATAATATCCACGATATAGAACATAGCAAACACCAGTATACCATGACTCAACATCTGAATCATTGCACCCTGAATACCTGTAGCTGTTAATGTCAATAATCCAGCTGCGATTAATCCTACGTGAGCAATAGAAGAGTAAGCCACCAACCGCTTAACATCTTTTTGGATGATAGCAATGCATGAAGCATATACAATTCCAATCACCGAAAGAACGATAGCGGTAAAACCCCATTCCATCACTCCTACCGGAACCAACGGAATCATCCATCGGATCAATCCATAAATACCCATCTTCAACATGATGGCCGATAAGAGCATCGTGCCTTGTGTTGGGGCAGTTGTATATGTATCGGGTTGCCAGGTGTGAAAAGGAAATACCGGCATCTTGATTGCAAATGCCACAAACATCGCCCAGAATACTAAACCTTGTTCATACGCAGATAACCCTCGTCCAGCTTGATACAGTGCCTGAATATCGAATGTATGTGAGCCTGGTGTTTGGAAATACAAATACACCAACCCAACCAACATCACTAAACTTCCTGCTAATGTATAAATGAAGAACTTCAAAGTAATGGCACCGCGATTCTCACCACCCCAGATCAAACAGATGAAATAGATCGGTATCAAAGCCATTTCCCAGAAAATGTAAAACAGGAATCCATCCAATGCTACAAATACTCCGATCAATGCCATTTGCATCATGAGGATGAGTCCGTAGAAGGTAGATTGCTTTTCGTATACTTTACTGAAGGATGAAAGAATGATAAGCGGAACAAGAACATTAGTAAGAAGTATCAGTAGTAAGCTTATTCCATCAACACCAACAGAGAAGTTTATTCCGAGCGAAGCAATCCAGGGTAAGTTGATTGCAAACTGAACCGTCTCATCCTTCACAAACTCAAAGGCCATGACAATAGATGCCACCAACTCAACGAGCGACACTACAAGCGCGAATACCTTGGCATTTCCGGGTTTCATAACGAACAGCAAAAGTGCTGCG
>JANMRZ010000063.1:0-13914 GCA_031388805.1 Chryseolinea sp.
TTGGATAACAAAACATGCTGGAAAAACTATCCTTAACATATCTGCAATAGGTGAAAAACAAAAATGGTTAGACGGTTTATTTGATATCGTCAGGCAAAAAGATCGAGCATTCTATTTCTCTAATGCATAATCTGGGTTAAAAATCAGGAAGATCATCACAAAAAGAAAACCTTTCAGGAGGAATACAATCTATTCCTTAAGAAGTTCAATTTCACTAACACCTAGATTCTATAAATTGCTGAATCGGGCTAAAGTCCCTATTTTTTAGAATCAATTGCCACTAGCTTAAGCTAGTGGCAATTGATTCTATTTCTTTCTGCTCAACACTTTCTCTGCCGCTGCAACAATGTTCTCTGGGCCGAGTCCGTATTTTGCAAGAAGCTGTGTAGGCGTTCCGCTTTCTCCGAATGAATCGTTTACAGCAACAAACTCCTGTGGTGCAGGTTTAAATCGCGCCAGCACTTGCGCTACACTGTCACCTAATCCGCCATTCATTTGATGCTCTTCGCATGTAACGACACATCCAGTCTTTGAAACCGATTCAAGAATGGCTTCCACGTCAAGTGGCTTGATGGTGTGTATGTTTATTAATTCAACGCTAATTCCTTTCGCAGCCAAAATTGCTTCCGCTTCAATGGCATTCCAAACCAAGTGACCGCAAGCGATGATGGTAACATCTTTTCCTTCAATCATTTTGTCAGCCTTGCCAATAACAAATGGTCTTCCTGTGGTGAAGATCGGCCAGTTTGGTCTGCCAAAACGTAAATAGGTAGGACCTACATGGTCACCAAGTGCGATAGTAGCTTGCTTGGTTTGATTATGATCACATGGGACAATAACAGTCATACCAGGAAGCATCTTCATCATACCGATATCTTCCAAAATCTGGTGGGTTGCACCATCTTCACCCAGGGTTAAACCTGCGTGTGATGCACATATCTTTACATTCTTGCCCGAATAGGCAATCGATTGACGAATCTGATCATAAACACGACCTGTAGAAAAGTTAGCAAAGGTTCCAGTAAATGGGATCTTGCCACCAATGGTCATTCCCGCTGCCAGACCCATCATATTGGCTTCCGCGATACCTACCTGATAAAAGCGTTCTGGAAAATCCTTTTTGAAGGCATCCATTTTAAGCGAACCGGTCAGGTCAGCGCAAAGGGCCACTACGTTTGAATTTGATTTCCCTAATTCATGTAGGCCGATTCCAAAGCCTGAACGCGTATCTTTTTTCTCGGTGAAGGTAAATTTTGTCATGACGGTAATTGCTGTATATAAAAGGTTTTATAGGCGGTGCGAAAGTCGTAAAATATTTCCTTTCTTCCGCTCTTGAACTCTAGATATTAGACATTAGATTTTAGGCACTAGACATAAGACTTTACATGCTGGGCTTTTAGTTCAAACGTGGGGCATCGGATCTAAACCCGAAACTTGGAACTTAGAACTAAATACTCTTCAATTGTTTAATAACTTCCGAAGGATTAGAGGCACTGAAGACAAAATTACCCGCTACAAGCACATCCGCCCCAGCGTCAAGCAATTGTTTGGCGTTTTGCATGTTTACGCCACCATCTATTTCAATTTTGGCTTTTGAGCCCGAGTCCAGAATCATCTCTTTCAATCTCCTAACTTTTTTATAGGTGTGCTCAATGAACTTTTGAGCTCCAAAGCCCGGATTAACCGACATGACGCAAACCAAATCAATATCAGCAATTACATTTTCCAACTCCAGAATAGAAGTATGGGGATTGATGGCCACTCCGGCTTTACAGCCCAATGATTTTATCTGCTGAATGTTGCGATGTAAATGTGGGCACGCTTCTATGTGAACTGAGATGTACTCCGCTCCTGCTTTCTGAAATGCTTCCACGTAATTCTCAGGATGTACAATCATTAAATGAACGTCCATTGTTTTGGTCGCATGACGTTTAATCGACTCCACAACCGGAAGACCCATTGAAAGATTAGGCACAAACACGCCATCCATAATATCGATGTGAATCCAGTCAGCCTGGCTGTTGTTAATCATTTTAATTTCGCGCTCGAGGTTCGCAAAATCGGCTGCTAGTACGGATGGGGCAATAATGTGAGCTGGCATGAGGTAGTTTTCAGATGTAAAACTAAGATCAAATCAAATCTTTACCAGCTTGTAGGTGAATCTTTTGTTGTTCCAAAATATGCGCATAAAATAGACACCCGAAGACAGAGGCGATACATTTACAGCAGAAGTTAAACTCAGCCACGAAAAGTTGATATCACCATCATAAATTATCTGACCTCGAATTGACAAAAGCTGCATTCGGCAAGAAGCTACCTGGCCTGGATCGAAGGGCTTAATAAAAATGGAATCCGAAACGATGGGGTTTGGATAAACTTCAAAAGCATTTTCCTGCGACTGCTGATCGATATAATTGGCGGCAGCACCATAATTCGGAATTCCGTATCCAATCAAGTTATCGGGATTAAAAGCCTGCGATGCAGACATCCTGATCGCATGCATAATTTCCTTATTGGTGAGCGAAGGATATCGTTGCCAAATTCCAGCAGCCAGGCTGGTGATGAGTGGAGCAGATAAAGATGTACCACTTGATGCACCCAATGAACCATTTGCCCTGATTACACTGGTGCCAGATCCAAGGGCCGCCACATCCGGTTTTATTCTTCCATCTGCCGAGGGACCTATAGAACTTGAACCCGCACGAATACCCGTGCTGCTTACATTGGCAACAGCAAGTACATCTTCAGTATCTGCAGGAGTAGTTATGATTTGCCATGCAATGCCGCCTTCATTTCCTGCGCTGCATACAATGAGCATACCCCGATCGGCAGCAAGTTGTGCTGCTTGACTTATGATGGATGTCTCCCCATCCATATCTGACTTTGCATAATTCATGGAAGCATCATCAAAATCGTAATAGCCAAGGGAAGAATTGATTACATCTACACCGGCACTATCAGCACGCTCTGCTGCGAAGAGCCAGTTGTATTCTTCAATTCGATATTCGGTAGCGACATCTTCAGTAACATAAAGTTGATAGTTTGCCTTGTACGCTCCACTTGTAAAAGTTCCAGATTGGAATGCCGCAATCACTGAGAAAACTTCAGTGCCGTGATCATCATATTGAAAAACATCATCTGAGTTTCGAACAAAATCTTTCGATGTTATAAGATCAATTCTTCCATCTGAAAAGATGGGCTGAAAAGGAGTGGCATTGTCTACGCCTTGAAAACCATCATCAAAAATGGCGATGATCATACCTTCGCCTTTAAAACCATCCTGATGCATTTGATCAATACCTATCTGTTCAAGTTGTGCGTCAGTAGTTTCTGCTTTTGAACCTTTCGACTGAAGTACATTCTTCTTGCGTCCGTTGATTAACAACTTCGCATTGGGCGCTACATATTCGATATGATCTACATATGGGAGCGCTTCAATGGTGGTCAGCAAAGAAGCATCACATTGAATCAGCAAGGCATTCATCCAACGTGAGTTGAAATAGGTTTCGGCACCTGTGTTTTTTACGCCATCAATATAATTCTGGTTTACAGGAAAATCAGAAGCTGTGATAACAATACCTTGCTTCGTTCTTCGCTCGATGGCGCGTTGGGAAAGAAAAGCAAGCGGACTTGAAACACTATACGCTGTTCCTGATTTATCCTTAAAAAAAACAACATAACGATTAACAGCCGCAACGGAACTGGAAGAGATAAACAAACATGCAAGAATAAAGCCCGACCTATTCCACACCATACTCTACAATAGTTTGTTTGTAAATCACGCCTTCCTCTACAATCTGTTTACCGATACAATCTAAGTCAGCATCAGAGCAGTAAAAGAGCTGAGTCTTCTCGCGGTAAACCAATCCTACATTTTTAGCATACGTTTCGTAACGTTGATCGAGGTTTACTATAAAGTCATCATTGTCGCGCTGTTTAATCACAATGCAATCATCAAATGTTTCATCGTTGAATATTTTTGTTCCTTCACTTTCCAATTCATACGCTTCCTCTCCCCGATTATTAAATGCATTCCCATTCCATTTGATCCCTACCTCGAAAGGAAAAATAAGTTTTACAAAATCCGTGTTCTCTTCACTTTCAATGGCTTGATTATTTACCAGACGTGATGACCATGTGTCTTTGTAGGTCCATGGTTCAGAAGCATCATCGCGAACACTTCGATGAATCACATAGGTGAAGGTAGACTCAGCATTTAAAAAAGAATCGATCACAGCCGTTTTCAATTGATAGATGAAGGTATCGGGATCGCCAAGCGTATAGATAATTTCATTGATGTCGTAAATCTGATACTGACCTTTTTGTATTGGAAAGTAATCTTTACCTATATCTTCTGTTTTTTCAATGGGTGATGTCTCGCATGAGGAAATGCCAATGATCAGGGCAATGAGTATGTATCGGGTAAAATTCTTCAATGGTTTATGATTTTCTCTTCATTCTGTGTCGAACAAGGAACGTAATCGATACAAAGTTATTTTTTCTTTCTATTAAAACCTGATGCTATCAAACCAAATCAAAGTTTAAAATATCTTTGTGCCACCTAGTGACTTTGTGGCTTCGTGGCAATTCTGCACTTTTTACTATGCCACCAAGACACAAAGGCTCATAGAAACACGAAGTAGTGTACCAATTTAAACTATGCCGCTTAAAACGTTTGTAAAAGTAGGAAACATCACTAATCTGAGTGACGCACGGTATTGTGCCGGAATGGGTGCTGATATGTTAGGATTCAATGCTATTGAAGGAAAAGATCATTATTTATCACCCAAGCAGTTTCAGGAAATACGTGGATGGGTAACCGGTCCTTTGGTAGTAGCAGAAGTATCGGGACTGCAGAGCGCAGCTCAACTCAACAGCATTATTGAAAATTATCAACCTGACTATCTTGAATTGGGTCTAGCTGAATTACCTTTTCTTTCCGAAAATTCCATTCCCTTTATACTTCGATTAGAGAAAGAACTGATTGATGTGAAATTGCAGAACAAACCCACTTTTATTTTAGCGCCAACTTTTCTATCGAATACCCTTTCTCCTCTATTGATTGAAGTATCTTCATTAGCAGAAGCAGAGCAAGCACTACAACATACAACTATTAAAGGTATTGCACTTCGCGGAAGTGCTGAGATCAGCCCTGGATTAAAAACGTATGACGAACTAGCAGAAGTACTCGAGCTTCTTGATGCAGATTAGGAAATAGTCGCTGTATATGCGCAAAAAACTAAATACATTTCCCTGCTGATTTCGCAGATTGAGTACACGCTGATCTCACCGATTAATGCATTAAGATCAGCGAAATCTGCGTGCATTTTAATCTGCGCGATCAGCGGCAAAAAGTTCTTCACAATTTCCCGCTGATCTTACAGATTGATTCTGAAATCTTAAACTAAGAACTAGCCTTAGATAAATTTGCTGATAATATTTTCGTAGTATTCTTGTTTACCACTCAGTTGTTCAGGCTCACCATTTTTATGTGCCAGATTACGAAGCGCTTCAAGTGATAAATTACCACGCTCAAATTTCTTTCCATTACCAGAATCGAATGAACTGTAACGTTGCTTGCGCAGTTCGTTGTATTCACCATTGTCGATGATGGCTTGTGCTGTTAATAATGCACGAGCGAAGGTATCCATGCCTCCAATGTGTGCGTAGAAAATATCAGCAAGGTCAGTTGAGTTTCTGCGGGTCTTCGCATCGAAGTTGATACCTCCGGTTTTAAAACCACCCGCTGCCAACACAACCAGCACGGATTCTGTTAATTCATACAAGTTGTTTGGAAATTGATCCGTGTCCCAACCGTTTTGATAATCACCACGATTTGCATCCATACTTCCTAACATACCTGCATCGGCTGCAACTTGTAATTCATGTTGGAAAGTATGATGTGCTAACGTTGCGTGGTTTACCTCCAGGTTCAATTTAAAGTCATCCATCAAATCATATTGACGGAGAAATGAGATCACCGTTGCTGAATCAAAATCGTATTGGTGTTTGGTCGGTTCCATCGGTTTTGGCTCAATGAGGAATGTTCCTTTGAAACCGTTCTTTCTTCCGTAATCGCGGGCCATGTGTAAGAACGTTGCAAGATGTTCTTGCTCACGTTTCATATTCGTATTCAATAAGGTAAGGTAACCTTCACGACCGCCCCAGAAAACATAATTCGATCCTCCCAATTCAATCGTTGCGTCAATGGCGTTCTTTACCTGTGCTCCTGCCCAGCACAACACATCAAAATTAGGATTGGTTGCGGCACCATTCATGTAGCGTGTATGCGAAAACATGTTGGCTGTTCCCCATAATAACTTTACACCTGTTTCTTTTTGCTTTTGCTTAGCATAATCAACGATATTCGACAATCTCTTTTCAGATTCTTTTAAGGTAGGTGCTTCATCCACTAAATCATAATCGTGAAAGCAGTAGAATGGCGCACCAATCTTTGTGATGAATTCAAACGCTGCGTCCATCTTGTCATAACCACGTTGCATGGCATCATCACTTCGTAACCATGGGAAAGCTTTAGTTCCTCCACCAAATGGATCACCACCGGTTCCGCAGAAGGTGTGCCAGTATGCAATGGCAAATCTAAAATGCTCTTCCATTGTTTTCTTACCTACTTTGCGCTTTGCATTATAATATTTAAACGCAAGAGGATTGTCTGACTCTGGCCCTTCATATTTAATGCGGCCGATACCTTTAAAGTAGGGTTTGCTTCCGGTTGTTTTCATTTCCATTTAGTTAAGTTCAATTGATATTTATTCTATACTTGTTTCTCTACATGTTGTAGCCAGGAAGAATACGCTGATGAGTATTGCTCTGCTTTAGTTGCATCAGGCTCTTCAAAACGAATCATCTTCAATCCGCTAAACGCTTCTTCAAAAGATGAATATACTCCACATCCAATGCCTGCGCCAATCGCTGCACCCTTCGCTCCATCAGTATCATACAACTCTACGCGCGCACCAATGGTATTCACAAATGCTTCGCGGAACAACGGACTTAAAAACATATTGGCATTTCCAGCGCGTATTACCTGTGATTTTAATCCCATGCCTTGAAGAATATCAAAACCATATTTCAACGCAAACACAATACCTTCTTGCGCTGCTCTGAAAACATGAGATTGATTGTGTCGATTGAAATTCAAACCATGAAATGAGCTGTCAATATTTTTGTTTTCAAGAATA
This sequence comes from Chryseolinea sp., assembly GCA_031388805.1. Lineage (GTDB taxonomy): Bacteria > Bacteroidota > Bacteroidia > Cytophagales > Cyclobacteriaceae > Chryseolinea. The sequence goes on from JANMRZ010000063.1 coordinate 7,203, forward strand.
CGTTCAGAACCATTACCAAAAGGTAATACTACTAATCCATCCGAACCAATGGGAGCTTCCGCAGAAATTTTGTTCATCGTTTCGTAATCAGGCAGAGAACCATTGCTGCTTGTATTCTTGCGAAGCCAGCTATTTAAGATTCCTGTTCCGTTTATGCAAAGCAAAACACCATTGCGTGTGTACTCCTTCGTATTACCTCCTGCATTGTTGTTAACATGCATAAAGGTATTGACACGCGATTTCAAATCGAATGCATTTTTATCCGTCACACTATAAATCACTCCTGACGTGCCTGCTGTTGCAGCCGTTTCACCTGGCTTCAATACATTTAATGAAAATGCATTGTTGGGCTGATCGCCCGCTCGGTAACTGATTGGTGTTCCTTCTTTTAATCCTAAAAGAGTAGCTGCACTTTTTTGTAGCTTTCCCTGAATGGAAAACGTAGGAACAACATCAGCTAAAATAGAAGATTCAAATCCATATAAATCCAACAAGCGATCAGCTGGTGAAGCTTTCTGAAAATCCCACAACATACCTTCTGACAATCCGGATGCTGTCGTTACAATATCTCCACTCAAACGCATGGCAATAAAATCACCGGGGAGCATCATCTTATGTATTCGGGCAAATAATGCAGGTTCATTATCTTTTACCCACTTCAACTTAGAAGCGGTAAAATTTCCAGGTGAGTTCAGTAAATGTTCAAGACAATATTTTTCACCCAACTGACGAAATGCATCGTTACCAATTTCTACTGCGCGACTATCACACCAAATGATAGAAGGGCGAATCACTTCTTGGTTTTTATCGACACATACCAGCCCATGCATCTGATATGAAATACCTATTCCAGCAATTTCATTTCCCTTTGCTCCACTCTTTTTTAAACACGCGTGCGTGCTGGCTACCAGATGTTCCCACCACATATCTGGATCTTGCTCGGCCCAGCCTGGCTTCAATGCCTTCATCGACATTTCTTCCGATGGCGATTGAGCGGAAGCCGCTGTCTTACCTGTTGCAATCTCAATGAGGGAAGCTTTTACTGACGAACTTCCTAAATCATAACCAAATAGGTATTTTGCCATAAGGACTTTAAATATTTATTCAATCGAATGTGGCGCAAATTATAACTTATAGTACATTTGACTACAAGCTAAGGCAAATTTATTTTTTCCAGCTAAAAAAATATGAATAAAAAAGTAGGTCAAGACGATGTCATAATCGATGCCCTTTCAATTGATTGCTTGATTTTTGGCTTCAAAAAGAATGAGTTGGACATCTTATTGGTGCAGCATGGAGAAGGTATCAGTAAAGGTATGTGGGCGCTGCCAGGAGGCTGGATAAAATACAATGAAGGCATTAAGGATTCAGCCAACCGCATTCTGAATGACCTCACAGGTGTCTCTAATATATATTTGGAACAACTTAAAACCTTTGGTTCGGTAGACCGATATCCAAACAAGCGTGTTATCACCATTGCTTACTATGCATTGGTTAAACCCGAGAACTACGTACTGCATCCAGGCTTTACTGCTACTGATGCAAAATGGTTTAAGTTGAGTGAGGTACCTGATCTGCCGTATGATCACAGCCGTATTCTGGAAACAGGAATAAAATTTTTAAAACACAAAGTGCGGCACGAGCCTATCGGCTTTAATTTGTTACCCAAGAAATTCACCTTGTTACAATTGCAGGAATTGTACGAAGCCATTCTCGATCAAAAATTAGACAAACCCAACTTCAGAAGAAAACTTATGAAGATGGATTTACTACACGAATGCGAAGAAAAACAACAAGACGTATCGCACCGCGCAGCGAGTCTCTATCAGTTTGACAAAAAAACGTATGATGAGTTAATTGAGAAGGGATTTACTTTTGAACTATAATCTTAATTTGTTAAACATAAGTCACTGATCACAAGTCAAAAATCATTCATCGCAAATCATTCGGGCCGTCATTATAATAATCCTACAATATTATTTTTCTCCTGACATAGGGCTGTCGCACAAAATCCTTTCTTTGAAGAAAAACTGATTCGCATGGAGCCTTTGAAAGAAATGTTCGGACAAAATTTTTACAAAAATTTCGCAAACGTCTTTGCAGCTATACATAAACCTTTTCAAGCAGAACGTTTTGTAAAAGAAGTAACGGTCAATCTTGAGAACCTTTCGCTCAATCAGCGTATGCGAAATACTTCAATCGTCCTTCACAAACATTTGCCTGACGACTATGGTAAAACCATTGACATCATGAAGGAAGTGGTACCACAGTTGAACAGTGGGTACACCACACTGGTATTTCCCGATTTTATAAGTTTATATGGACTTCCTCACTTTCGTGATTCCTTAGAAGCATTAAAGTACTTTACTCAATTTGGTTCTTCTGAATTTGCCATTCGCACATTCTTAAAACACGATCTCGGCAAAACACTAAAAGTAATGCAACAATGGTCGACTGATGAAAATCACCATGTGAGAAGATTAGCATCGGAAGGGAGCAGGCCTCGTCTACCCTGGTCATTCAAGCTAGATGCAATTATTGAAAAGCCTGCACTTACATTACCTATTCTTGAAAATTTAAAATGCGATGATGAACTCTATGTGCGTAAGTCGGTAGCCAATCATATCAACGACCTTTCAAAAGATTCACCTGACTATGTACTGAAGCTGGTGAAGACATGGGATAAAACACATCATCATACAGCCTGGATTGTGAAGCGGGGTATTCGTTCATTGCTTAAGCAAGGCGACAAAAAATCGATGTCTGTATTTAATCTTACAAAGGATGTAAAAGTTTCAGTGAAGCGTTTCAATCTCACCAGCTCTGTGATTCGCCTTAACGATTCACTTCAATTTCAATTTGATCTTGTTTCAGAAAAATCAACCCCTCAAACATTGATGATTGACTACCGGATTCACTACTTCAAAAAATCAGGAGTACAATTACCTAAGGTTTTTAAGTTGAAAGAAATTACGTTGAAACCGGGTGAGATACTTTCAATTGTGAAAAAACAACGGTTTCAGGATTTTACAACGCGTAAGCTTTTTAGTGGAATACATATACTGGAAATTGTAGTAAACGGTGAGGTTATAAAGAGAAAGCAGTTCAAGTTTTTAAGATGATTGCTCTTACCACTGGAAGGTTAGTATGGGATATTCAAGATCGAAATAAGCCACAACAAACCATTTATATAGTCAATCAGACTATAACAATTCATCCTTTCTTTTATATTGCAACGGATTGTAATTGGTTCATTCAAAGAATCTCCAGTTGCAAGAGCTTAATTTAAACCTCATCTTCACAAACACTATAACCTTAAACCTTTTAGTAAATGGAAAAGACAATTAATCGTTCGGGCCTGTTTTGGGCAAGTTGTGTAGCCCTAATTGTAACCGCTATGACGTTTGGAATTCGGGCCGGAATTCTTGGTACTCTTGGTCAGGAATTTGGATTATCCGGAACAGAGTTGGGCATTGTTACAGGTACTGCCTTCTGGGGATTCACACTCGCTATGATTTTTGGTGGACCACTTTGTGACATTGTTGGAATGAATCGACTTATTATAATTGCTTTTGTTGGTCACTTGGTAGGAATTGTATTAACCATCTTTGCAACTGGTTTCTGGTCCTTGTTTATTTCAACCCTTGTGCTTGGAATTTCTAATGGAATGGTTGAGGCAGCATGTAATCCGCTAGTCACTTCATTATTCCCTACCGAAAAAACAAAAAAACTAAACATGTTTCACTTCTGGTATCCTGGCGGTATTGTGATTGGAACATTAATTGGCTACTTCCTGCAAAAAGCAGGACAAGGCTGGCAAATGCAAATGGGAACTATGTTGGTGCCAACTGTCCTATACGGTATTCTATTTTACGGGAAACAATTTCCAGTTACTGAGCGAGTATCCTCTGGAGTATCCACATCGGATATGTTTAAAGCATGCCTGAATCCTTTGTTCATTTTCATGGTGGTCTGTATGTTCATTACCGCTTCAACAGAATTCGGAGTAAATAATTGGGTGCCACTATTTTTACAACAAGGAGAAGTGTCTTCACTCTTGTTATTAACATGGGTTACATTGATAATGGCTTTAGGTAGATTATTTTTAGGACCAATTGTTCATGGATCCTTAGCTCCGGAAAAAGCATTGCTCGTCTCAGCAATCTTATCTGCAATTGGTATTTACTGGTTAAGCTTTGCGACAGGTTATACGGCATTTGCTGCAGCTGCTGTATTTGGTATGGGAGTAAGTTTCTTCTGGCCAACGATGCTTGGTTTTGTTTCTGAAAATTTACCGAAAACTGGGGCATTAGGGCTAGCGCTTATGGGTGGAGCCGGTATGCTTTGTGTAGCATTTGCGCTTCCTATTTTAGGAGGCATCTATGATCAAAAAGTTACTGAAGCAACAGCTTCGGGAGCATCAGCTCTTGTTGGAGGTTCTGAAACATTAAGAACAATTATTGTACTACCAATATTTTTAATCCTTGCCTTTACCGGTTTGGTATTCATCATGAGAGGCAAGCAGAAAGCAGCGCATTAAAAAAAACATACAATCACACAAAGAAGAGGATGGCCAAAAACCATCCTCTTTGTTTTTATCGTATGTCAAACAAAACATTCCCACATCTGTTTTACTTGACAAAGCCCTAGCGTTTATCCAAATTGAAATCATGAAGACTCTCAAGCTTTCACTCTTTCTATTACTTTTGTCAACTACCATCATGGCTCAAGAACTCATTATAAAAGAAAAAGTGAAATTTCTCGCGCTGGGCGATTCATATACGATTGGAGAAAGTGTAGATACAAAAGATCGTTGGCCAGTTCAACTCATTGAGTCGTTACGCAAATTGGGGTTGGATTGTAGCGATGCACAAATTATCGCGAGAACGGGTTGGCGCACGGATAATCTTAAAGATGCCATTACGGATGCTAAACTAACAATTGACTATACTTTAGTATCTCTACTTATTGGTGTTAACAATCAGTACCAGGGAAAGTCGGTTGAAAATTACGCTCCTGAATTTGAAGCACTGTTAAACACTGCCATTGAATTGGCTGGTGGGATTAAATCACACGTATTTGTTGTCTCCATTCCGGATTATGGTTATACACCTTTCGGTAAACCCAATCAACCCACCATTACTCAAGCGCTCAACAAATTCAATGCAACAAATAAAGAAATTGCAGAAAGCCTGGGAATAAAATATTTTAACATCACAGACATATCACGTAACGGTTTAGCACAACCTGAATTAGTAGCCGATGACGGTCTACACCCTTCCGGAAAAATGTATACCCAATGGGTAGACTTAATTTTGAAAGGTGCCACTATTCCAGAGAAGGATATTGTTACGGATGTGAAAAAGAAAAATGAAGAGGCTAGTATTCAGGTTTATCCCAATCCATTTCATGATGTGTTGATATTCGATAACCTACCTTTATCACCCAGGAACATTTCGGTTGATCTGCTGAATAATGAAGGAAGTGTTGTTCTCTCAAAAGAAATTACTGAAAAGAGAATTGATCTTGAATTAAAACATTTATCAGCAGGATTGTATCACTATCGCGTTAAACAAAACAAGACTATTTTTTCCGAAGGTAATGTGATGAAGTTGTGATTTGTGGATTTTTCTATTCTATAAAAAACGGCCCTGTTGAGTTTAAACTCACATAATTTTTAATTCCATTTTAAGTCTTGGAAATTCTAAAGCCGATGTGTTGATTGCAGAATCTAAAACACCTTTATGTCGTCTTCAGCTCTTGGCGTTACTTCTGAAATTGGAACGCTCCGAAAACTTTTAGTACACAGTCCTGATAGCAGTTTGGGCAAAGTAGTACCTTCTAAAGCACAAGACTGGCTCTTTGAAGACATCGTTCATCTCGATACCATTCGCAAAAAAGAATACGATTTCTATACCAAAATTTTAATGTACTTCCTTGATCCGAAAAAGATTAAAGGCAACCTACAACAAATCAATTCAACCGAAGGCAATCGAGAATTTTACAAACCAGATAGTGATAATTTTCATAAATCTGAGAATGTAATTGAATTGCAGTGGCTGTTGTCTGAAATCTTGAAAGACAAAGACATTCGTTTAAATCTTGTAGCATCTGTTTGCGCTATTGAATTTTGTTCCTACGAAATGCAAAAGTTCTTACTTACACTTGATGCTATTGCATTGTCGAAAGTATTCATTAGCGGAACATTGAAAGATGGACGCATGCTCTTCGCTCCTATTCCAAATTTTATCTTCACGCGAGATATTGGTGTTGTAGTCAACGATCACATTTTATTGAATCGTCCTGCAAAGAAAGCACGAACACGTGAAGCATTGTTAGCGAAATACATCTTTCACAACCATCCCATCTTCGAAAGTTTTCAGAATAAGATTATCGAGATGGAAGATACATCCCATCACTTCTTAATGCCGAAAGAAACGGATGATAAGAAGGTGACTTTAGAAGGTGGGGATGTAATGATGATTAGTTCAAAGCATTTGCTAATTGGTGTAAGCGAACGCACCACCATTGAAGCGGCTCATCAGGTAATTAATGTTTTGTTTGGAAAGAAGATTGTAGAAAAGATTACGGTGATACGAATTCCAAAGAAACGAGACTACATGCACATTGATACGGTCTTCACCCAAGTGAAAAGAAATGTATGGGTAATGTTGGGCAATTTTTCGCGCAAAGCAATTAAGAAAGAAGATGC
>JANMRZ010000160.1:0-6263 GCA_031388805.1 Chryseolinea sp.
CCATCGTCGCCAGCGCCGCCGTCGCGGAAGCGGTTGCTGTTGATAGCTCAGTTCGGCACGGGTGATCGGGTTGTCAGATAACAGGCTGTATTGTTTTTGCATATCCACTCTGACCAAATTCATCACGGTGTGAAAAGAAACGTTCCTTCGCTCTTGCCTTTTCTTCATCACGTCTTGCACCACCCATTGCTGCATCAAACTTGTATTGCTCAAGTGTATCCAGCAGCGTGACAGTTTGGAGTGCATTGCGACTTGCATTTGCACCCGTCTCTTCTTTCGCGCGACCTTTGTCAATGCTTTCCTGAACGGAGCCAACAATTAACTTTACACCCAATTCATTCACCATCCAATCGCGATATACCATCGTCTCCGGAAAATTATGTCCAGTATCAATGTGTACAAGTGGAAATGGAATGCGTGCAGGAGCAAATGCTTTACGTGATAGGTAGGCCAGCACGATGGAATCTTTTCCGCCCGAAAATAATAGTGCGGGCTTTTCGAATTGAGCTACTACTTCGCGGATAACGAAGATGGCTTCCGACTCTAATTCTTTTAAGTGACTTAAATAATATTGACTCATATTCTTTCGGTGGTATTTCTTTTCTATCAGTCTGCGCTGATGTTATTTTTTATAGGTGATTCTGGGCAGTATACTTTTCAATAACAAATCTAAGGAATCCTCTACACTCAATTGAGCGGTTGGAACAATTACATCCGGATTTGTTGGTTTTTCATAAGGGGAATCGATTCCGGTAAAATTCTTTATCTCACCCGCACGCGCTTTTTTGTAAAGTCCTTTTACATCGCGCTGCTCGCATACTTCAATGGGGGTATCAACAAAAACTTCTGTGTAGTTCTCTGCCCCAACAATTTTTTTAACCTGTTCGCGATCTGAATTAAAAGGAGAAATGAATGCCGATAAAACCACAACACCCGCATCGAGCATGAGCTTCGACACCTCTCCTATCCTTCTGATATTTTCTACACGGCCTTCGTCAGTGAAAGACAAATCCTTGTTTAAGCCTGAACGGATATTATCACCATCCAACAGATAGGTTTTAAATCCTCTTTCAAAAAGTTGTGCTTCCAACTGAACGGCAAGAGTCGATTTACCTGATCCGGAAAGACCAGTGAACCAGATTAAATTCGGTTGCTGGTTAAGTTGCTTATTACGCTGGTCTTTACTGACCTTTGTAGTGATGGGATAAATGTTGTTCACGGATTGTATAAAAATTAATGGCTGTCACTTAAGTAGTTTTTCAAAATATCACTTTGTGGATTCTGAAAAATAGCTTCTGGTGAGCCTTGTTCAACAACTGCTCCGAGATACATAAAAACAATGTTATCGGCCAGCCATTTTGCTTGACGTAAAATATGCGTTACCAAAATAATGGTATAATCGTTTTTCAATTCCTGAAATTGTTCTTCAATCTTGCGACTTGAAATCGGATCAAGTGCTGAAGTAGGTTCGTCTGCAAGAATTACCTCGGGATTAACGGCAAGACCTCTCGCCAAACACAAACGCTGTTGTTGCCCGATTGATAATTTTGTTGCCGGTGATTTTAAGCGATCTTTCACTTCATCCCACAAAGCCGCTTGCTTCAAATGTTTTTCAACCCGATGTGCAATTTCAGTTTTGTTTTTAATGCCTTGTATCTTTAAGCCAAAAGCGATGTTATCGAAAATATTCATTGGCAAAGGATATGGTCTTTGCGAAAGCAATCCCATTTTTTGACGTAAGTCAGAAAGGTTTTCACCTGCACCTAATATATCCTGGCCATTGAGGCGAATGCTGCCTTTCACAGTCATGCCACTATGCAAGTCTGTAAGTCGGTTGATTGATTTGAGCAAAGTTGTTTTACCACATCCGGAGGGACCCAGAAAAGCAGTGATTTTTCCTTTCGGGATATCGAGGTTAATGTTTCGTAAAATCTGCTGGTTATTATGCGAAACCCAGAGGTTGTTAATTTCCAATATCGGCTTCGCGACCTCTCCTGTATTCACATTGGAAGGTAAAACTTCTGGTGCCAAGCTCATAGTGTTGTGTTTTTTGAAACCTTAGAAGATAAATATCGGGAAAAAATACTAATGACAAGAATGATGGCCGTGAGTACGACTGCAGCTGCGTAAGCTCGCGCTTTAACTTCAGCAATGGGTGAACTCAACTGGAAGAAAATAGAAAGTGGCAATGTAGCCGCAGGCTCCATGATGCTTTCCGGAATGTAGTCGGTATATCCAACCGTAAACAAAACCGCTGCTGTATCGCCAATACCTTTTGCAAACCCGAGCAAGAATGCCGTGGCGATTCCTGGCAAAGCTTGTTTGAAAAATATGGTTGCCGTTTCAAATCGTGTGGCACCTAATGATAAAGAAGATTCTAAAAGGCCCAATGGAATGTTTCGCATCACTTCATCCATCGCCCGTATCATCACTGGCATGATTAATAAAGCAATCGTAACAATCCCTGCAAGTAAGGATGCTTTCATTCCAAGCGAAAGCATAATCGCAAACATGAATGCGCCATATACAATGGGTGGAACTCCCCACAGCACATCCAAGACAAGACGGATAGCATGTTGCCATTTTTCATATTTCACTAATGAGATCGAGATGAAGATGGCAACCGGCAAACTGATTAGAATAGAAAGAAGAGATGAACCTAAGGCAAGGTATAATGAACCAATAATGGCGTTGAGGATGCCACCTTCCTTACCAAAATAAAAACCACCCTTGGGTACCTGGCTTATCACTTCCCACGACAATGCCGGAGCGCCTTTCATTAAAATTTCAAATATGATTAATCCCAATAACCCAATGAGGCTATAGGTAAACAATGCCATCAGGTATTTAAAGAAATTCTCTTCTATACTTTTTCGTTTCTTCCCCATGCGTATTATTGTTGAGTACTACGTTGAATGGCCAATCGTGAAAAAATATTGAAGATTAGTACAATCACAAACAACAGTAAAGCCGCAAACATTAAAGCCGCATCATACAGCGGTATAGACAACATCTCACCATAATTATTAGCGATGAGAGCCGGCAAAGGATAGCCTGCTTCAAATACACCTTTCGGCAATTGAACAACATTTCCAACCACCATTAATACGGCAATGGTTTCGCCAAACGCTTTTGAAACTCCCAATGCGAAAGCTGCGATAATCCCTGGAAATGCTTTTCTCAGCACTACTTTCTTAATCGTTTCCCAATAGGTAGCCCCCAATGAAAGAGATGCTTCCTTCAATTCGATCGGAATGGATCTGAATACTTCAAGCAGCATGTGTAAAACAAAAGGCAGTGTGGCAATGGCCAGTACAATTCCTCCTGCCAGAATGGTATACCCGGTGGTGTCTTTACCAAAAATCGGAGCGATGTAATCTGCTACAAGTGGAACAACAATGAGAACACCCCAGACACCGTGAATAACGGAGGGAATGCCCGCCAGAATATCAATCACGGAGCGCATTACGCGAAGCACTCCGGGTGAAGCATATTGTGTTAAATAAATGGCTGGGAGTAAACCAAAGGGAATCATTAAGACGAGACCAATGGCCGTAACCACCAGCGAACTTACAATGAACGGAAGAAATCCGAACTTGCCAGACGAAGGTTGCCACTCACTTGAGAAGAGCATATCGCTGAGCGACACATGATCGAAGATTGGAATGGCCTTAATGGCAATACCGATGGCCAGAAACAAAGGAAGCAACAGAACCAGACCCACAGAAAAGAGAGTCCAGGTGCCCGCAGTATATTCTTTTAATTTTCTGGTAAACCTCATTTCAGCTTTTCGCTTTCAGTCGTTAGACGATCAGCAGACAATTGAATATAACCGGTTTCGGCAACATACTTCTGCCCTTCGGTTAACACCCATTTCAAGAAAACGGTAACGGCTTCGTTCTTCGGTTTGCCATTGGAAACAAAATACAATTCACGGGCAGGAGGTGATGGATAACGACCATCCGCAATTGCGGCAACGAGCTGATTCATGTCGTCATAAAATTGTTCGTCCGTGGTTATTTTATTGTCGCCATTCACATCAATCGGCACTACATCGATACCTGGATATTTTGCTTTTGATGTTAAATCGTAGATGTAGATAATATTATTATAACCAATACCCAATGGATCTTTCTTCACAGCTTCTGCAAGACCAGGATCACCAAAAACACCAAGACCTTTAATTTCGTCCTGCTCTTTTCCGCCAAGGTATTGAGCCCATGTAGCACCAGCACCGGCTGCATCTGAGCGGTTGTATACATTGATCTTATCCGTTGATGAACTTTCAACCGCTTGTCCCCATGTTTTGAGTTCATTCGTTATGAAAATCTTTCTGAACTCATCCTTTGTTAACCCCTTTTCCTTTAAAGCTGTTACTACCGGATTGATGACACTCATGGTTGGAATAACCGCGTCTTTTGTAACGGCAATCGGCCAGGCGCCTTTTGTTTTTTCTTCGTCTTTAATATCACGTGAAACCATTCCTAAGTCAACAGCACCTCCTAAAGCATCTGCCATTCCTTTTCCTGCGCCTCCCGCCGAGATGTTGAACCGTACATCGGGATGTAGTTTGCCGAATTCTTCAGCCCATTTATTCGCCAGTGGATAAAGTGCAAAAGCACCTGAGAGGGATATTGTTCCTTCTAATGCACCGGATGCATTTCGGGAAGAATCGCCTTCTTTCTTTCCGCCACAACTAAACTGAATTGAAATAAAAAGAATACTGATCAAAAGGGTGGAAAGAGAAACTTTCCTCAGGGTCTGGTGGTGGGTCATGTTGATGAATAAAGTTTAAAACAGCATTCTCTTTTGTGATCGGCAGGCAAAGATAGTTTTTTTCGGATGTAAATCTACCAATTCCATAGACGTTAACTTAGATTTAGAAAGGTAAGGAAAAGGCATGATTTAATATGGAGGTTGTTCTATCGATTGAAATGGTATTAAAGACCATTTTTACCTAAATCCCAATATTTCTTGATCATCTTCAGAAAGTCCTCCAATTCATGCAGGGGAATCATGTTTGGGCCATCACTCAAAGCCTTTGCAGGATTAGGATGGGTTTCGATAAAGAATCCGTCAACGCCAACAGCTGCCGCTGCTCGGGCCAGATGCGGAGCAAATTCACGCTGTCCACCCGATGATCCACCCATGCCTCCGGGCTGTTGAATGGAATGTGTTACGTCAAAAATTACGGGTGTGTATTGTCGCATGATGGGCAGCGATTTCATGTCTACAACAAGCGTATGGTATCCAAAACTTGCGCCCCGCTCAGTAAGGAATACATTGTTATTTCCTTCACCCCGAACTTTATCAACAGCATACTTCATATCTTCAGGCGCCATGAATTGGCCCTTCTTAATTTTCACTGCCTTGCCTGTGCGCGCAGCAGCTTTTAATAAATCGGTCTGTCGGCAAAGGAAAGCGGGTATTTGCAACACGTCTACAACCGTAGCTACCTCCTCACATTGATAAGACTCATGCACATCTGTTACAATAGGAACATTCAATTCTTTCTTCACGCGTGATAGAATTTCCAATCCACCCTCTCTTGATGGTCCGCGATACGAACCGGAAGAGGTACGGTTTGCTTTATCGAACGATGACTTAAATACATATTCAATATCAAGTTGCTGGCAAAGCTCTTTTACTTTAGCACCCGTCTCATAGCAAATATCAAAACTCTCCGCTGCACACGGACCGGCAAACAATACCATACGTTTGCCACCGAGTGTAATGTTGTTTGCAATCTGAACTGTATCCTTAAAAATTTCCATAGTTATTGTTTCAAAATTTTCTCCATCTCCCCTCTCGCAGCCAACACTAAATCGGCTACCTCGCGCAACACACCGTTACCCCCTTTGGTAAACGTTACAAGATCTGCTTTGTCTTTTATATAATCAAAGGTATCTGCAGGGCATACACTTAAGCCTGCCAGCTTAAAAACACCCAGGTCGTTTATGTCATCACCAATAAAGGCAACTTCTTTTAATTTGAACTGATAATGCTTCGCCAGCTTTTCAAACACCGATGCTTTATCAACAATTCCCTGGTGACAAAAATCCACTTTCAATTCAGCACATCGTCTTGTTGTTGCACCCGATTCGCGACCCGAAATGGCTCCGACAATAATGCCTGCTTTTTTTAAATGACTAATGATGTAGCCATCTTTCACATTGAAGTTCTTGATCTCACGACCAGCATCGTCCAGAATGATTTTACCATCGGATAACACGCCATCGATATCAAAAAAAATAGCTTTAATA
>JANMRZ010000038.1:0-73982 GCA_031388805.1 Chryseolinea sp.
TTGTTACTTCCAACATGTACAGGTCACTGCTCAGTTTGTAATGCTCCTGCGCAAGGGCGCTCAGGTTGTAAAGAAGTTTATCAGGCACTTTGCTCATGACTTTTGTGGGTTAGTGTTATGGTTCTTTGGAAGCTGCCACCAAAAAAGATCCCGCAGCTTACGCAGCAGGTAATGATGTTCGCTGAGTGATCGGCCAAAGTCAGGCTCGTCCTTGGACACATGCACAAGGTCTGTCATGAGTTCATCCAATTGGTCGCCTAACAATTTAGGATCATAGTCCTGCACCAGGAACTTGTCCAGGGCTTGGTAGTTGAAGCGGTAGGGTTCGTTTTTGGCTGCCATAAAATATTTTTTCGTCCGACATATCATTCACAAACCTAACTAATCATTCTTATTCAGGCAAGCATCATCCAGATTGTTTCCGACTTTTCATTCGCTTACTTTTACAAAAAGCTTGTTTTTTAGCTCATAAATAAGATATATCATGACGTTTGGACAGAGAATAACCTATGCCAGGAAGCAGATTAAGATCACTCAGGCTGATTTAGGGAAGGCAGTAGGGACTTCTGGCGATATCATCGGCAAGTATGAACGCGATGAGATTAAACCCTCCATTGATACGGCTGCTAAAATTGCAGACGCTTTAAAAGTAACGCTCGACTTTCTGGTAAAGGATGCCGAGTACCAGAACATTGATAACGATGTGCTCAAAAGATTGAAGCTCATGGAAAAACTTTCGCCTGAAGATAAAAATCACATCTTCGCCCTCATGGATGCGTTCTTCGCCAAAAGCAAACTCAAAACTTTAATGGAATAACTATAACCAAATCGTGCCCATGAAAACTCTTTTGATCATTCGCATTATTAATGCATGCTTTACTCTTCTTCGCAATCTCAAAAAGCATCGTTCTATTTTAAAGTCGGTAGGAAAACACTTACAGCAAGGTGCTGATCAATTGCACCAATGGCTTAACAAACCTCACGTGGTAATCACAAAAGGTTTATCTGTTGTGATTACTCCTGCTTTTGTTTTGCGTTCTTATATGGCATTACATATACGGGTAAGCAGAGTAGTATTCTTTTTTGCGGCCCTTTTAACTTTTGCTAATCTGATCCTTTCTGGTGTGCCGATCTACATCGCTCTTATCGGTACAGGAATAGCATCCTTCTTTGGAAAAATTGGACTCGATCAATTTGAAAAATTGAATGAGGCATAATAAAAAAACCGGATCACTCCGGTTTTTTTATCTCATAGACAACTCAACGAGTCGTTACCATTGTCCAAGCACCATTCATTATCAATGAGTAGGTATAATTTTTCGTGAAGCTGAGTACAAGGAACTTCTTGACTGATAAATTTCTCAACTGTTTTATTGTCCTTGCTTGAATAAATTTTGTAACGTTTATTAAGCCGTTTCATTGAGTTATAGAAAAAGTATCCTCCTGGATCAAAATCCAATTTGTAAGACTTCTCAAATGATTCGTTCTGTGATGGATTGTTTTTCGATTCAACTTTTTTGCTCTCAGACAGAACGGCTTTGTAATGATTGCCTTCTTGTTTGATTGATATCGTAACGTGATAATCTTCCTTCTCGTCAAATAGCTTGAGACTATCAGCTACTTTATCATAGACTTCAGTGACCCTTGAAGTGACTTCCGATAAAACATCCAGCGTCTTATAAATCTTCCCCTGTGACACACACAACAATACCTTTCTTCTCACTTTCACACCTGAGCCGCCACGCATTTTGAATTGTATTTCCAAAAATGCATTGGCATGAACTGTAACAGTTTGGATATCCTGAACTCCAAAAATTTTAAGTGTGTCCTCTTTGGATGAGAAGGTGGTAAATCCATCTATCACATTTTCCTCTATTGTCACAGAATAACGCAAGCTATCACTTACGCTACGCAGATGATATTGCTTTTCAATTTGCTGCCCTAATAGATTTGAGGACACAAAGCATACAATCAGTAATAATCTAATTCTCATGGCCATGTCTTCCCTTTCCCATCTGCATATTTGAAAAACGTTGTTCCTCCAAGTGATGTTGTTTGTACAAAGGTTCCATTGTTGTATTGATTCCAATTAAAACCAGTTTGAGGAGAGGATGCATTCCAGAAATAGGCTCCCTGTGAATAATCCACTCCATTCATAAGCGGACCCAATGCACCTATAACTCTATCAGAATATTTTCCTTGAAGGGAAAGTGGATTCTTTATGATATACTGGAGATCACTCGTACTAAGTGCCATTACCTCATTGTAAATTTTTCCACCGATAGCGTCATACTGACCCTTACCTCCAATTTTCGAAACAAAATCACCTTTCATGTCAGCACCTTTATGAGCGAGCCTATTCAATATTACACTTCCAATGGCTGATGCTTCATCAATATTATTGCCAGATTCACCAGCAACAATTGCTAAGTATTGTCTCAATCCATCAAGGCTGACTTCGATACCGCTATATGGCCCACTTCCGCTTGTCTGTGCTGTCTTTAGTTCAAATTGATCATGGTAAAAAATATTGAAACCAGCAGCCGTTTCATTGCCATTTGAATCCAAAATAACATTTCCTTGACTATCTGTTTGCACCGATGCACCATACGAAACATTGTAGCCAGTGTATATAGAATTCCCTGAAGCTGAAACTGAACCTCCATTTGAAAGAGCATTAATAATGGACCCAAAACTATTCGTTGGCGCTGATACACTATATTTAGCTAAATATGCGTCCATGCTCATATGCACAGCATCCCAGTAAGGGTTATATCCTCCTCCACCTCCCATACTCCCAATATCTGAACTCCACAAATGAGCATTTACTGCAGCGCTTGCAGCAGCATTTGCACGTTGAATGTTCCAATAGTCGACATCTATCTCTATATCTTTCAACAAGCCTGAGGGATCATTAAATAAAATCGGATTGTTGCCTGCGTAAGCAAACGGTGATGTCGAGTGATCGATATGTGCCAATGGATCTACCTGAAAGAATCTTCCCAGAGATGCATCATAATTTCGAAAGGGCAAATCATAAAGGCCTGTGGTGTTATTGAGTTCAGAACTTTCGTTGTACAAAAAGTTGTTTGACAATGCATTATCCCTCGTCCAACTGTTTGTTGTTTGCAAGCCGAAGGGATAATATTCATTGTATTGAATTACGTTAGTCTTCGTCTGTGTTACCTTAAAATCATCGAAATACACATAGTTGTTGGAAGCATCGTCATAGCTGAGCCACGTATATACATATCCTGGTTCAGTAATAGTTTTTGTAGGAAATGAAATTTTCTGCTTAGTGAAAGTAGTGGCAGGTGCCAGTTGCCAGCCTGCATCCAATACATTGTAATTCTTGTCAAAGAGGATATAATTCAGGTAAGCAGCCGGACGCAAATCGCCCTGGTTTCCTCCTGTGCCAAAAAAAGTCAATGCGTTGCTCACACCAGTATTCATCATTCCAACCTCAGTCGGAGATACAACACCGGTAAAGGCGCCGGCAACAGAAGTGATCAAATTATTAAGCGCAGTACCTGTTGTTCCATATCCACTTCCTGCTTCGTGATACTCCCACACTTCAATATCAATCTTATCGCCCGGATATACTTTTACACTTTTTGCAGGGCCAATTTTATTCGATTGGTTCATACGTACTACTTTGCTACCACTTGTTGTGTGGTTGGCATTACCGAAAGATACAATATTAAGTCCACCATTTATGTACTGCGCGGCTCCATCGTTGGCATCGCCCTCAAAGGTTGCCGTGGGTGCATCAGCCGCTGGCGTAACGGAGCTAAACACCACACGGGTATTTCCCTGGTGATCAGCAATGCCGTATTGATATTCATAGGTACTGCCATTTTTAACAACACGCCCTTCAGGAGAAGAAAAGAAACTCAAGGCATTGTTTGTATACACAAAACCACCCGAGTAGTCTGTTGTGGTCGGAACGCCACTAACGGTTGAAACCATTTTTATTTTATTTCCGCCTGCATACGTGTATGCAACGGTGCGTCCATCTGCAAAGTTTACCTGTTGTGCCTTGCCTAAAACATTATAGGTTATGCTACTGATGCCTTTGTTCAAATCAGTAGCCAGGTTTCCATGTGTGTCGTACGTGTACTCAGTAGTTTGATTGGAGCCGTCATTAAAACCCGCTGTTGTTGCTGCATCGGTCACCTTGCTTAACCGATTACCTTCTGTGTATGCGTAGGTAAGGTTGTCGATTGTCAGGGGAGTGCTGGTAACGGTCGTTCCACTCAGGCCACGAAAATTTTGGTTTCGTTGCAAACTTGCCATGTTGCCGTTGTGGTCGTAAGTCATACTTTCATTCCAGGTATTTACTTCCTGATCCCACGCTGCTGCTCCGTATTTCTGGAAAGCAGCACTGGTAAGTTTATTGGTTTTGTCATAGGCGAGCTTATAGCTCCTTTGACCGGTTGATGTGCTGCCATTGCCCAGTCCTTTCCACTTCAGGGCGCTCACATTTCCGTTGTACTGTGGTGTATTTCCTAGTGCTGCCTCTATATTGTTATAGAGTAACTCCATGCCAAAAAAATCATTGGTTTCATCATTGCTGGCATCAGCTGATAACTGACCATTGTTGATGGAAATGAGCTGACCTCGAATATTGAATCGATAGTCTACGGATTGAAGAAAACTTCCGGCAGTGTTATGTAGTTTTTTGTCAACAACCTGGCCCAGTTCGTTGTATTCATATTGGGCCACTAACTGGGCAGCTGCACCATTAATGCTGTGGTTGAGCTGATATACACGGCCCTGATTATCGTACACCGGAGTTTGCACAAGGATCGTTATGTTGGTTCCATCCGGGCTGTGCGTGGCTTTGGTTTGAGTGGCCTTGCCCTCAAAATCATATATAACACTACTCTTTTCAATGCCATTCAAATAAAGGTGATTATTTCCCTGCGTCTGTATTACCCGTCCATAATTATCATAGAACAGAGCGGAAACCATCCAGTTCGCGGTTCCTAAAATCAGCGTTCTATTACCCGTCATTTTTCCACGCGTGTATTTACCCTGTGTTGCTGGTAATCCGGCAAGATGAGCGTTGTCATACGCAGGGGAGCTTCCATTGTTAAAGGTAAAACTGTAATCATCATAATAATTTACACCAAGCACTTCAATGGCACTGTTATCGGAATTTATCGTAGGGAAACTTTGGTTTGTATAACTGTATAAGGTTGTTCCCTTCTTTTCAAAATATACACCCGTAGCATACAGCCCACTCACCATTGTCTGAATAGAAGCCAGTGTAGTTTGCGTAAGGTTTTTATAAAGCCCTGTCATTACTGTTCGTCCTTGCAAATCATATTTTACAAACGCCCATTTCTTAAGGGGCCTAAGGTTGCCATCCTGCGTTAGCACTAACCTGTTAAACCGATCGTAAACAAAATAAACCCAATCCTGGCCTGGCGTTTTCTTTTGCGTTATTCGCCCGCGGTTGTCATAAACAAACTGGTATACGTGCTGGTCAAGTATCGTAGATGACAGTGTCCAGCTATTGCTTTTCAAAGCAGCAAGGCCCGCTGGGGGGATGATGTATTTCAGCCTGAAAAGATTATCATAAACATAATAGGTCTGTAAATAATTGACGGCAACACTGTTAATGGTTCCGTTCAATTGTTGTTTTCTTGCAATGGTATGACCGGAACCGTCTTTGAAAATAATATTGATGTTGCCATTTTCATCCGTTACTGCCGTTCTTGACAACACGTTGGCCCCATAATATCCGCTGCTTGAACCATCCGTATTGAACTTGCGTACTTCTTCGGCTTCATCATTTGTAGATCCAATATTATAACCATAGGTTGCCCGTTTGGTATGGCCCAGCCCCGGTTGAAACGCCTGTCCTACACTGCCCTGTTCCAGGGGTCGGCCCAACGGCGATAATTCGTATTTCGAAACAGCAAAGGCAGATATGTCATCGGCAATTTTATCATTGGACGCCTGGTAAAAGGCATACTGATCGGAAGCATATGAAAACTGAAATACTCCAGTGCTCGCAATTGAATAAGGGAGGTAATTTTTAGACGAGTTTCCATAACTGTCGTATTCAACGGGCTGCACTATATCCTTCCCGGAAGAGGTTGCGTTAATCGCCACTACCTGAGTCGTGCGTGCGAGTCCGTCATAGAAGGAAATAACTTTTGCTTTTTGTGATGTGGTGAGTGCATCAATATCACTGTCTGTGGTTTTACCACTCAATCGTACCATTTCTTCGGTCACACTCGCTGGGCTTGGCAACTTAGTAATGAATATCGCATTCAGGATAGCTCTCCCCGATTCGCATAAATTTGTTAAATCTTTCAGGGACACGTAATAGGTGTGACTCTGATTGGCAAAAATCTGATATGTTGGAGTTGTGTTGACTGTTGTTGTGGTAACATTATCAGCATACCAGCGTGGCTGTTGTCCAGTCGGAACATTCACCTGCATCACTGCGGGATTGTCGATATATCCCACAAACGATGCTAGTGCTGGCATCAGAGGCGTGCTGTTGATATTCACTGTTGCTGTTATCGGTGTTCCGATGCACGTTGATGTTGCTGGTGTAATGGTATAAACTGATGAGCCTGTATTAACCCCATCTGAATTATAGAAAGTACCTGTGATGGAATTCCCTGAAGTGGCTACAGGAATTGTAGCGTTGGTTGGTTGCGAAGTCCAGGAGTAAGTAGTGCCACTTACATTGTTGGGATTAGATAACGTTATGGTTGCAATACTGCCGGAACACACGGTTGGATTAGCGGTGGCAGCAACATTGGGAATTTTGTTGAAGGTAACAGGCACTTCGCTGACAGAAGTACATGATCCCGATGTGATAGTCCATACTAAATCATAGGAACTGCCCGCTGTTCCTGTAAACGTTGAACCAGGGCTTGAAGTATTTCCAAATGACCCACCCGTTGTTGTTGGACTGTCTGGTGCAATACTCCAGCTTCCGGTACCCACTGTCGGTGTGTTAGCGGCCAGTGTTACACTGGTCTGCCCGCAGGTGGAAGATCCGTTTTGATTGGGGCCTGCATTAGATATAGTCGGTGCAGCAGTGAAGGTAAGTGTGACATTCGATGATGATGTACAGGTTGAGTTGGAAATGGTCCAGGTGAGAACATAGTTACCAGCACCACCAGCAGGGGTGAATGTTGCTGTTGGGCTTGTGGTGCTGCTGAACTGTGAAAGTAAAGTACTTGGTCCACTGGTAATCGTCCAGGCGCCTGTTCCTACTGTAGGGGTATTGGCAGCGAGACTTGTTCCAGCCAATCCGCAAAGGGTACTGTTAGTTCCGGCAGCAGAAGTAGTAGGCGCGGCAACTATCGTAGCTACAGCTGGCGCTTTAGCGCTTTCACATCCGTTGGCTAAAAGGTAGTTACTGGCGTAATACGTTGTGGTTGACGACAGACTCGGAGTGGTATAACTCAGGGCTGTTGTTAAATAGGTGCTGGAAGCATCATACCACTTCAAGCTATAGCCGTCATCATAGGGTGTTCCCGTAAGTGTAACGGCTCCGGTACCACACCTTGATCCGCTCACTGTCGGAGTCGGTAGTGACGGACAGGTTGACAAAGTTACACTTTTGGTGGGGGATGAAGGTAAGCTCGAAGAAATGAAAGTGATTGTAGCTGCACCCGTGGCTGTTGCTGACCATGTAATGTTAGCATAATACGTGGTGCCACTAGACCAGTTACTGCTGACGGTTCCTTTCGAGGAAGTCACCGTCCAATGCGCAGCGGTAAGCAGCGCTCCATTCGTAAAGGAGTAAGTCAACGTTGTGCCTTTTCCTGCTAAGGATAACCCCTGGATTGTCTGTGCCTTCAGGAAAGACGAGGATACAAATATGAATAGGATAAAAATGTATAACGCTCTTTTCATTGATCCTATATTTTATTGGCTGAAGAAATGGAAAATGTATAATCCTGGTCTGGCACTCCATCGACTGCCAATTGGAGATGAACCGAGAGCTGATCGTCAACTCTGGCAAATGTGATTGAGCCGCTGATGTTTCCGTTTCTTACATGGTAAGTTACCTGCCCATCCCGTGATATTTTAGTCCATGTGCCGTCTACAGAAATAACTTCGTAATGGGTAACGAGTTGACCACTATTCTGGCTCCAATCAATGCTCTGATTGCCATGGGTTATGAAGGAACAACTGTATTCAAACGCTGAATGGTCGGCCTGATTCACAGCCTTCACTGCCGTCCAGTTAATATCGTCAGCAGAAATGTTTTGTGCCTGGGTGACATCAAAAGCCAATGAAAGTAGTACGATCGCAATTAAATTTTTTAATGACATGATTTAACGTTATGGATTTTGATTTCTTAATTCGAATCTTGAGATCAGTAGTTGTTTATTGTCAAAATATTGGACGTGGCCGTTCGGTTATCTCCTGTTGTAATGACACATTTGAATTCCACACTGCTGTTGGGGATTATTTTTTGAGTCATGGTATTTGAAGTACCTCCGGAAGCATTCCAGCCCGTGGCACCTGTATTACGTTGATACCATTTATACACGATAGTCGAATTATCAGCATCAGCTGCTGAAAGTGTTGCAGTAAGCGTCAACCAACCGCTTCCATCCACACCGGGCGTATCTAAAGTTACATTGAGTGGCGTTAAGCCATTCCCGATTGTGACACTGATTGCACTTGGAACCGAACCTAAAGTCGGATGGTTGACCTTTAGACCCACCGTATAATTTCCAACCGTTGTATAGGTTTTTGGCGGTGACTGAGGACTACTGCTGGCCGTGGAGTAACCACTGCCAAAATCCCACTGAAAGGTCACCCCGGAATAGCACGGATTGGAATTGGCCACAAACGTAATGGGATTGTTAACGATATAGGTTCCTGCGGAAGCAAGGGAGGCAACCAGTGGCGCCAATACCTGTCCCGAAGCAGAATAGGTGTAGCGTTTTCTAATGTTATGGTCCTGGTCAATGATCCATTTTGTTCTGCCAACAACATCATAGGTAGTATACGCAGTTTCACCGGAAGGACTGGTTACTGAGCTTGCACCAAAGGGTATGTTGTACGTTGTTGAAGCTAGATTCGTGTAGTCTGGATAAAATCCAATATCATCCAGCATCGGCAGCAAGGAAGAGCTGAATGACCCCGCGGAGCCTGAAGGCAGTGTAAAAGATTGTCCCTGAAGGTTGATAATAAAAGTAGAGGGCATAGTTGAAATATCAATCACCTTTGTGAAATATTGATAATCTGTATTGCCCGACTGATATGTAAAGGTGTAGTTGTTGGTTGATAATACAGTTCCTCCTGCGTTCTTCAATACAACTTGAAGGATGATGGAAGCTGCTGCGGATTGAGGCTTTGCCCAAAATGAAAGCAAATAGCTCGTTGCATTTCCGGGTTTTACAATGGTTCGGGTAAGCGTAGCGTAAGGGTGTATTCCCTGAACCCCGGTGCGTCCACTGCCATAAAAATTATTTGTCAGCGCAAAACTCGACAGGGTTGATGTTTCAAAATCAGAAAATGCAACGCTCGTACTTCGTGCCTGGCTAAACTGGGCCACTGGTAATCGTTGTCCGTAGCCCCATAAAGTTCCAGTCGTAACTTTATCTTCTCCGGTTATACTGACCGGTAAATCAAAAGCATCGTATTCATTGATGGTCTGGATGAGGTCGTAGCGGGAATCGTTAACAAATAAATTTCCACTGATTCCGGAGTCTGTAAAATCTACGACTGGTGATGCTGGCCTGAACGCCATCTGGTATCGCAGTAAAGGTTTGCTGAATGTAAATGGACTGAACTTAACAAGGCTTGCCCCAATGGTGCTGACAGTAGAACTCCCGGCTGGTTTAATGGTGCTCACCTGCTCGATGACGGTACTAGTTCGTTTCGCATTTTTAAGTGCCTGGATCATCTGTCCGGTTGTATCGGTAGATGCGGATGTTGAATAGTCAGGAACGTATTTAAATCGGGTACCAAAGACGGTTCCGTCAGAAGTGGTTCTGTCAATCGCGCTGACATATCGATGATTGAGACTCCCGAAATAATATTGAGAAGATTCTGTTGACAACCGGGCTGCATTGTTCTCATCAACGGTTGTCACCGTTTCAGTGGAAACAACTTTTGCAACATTGGTGAGCAAGGAATATCGACCGTATAAAAATATATTATCATCGCTATTGGCAAACCGCTCGTATGCCAGGCCGACAACTGGTTTGGGTTGGGTCAATCCCAAATTGAATTGGTATTGATAAGTCGTGGTGGTAGTCCTGACAGCGACATTGTTAGTATTGTATTCTGTCTTTTTCCAGATAAGCCCTCGCTCATAATCATATTCTACATTTGGAAAAGGGGAATATGCATAGGTTTCGGAGGCAGAGATAATGCCCATGATTGGGCAGTTGGATGGCCTGGCAAATTTCCGTGTCGTAGGACTCCAGTCCGTTGGGTTAACACCTGTAGCATTATCGCCATAAGTAGCCGGTGCGTGGTAATCAAAAATAACATAGCCGGCATTGGGTCGTGTAACCGTTACACGAGAGTACCCCACAGACGAGCCTTGGGTATCATCCTGATTGCTTATATCCTTCGATACTACGGCTGTGAGGCTTTGCCATATCGCATTGCCTGATAATTGACTGAAAAGTGTTGCATGTTGAGTATAGGAGCCTTTTGTGGTAGTCGCTGTTGGCACTTTTTGTTGCCAGAGCGGTATCACAAAAGAAGGTCTGTCGATCAACTTTCCGGATGAATGACCACTGGCATCTAAATAAGTAAAATTCTTAGTGATATTGGCCGTTGGATTAAGACCATCAAAATACGTTATGGATTGTATGCGCAGTCCTCCGCCTAACTGATCCTGTTGAGTTCTTGTATCAAAATACTTGTTGACCTCAAAAGTGAAATCCGATTCTCCACCGGTTGGATAAATGATTCTGGAAAGCGTACCCGAAAGAATGGAATTAGCACTTGGCGTACGGTTAGCGTCACCATTTAATACTATTTCGGTACCAGCGTAAGAAGGTATTTTGTACATCCTGTAACGTTCACTCGCAGGCTCATTGGGATAGACATAAATCGTAGGAAAATAAGCAGGGTTACCGTTACTCTTCATGTTGGTTGCTCCGTTGTAGAAGCCCCAAAAATCCTGACTCGAAGAACTCTGGCCATTGCCTGACCAATCACGATAATAAAATTTATAAGGTGGCAATTTTAAGCAGGTGTTCACATCTGATTCCGTGATGGATGTTAACATACCGTTGGTGTATCCCAGGCTAAAGTTTTTAACATTACTCGGAGCATGATTAAGATTGTAGACACGAATCCCATTGGTTGGGTCGCAGGTTACTGAATCGTTAGACGATGTTGTGATTTTTGCAATAATTTTTGAAGTGATCATTCCGCTATCATCCATCAAGGCAAAAACATCACTCGAAATCGAACTTCCCGGATTAAAGAGTTCTACATTCCACGGGTTGCTATAGGATATAGTACCATTCGGTGGTATTTTATAGGTATAGGTAAGATTAGCTCCGGAAGGGGATTGCGATTTTGTCAGCATCCAGGCCGAGGTAAAACTGACCAGCGTACTATACAAATTATAGTCACGATCCATCAAACCCATGTAGGTCTGATTTGTCAATTTTGTGATCTTCCGTGATTTACTACAGGTCTCGCCAAACGTGTAAACAATACCGGTATTGGTAGTAATCGTCCAACTTGTGATGGTCATGTTTGTGGGTGAACCAGCGTAGGTTGGCACAATCGAAATATCCTGGTATGGGATTAGTTGAATATTTCCGGTATTGTCAAAAACAAATTTTCCTGAATATCCACCGACCGAGAAGCTATATAGATCGGGCTCAGTATCTAATTTAGATTGAAGGGTATTGTTGATCCATGCCTGATCGCTTTGTTCATCGGTACAGGTGCCGGAACTTGCATCTGAGGAATTGGGAAATAGCAACACTGCTGAGTAATTGGAATTGTAAAGCCATCCTTTGCGGGTATCACCATTGCCAAAATCATCTGGCAATCCTCTAACCTGTCTCGATATTTGTTGTCCTCCGGTTGAAAGGCTCCAACCCACTCCATAAACAGAACCAGAATTGAGGTTCGTGCCATTAACATCGTAGGAGAGCGATATATTTTCACTTAGGTCATGGTCAGCCAGCGTGTATAGGTTGATATTAATTCCCGGTTGGCCGGTGTACATATTGACCGGTATTTCTCCTTGCGCATAGACCAGGGCAGGGATGTACAACAAAAAGCAAAGTGTGAAAAAAAATAACTTTCTTGAGTGGAGTCGATTCATCTTCGGTGATTTACAATACATTACTCTTATTCATAAAATATAAAAACGCATACATCTGCCATTGCAGTGAGTTTTCAAAATCATTTCATACATTAAACTGCCAGTAATAGCGTTGCTCAACAAGTTGATCCTTCACAATCAATGCTAAAACTGTTCGCAATCGCTTTCGAAAATTATTGAAACGGGCTCCTAGCGTCAAACATAACGGAAATTTATTTATCGAAAAACCGATGGTGTAAATTATTTTAAAGTCTGGTTGATGGTCTCTGTATTGATCGTCTATTTCTTAAAACTATCAACCCAAGAAAAGTCGTTCAAGTTTGCCTATTAGCACCTATCATCTTATCTATTCCTGCATATCTATAAATAGCTTACAAAGTTATCAGAGAGGGTGTACAGACTGTGTAAGGTCTTGAAACACCTCTCGACTTATACATCAGAATAAACCTGTTCTTTATTTTTATTCTTCCGATATTTCCGAAGAATTTAACGCATTAACTTTTAAAAGAAGTCTATTCTAATAGCGTTAAGAAAAAATGAAGTACCTCTACACCATATACTTCCTTCTTCTATTTACCACAACTCACGCACAGCAACCCGTTGAGATCGATGACGCTGTCGATGAGCGCAATTTCCTGCTCAACGAATTGTCTTACTACATTGACGAAACCAATTCGATCACATTTTCTCAAGCTACCTCAACGGGATTCTCCAATCGTTACCGCCAACACGAGTCCTATCAAAACAAAGATTTTAAAACCAACGCTTCGTATTGGATCCGATTCCCGGTTCACCATAATGCCAATTCAAAAAAAATCTGGCTGTTCGAATTTTACGATCAGACTATCGATTATATCGAGGCTTATATTCCACAAGAGGATGGTTCATACCGGGGCATGGTGATGGGCGATACTCAACCCTTTGACAAACGAACTTTCCTTCATAAGAACTTCGAGATTCATCTCGACATGAAATCGGATACCGTTGTCTATTATTATTTTAATGTACGCTCACACGATTTTGCTGACATCCGCATTGCCCTGCGATCGGTAGATCGATTCGTTTATTATGCCCTCAATGAATATTTTTTGTTTGGTACATTCTATGGAATGATTCTCATCATTATTCTCTATAATTTTTTGGTGTACCTCGCCATTCGCGAAATCAAAAACATCTACTACATCTTCTATTTGATGAGTGTTGCTGCCTACGCTTTCAGTCTTGATGGAATCGGCTTTCAATATTTATGGCCGAACCATCCGGAGTGGAATGACTATATGTTGGGCATAACACTGTATGCCGTTATTATCTGGGCGCTCATTTTTACGCGAAGGTTTTTGAGAACCCGTGCCAACGTGCCAACACTCGATAAAGCATTAAAGCTTATGATCGTATTGAGATCAATCATGTTTGTGATTGAGTTTTTTTTCTACCCTGAATTATTAGCGTATCGAAGCTTGGAGATTATCCCGCTTTCGCTGATATTTTATACGGCTATCCAGGTTTGGTCGCAAGGCTATCGGCCTGCGCGGTTTTTCGTTTTTGCCTATGGACAACTTTTCATTGGGTTCTTTCTCCGAACGCTGGTCTATCTGAATGTTTTACCTTTCACAACCCTTTCGCATTACAGTCTCCATATCAGTTTCGTGCTTGAAATGCTGCTCCTTACGTTTGCCCTGGGTGACAGAATTCAAATTCTGAAAGACATGAGGGATAGAGCATTAAAACGCATCATCCACCAGCATGAGGTAAACATGAAACTCAAAGACAAGGTAAACCGGGAGCTGGAAGAAAAAGTACAGGAACGAACTTTGGAACTGAACGACAAGAACCATTTGCTGGAAGAAACCAATCATAAACTCGAACGCCAGTCAATTGAAATTAACCAGATCAATTCCATTCTGGATTTGGACAACTGGAAGCTGAAGAATAGTATAAAAGAAGTGTTGAACGAAAGGCTCATGGAGAAGACCATGGACTATGCACAGTTCAAAACCCTTTATCCTGATGGATTGGCTTGCGATCGCTTTCTGGAGAATCTTAAATGGGAAAAGGGATTCCACTGCCGCAAGTGCAATAATGAAAAGTACTTTGATGGAGCGCAGAAGTTTGCCCGCAGGTGCTCACGGTGCGGTTACAATGAATCCATTACGGCCTATACCATATTTCACAGCATCAAATTTCCTATTGAAAAGGCATTCTATATAGCCTACCTAACGGTAACCGGAAATAAGGATACGACCCTCGATAGTCTGGCAACCCAGCTGGGGTTGAGGCTAAATACAGTCTGGAGCTTTAAACACAAAGTCCTTGACAGCATTGCTGAACTTCAAAAAACAGGTAAAAAACCCACTGCATCCCGGTGGGAAGAGGTCATTTTTACCGAATTGACTGCCGATCCAGGTCAGCCAAAACCAGCCTCAAAAAATACAAAGATCAAGGCTTAGTCATCGTTAGTTTTTTCGTGTTTTTAAAGCGCAATAACCTAAGGCCTGAATACCTAAAAACTACCAGAAAACGATTGTAATCAATGTTTTTTAGACGCAAAATTCTAAGTCTAAAATCCCAACGTATTCCTTCAAATATCGTCTGATAAATCAAAAAAATATCAGAATCTTCTTGACTCCTGCATAATTTAGTTCTGCCTACAGCACAAAAACACAAACGCTGTACGGCATCATCACTTATGAGGAGAATTTTAATAGTTTTTATAGCATTTCTAGCGGTTTCCTCTGCCTTGGCTCAGTCAAAGACTGTGCGTGGAACGGTAATAGACGCTGAAAACGGGCAGACTCTGCCGGGTGTTAATGTTGTAGTGAGCGGAACTACGAAAGGAACCACCACGGATATTGATGGTGCATTCTCTGTTGAATTAGGTCCTAACGAAAACACCCTGAATTTCACCTTTGTGGGCTATAAAACGATTACTGAGATAGTAGGAGATCGCACAGTAATAGATGTGAAGCTCGAAACGGACGTTCAGATTTTGCAAGATGTAGTGGTCGTTGGTTATGGTGTACAGAAGAAAAGTGATATAACAGGGTCTACTGGTTCTGTAAAAGGAGAAGAATTGGCAAGGCAACCTGTACTTACCGCTACTCAGGCAATGCAAGGCAAGGTAGCTGGAGTTCAGATTATTAGTAGCGGACAACCCGGTAGCTCTCCTCAAATACGTATTCGTGGAGTTGGAACTGCATTAGGTGCGACAACAGCATTGTATGTAGTAGACGGTGTTTTAACAGACGATATCTCCAACATCAACACAGCAGATATTGTAGATATGAATGTGTTGAAAGACGCATCATCTGCAGCCATTTATGGTTCGAGAGGTGCCAATGGTGTCATCATTATCACAACACGAAAAGGAGCGGTTGGAAAATTAAAGATCAACTACAGTAATAACATTGCCATTAAGCAAGCGGCCAATCTGGTGGAGATGGCCAATACAGCAGAGTATAACAATTACGTTCAGGCAGCTACAGGTGCAATTCCTCCTGCTTCCAATTATAGTACAGATTGGTATGACGTAATACTAAGAGATGCCTGGCAGCAAAATCATAATCTGTCTCTTTCCGGAGGAACAGATAAGATGAACCACTTCCTCAATGTAGGCTTCCTTGATGAAGACGGAATCGTGATCAAAAATAATTTCAAGCGCTTAACTATCCGGCTTAACTCTGAATACAAACTAGCAGACAAATTAAAGTTTGGCTATCAAACCTCCTTTGCAAACAATGTAAATCAGAATGGTTTTGGAAATGTTACCATTGATGCTTTCGGAAATATTGGTTCCGTTTATAATAACGCTTACCGGGCAGCGCCTATCATTCCGTCAAGCGTTGACGGTAAGTATGGAAATACATCAGCGTATCAAAATGTTGGAAATCCTTTTTTGGATGTAAACAATAACAGCATAAAGGTGAAAGAAAACAGACTTCAGGCATCTGGATTCCTGGAGTTTCAACCCATACCTTCTCTTACATTCAGATCCAGTATTGGAACGGATTTAAGAAACACATTAGGAAGAGGATATTATTATCAGTTTAATGCAGACGAAACTACCTTTCTTGTTGCCGGTGGAAATCAATACAGAACCATTAGCAATTTAAGTGTTAATCAAAGTCAGTCGTTGCGTTGGGTGTGGGATAACACCGTTACGTATTCAAAGAAAATCAATGATCACAATATCACGTTACTGGTGGGCGCAACATCAGAACGATTTAATTCCAGCTATATCTCTGCTTCACGAAATGATGTACCTGCCGATCCAGATCTTTGGTATATCGGTGTTGGGGATGCGAACACTTCGCAAAATGGCGGAGGTGGAGAAGAATGGGCAAGACAATCTTTCCTTGCCCGACTCAATTATAGCTTTCAGGAAAAATATTTATTAACGGCTACAATACGTAGCGATGGAAGTTCACGATTGCCTGAACAAAATCGCTGGCAGCAATATCCTTCTGTTGGAATAGGATGGATTTTATCACGTGAAGGATTTTTACAGAGTCAAGAGCTATTTGATTTGCTAAAGATCAGAGCATCGTATGGTAAGGTTGGAAACGATCAGATCGGTGCAGGAGTCTTTACAACGGCTGTTACACAAAATAAACCCTATTCATTTAATGGAAGTGTTTCATCCGCAATCAACGGAGTTCAGATCAATCAGATACTTGATCCTGATATTACCTGGGAGACAACGCAAGAGTATGATGTAGCGGTTGAATTCTCAGCCTTTAACGCGCAACTTACCGGTGAGGTCAACTATTATAACAAACAAGTTGAAAATGCGCTTATTGGAATTCCTGTACTTAAAACCATTGGCGACTTCGATGCACAAATTTTCACGAATGCAGCTTCTATTCAGAATAAAGGAATAGAGGTAGTGCTGAATTGGAGAGGTGAAATCAACGATGATTTCTCCTACACCATTGGTGGAAACGTAACGTTCAATAAAAACAACGTTGTTAAATTGAATGGTGGTCAGAGAATACTGGGCGGAGGAATTGGAGCTGCACAAGGGTTCACAACATTTACGGATAATGGACATCCCGTAGGAAGTTTTTATGTTCTCAAAACGCTTGGCGTCTTTAATACAGGTGCAGAAGTAAACGCTTATGTAGACAGTGAAGGTAATAAGATCCAGCCCACTGCAAAACCTGGTGATTTCAAATACCAGGATACAAATGAAGACGGGCAGATTGATGATGCCGACAGAGTGTTTGCCGGATCATACCAGCCCGTTGCGTATTTTGGATTGAATCTCGGGGCCAATTATAAAAACTTTGATTTCAGTCTTGCCCTCTATGGAAACGTGGGCAACGAAGTATACAATGGAAAGAAAGCAGTGCGTGTTTCAGGAACAGACAATGTTGAAAAAGAAATTGTATACAACCGTTGGACTTCCGGAGGCAAAAGTCAAACAGAACCAGGAGCCAATGTTGGCAACCTTCCTGCATCAGATTACTTTGTTGAATCCGGATCATTTCTTCGCATCAACAATATCACAGTAGGGTATACTTTACCTTCTTCCTTCCTGGATAAATTTAAGATTTCGAGTTTCAGAATCTACGGAACATCTCAGAATCTTTTCACACTTCAAAAGTATTCTGGCTTTACAGCAGAATTACCGGGTGATCCAATCAGTTCCGGAATTGAGTTGAGCGCCTATCCAACAACGCGAACATTTGCAGTCGGATTAAATGTAGGTTTTTAAATAATTGAACAATGAAAAAGTTATTCTCTTTAATCTCTGTCTTTCTCTTTTCAATTATCGCGGTATTTACCATATCCTGTAGCGATTTTTTGGATGTGGACGTTCAAGGCGGTGTTACACCAGAGTCAGACCCTGCACTTGCACAGCGACTTGTAACCGGTGTCTACAATAGTTTGCTTCAAGGCGATTCCTGGGGCAATGGTGATGTTCACGGATTCGCCTTTGTTGCGGTAACGAATATCATTTCAGATGATGCAGATAAAGGCAGTACACCAAGTGATCAGGCAGTGCCGGTTGGAGATATTGATAATTTCATTTTAACACCCACAAATAAGTTTTGTGAATCACTCTGGAGTGGTCATTACAATTCAATTGGTTCTGCGAATCAGGCTTTGAAAGCGTTAGCTCAATCTTCTATTAGCCTGGAAGAAAAACAGGCCCTTACCGGAGAAGTGAAATTCTTAAGAGGATATCTCTATTTTAATCTTGTTCGCATGTTCGGAGGTGTTCCTCTCGTGCTGCGTGTACCGGTTGATGCAGATGATGCAAATACGGATCCTGCCTTTAAAACAAGAGCCGACAAATCGGTTGTTTACGATAGTATTATTCGTGATCTGCAATTGGCTGTAGACTACTTACCCCTTAAGACAACGGCCAGTGGGCACGCCACGAAGGGAGCTGCGCAAGCCATGTTAGCAAAAGTATATATGTACAAGGCATCTGATGTATTGTTGGCAGATGCTGGTGATTGGCAAAACGTATTTGATCTAACCAATGCTGTGATCACTTCCGGAAAATATTCTTTAGTGGATGATTACGCTACCATTTGGAGACAAGTCGGAGAAAATAACACAGAATCCATTTTCGAAATTCAAACCGGAAGTTTTAACAACGCGAATTTAAAAATTGACAACTACACTCTTTCACAAGGGCCGCGTGTTGGAGGGTCTGGAGGCTGGGATGATTTGGGGTGGGGATTTAATACGCCTTCAACAAGTTTAGTCAGCGCTTATGAACCCGATGACGAAAGAAAATCGGCAACGATTATTTCAATTGATAATTCCGGCAGCCATATTGGAACAATATTATGGGATGGTTTAAGAATTCCAAGCTCAGATTCCATACAGAACCTGTATTACAATTACAAGGCATACACCAGTCGTGAAAAAGAACAATTCGAGAATGTAGGTGACAAAGACAGGCCAAAAAATATTCGAATACTTCGCTTTGCAGAAGTTTTGTTGATGAATGCCGAAGCTGTTATTCATACAGGAGCAGGAGATGCTGATGAGAAAGTAAATCTTGTTCGTGAGCGTGCAGGTCTTTCTGATAAGGCTGGTGTAACAATCGATGATGTTTGGCAAGAGCGGCATGTAGAGCTGGCGATGGAACACGACAGGTTCTGGGATTTAGTACGTCAGGGACGCGCAGCTCAGGTAATGCAGGCAGCAGGGAAAACCAATTTCGTAGCAGACAAGCACGAGTTACTGCCCATTCCTAGTTCTCAAATTCTTTTGAGTGGCGGACAGCTGGAACAAAACCCGAATTACTGATCATAAACAAAATACGAATGGAAATTATTTCGATTATCAGAGGCTCGCCTCATCAACACTAAAAAAAACAAATGAAACAAGCTAACAAGCTTCGTATATGATTTTTCTAACGCTCAAATTTTAAACTAAACAACAATGAAAAAAACAATTAATTATTTATTCGCAAGCGCGGCTGTAGTAGCTCTTGTTGCGCTGGGATCATGCTCTGACGATGATAAATTGCCGCCAATTGATGGCTATAACAACTCAAATGAAGTAGCAGCCGATAATCTGGTAGCACACTGGACATTTGACGATACGAACAATGAAAGGATATCAAGCACAGCGCCAACCAAATCAGTTGGTACGGTTGGTTTCACAACAGGTCAAATTGGTAAGGCATTACAACTTACTAAAGGCGCTTTGGTTTATCCTGCAATTGCCGACATCAATACAGTAGATGCACTGAATAATTTCACAGTGAGTTTATGGGTAAATGTCGTAGGCTCAAAAGGAGTTGCTGGTGGAGGTTTTACATCTTTCTTTGGTATTATTCCAACGGCAACAGATTTCTGGGGCAATATTCAAGCTTGTGCAGAAACATCACGTCACCTTCCTAGCTCTGATACATTAGAGCTTAAGAATTACCTGAACACTACATTAGGGGACGGAACACAAAGTGGACAAGACAATGTGGCGCTGAAAAATGGTGACAAGGGTGCTTATTTCATGGGCGCTAAAAGATGGGCACATTATGTAATGACCTGGGATGCAACTACTCATAAGTTTGAAATTTATGGAGATGCAGTTGCAGTTGGCGGGTACACTGATCGTGGAACTACTCCAGTGTTAAAAATGCAAGTTCCTGCACTGGCTGTATTTGGCAGCATGGCAGCAAGTGATCTTGGTTTTGCAAACGCAGCGCGTCCAGACTGGGCACCACTTGCTACTGCCTCAATTGATGATACACGAGTTTACAATACTGTTCTTTCTCAGGCCGAAATAACAGCCTTATTTAATTTAGGAAAAGCCGGAAGGTAATTTGGTTAGTTTGGTTGGAGGGTGCGTATTGATATGCACCCTCTTTTTTACTTTTTATTTTCTCCCCTGATATATTAAATAAATGAAAAAGCTTTGTGCGCCATTTGTTCTTCTGATTATTTGCGCTTGTATTGGATCATGCACAAAAGATGATCCTGCTCCTGGCACAGGAGCAAAAAACGTCAATTTAAAGTCGTTAGCAATTGATGACACCCCAGTTGGATCCAGTTACCCAGGTTCGTCAATTTCACCACAAATTGTAATGTCATTTTCAGAACCCATTGATCATGAATCTGCAATGACCGCCATTTACATTACCACTAGTACTGGTGACATCGCATTGAATTATTCATTCAGCAATGCCGACAGTATAGTAACCATACAACCCACTACACCATTCAAATATTTGAAAGTCTATTATCTCGGAATTTCCGCTGAGCTGACTTCACTTACAAAAAAGAAATTAGATGCTAACAAGAGTGTTACCATCGTTACCACATTTGATACTTCCGATAAATTTCCACGTATCGCTGATAACGCTTTATTAGATAGCGTACAAAGCAGAACCTTCAAATACTTCTACAACTTCGCTCACCCTGCCAGTGGCATGGCACGCGAACGAAATACTTCCGGCAATACCGTAACCAGCGGTGGTTCCGGTTTTGGAATCATGGCCCTCATTGTGGGCATGGAAAGAAATTTTATAACACGCACACAAGGTGTTGAACACATGGATAAAGTAGTTTCTTTCCTGGAAACAGCCGATCGCTTTCATGGTGCATGGTCGCATTGGATTGATGGCAACACTGGCAAGGTAATTCCCTTCAGCACAAAAGATAACGGAGGTGATTTAGTAGAGACTTCTTTCCTTGTTCAGGGCCTCCTCACCTTTCGTCAATATTTAGAACCATCCGATACGGTTGGCAATAATCTCATCAATCGCATTAACACACTTTGGGAAACGGTGGAATGGGATTGGTATCGAAAAAATAATTCAAATGTATTGTACTGGCATTGGTCGCCCAACTACAACTGGGATATGAAC
Source organism: Chryseolinea sp. (assembly GCA_031388805.1). GTDB lineage: Bacteria > Bacteroidota > Bacteroidia > Cytophagales > Cyclobacteriaceae > Chryseolinea. The sequence continues at coordinate 21,630 of JANMRZ010000038.1, forward strand.
TTTGCTTTGTCAGGATATTTTGAAGAACAAATTACTTATGTATTAGCTGCTGCCTCTCCTACTCACAGTATTCCAAAAGAGGTCTATTCAAATGGATATGGTAAAAATGGTGGCATCGTAAAAAATAATTTGCATTACGGCATTAAGCTTCCACTGGAAAGTCCTGCTCCGTTATTTTGGGTACAGTATTCTTACCTGGGATTAGACCCTCACTTCTCGGATGAGTACGCAAACTATTGGGAACAAAATGTAAATGCTACCTTAATCAACCGTGCTTACTGCATTGCCAACCCAAGAAAATACGTTGGCTATAGTGAAGATTGCTGGGGATTAACAGCAAGCGACAATCAGGATGGATACAACGCACACTCTCCCGGTAACGATTTGGGTGTGATTTCACCAACTGCTGCATTATCGTCCTTTCCCTATACACCGGATGAATCAATGAAAGCGCTGAAGTTTTTCTACTATACATTGGGTGATCGAATGTGGGGACCATATGGATTTTATGATGCCTTTAACCTGACCCAAGGTTGGACTGCAACTTCAACGCTTGCTATCGATCAGGGTCCCATCATTGTAATGATTGAAAACCATCGCACAGGTTTGCTCTGGGATTTATTTATGTCCGCTCCGGAAGTTAATGATGCTTTTACAAAACTGAATTTCACTAAATAAAAATATAGAAATGAAAAAGGTAGTGCTTTACGGATTCTTCCTGCTGTCAATTGTAATATCCTGCACTTCACCTGCCACAAAGACAAGTGTATCCGCAAATACATCCATCAGTGATGACTCCCTTCTCACGCTGGTTGAATATAGAACGTTTCAATATTTCTGGGACGGTGCAGAGCCTACTTCGGGTGCTGCGCGCGAACGTTTCCATGCTGACAATATTTACCCGGACAACGACAAGCATATTGTTACATCAGGCGGAACAGGTTTCGGTGTCATGGCCATCCTGGTAGGCATCGAACGCAAATTCATAACACGTGAGCAAGGATTTCAACGGCTGAATAAACTTGTCAACTGGTTGGAGAAGGCAGATCGTTTTCATGGCGTATGGCCACATTGGTTGAATGGCGAAACCGGAAGGGTTAAACCATTCAGTCCCGATGATGATGGTGGCGACCTGGTAGAGACTTCTTACCTCGCACAAGGGTTACTTTGTGTGCGCCAATATTTTAAAAATGGCAATGATCAGGAAAAAGCAATGGCCGCAAGGGTTGACAAGCTGTGGAAAGAAATCGAATTTGATTGGCATCGTAAGAATAATCAAAACGTATTGTACTGGCATTGGTCTCCTCAGAAACAATGGAAGATGAATTTCGCTGTTGAAGGTTATAACGAATGTCTCATCATGTATTTCCTTGCGGCAGGGTCACCCACGCACACTATTCCGGCAGAAGTATATCATGAAGGCTGGGCACGCAAGGGAAGTATACGGAATGATTCGACACATCAGCAGTATGGTTATCATCTTAGTTTGAAACATAATGGTGCTCCGCAGTTTGGTGGTCCGTTGTTCTGGTCACATTATTCTTTCCTTGGACTTGATCCTCATAACCTGAAAGACGACTATGCCGATTATTGGGAGCACAATACAAATCACACTCTCATTAACAGACAATATTGTTTGGAGAATCCAAAACACTTCAAAGGATACGGAGAAAATTGCTGGGGACTTACTGCCAGTTATTCTGTAAAAGGTTATGCAGCCCACAGTCCGAACGAAGACTTAGGAGTGATTTCACCAACCGCCGCATTATCTTCTTTTCCTTATACACCAAAGGAGTCAATGAAGGTGGTGCGTCATCTTTATGAAGACTTGGGCGAAAAAGTATTTGGTGTGTACGGTTTTTATGATGCTTTCAGTGAGCAATACAATTGGTATCTGCCACGATACCTAGCCATCGATCAAGGACCTGCTATTGTGATGATTGAAAACCATCGCACGGGGTTACTTTGGAGTTTATTCATGTCAGCTCCAGAAGTAGAAGTTGCTAAAACGAAATTAGGATTTAAATAAACAATGGGGCCCACTTCATCACACCTTCCCGAAAGGGAGGGCTGATGAAGCCTATCTTCAGAAATAAAAAATATCATGGACACAATATTGCGTAAACTAAATAGTGTTGTCATCCTTTCGATGGTAGCGCTTTCTTTTCTTATCTCCTGTCAAACTAAAACGCAACACATTGCTGCTGGTTTAGATACCCGGGTAGATTCCGTTCTTCAGCTCATGACCTTAGAAGAGAAAATCGGGCAACTCAATCTTCCGTCAGCCGGTGCATTTACTACGGGCGCTGTCGAGAGTTCTGATATCGCCAAAAAAATAGCGGAAGGAAAAGTAGGTGGCTTGTTCAACATCAAGTCGGTGGCCAACATCCGCGAGATGCAGAAAATTGCCGTGGAGAAAAGCCGGTTGAAAATTCCGTTGATCTTTGGTATGGATGTGATTCACGGGTACGAATCGGTTTTTCCGATTCCTTTGGGCTTGAGTTGCAGTTGGGATATGAAGTTGATTGAACGCAGTGCGCGCATTGCTGCTATCGAAGCCAGTGCCGATGGTATTAACTGGACATTCTCACCAATGGTGGACATTTCACGCGATCCGCGCTGGGGCCGCATTTCAGAAGGTAGTGGTGAAGATCCTTATCTGGGTTCGCAGATCGCCCAAGCTATGGTAAGAGGATATCAGGGTGATGATCTCACCGCGAACAATACTATTATGTCATGCGTGAAGCACTATGCCTTATATGGGGCCGCTGAAGCAGGTCGTGATTACAACACGGTAGACATGAGCAGAAACCGTATGTACAACGAATACCTTCCTCCATACAAAGCCGCAGTGGATGCTGGCGCAGGAAGTATCATGGCTTCGTTCAACGAGGTGGATGGTGTTCCAGCAACGGCCAACAAATGGTTGCTTACGGATGTGTTGCGCAAGGAATGGGGCTTCAAAGGTTTTGTGGTTTCCGATTATACCGGTGTAAGCGAAATGATCAATCACGGCTTTGGCGATCTTCAATACGTTTCGACCATGGCGCTGGAGGCTGGTCTGGATATGGACATGGTGAGTGAAGGATTGCTCACCACGCTGGGCAAGTCTGTGAGCGAAGGAAAGATCAATGAGAAACTGATCGATGACGCCTGCCGCAGAATTTTACGGGCTAAATTTTTACTAGGCTTATTTGATGATCCATACCGATATTGTGATGAGAACCGCGCCAAGAATGAAGTGTTTAATGCGGCCAACCGCGCTGAAGCGCGAAGCACCGCTACGCAAAGTTTTGTATTGTTAAAAAATCAGAACAACGTACTTCCCATTAAGAAATCAGGAACCATCGCCTTAGTCGGACCATTGGCTGACTCAAAAGAAAATATGACCGGAACGTGGAGTGTGGCCGCAAGGTTTTCAGAATCCATTTCTGTGCTCGAAGGTTTGAAGAAAGCGGTGGGCACGAATGCAAACATCGTTTACGCAAAAGGTGCAAATCTCGATGAAGACGAAATGCTCGAAACTAATTCAACTCTGTTTGGAAAATCCTTGCATCGTGATAAGCGTTCATCTTCTGAGTTGCAGAAGGAAGCCTTGCGAATGGCAAAGAGTGCGGATGTCATTGTAGCCGCCCTGGGCGAAGCAGCCGAAATGAGTGGTGAGGCATCGAGCCGCACCAACATTCAAATCCCCGAAACTCAACGCGATCTGTTAAAGGCGTTATTAAAAACCGGAAAGCCGGTGGTGCTGGTGCTATTCACCGGTCGTCCATTGGCGCTAAAGTGGGAAGAGGAAAATGTGCCGGCCATTCTGAACGTGTGGTTTGGTGGAAGCGAAGCAGGCGATGCCATTGCCGATGTGTTGTTTGGCGATGTAAATCCTTCCGGAAAACTAACCACAACCTTTCCTCAGAACGTTGGACAAGTGCCGTTGTACTATGCACATAAAAATACGGGTCGCCCGTTAACAGGAAAATGGTTTTCAAAATTTCAGTCCAACTACCTGGATGTTTCCAACGAACCGGTGTATCCGTTTGGTTTTGGATTAAGCTACACCACATTCTCTTACAGTGATCTTAAACTTTCCAAAAGCAGTATAGAAGAAAAAGAAGAGCTAACGATCTCATGCAAAGTTTCTAACACCGGTTCGCGCAATGGTGCCGAAGTCGTTCAACTTTATATCCGCGATTTAGTAGGAAGCGCAACACGACCGGTTCTTGAACTGAAAGGGTTTGAAAAAGTAACGCTAAAGGCAGGCGAAACAAAAGATATTTCATTCAAAATCAGTTCCGATAATCTTTCGTTCTATCGCCAAGACATGAGTTTCGGACCGGAGCCCGGAAAATTCCATGTATTTGTCGGTGGCAATTCAAGAGATCTTAAAATGGCAGAATTCATTTTGAAATAGCAAAGCATCCATTTTCTTTCAATATTCGATTCTTAACACGGAAGAAGCATGAACCGCAATGAGGATTTAGCTAAACTGCTTTTGCGCATTACCTGTGCAGGGCTTTTACTTTTTCATGGAACGTATAAAATCTATGGTGACTTTCAGCACATCAAAGACATGGTTCGTGCCGCTGGCTTACCCGAGTTTATCGCATACGGAAACTTTATTGGTGAGTTCCTTGCTCCTCTTTTTGTAATCGCAGGGTATAAAACACGAATTGCTGCCTTGTTGATAGCAATCAATATGCTGGCCTCTATCCTCATCGCTCACACCGACATTGTTTTTAAACTAAATAATTTTGGTGCGTGGATGATTGAACTAAACGTTTTCTATATGATGACAGCTATCGTTATCTTCTTTTTAGGCGCTGGCAAATACAGTATATCAAAAGGTAATGGCAAATGGGACTGATTCGTTTCACTGATCAGTATTAAACAGGGAATAAATCTCGTTCTGTTTGAAATTGTTTCCCTTCAAAATTTATACTAACCAAAAGTTGTAAAAAAATTGTCCCACCTGAGCAGTTGGGACAATTGTATTACTATTTCCAAATGATTTTTTGTGACTAGTCTTCTCTCTTGTATTCAAACATCCAGTCATAAAGCGATTTATCAAAAGGATTATAGGTAGGATCAGCCGTTCCTATTCCGCTTCCACTATAGGTCCTTGTCCATACATCGTGACCTGCACCAGCAAAGATCGTTAGTTTAGCCTGATACTTTGGGGCAGGCGTTTGTGCATTATACTTTGTTGTAAAAGTTTTAGCTTGTGCAATACTACCGTCATTTTCTCCAATAAAACTCCAAATGGGAGTGTCCTTTGATTTAGCAAATCCTGCTGGCGCCCCATATCCTGCTATCGGTGCTGCCGCAGCAATATGAGATTGCGTGTAATCGACCGACCCTGTTAAATAATCATAAGTACCGTTGCCACCATAACTTAAACCTGTAAGATAAATTCTGCTTTCATTAACACGATAAGTAGCCATCACATATTCAATGAACTCCTTAAGACGTTGCGGATTTCCTCCACCCCAATTGTTCGCATTCACATCACCTGCAAGGGGATGGTATTGAGGCGAAATAACAATCATGGGGTACTTCGGATCCCATGTGCCCGCTTTAATTAATTTCGGAGGGCCATTTTGCAACACTTTATTCAGCACCGAGGCGGTATTGGTCCCATCCCCCTTCTCTCCGCCTCCATGAAGAAAAATCAAAACAGGATACTCATTTGTATTCGCATCGTAACCTCCTGGTAAATATTCATAGTATCCAAATTGTGCACTGGTTGAGCCCAACAACTTGGCTGTATGCGTTCCTCCTGTGTCCTCCGGAAGATCCTCTAATTCGTTAGACACGTTAGGATCCGGATCATCACCTCCGCCACAACTGGCCAAAAACGATACAAATAGTAAAACAATTAAGGTTGATAGGTTTTTTTTAAGGGTAGTCATATTATTTCACTTTGGTCTAAAATCGAAACTGAATACTGTAAATGGCTTCGAGGTAAATCACTTCTATCGACTTTTCAATTGAAAAGTAAAACATCAATTACCCTCAACTCAATACTTATCTGGAACCAACAGGTCCTTGCATTCTCATTTTCCAGGGTTTAAAATTACTGAATATTAAAATTTAGACAATACACTTGTGCGATTTTAATGGTTGTTTGACGATCAAAATCCCCTCTACACTAGACAAACAACATTAAAATATCCTTTTCCTTTGTCGTAAAAAGCTATTTAAAAAGAGGGCCTGATCCTTGAACAATTGTTGTTCAAGGATCAGGCCCTCATACCATTCGATATAAGATACCTTAACTAATCATTCTTCTACCGCTTAAGGGGTTCATACTCTTTAAAAGAGGAAATTGAAATTTTCTCTACATCCGCTCGGTATGCTTTCCAGGTGGTTGCAAAGAATGTATTTACTTTATTCAGTACTAACGTGATCTTATCTTCTGCTTGTTTGAAGGCGCGTTCATCTGTTGCATTTACAGTACTACGCGATGAACCAATATAAAACTGTGCTGTACCGACAAAAGAAACTGGAGTGATTTGTTCATACACAATACCCTGGCGCTTGTCTTCTTTACCAAGCATAAAATCAAAAATGGTATTGATTGAATCTTTCATAGTCTTAGTTTTCTTGATGGCTTCTTTCAAATCATCGCGCTTGGCATCATTCATTTTTTTCTCGAAATCATTGACCAGGCTTAGTGATTCACGTAATTGCTCCGATGCTTTTGATGCTAGCGTAGTCAGTTGATCAAGTTCTTTTAGCATTTTATAGCGTGCTTCTAAAACAGAAATTGGTGTCGTGTAACGAGGATCATCCTTCACTGTAATCATGACGGAATCTTTCTCTCCACCAAATGCAAGCCTCAGTTTATAGGTTCCAGGTAATACTGAAATTCCACCTCGCTCAGCAGATGATTTTTCACTTTCACGTGAAGGGCCACGAACTCCTTTTTCATTCATCGCCCACGTTATGCGATTGACACCATTATCATCCGGAGCTTTTTGTTTCATCGTGCGAATCAAATCGCCCTTTGCATTAAATACCTGTAGTGTGAGCGAATCGTATTTTACTTTCGATGTCGAATCTTTTTTTACCTCTACGCCCACCGGGCTCTTCTTTGCGTCACTGTCTTTCTTCACAGCCGTTGTTTTATCCACTGACTTTGTTTCTTTCTTCTCAGCAGGTTTATTGATGACATAGGTAATCAACGCACCACTCGGTCTGTTTTGTCCGTTGTAAACAGCATCAGCATCAAATCGTGGTCCGGTTGGTTGTTGAGTTTCAGCTAAATAAGCATCGGGTGGTGTAAACAAATGAACGGTCTTATCAACCAATGTCGTTCCTTTCTGAGCCATTTCGCGCAGCGGACGAATATCATCCAATACATAAAACGCACGACCGAATGTTCCAATAACCAAATCGTGTTCGCGGGGATGGATCACCATATCCATGGTTGGAACTCCTGAAGGATAATCATTTGTCCAACGTGTCCAGTTTTTCCCTTCATCCACGCTTACCCACAAACCGTTTTCTGTTCCTAAAAAGAAAAGCTTGGGCTCAACAATATCCTGAACAAATGATAATGCAAAATTATTTTCACCTACTTGTGCCGGAGAAACCAAGCGCTGCCATGTAGCACCAAAATCCTGGGTTCGGAATACGTATGGCTTAAAATCAAACTGACGATAATTATTTATCGTCACGTAGGCTTCACTTGCTTGATATGTTGAGGCTTGTATTTGTGGAACCCATGCTCCTTTCGGCATGCCGATTATTTTCGGTGAAACATTCGTCCATGATTTTCCACCATCTTTCGTTAGCTGAACATTTCCATCATCTGTACCTACCCACAATATACCTTGTTGTTTAGAGCTTGGCGCTATTGTTAAAATTGTGCAATGATTCTCTGCTCCGGTTGCATCCATTGTGATACCACCGCTCTCACTTTGCTTTTGTTTTTCAGGATCGTTGGTTGTTAAATCTCCAGAAATAATTTCCCACGTTGCTCCTCGGTCAGTACTCTTATTTAAAAACTGGCTTCCATAATAAATGGTGGAAGCATTAAAAGGATCTTGCGCGAAACCGGAATTCCAATTGTAACGTAATCGCTGGTTTGGGTTAGGATGTGAAGGCTTGATATTATTGGATTGACCTGTTACCTGATCATACCGATATAAATATCCTTCCTGCGACATGGCATAACCATACCGGTTATCGGCTGGATCGGGCGCGGTATCAAAGCCATCACCAAATGCTACTTCCTGCCAATATGAATTTCGAATACCTGATCTCCTCCAAACATAGGCAGGACCGGCCCACGATCCATTGTCTTGCATACCTCCATATACATTATAGGGATGCGCCATATCTACATTAACATGATAGAATTGTCCTACCGGGATATTCTCAACAAAGGTCCAGGTCTTGCCCATGTCACGGGAGATGTTCAATCCTCCGTCATTACCATCTACAATGAAGCTTGGATCTTCAGGATGTATCCACCATGCATGGTGATCCAAATGCACTTTCCATCCTACTAATTGTTGAAATGATTTTCCACCATCCTCACTCCTGGTAATGTACGTGTGCAAAGAATAAATCCGGTTTTCATTTTTTGGATCAACGTAAATTTCCCAGAAATAAAACGGGCGACTGCTTACTTGCGTCTTTTCATTTACCTCACTTACCTGCTGCCATTTTGTTCCACCATCATCCGAACGATACAAAGCATTCTTCTTCGATTCAATTAACGCATATACCACTTCCGGTTTATTGCGTGCAATGGCCAAACCAACACGGCCAAGTTCACCTTCAGGCAACCCATCCTTATCGCTGAGTTTTTTCCAGGTCTTCCCTCCATCATAGGTAACATGCAATCCCGATCCAGGTCCACCCGATTTAAATGTCCATGGCCATCTGCGGTGTTCCCACATCGAAGCAAAAAGTTTATTCGGATTTGATGGATCCATCACCAGATCACCACACCCCGTTTTGTTATCGACAAACAAAACATTCGTCCAGGTTTGCCCACCATCGATTGTTTTATAAACACCACGTTCAGGATGTTCACCCCAGGGTGAACCGATAGCACCTACATATATCGTGTTTGGATTTTTAGGATCGATAATGATGCGATGGATGTGACGTGTCTTTTCCAGACCCATTACCTTCCAGGTCTTTCCTCCATCAAGGCTTTTGTAAATTCCATATCCGCCATTTAAACTGTTACGCGGATTTCCTTCACCTGTACCTACCCACATTACCGATGGATTGTCTTGCTGAATAGCAACCGCGCCAATGGCAAGTATTGATTCTTTATCAAAGATTGGTTCGAAGGTTACGCCTCCATTGATTGTTTTCCAAACACCACCGGAAGCTGCGCCCGCAAGCATGATGTCAGGATTGTTTACGACTACATCGATAGCGGTAATGCGTCCGCTCATACCGGCCGGTCCGATGCTGCGAGGCTTCATGCCTTTTAGCTTTTCCATGTTCAGCGTCTGCGCGATAGAAGATGTCGCAAACAACAGCGTCAATACAAAGAGTAAAATAGTAGATCGTGTTTTTCTCATAGATCAATTCAGGTTAGAGATTGAAAGATACTATGAAAAGAGATTTCATAGCAGAATCTTAAGAGACAGATCAGGAATAAAGGATGAGAAGCAAATTCGTTGTATAAGCGGAGAGAGTAAGTATCCTGCAACTGCGTATTCTCCTGCATAACTTAAGTCATGCATACCTATCCCTATTCCAATCATTCCAAAAATCATCGGATCGGTTTATTCGTACCTCAACGTATTTGTAGGATTGGTCATTGCGGCTTTTACTGTTTGCATACCTACCGTGATCAAAGCAATAAAAATAACTACAACCGCAGCCTGAATATACACTACCATATTCCTATCAATATGATATGCAAATGATCCAGCTACGTCCTCATAATAAGCCAAGCCACCGGCCCCGCTATTACACTTGCAACTAAAATTAGCGTTACCATTTCCGTTGAAAGTAATCGTAAATAAGGTGATGCAAAAGTGAATTTTTTCTCATTTGAATTGTTATTCCCTGGCATGGATAACTAAAAACAGGCAGAATATTCGTTTTTACTCAAACAACAGCGTTCAGATAAGTCTGACGGTCAATCTTGAAGTCGTGAGAATCCTGTAAATTTGAAGCCACGGCACATTTCCATGAATATACAACTCACTTCGAACGCGCTGATCGAACAGGCAAGGCAAGCCGCTCAATCTATTTTTGATCAAAATAAGGACGAGCCATTTCTCTACCACAATCTTCACCACACTGAAAAAGTAGTCTACGCTGCCGATAGAATAGCGAAACACTATGCATTAAGCAATGAAGACTATCTGGTATTAATGGTCTCCGCATGGTTCCACGATGTGGGCTACTTTGAAGACACCGCCAATCACGAAGAAAAGGGTGTTGCTCAGGCACAACGCTTCTTACATCAAGAAAAAATAGACGAAAATATTATCCATCGCGTCTCTAGTTGCATTATGGCAACGCGAATGCCTCAGCAACCTAAAAACCTGGTAGAACAAATCTTATGCGATGCGGATCTGTTTCATTTAGGCACCGAGGAGTTTGATAAAAGCAACCGGATGATTCGTGAAGAATGTAATATTCTTTTTCGAAAACACTTTACGAAAAGAGATTGGGGTAAAAGAGCCATTCAGCTTTTGGAGTCGCATCATTATCATACCGATTACGCTAAGCGGATACTCAATGCCGGGAAGAAAAAGAATAAAGAAGTATTAGAAGAAAAAATAACGGAAGATCAGGATGAATTGGAAGACAAATCAGAAAAGTCGATGAAAACAGACCACATGAAAAAAGAAAGGAAAAATAAAAAACCGAAACGTGGTATAGAAACGATGTTCCGTATAACCTCCAACAACCATCAACGTTTGAGTGACATGGCGGACAGCAAAGCTTCCATCATGATAACCGTAAACTCTATTATACTTTCTGTTTTATTAAGTGTATTGCTTCGGAAGCTTGAGGAAAATCCAACCCTCACCATTCCGGTTATTTTGTTGCTTTCTGTCAACCTGGTTACCATTATCTTTTCAATTCTCGCAACACGTCCACAGATTTCCCCAGGAATTTACACGCAGAAGGACGTAGAAGATAAAAAAGTGAATTTATTGTTTTTTGGAAATTTTTATAAGATGAATTTGAAAGACTACACCGCGAGTATGATGGTGATGATGGACGACAATCAATACCTGTATAAAAGTCTGATTAAAGATGTTTACTCACAGGGAGTTGTGTTGGGTAGAAAATACAAACTACTTCGCTCTGCATATAATGTATTTATGTTCGGTATTGTCGTTTCGGTTATCGCCTTTTTGATTGCCACCCTAGTATCATGAAACGGAAGAGATATCGATTAAATAATTACAATTCATTTTCCTTTCTTAATCCCGCGATTAAAATATGTATCGGTATTCTTTGCCTTGTGTCGTGTGATAGCACTCCACCAAAAGAAGGTCCAGCAATATATGATTTCTCCAGTCCGGAAAAGACGATCCTGAAAGATGATTTGCTGGAGATTTCAGGTATTACCTTTCTGAATGACAGCTTGAACTTATCCTTAGCGATTAATGATGAACAAGGGAAACTTTATTTTTTTAATTCTGTTAAGAAGAGACCGGGCTTCAGTCGGTTTGGTAAGCCTGCCGATTATGAAGATGTAGCCCTTGTTAACAACAGTATTTTCGTTTTGCGTAGTGATGGAACTTTGTTTTCATTTCCTTCAGATAGCATAATAAACAAGAGAGTATCTGCAGATGAGTGGAAAGCACTTTTGCCAAAAGGCGAATACGAAAGCATGCACAGTCGTGACAACAAATTGTATGTTCTCTGCAAAGAGTGTGACAAAGAAAAAAAACAGATTCAGGGATATGAATTAACGCTGAATAACGACAGTATTATTTCCGTCCATTCTTTTTCGATTGATATTAAAGCCGTGCGCGACAAGTATGAGTTGAAATTTGGTTTTAGGGCTTCGGCATTGGCCTGGAATGTAGCCACGGAAGAATGGTATATCCTTTCATCCGTAAATAAATTGCTAATGATTACTGATGGTGATTGGAAAATAAAAACGGTATACACACTCAACCCGAAAACTTTCATCCAACCTGAGGGGATTGCATTTGATGAACATCAAAACTTGTACGTTTCCAACGAAGGTAATGAAACTCGCAACGGTAACATTTTGAAATTTACCTTCCACCCTAACGACAAACGATGATACTATTTTACATACTGATATATACTTCGTTGATCAATCCAATCTAATTTAACAATGAGATTAGAAACAGAGATAATCAACCCACGACTTGCAAAATATATAAAGAAGGAAAACTCCGTCCTTTCGTTTGTTCATTTCTTTGACTACTTACGTCAACAGAAGGCACAAGAAAATACGATAAAAAAACATTTTTTTGAGTTCATACTCGACCAGGCTGATCATCATCCCGAATGGCAACAGGATATTGAGGTTGAATCATCCGCGGATAAAAAACTTTTATATGAACTTGTATATGCTGCAGTAGTACCTTCTATTTCAGACGAGAAAAGTTATCTCTGGGCACTCGCGCATCCGCTTTCGCCTATCCTATTTTATGGAACCGATGCTTTTTATGCTTTGCTGAAAAAATTCTTAAAGTCAGGTCGCTCAGAAGCCGAACGATTAGCAGAAGAAGAAAGAATTGATCAATGGCGTTACACGCATATTTATTCTTTTATTCTTGACAAGGTTTATGGATTGTCCATTCCACTTCACAATGAATTTACACATTCGTTTGTTGATGAAGAGACGGGATTATTAAAATACATCACTATATCAATCGATATGCGTTTTGTTACGGTACTTCCTGTGGATAGATTACCTGACATCGATCTTAAAAGGATTTCCGGTTCAAAGGATGGATGGTACATAAACTATTTGCACCAACACCTGCCAATCGATTTATTTCAATTCAAAGGCTTTACCATTTCTACAGTAAACGACTCCACCACCTTGAATGTATTGGAAAACATTCGAAATGCTGTTGTTGATCAAAATCCTAAAGACCAGCTTGGAACCGTTCAAAAAGCACTGACACTCTTAAAATCCCTTGTTGGTAACAACAATATTCATTTTGGTATTTTACCAATCATCGAAATCAACAAACACCTTGTTACGTTCTACGAAAATTTACCCGTTAGTTTTTTAGTAAAGGCTTCAAGAGAACAGAACATCCCGGAAGAAGTATTCGTAGGATACCTTCAGCAATTTTACGACAATCCAACCTTGCATTTTTATAATGCCAACGATGATCAAAGTGAAGATTTACCGTTTGACCTGATCTTACATCAGTCCAATATCCAAACGATGGTTATTATACCCATCTTTCACAATTATGATTTGGTAGGTATTATGGAAGCGCATACAAATGAGATCGGTGCACTGAATGAATCATCACTGTCTTTATTGGAACATGCACTTCCTTTGATGGCACAACTACTTCAAAAAAGTATTCACGATCTTCAATCGTTTATTGATTTTAAAATCAAAACCGTTTTTACTTCTATTCAGCCTTCCGTAGAGTGGAAATTTAAGGAAGCTGTGTGGAGTTTTGTTAAAGATATTAACCCTCAGAAAAGTGACACCTCCATTCCTGTAGTGGCATTTAACAATCTATATCCGCTGTATGGTGCCATTGATATCCGGAATTCAACCCTAGAGCGAAACAAAGCATTGCAGTCTGACTTGATTTTTCAATCGCATGCTGTGCTCCAGACATTGGAGAAAATAAAACAGCATACGGCTCTTGAAGAGATTGATGAACTGTTGACAAAGGGACATGCCTGGTACGAAAGAATCAAGCGAAACATGGTGAACATAGAGGAGGATGAATTTAACGATTTTGTTTCATCAACTGTAACTCCATTTCTTTTGCAGACTCAGTTATCCTTTCCGATGGTGAGTAGCATTGTTCAGAATTTTCAAAAATCGAATGATCCACATCGTGGATGTTTTTTCATGAATCGAAGATCGCTGGAAGCCTCTATGGAGAAATTAATCGTTGCGCTGAGTCAGCACATTGATCTGTTTAAATCCGCAATTCAAAAAGTATATCCCGTTTATTTCGAAAAATTCCGAACCGATGGAATTGAATACGACTTATACCTCGGTCAATCCATCGCGCCTGAAAAACCATTCGATTATTCATACCTCAGTGCATTGCGTTTTATGCAACTTAAGTCAATGACGGAAGTTGTCCGATTAACCGATGCATTACTCCCTGAACTTAAAACGCCCTTGCAAACGACTCAACTTATTTTCGTCAATCCATCCTCCATCGACATCAGTTTCCGAAACGATGAACGAAGGTTTGATGTGGAAGGTGCGTATAACATCCGCTACCAGGTAATCAAAAAACGAATTGATAAAGTCAATATTCTGAACACCAAAGAACGCTTAACACAGCCTGGCAAAATTGCCATCGTATATTACAACAACCTGGAAGCTGAAGAATACAAAAAACACATCCGTCAATTGCAGAAAGAAAATATTCTTGAAGAATATATTGAAGATCTTGAGCTGGAGGAACTTCAAGGCATCAATGGTTTGAAGGCGATGAGGGTGCATGTAAAATTAGGATAACGAACATTTGAAATTGAATTGATCAGAATGAGGTTCCCGGTATGAAAATAAGATTTTACGTAAGCATTCCCTTTATTACTGTTGCCTTGCTTTGTTCGTGCGCCAGTTATAAAACACAATATTCAAAAGAAGGCAGGCAATGGAGAAATAATGTGTTGCCTGAACAAACTCTGCTAAAGCATACTCTGTATTTGATTGGTGATGCAGGTAAACCAACACTGATGGGCACTACTCCCGTGCTTCGTTATTTAAAACCCAAACTTGAAGCGGAATCAAAAAACAGTTCAGTATTATTTCTGGGAGACAATATTTACGAATACGGCATGCCGCCTAAGGAAGATGAAGACGCAAGGCAACAGGCAGAAATAAATATCAATGCACAACTTGAAATTCTGATCGACTTTAAAGGCACACCTATTTTTGTTCCGGGCAATCATGACTGGCGCGGATGGGGATTAAAAGGATTAAAGGACCAGGAGAAATACATTGAATCGTATCTCAATAAACACAAAGGTGTAACAGACAAGAGTGATTGGGAAAACTATTTTCTTCCTGATGATGGATGCTCCGGACCTTCTGTTGTAGAGCTGGGTGATGTAGTGATCATTGTGGTGGATTCACAATGGTGGTTAGCGGACTGGTCTAAAGAACCCAAAATAAATGAAGGATGCGAAGCGAGAAACAGGGCAACTTTCGAATTTGTGTTTGAAAATGTAATCCGCAAGTATCGAAACAAAAATGTAGTTATTGCCATGCACCATCCTCTCTTTACCTATGGACCACATGGAGGTGGATACAGTGCCAAGCAACATTTATTTCCGCTTACCGATATTCGTAAAAAGTTGTATGTGCCACTTCCCGTCATTGGGAGCTTGGCCGTATTTTACAGATCACTTATCGGTTCGAAGCAAGATGTGGCAAACCCGAATTATAAAGAGTTGCGCTCATCACTTATGGCTGCCGTGAAGAAAAATGGCAACTTCACTTTCGTGAGCGGGCATGAACACGCATTGGAATATATTGAAAATGAAAACCAAAACTTTATTGTAAGCGGTAGTGGTGCAAAAAATAGCGCATTACATTTAGGTAAGGGCGCTGAATTTGTTTCCGGACGTGCCGGCTTTAGCAAGTTGCTATTTTATGAAGGAGGCGAAACATGGACCCAGTTTTGGGAAGTAAATAACGATGGTACAGATGCTACACTTGTCTTCCAGAAGAAAATAAAAGACAAACTCCAGAATGGAAGTGAACAATCGAATCTGGATTATACAGAGTACGAACAACACAACGATTCAAGCAAGCAATTTGTAACCCGCAATGAAGTGAAACCTGTTGGACCGATACACGAATTTCTGTTGGGTTCTCACTACCGCGATCTTTATCGTGAAAAGTATCCTTTTCCAGTTCTTGACCTAAGCACCTTCAACGGAGGTGTAATGCCAGTCAAACAAGGGGGAGGTAATCAAACCAATTCCTTGCGCGTTCGTGATTCCGTTGGAAGGGATTTTGTTTTTCGTGGAATGACAAAAGATGTGAGCCGATTTCTTCCGTTTCCATTTAATAAAATGGTGGCTGCTAAATATTTGGTGGAAGATAATTTTTTATCCACGCATCCTTTCGCACCGTTGGCCATTCCATCACTGGCCGATGCTATTCAAGTCTATCATACAGACCCACGATTATATTATGTTCCGGTTCAACCAGCACTGGGAAATTACAACTCCATTTTTGGTGGCACACTTTGTTTAGTTGAAGAAAGGCCGAGCGGGAAGAAGTGGAAGCAAGCTGATTTCTTTGGTCATCCGGATGAAATTATCGGTACACCGGATGTAGTCGAAAATATTCTCAAGAGTAATGATAACAAGGTAGATGAAGAGTGGGCGTTACGAACCCGTCTGCTTGATTTTATCATTGGCGATTGGGATCGTCATGATGATCAATGGACGTGGGCACGTATAAAAGATGAGAACGACAAAAATCTATACCGTCCCATTCCGCGCGATCGCGATCAGGCTTTTTCACGATATGACGGATTTATTCCGGCAGTAGCGGCACAAACACTTCCATTTCTTCGCCAGCTTCAGACCTATGGTCCTGATATGCCCAATATGAAATGGACCACCTGGAGTGCACGGTTATTTGATCATACCTTTTTAAACGAGTTAAGCTGGGAACAATGGGAAGCGCAAATAAAGTTTATTCAACAACAGTTGTCTGATGAAGATATTGAAGGAGCTTTTAAATCATGGCCAGAGAAAGCACAGGAAATTTCTGCACCCGGTCTTATAAAAGGTCTTAAGGCACGCAGAAATAATTTGATGAGAATTGCTCGGAAGCACTATGAATTCCTTGCGCAGTCTGTCGACATCATTGGTACTGAAGAGAAAGAACGATTTGAAGTAGAACGCCTCAATGATCATCAAACAAAAATTACGGTGTATGAGATCACGAAAAAAGGCAGACCCAAACAACGTGTGTATGAACGCACGTTTGATAACGCTTTTACCAAATCCATTAACCTTTATGGAAATGGAGATGATGATGAATTCATCCTAACAGGAGATGTACGAAAAGGTATTACAGTTCGATTGATCGGTGGTCTTGGTAAAGATGAGTTTCTCGATAAGTCCTTTGTGAAGAGAGGTTCAAAGAAGACACTCGTATTTGACGACCTGCGAAAGAACGAAGTCATTCCAAGCAAGGAGACAAAAGATAAGCGCACATCAGACTACGGATACAATTTGTATGATCGCAGAGGATACGACAGTCAATACGACATTGTGATGCCATTGCCAATTCTTGGTTTCAACCCGGATGATGGTGTGCTTGCTGGTGCTAGTTTTAATATCATCAACTATGGTTTTAAAAAAGATCCTTACTCTGCCAATCAGCAGGTTGGTGGAAGCTACGCTTTTGAAACCAATGCTTTCAAGTTGAATTATCGTGGAGATTTCATTGGCACGTTTAATAAATTCGATTTTCTGTTGGAGGCACGTTATCACGGGCCTACCTACGCATTCAACTTTGCAACCATTGGGAACAACTCAAAACGAATAGTCGACAATCCTGACTTCTATCGCGTTCGACAAAGTTCTATCCGTTTATATCCTGCCATAAAAAAACGCACCGGTGGCAACAGTGGTTATTTTAGTCTTGGTCCTGTTTTAGAAACATCCGAAATTCAACAAACCCCAGGACGGTTCATTTCTATTTATGGATTAGCGGAGGACAAAGATATCTTCGACCGGAAATATTATGCCGGCGCACAATTCGATTTTAATTATAACAACGTTGACAATTTCTTTTCACCCCACCGGGGTGTTCGCTTCTATACCGCCTTTAACTGGACAGCAAATGTGAAAGAAGAAGACAAGAAGTTTACATCCCTTCGTTATCATTTGGCGTTCTACAAATCCGTTGATCGCAAGGAGAATGTAATACTGGCATCACAACTGGGTGGTGGAGTCAATTTTGGAACAGGTTATGAATTTTTTCAAATGCCTACCATAGGTGGTCAACTCGGTCTTCGCGGTTATCGCACGGAGCGGTTCTATGGCGAAACTACTTTCTTTCAAAACACCGACCTTCGCGTCAGGCTCCTCAGCAGTTATAACCCGGTGGTGCCGCTTACAGTCGGTGTATTCGGAAGTTTTGATTACGGTCGTGTATGGCTTGATGATGATCCTTCTGAAAACTGGCACTACAGTTATGGTGGTGGCATTTGGATTTCACCCGTTGATGCTCTTGTTTTTTCAATCGGTACGTTTATTCCAAAAGAAGACTTCGAAGAGTCTCCAAGAGTTGTTTTTCGATTGGGGTTTGGGTTCTAATTGAAATTTACTCCCATGCCCGCGTAAAGTTTTTCTGGACGCTTGTCAAACGTAATACTTACTCAGGCTTATTTTGAAGCAGCCAGTTTTGCAGTTCTTCAATTTGCAAGTTTTGATCGGCGATCATCTTGTTAGCGATTTCTTTCAATTCTTCGTGATGGCCATAATGTAAGAGCGATTGTGCCATATCGTTCGCACTGCGATGGTGTTGAATCATGAGTAAGCAAAAATCATGGTCTGCGTCTCCCGCCAAAACTTGAAGATCAGCATCATTATTCATCCTTTTCAGTGAAGCCTCCGCTTCAATCCCCCATTGTTCTCCTTCCTCAGAACTTTCAGCCACATGTTCATATAAAAACAAATCGAGTTTATCCATCTCAGATTGTTGCATGTCAATCATGGTCTTCGCCCTTATTTTCAACTCGGAATCATCACCTTTTGCAATTTGTTTCATTCCCATATCAATTGCTCCCTGGTGATGTATGATCATCATGGTGGCAAAATCGTCATCAGCATCTCCCCTCATTTCCGTGGCTTCCATCTCAGCCGACATTGTGTTCATGATCGCCATCATTTCATTATCATCCTGATTTTGTACTTTGACTTCGTTGTCATCATTACAGGATGTAAGGAATATAAACAGGATTGCAAGGGCAGGAATTGAATAGCGCGGTTTCATAAAAGCGAATGATAAAGTGAGTAATTATTCCGGACAGCATTAGCCGTTCTCGTATACTTGCTCAATATTGATGCCCTGATGAATGGCGAATTATCCAGCCACGAAATGACTTTGTGGCCCTTTCTGAAATTGTGAATAAAACATATTGTTGAATGAACTCCACAATCCTCTGCAATATATCCACACAAAAGCTCATTCTTACTGCCGGAAAGAATTCAAACAGATCAAAAGTATAATGGCGCACCACATCTTATATGTGGTTGTGAACTTTCTTTAAAATATTTTCGTGTCTAAAGTCATTCCGTTAAAAAAGCGCTTTCCTTGAATATGACACTATGCCAGTCTCTGATTTTTTTATTTTCTCTCGACCCCATCTCGACCCAGTCTCGACCCAGTGTCATAGCCTTGTCATAGTAGTCGAGACTATACTTTGGGGTTGTGCTAATAGTGGAACAAAGCGAAAGGCAAACGTTAAGAGCGCCCCACTCCGTTACCGGATATTAAATTCATGTTTCACCAACAAACAGAAACTGTACTAAGCTTGCAACCCCTTCCCATTATTTGATGGATAACTACCACAAATCAATCATTCTATGTTGTTAAGTATGCAAGCCCTTTAATTTATTGAAATTTAATCTTGGCTTTCTGAAAAAGGATCGTAGTTTTATTACGTAGTTATAAAAAGCAATTCAGTTACCTAGCATTATCTGTTGTGAATGTAATCATCACCACCGGTATTTTATTTATTGTCCTTTACTTTGTGCTTTCGTATATCGCAGAAAAACGAAAAGTATATCGCAAAAAACTTCACGAGTTTGAAACGTCTAAATCGTACTCCGATAATGTATTTAATCGATTCAAAGAGGAATTGATCATGATGATCGCCCTTGGATTTCTCATCACGGGAATATTTCTATGCCTGAGTTGTCTTTATCGAGTATGATTCAAATGATGATCTACTTACACATACATATTACCATTAACCGTTGTTATCCGAGTTGCTACCATGATCAGGAACGGAGGCGCTGTTCCTGGTTCGTGGACTTCTTTGATAAAAGCATAGTGATGTTCACTAAAGACGAAAGCCCGCCAAATAAATAAACCCGTTGTGACTGCAACCACAAACTTCGGAACGGAGGCGCTGTTTCGAGTTTGTGGTTTTTTTTGTAGAGGAGATTATTTGTGTGGGAGAGAAATGACAAAAGGGAAAACATAAGTGAACAACTAAGCCTCATGAAATGAGCAGCTTGCATTTTAGAACAAACCATTTTACTTACGAAACCGGAATGTAAATATTAAAAACTGCTCCTTTATTTAAGGCGCCCGTTGCGGTTATAATACCATTGTGGTTGTCAATCGCTCTTTTTACAATAGCAAGTCCTATCCCCGTCCCGGCATATTGGGTCATTCCGTGAAGTCTTTGAAAGACTTCAAAAATGCGATCCTTATGCAGAGGATCGAAACCTATTCCATTATCCGAAATAACAATGTGACAATATTTCATTTGAGAAGAAAGTTTAGCTTCATTAAACTCCAGTCCCAAACCGATTGAACTCTTAATGATAATATGAGGGCTTACATCTGGTTTTGAAAACTTAAGTGCGTTGCTAATCAGGTTATGCATGATTTGTCGAAACTGAAACGGGATGATTTTTATTGTACACAAATCTGTTGCTTCAATTAGTACATTCCTTTCTTCAATAACTTCTTTGAGGTCATTTTTTACTTCTTCAACAATTTTATTAAGATCCGTTTCTTCAAATTTTCTTTCCGCAATGTTTAGCCGTGAGAAGGCAAGTAAATCATTGATCAGTAATCGCATGCGGGATGCTGCAGATTGCATCCTCTCTAAATATTCCCTGGCTCTTATCGATAAAGTATTGTTTTCAATATCCAAAATTCTGCTGGATAGAATTTGAATTTTACGCAAAGGCTCTTGTAAATCATGGCTGGATACATAACTAAAAGCCTCTAGTCCTTCATTTAGAACGATCAGTTCCGCTGCCCTTTTTTCTTTTTCTTCATTTTGAAACGCGAGTTCTTTGTTTGCAATGATCAGTTCGGCAGCCCGTTTTCCTTTCTCTCTGTTTTGAAAATCAAGTTCTTCATTCGCAATGATCAATTCCGCTGCCCGTTTTTCCTTCTCCCCGATTTGAAAAGCCAGTTCACCATTGGCAATGATCAATTCTGCTGCGCGCTTTCCCTTTTCTAAATTCTGAAAGGCTAACTCCCGGTTGGCGATGATCAATTCTGCTGCTCGCTTTTCTTTCTCACTATTTTGAAAAACAAGCTCGCGGTTTGCGATTACTAATTCTGCGGCCCGTTTCTCTTTCTCACCATTTTGAAAGGCAAGTTCTCCATTGGCAATGATCAATTCCGATGCCCTTTTTTCTTTCTCGCCATTTTGAAAAGCAAGCTCTCCATTGGCAATGATCAATTCCGATGCCCTTTTACCCTTCTCACTATTTTGAAAAGCGAGTTCATCATTCGCAATAATTAATTCTGATGCACGTCTTACTTTTTCACCGTTTTGAAAAGCAAGCTCTCCATTGGCAATGATCAGTTCCAATGCCCTTTTTTCTTTTTCCCGGTTCTGAAAAGAAAGTTCACCATTCATAATAGTGAGTTCAGCCACCTTCTCTATCTGAAAGGCAAGTTCCTGACTGGATGCAATCAATTCCGCTACTCGTTTTTTGTTCTCCTCAATTTGAAAGGCAAGCTCTCCGTTTAAAATGATTAGCTCTGCCGCTCTTTTCCCCCGCTCTGCACTTTGGAAAACAAGTTCTTTTTTGGTTATACTTAATTCTTCTGCGCGCCTGCTCTTCTCATCATTCTGAAAAGCATGCTCTATATCCGTAATGGCTAATTCCGCTGCACGCTTTCCTTTTTCGCTAATTTGAAAAACAAGTTCTTCGTTAATAAGGACTAATTCGGCAGCGCGTTTCACTTTCTCTTTGTTTTGAAAAACAAGTTCTTCATGAGCTTGTTCTAATTCCTCAGTTCTCTTCTCTACATCATTTTCCAGTTGCAAGCCATGTGATTTACTTTCAAGAATGTTTATTTTAAAGAGTTCCGATTCTTCCAACTGAAGCATTACACTTTCCCGTAACTTTTGCTCCGTAGTTCTGAGAGCTGTTATATCCTGCAACATATTAATAGCTCCAACAATGGTTCCTTCCGAATTCTTAATCAGTTTCGGACGAGACAAAACATTGGTGCGTATTCCATCCGGACGTTCGACAATAATTTCTTCACCATCTGTGACTCGCCCTCCCTTAATGATGAGTGCCATAGGGCATCCATCAATAGGCATGGGAGAACCATCGGAGTGATATAATTTAAAGGAGCCGCACCACTTCGTTTTTCCAATTTGAGGTTTAACACCCCACAAATTTAGAGCAGCCTGGTTGCAAAGTTTTACATAACCCAAAGCATCGCAAGTATAAACAGGTGCGTGTAGTCCCTCCAGAAGTTCATGGTAAAATTGTTCACCTTCCTCAAGCGCCTTTACGGCATTTTTTTGCGTTACTTCATTCGTCATGTAGGAAAGTGGAAGATTAAGTTTACAAGCAGTAGGTGAGAACAATTATGCAATAGCGCAAAAAGTATGCCCTCGAAAATCAAAAAGGTAATTGCTGTTACTCAGTGTGCCAATTCGGTCAATTAAAACTGACAATCATATTTTAATTTTGCAGGAGGACTTTAATCCCACTTTCAAGTCCAAAACAAGACAAGAGATCAATGACACAAAACAAAGTTATTCGAACTGAATATCTTAACGTATTAAGATTGGTTGTAATCTGTATAAACAACTGGATAACGGGGAAGTATCTCTACATTGAGGAAAATGAATTCCCCATAATTTGTGATGCCCTATCGCTTGCAACGTGAAAAATACTAGGACTTAATATAGTCCAATAGCCCCTATATTCCTTATTGTTGAAATCGAAGAAAGTAAGCAGTAATTTATGCGAAGAGAATAAAGATGAATATACCCTTCTAACACCGTACCTGAGGTGGGAAACAAGGGTGGTGATAAAATCTCATCTTTGGTCATCCACCTTTTTTCATTGAAGTTTATACTCCAAAAGTGTCAATGCCAGATTTCGATTGTGAACAGGTAATTCTTTACTGTCTGGGGTCGTAAAGTCTTCGATAAAACAAATCCAAAACTTTTGTAATAGTTAATAATGGTGGGATTAGCCGCCCACGTTTCCATGCGAATACTCTGAAGTCCTTTTTGCTTTGCATGTTTTATTACCCAGTCCAGAATTGTCCCAAATAGTTTCTGTCCTTTAAATTCTGGATTAACTACAACTCGATGAAGGTAAATCGAATCTCCTTTGTCTAACGCTCTCCATATTATTTTGTCGGTATAACAAACACTAAATACAATTAAGATGTCTGAGCCAACAACTACTTTGTATTGATTTCTGTTCTTAATGTCCCTGATTATTGCATTCTGGTCATAGTCGCGCCAGACAGGATAACCTTTCTTTTCCTGATACCGAATTGAATATTCAAATAGCGTGAAGATTAACTCCAGATCACTCCTTTCTGTATTTATTATCGTGAATTGGTCGATCATGTCAGTCAATAACATAAGTCATATGGCTTATACGTTAAATAAACAATTCCCTATGGTGGTCTTTTATTGGATTTAAGACCCACCGTTTGTGCTGTCGCAGGGCTCTTCACACCGATCGATTATTCTTTTGCTGGTGTTAACATGGTGTGCACGCAAAGCCAGTGGCTGTCCTTTCTGATGTATACATTGGTTGACCATTCGAAAAAGTGAAAAGGTTCACCCTTGTATGTTCCGCTACTTATTCCTTTGCTGGTCACAACGCCTGTGTTTTCATAGACTTCCACTCTCCTTTCTTCAAAGTCCATTTTGTTATGCAGAAGATCATCCGACTTTATAAAATTAAGAAAATCAGATTTGGATGTAATTCCCCCGTCCGTGCCAACGATGACCCAATCCTCTGCCATAAATTTTCCTATTTCCAAAGCATCATTATTTTCTATGGCTTTATCCCATTGCTGCCCGAATTGCTTTAATTCTTCTGCTGTTTGTTTGTTAGTTGTTCTCATCCTTATTCTGCATTTACAGACGTTATCCACCAAACATTTCCGAATGGATCCGTTACACCACAGGTGCGTCCGTAATCCTGATCGCTCAACTCCATCACTGTGGTTGCTCCTGAATCAATCGCTTTTTTGAATGTATGATCTGCATTGTCAACATACACGAATAAGTTTGCGGTTTGTTCCCTCCACTGTTCTGTTGCATCCGTAAACATAATGGTGCTTCCGCCAATGGTAATTTCAGAGTGAATTACGGTTGCTCCGTCTTCACGTAATTTGTGCATACTTGTAGTGAGTTCAGCGTTGAATACTGATTTTACAAAGTCAATAAATTTCAATGCTCCCTTTACCATTAAATAAGGCATTACTACTTGGTGTCCTTTGGGTAGTTTCATTTTTCTGAATTTAAAATGTTAATAATGGACAAAAGTATAGTGTGCTTACACCTGGAAATTGGAAAAATCCGACATTCTTATGCATTCTTTTATGCATCTCGCCACTCGGTTGCTTCTGTTTTTCCTGAAAAATATTCTTTCGGATTATGTCCTGAAAATTCTTTGAAGTCATGTATGAAATGAGATTGGTCGTAATAGCCACATGCGTAGGCAATGTCGGTTAACGATTTACCTTTGTTATCATACTCCCTTAATGCATTTTGAAAACGGATTATTCTTGAAAATAACTTTGGGTTAAAACCCGCGAACTGTTTGAAATTTCTTTCGAATTGGCGTGTAGAACGAAAATTTTGTTTTGCAAGCTCTTCAACGTTCGTAATTCCGTTGGTTTGAATAATGTATTTGATTGTTTCAAAAACGCCTGGTGGTTGTTTCTTTAGTTTCGCTAATTTTCCTTCCAGAAATTCAGTTATAATTTTTAATCGCACATTATTGTTAATCGCCAACATCATCTTTTCTTCCAATTCACTTGCTTCACTCCCAATGACTGATCTCAAGTCAAGCATTTGATTTTTTATATCCATGCCCTGAATAGAAAAAAGGGAAGAAACAGCAAAGGGGTATAGGTAAATACCAAATATTCCAAAATTCTGCTTTATGCTAAAACGCCTGAAGTGCTGAGATTGACCTGCAAGACCTGATGAAAACGATTTTTCGATTGAAGCATCTTTAATCAACTCATCAAAAATTCCATTGTAGTGAAAAATAAGTTCCGCACAACCATCAGCCATTGAACGATGGACGTATGGTTTATCAGAAGATGCTTCACCTTCGAGTATCCAAAAATACCGCACATATTGTGCTAGTCTTTCAGGTGGTTGAACGGTGAAGTACATCATGGGTTCTATTATTGTTTCGTCATTTTTAAAACGTCAAAGGCCCGTTTGTATAATCGGGGTTCGTGTACCTTCTTCGATTTTTGAAGAGTCAATACCATCCGTTTCTTATTTATTATTTATTATTTCTCTTTGTCTCCCGTCTTTTTAGTACTGATTTAGGAGCTATGGAAGCTTAAGATTTTGTAGTAAATTTAAACGCTCTTTCGGATGAGCTAGACTGTTAAGAGGACGCTTACATAAAAATCTAAATCAGTACAAATGGAATCAAAAAAAGCAACTATTGGAAATAAAAACGGTCCTATAATTATAATTGAAGATGATAAAGAAGATCAGGAGCTTTTGAAAGAAGTATTTAAAAAATTGAAGTATTCAAATGAGATCATGTTCTTTTATGATAGCGAAGAGGCTTTAAAATTTATTAATGAAACGCATGAATCACCTTTCCTCATACTTTCCGATATTAACATGCCAAAATTAAATGGATTTGCATTAAGGGAGAAATTAAAAACGGATGAAAAGTTGAACATCAAATGTATTCCGTATTTATTTTTCTCTACCGCGTCAAATCAGAAATCAGTGATCGATGCTTACAGTCTTTCAGCACAAGGTTTTTTTGTTAAACCTAATTCTATGTTGGAATTAGAGAAAACTATTTTTACCATTATAGAGTACTGGAGGAGGTGTTCAGCGCCAAATGATTTTCCAGATTAACAACAATTAAATACAATCCTGACTTACAGATTTAATACACATAACAATATCAAACACCCCTTTATTTTGAAAACCGTTTTCAAAAACATATAAACCAGTGCATTGAGATTAAGATTTATATTTTTTAACGTGCGCCTTCGGTTGCTTAAAGTGTATAAGCCCAGCATCCATATGTAGATAAATTCTAACCGGGATGTTTTCTAATCTGAATTGTCTCTATCTCTTGAGAACACTGGTTGTCTCAATTAATGACAGATGATAAGTCGATATCATACTTTATTGCAAAAAAAAGACGGTCCAAAATTGCAATTGAGACCGTCTTTCTAATTTGTAACTCTTTTATGTTGTACTAGAACACGTTAAGCTTTATTTTTTCGGAATAATATCAATGATAACTGTTCTATTATAGAATCGCTCTTCAGGATACTTGTTTTCAAATGGTGATAACTTATCATCCTCGCCAAATCCATATACATCAAATTTGACATCTGTTCGTTTCAACACTGCGAGTGCATTTTCAATAATGCTTTTAACTTCGTTAGCCCTAGCCGCTGATAATTTCAAATTATTAGCTTCGTCCCCAATGATATCAGTATGACCATGAATGATAACGGTTGCGTTTTTAGGAATCTTTGGCGTGACAATATCAGTAAGATATTTTTCGTACATCTTAAGTGCCTTCGACTCGTTAAATTCAAAAATTACGCTGAAACGCATCCCTTCTTCATTTACTGAAGGTTTCCAAAGTACCATGTGCACATCAGTCTCCTTCTTTAACGTTTTGCCTGCGCTAGTTTGACCAACCATTGTTACCTTGTAATCACCCATAGGTCTCGTACCTAAAATTGATTTCCCGGCAATACTTACTTTGTCTTGTGTATACGGTCCAAAAGATTGGAGCGCACCTTTTTCATCCCTGATTTCCAAAGACCAGGATGAGAATTTATTTTTTTCTACAGTAAACGATACATAGCTATCGAGCGGTGCTTCTTGCACTGCAACAAACTCTACCGGTTTTAGTGGCGCATCAGGACCAGTTTGAAACTCCATTAATAAAGCCGGCGAGCCGCTTTCGATTGATACCCGATGATCTCCTTCGCGAAGCATTTCAAGGTCTACTGTTCCACCAGGTTGTTCAGATGGAATTTTTGGTTTATCCCTTCCTTCGATATTTATTCTGGAAGCCTTGATTCCAAATACATCTACCAGGTATTTCTTAACGGATTCAGCCATTGCCCTTCCATCTTCCGAACCTGTTTGTGATGATCCGACCAAGGTGATACTAGCAGATGGATTTTTGCCCATTCGGTCACCGAGTATGTTGATCACATTGTAATAGACAATCATCTCACGTGCTGAACGACCTGATAATTTTTTTGGTGCGAACACTTCCAATTGATCTTCTTTGAAATCATTCACCTGATCCTTGCTCAATAGCACGTAGCGATCAGGTATCTCATTCGATCCTTTATTAAAGAATATGTAATTGCGCAAAGGAAATGTTTCTCTTACCCTGCGATCAACCGGAATGTTTTCTGGTGAGTTAACCGAAAACTGAACTTCATTATTGGCCACTGGAGTGTTTGATGTTGCTGGCGGAAGTTTATGACCACGGCCAATTTTTAATGCAACACCTATACGCAGTGTAGTCACTGTCCATGTTTCTATCAAACGTGGATACTGACCCATATATGGTTGGAAAGAAACAAAAGGTGAAAGCATCAGTTGCGTTTGACTGGTATTCGCAGAGAGTGGTATATCATAGCCAGCACCTATCTGCATGGAGATTAACATTTTATTGACGTTGCTAAAATCTCCTTTTACATCGGGGTTAGTTTCCTGTGCAGGAAAGGCTGGATTTGGCTCTTGACTATACGTAAACGATTTTTGCGTATTGAAAGCCAGACGTGGGCCACCAAATAAATAAAAATTAGATTTGAACGGAGAGAAGCGCAGACTCGGCTCTACAGTAATATAGGCTAGTTTTGTTGTTAAGTTCGTTGGACAATTACAGGGCGTAAGAATTTCATCGAATGATCCTTTACGGCTATCGTATCCGATCTGCAGATTTCCTCCCCATCGCGATTCAGGACGCTGATATTCTATAAGTGGTGCAAGAAAAAGACCTACACCATTGCCATGTCGAAAAGCGGCTGGTACTGTTAGGTCATCGTTTAAATTCTGTGTAGTTCCACGATAAAAATTAAAGTTAGCACCACCGGCTACACCGAACCGCCAAGTTGGTTTTGCGAACTGAACTTCCTGAGCGTGAAGTTGGTGTTGAATGGCGATCAAGATTAATGCGCTTAAAATAATTTTCTTTGTAAGGAATCGCATTATGCGAGTTCCCTTTTTATCATTAGACATAATGTGTGTTTTCATACTCTTTTTATGAATTAAGGCTTATTGATAATATTTGTATTCGTCATAACAACGGATCCATTGATGGCAAGCATTCTGCCTTCTGCAACTGCGCCTGAATTCATAGTTATTGATGTTAAGGCTAAAATGTTTCCCTTAAAGGATGTATTATCACCAATGGTTGCCGAACTACCAGTTTGCCAAAAAATGTTCTTGGCCTGCGCTCCTCCCTGAAGTATAACATTACCGCCAGCTCCTCCAACCGTGGTGAACCCAGATGCTATTTGAAAAATCCACACGGCATTTACATCGCCCTGAGCATCAAGCGTTAAATCACCTGATTGTATTAATAGAGTAGATGTGGTTTTATAAATGCCCGGTGTCAGAGTCAAGCCACCTATATCTCCTGATACAATTGCTGGTGCCGGAGAAGTCGCTCCTTCTGCAAATAAGTAAGCATCGTTTAAATCTTGCTGAGCTTGGGTCAGCATGTCAGCCACACCTGGAGGCGCTATATCATCGGAGGCATAAATCGCTCCATTGACAATGATAGCCGGAGGGAACCCTGTGATGGAAGCACGAATGCCTGGACTAATGCCAACATCCATGTTACGGATTTCACTGAAGCCTGCGTTATTTGTTACACCAACACCGGCAATGATACCAAACCTGGCTACAGATTTAAGATTTGCACCTGCGGGACCCAAAGGACCTGTTGTTGTAAATTTCCATACATGATCATTTGCTAATGATGTGTTACTCGCATTCTTAGCGCCAGTTGAAATTTTTGCTGTATACGTATTGCCTGATAATAAATTATCGGTTGGTGTAAATGTGGCTGTTGTGCCCGCATAATTTACTGTACCGGCTACAACTGTCGTTCCCAACATTAAGGTAAAGGACGATGCAATTGTTGAAGCATTCATCGCTTCACTGAATGTTGCACTGATTACTTTATCAAGTGCTACACCTGTAGCCAGATTTGCAGGATCAGTTGAATTTACTTTAGGAGCCGTAATTGTTCCTGTTGTAAACGTCCAAACAAAATCATTTGCGGGCGTGTTGCCTGATGCATCTTCTGCCCCGGTAGTGATGGTACCTGTGTAGACTGTATTTGGTAACAATGCAGTGGTAGGGGTAAAAGAAGCAGTTGTATCTGAGTAGGAAACAGTTCCGCTAATTAATGTCGTTCCCTGTTTAATAATAAAAGTTGAAGCGGTGATTGATGTGGGACTCATTGGGGCATTAAAAGTCGCCTCAATTCTTTTATTAAGAAACACATCGGTTGCCTGATCGCCTGGGTCAGTAGCAGTTACAAAGGGCAGCAACGTTTCACCTGTAGTGAAACTCCATACATAATCTACCTGCAAAGCATTACCCATTAAATCTTTTATTGCTGTCTCCACGGTAGCCGTGTAGGTAGTATTAATTTTAAGCTTAGCTTTTGGCGTATAGCTAACGGTATAGGTTTCTGCATCATATGTTAATGTGCCTGACACCGTAGTGGTTCGCGCACCGTTACCATCAGCATCGACTAAAGTAAAAGATTCGGGAGTGACCGTAGCCGGGTTTATTGGCTCGTTAAATGTGATGGTAATAATTTTATCGAGGCCAACGCCTACTGCACCATTATCAGGACTCGTTGACACCACAATAGGGCATACACCAATGGTCTCAACGTTTTCATCTTTGCAACCACCTGCTAATACCGCCAGGGATAAAGCAGAGAGTGCAGCCAGCCATAATTTTTTTATTTCCATAAATTCAGTTTTATTAATTCAGTTTGAAAAATTTATTGCGGCTTCGTAACAACATTCTGATCAAGGATCACTGCGGTCTGCGCGAGGGCTCTGCCATTCATTGATGCGCCTGTTTGAAGTGTGATACCTGTCTTTGAAAGTATGATACCTTCAAAGTGTGACGTTGTTCCTAATGTTGCCTGACCAGCTACTTGCCAAAAAATATTTTTAGCTTGTGCGCCACCTTTAAGAATAATTTTTACACCAGAGCTCATGGTCAGATCGCCTGCAATCTGGAAGATCCATACATCGCTACCATCACCAGTAAGTGTAACAGTGGATGTCATAGTAACTGTATTCGTCCATTTATAAAGTCCCGGAGTCAGCGTTTTTCCTCCAATATTTCCCAGGCTATACTCTGAAAAATCGGGTGTGGGTCTTCCTGCCGCATCAGTGTAAGCAGTCGACATATTATTGATAGCAGTGGTTAAATTAATAGGTGTAGGTGCAGCCATGTCAGCCGCAAATATTTTACCTGTTACTTGTGATGCTGTTGCATATCCGGTTGCATTCGTCAAAGCAAATCCTGTGATGTACGATGTTGCTGCTGGACTCAGGCCCAAATCACCTGTAACTTTAGAAGTTGCAACATTACTGATCCCTGTCTGTGCAAGAATTACATAATTACCCGCACCACGTAAATTCACTGGCGCTAAAGAAATTCCCGCACCAGTTGTAAAACTCCAGGTGGTATTGGCTGCAAGTGAATTGCCTGCTATGTCTTTCGCACCTGTAGTGATCATCGCAGTATAAGTTGGCCCTTCGTCTAATATGAGTGTTGGAGTAAAGGTTGCCGTGGTTCCTGAATAATCAATTGTACCGGGCACTACAGTGGTTCCTTGTTTTACAGTGAATGTTAATTCATTGATCGTTAAAGGGTCCATCGCTTCACTAAAGGTGATTGCAATTACTTTATCACGTGCAACGTTAGTAGCGTTATTTAAAGGCCCCGTTGCGGTAACCATTGGCAGCGTAAGATCTGGCGCTGCAATGGTGGTAAAACTTATTGTGTTGTTATTTCCAAGAGCATTACCAGCCATATCTTTTACGCCTGGTGTGATGGTAACCGAATAAGGTTTACCTGGATCAAGGTTGCTTGTTGAAGTAAACGTGGCTTTAGTTCCGCTATATGTTATTGCGCCCTCAACCACGTTACTACCTTGCCTTACTTTAAATGTAGATGAGTTGATTGTGGTATAATCCATCGGCTCGCTAAACGTTGCTTCAATGGTCTGATCAAGTGCTACATCTGCTGTATTGTTGGTTGGGCTTATGTCAACAGTGGGTAAGATTATGTCTGGTGTGCCACCCGTAGTGAAACTCCACATATAATCTTCGGCCATGCCCGTTCCGGAAATATCTTTGATGCCAGTAATAGTAGCAGTGTATAGTGCATTCGGGGTAAGATCAGCAGCCGGATTAAATGTTGCAGTCATGCCGGTGTATACTACAGATCCTGCAACAGCAGTTGTTCCTAGCTTTACAATAAAATTGCTTCCCCCAATTGTTGAAGGATCTAATACGACATTAAATGTTGCGGACATGTTGCTGTTGATTGCGATATTCACTGCCTTGTTAACAGGATTAGTCGAAGTGACAATCGGCCGCACGCCAGGATCATCATCTTTCCTGCAACCACCCACGAATACAACCACCAGCAGTATCATAGACAAAAGACCTTTTGTTAATTTCATTTTATGTTTATTTATTTGTTTAGATATATTGAAATGACAAAGAGATAACATGAACTACCTGTATGAGTTTTCAGCAAGTGCGTGAACATCTTGAAAGAATGATGCCAAGTCTTAAAGGGTTCATATAGCACTTGTAGGCCATTAACAGTTTTGGGGAAAAAAGTTAGCGGGTACTATGTTCCCCATATTATCTAACAATATTGTATCTTAATAAAGTGGGGATTTCTCATATTAAGATAACAATCAAATTCATTATGAACATTAAAAGGATATTTGGCTCAGTATTAACTGTACTAGTAATAGTTGGGATTATTTATGGAGCAATACTTTTTGTTAACACGTGAGGTGTTATGCATGATGTAAGAACACTTGTTATTATGGCTGAACTTAGTAGAAAAAAAAGATGAGTGAACCGCAAGCCGAAAATCTAGCCTTTGAAAAAACTATTGATTTGGTGGGGCAAGTCAGGAATGATTATTAGGATTTTCTGATGAAGGATAATGCGCTAAATTATTTTGTTGAGCGTTTTAACAGACCACTTAGTACGATCAAACTTGAGTTTCTTAGGCGTGATTTAAGTGAGCTTTTTATTTCATCTGTTGAACTGGTCATTATTCATCTTGAAATAGCGCAAGGCTTTCGCAAGTTAATAATGAACTTTTTTATCAGGAACTCGAAATCGTATTCACTTAAACTGGTTATTTAGCAACATCTTGGTTAAATCATCTAATTACGTTATAATCTAAACCGCTGTTTTATTTAGTTTTGGTTTTGCTTACGTCATGAATGACTAATGGTTTTGATGCGAGGCAAGCTCCAACTTTTTTATCACAGATATTTCCACATAAGAAGTAAATTCTGGCGCTAGATAACTCAGGGTAGCAATGAATTTGTCTTGTAAAAAGACTACGACATAAAATTTAATGAGCCTTCGGCCTTTTATTCTTTTCAATTTATTCCGTTTCCTTTTGACAATCCAGCCACCCTTCGTTGAAGGTGCACCATAATTTAAATCTTATGATTATGGAAAGTACAAATGAAAACAACCAATTTGATTAGCAGAGATTCAGCTATCCTACAAGTCCAAAGTAAAGGCATCATTACGACCAAAGTTATATCGACACTTAACCAATGAATGACTCGGCATCCAAATACACCGGATACTAATGCAGAAATTGAATTAACGCTATTTTCCGCTTTTTGCTATTTTTTTTGAAAACGATATGATCGTCTTTTTCCCAAATTGCAATAATGGATTTGTCATTAAATTCATAAACTTTTAATGCAGTTCCTTCACCAATTTTTTGCTCACTTCTCACTCGGATGTTGTGTGCAAGCAAGAGCGTTGCTCATTCGTGCATCAATTAGAATCTTGTTCGAAAAAGAAATTGTTAAGGAAAGTTACTTCCGTATACATACCACTCTTGCTGTTGAAGGTATAAGAATACCTTCCTGTTTTTAGAAACCCTTTTTTAGTTTATTACGGCATTTATTTTTTTCCAGAGAGCATCGTCAAATCCGGAAAGTGCAAAATTGGGATTTGCTGGATCGGATGCATTTCCCATTCTTATTACTACCATATTTTTACTGGGAATTACATAGATACGTTGATCTTCCGCACCCATCGCAGCGTACATATCAGTCTGGGCACTGGGCACTAAAAGTCCCGGGTAAACGGTTTGACCACCCGGTACCATATAACTTGTTTTACCATTTAACCACCATAAATAGCCATAGGCTGGATTTATGCTTTGGGATGTACTAATGCTTTCATTAAAAAAAGTTTCGTTTATAATTTGCTCATCTACCCATTTCCCCTTGTTCAGTGCCAGTAGTCCAAACCTCGCCATACTACGAGTGTTACTTTCATATA
Source organism: Chryseolinea sp. (assembly GCA_031388805.1). GTDB lineage: Bacteria > Bacteroidota > Bacteroidia > Cytophagales > Cyclobacteriaceae > Chryseolinea. The sequence goes on from JANMRZ010000038.1 coordinate 55,609, forward strand.
TTTTAAAAATAGCACCATTGTCCCAGGCGCCTTCCATTCCTATTTTGTTTTTTAATTTGGTGTTGAAATACGCTTCAAAATCCTGGCTGCTCGCCGCTGCTACAACATCCATTAATTTTTGAAAAACATTATGGTATGACCACCTCACACCGGCATCTTCCAGGTATGTTAAATTCGCCTTTATTACAAAATCACTTTCATCATTAATCCCTGATGTCATCGTCAGCAAATGTTTTGATGTTATTAAGTTTTCTTTTTCTATTGGTTCACTCGTCCATCCCGTGTCCAAATATTGTGACACTTTGTTGTTGATACTAAGCAGCCCCGCTTGCTGTGCTATTCCTGTTGTAGTTGTTACCAATGTTTTACCTGCACTATTCCATGGCCAGGAAGAAGTGGATGTATGTCCATCAAAATACTCCTCCATAACAATTCTGCCGTTCACAAGAATCATAAACGACTTTGAGTTCTTTTCAAGAAGATAATCCTTTAAAGGTTGTACGGCACTTTCATTCCAGCCCAAACTGGCAAGTGATTTTGTTTCCCAATCCGTGCCGGTATTTGAAGGAAAATACATGGGTTCAATGGGGCTGGGTTGTGGCTCTTCATTATTGCTACACCCTGAAAATAAAAATGTTGGTATGAAAAGGAGTTTTAGATATTTCATCATAATTGCTTAGACTTCAATTTTCTCAAAAAGTTTAATCAATACATTTTTTTATTTTCCGAATGGTTTGATCTCGTTTCTCAATACCACCATAACGTTCACCTGATTGGATATTCCGGTTAACGTGACCACTTCATTCCGGAGCAAAGTGACCACCAAAAGTTAAGTCGTTGATTGAGTTAAAAAATGTATTGAGTTTTCGGTTGATCACAGCCTGGTTTTAGTTTTCGTATTCGTTTAGTTCTTCTGCTAAGTTACTTCTTTTTTTACGCATCGATTCCCCCTTGATTTCTAATCGTTGAGCGTCATGGACAATACGATCCAGGATAGCATCTGCAATGGTTTGTTCACCGATGACTCCGTGCCATTGATTGACGGGAACCTGTGATGTTAGCAGCGTTGATTTTTTACCGTGTCTGTCTTCAATGATTTCCATTAAGATCGTGCGACTTTGTTGGTCTAAGGGTTGGATTCCAAAGTCATCGATAATGAGCAGATCTTGCTTTTCTATTTTTGTAATTTCTTTCAAGTATGTTCCATCGGCCTTACCACCTTTCAAGCGGGCAAAGAGTTTTGAAGTATGTTCATACAATACTTTATACCCAAGAGAACAAGCCTGATGGCCAATGGCCGAAGCAATGTAACTCTTGCCTACTCCGGTACTTCCGGTAATGAGAACATTCTCTTTCTTGTCGATAAAGTCACAGTCAGCAAGTCGTAGCACTTGGTTCTTGTTGAGTTCTCGCTGAGCTTCAAAGTTGATTTGCTCTACAGCTGCTTTGTAACGGAACCGTGCGTTCTTAACATTACGATTCAGCTTTCGGTTGTAACGCTCGTCCCACTCGGAGTCTATTAACATACATAAGAGTTCATCGGCAGTATACGAATCTGCATTGCCAGCTTCAAGACTGGTGTGGAAGGCTCGTACCATACCGTGGAGTTTCATAGTCTTCATTTTTTCCATTGTTTGTTCATTCATTGTATTTGTGATTTAAAGTTTAACATGGTTACTGATAATAATTTTCGCCTCGTATGTTATCATGGTCCGGCATAGGCAGTTGCCGATCTTCTTCCAGATCAAACAGATCAAGACCGCGTTGAAGAATATCTTCGATGGCACGGAAGTGATACAGGCCATAGGCATGGCCACGCTGACAGGCTTTGATCAATCGCTGATGACCAACACGTTTGCCGAACGATAATATTCCCTGACACGATTTGTATGCTTGTTCAGGGTGTGGTTTTTTCCGAAGCACCTGAGCGATATAAAACTCTACATCCTTGCTTATACTGCGCGCCTGTGCCAGGAAGTAATCCGGGTTCCACTCTGCTAACACCTGATGCTGAGTTGCCATGTGAGACGGATCTGTAGTGTAATTATGAGCACTGCGTACACGCTGATGGGATGCGATGACTTCATATTTATAAAAGATCTCGACAATTGATTTGCTATAGAGCACACGCACCTTCTTGCTGATGTATCCAAACGGAACACTGTAATAGTGTTTATCTACGCCCAGGCAGACGTGCCCATTTTTCATCACCGTAGCTACCGATGAAGATCGTAACTCAAAACGTTTTTCTGGCAACGCCTGTAAGGTGGCTTTCTCCATCTCATCAAACTGTTGCTGGCGAGAGTAGTTACGACCTTTAAAAGAAGTACTGTTGTGGGCATCCAGTAAAGTGAGTATGCGTTCATTCAGTTGATCCAGAGAAGTAGCGAGTTCTTTGGGCAATGAAGCAAAGATGCGCATGTAGGCAATCTTCACTGCTCCTTCGACCAAGGCTTTGTCTTTCGGTTTATAAGCACGAGCCGGAAGAACCGCCATGCCGTAGTAATCGGCAAAGGCTTCAAAGTTTTCGTTCAGCTTTGGCTCATAACGATTGGTCTTGATGACAGCCGACTTCAGGTTATCCGGCACAATAGCATTGGGAGCACCACCGAAGTAATGAAGAGCGTTTTCACAGCAACCAATAAAATCTTCTACACGTTGACTCTCTACTGCCTCTACATAGGTGAGTTGGCTAGCTCCAAGGATAGCAACGAAGACTTCCATGACTTTCATTTCTCCGCTTGACGGATCAACCATTTCCAGTTTCTCTCCCGTATAATCAACAAACATTTTGTCTCCGGCCTTGTGCGTCATGTGCATGCTGGGATGGACACGTCTCTTCCAAAGATTGTAATGATGATAGAAGGCCGTTTGCTTATATCCTTCCGGATGTTGAAGATGATAATCTTCCCAGAGTAGTAGCAACGTCACGCCACGTTGTTTGAGTCGCTTCTCCTGACCTTTAAAAAAATCATGAAGAGGAGAAAGACGATCGTCAATAGAGGGTGAAGGTTCTTTACAAAAAAGTTCATCAAGGTCTTTATCCGAGAATTGGTTTACATCGTCCCAGGTAGTTTTTAAACCAACAAAAACATGGAGATACTTCTTGACCGTGTTGCGTGAAAGACCAGTGACGGTACTGATCTGAAGTTTGTTCTGCCCCTGGCAGTACAGCTTTAATACGTGTCTGAGTTTACTCATTGTAATCGGTTTATTGGCCATTGAAAGTGATTTAGAAAAGGCGTAGAGTTAGCCCATTCAATCAACTGTTCAGGTCAACCGATCTCAATACATTTTATCTCAAATCACGTGGTCAATTTGCTCCGGAAAGTGGTGGTCACTTTAGTGCGGAATCAGGTGGTCACATTCAAACGGAAATCAGTGGTCACATTATGCGGAATCTCCAAATTAGAACTCTTTGACTATGCTGAGAAAAGGATACCTAAAAAAGAAAAAACAGATCTTGAAGCATCTGCTTTCCTGACTATTGAAGGAATCGAACACCTGCTCATTATGGGTTCTGGATCGAAGCGGATACGAAAAAAAATTCATCTCATTCCTTTTGAAAAACAAGTCCTTGAGCTTTCCCGGTCAAGCATTATAGACACAAGTATTTTTATTGACCGTGTAAAGTCATGTGGTGTTGATGAAGTGAATTTTGAAGGCATAACATCTACAGGCAGCAGTGTTATTGTTAGTAACAGAGGCAATAGAGAAAAAATAACCAATCATCTTATTGTAACTGACGCCCAATTCTGGGTTGGTCAGAATGAAGTAAAGCTGAGGGCAATCCCCCTACTAATTCCATCTTTTCCAGATAACGTTCCAGGAGTTTCAGAGATTTACTATGAAGAATCTCTTGATCTTTTACTCGTGGCACTTTCAAGTGAGGATACTAATAATACCTACGATGATGGAGCTATTGGTAATAGTTACATCGGTTGGATCAAAGATTTCAAAAGTAAAATGATTGATAATGTGTTGAAGATTGACGGGATAGTTTGTCTTCCCGATATTCATCCAGATTTTGAACGCGAAAAAATTGAAGGATTGTGTGTTGAATTGATCGAGGACAAATCACTGATCCTTCATCTTATCTCAGACAATGACCTTGGCGAAAGCAGATTATTTAAAGTGAAAATGCCTATTCCGGCTTAAAAGCAACATTTAACTTAAGAAATAGTTATTTTTAGACTCTTTGTCCAACTTCCGATTATGTTTAAAAAGAGTACAGAAGTCATTCTCCTACTAGTTGTATTAAGTGCCTGTAGTAGCGTTAAAGACTCCCCAAAATATCAGCTTAGCGATGGTCAATATGAATTTAAACAAGGGCAAGGAAAATACAAGAAAGCCTTTGTCTATGTAAAGGATGATACGGTGAGTATTTTTTTAGAAGAAAACCTCAAGCAAGCTTTCATTCCTGAACCGCTAAAGGATCAATTTCTTGTCAAACGTAGTTTTGATGTTGACGTAATAACCGTGCCCTTTAAATTCAGACCTATAACTGCCGGACTTCCTCGACAATTAACAACAGATTTTAATGGAAATGTCTATTTTGGTTATCGCGTAGATCGGTTTCGGTTAAGCCATAAAGCAACTCCGCTTGGTTGGAAGAAAACTTATAAACACCGTGGTTTAACAGTAGGAACATTTGGCGGAATTGGTTCCACTGCGATCACACCGTGGACAACCAACAATCAAATCACCGATGAGTACAGCGGTTTTATTTTCACTCGTGGGCTTGCTGTGATGGCGGGAATAAATAATCTTACAGTAGGACTTGGCGTTGGCTGGGACTATTTAACAGATCGCGATAAAGATGTTTGGATTTACCAGAACAAACCCTGGTATGGTCTAACACTTGGATTAAACCTGAATTAACAGAGATAAATGTTTGATTCCTATTTATAGGCGTACTCAATATAATGCAGATACTGATAATCGAAGATGACCAACGCGTAGCTGAACTCATCAGACGCGGACTGGAAGAGGAGCACTTCAAAGTAACAATTGCTTATGATGGGGAGCTTGGTAAAAAGATGGCGTTATCTAAGGCGTTTGATCTGATCATTACGGATATAATTTTACCAAAAATCAATGGCCTTGATCTTTGCAAAGATATTCGGGCATCAAAACCGGAAGTACCTATTATCATGTTAACTGCATTGGGTACAACCGATGATAAGGTGGAAGGCTTTGATGCTGGCGCTGACGATTATCTTGTTAAACCATTTGAATTTCGGGAATTGCTTGCTCGGATCAAGGTACTGCTGAAGAGGAAGTCTGGCATGAATGGTGTCATTGTGAGTACCCTGCAAGTTGCGGATCTGATTATGAACCTTCATACAAAAACAGTTCATCGAGGAGGTAAAGAGATTAGTCTGACGCCAAAAGAATTTAAACTTCTGGAATACATGATGCACAACCCCAATCGTGTATTGTCAAGAGTGGAGATTACAGAAAAAGTATGGGACACGCATTTCGATACAGGTACCAACTTTATCGATGTCTATATCAATTACCTCCGTAAAAAAATTGATAAGGATTTTCCCACCAAGCTTATTCATACCAAGTCAGGCATGGGCTTTATATTCAAATCGGAATGACGATCAGGGGTAAGTTAACATTACTGTTCACGTCAATAACGGTTGCAATTCTCGTGGGGTTTGCATCACTAATCTATTTCTCTTCAGCCAATGATCGCGAAAATGAGTTCTATAAGAATTTAAAAGAGCAAGCTTTAACCAAAGCAAATCTTTTATTAGAAGCCAAAGTAGATTCCGCAACACTTCAGACTATTTACAGAACTACCAAGGATGTTTTATATGAAGAAGAAGTAGCTGTTTACGATACCTCCTTTAATCTCCTATATCATGATGCTGTAGACATTGACTTTGTAAAGGAAAACAAAGAAATGATCAAGCAAATTGTTGAAAAGAAAGAGCTTCATTTTCGTCAGAACGATTGGCAGGTAATCGGTTTGCTTATTGAAAAGAAAGGAAATTTGTATGTGATTACAGCCGCAGCATACGATCAGTATGGCATTGCCAAACTCAACAGTCTTCGAAATACAATCGTGTTCAGTTTGTTGGGAAGTATATTCATCCTTTACGTTGCCGGATACTTCTTTTCACGCAAAGCTTTGAAGCCTGTTTCAGAGATGGTAAATAAAGTAGAAGAAATATCGGTTACCAATCTGGACCTACGTGTAAACGAGGGAAATGGTAAAGACGAAATTGCAGAACTGGCAGTCACGTTTAATCTAATGCTCGACCGACTTGAAAGTTCTTTTGATTCTCAAAAGCAATTTGTATCAAATATTTCTCATGAACTCCGTACTCCACTGGCAACTATTGTAACAGAACTGGAACTCTCCCTGAAAAAAGACCGAACAGCCGAGGAGTATAAAAGTGTCATCTTGTTTACACAGGCAGATGTTCAGAAGTTAGTGAAGCTCTCCAATAGTCTGCTTGATCTTGCTAAAGCAAGTTATGACCAAAGTGAGATCGGTATGAAAGTAATCAGACTCGATGAACTTCTTGTTGATGCACGCGATGTTGTTATCAAATCCAATGTTGACTATAAAGTAAATATTGCCTTTGATCAGGAACTTGAAAATGATAATGATAATTTCATTTCTGCATTGGGCAATGAGTATTTGTTAAAAGTTGCTTTTGTTAATCTTCTTGAGAATGGCTGTAAGTTTTCCGAAAATCATAGTTGTTCAGTAGCCATTACATACAATGAAAGCCTTGTTATCCTTCGGTTTTCAGATAATGGTTTAGGGATTGAGCCAAAAGACTTACCCTACATATTTGATTCGTTTTATAGGGGGAATAACAAACAGTTTGTTGATGGTAATGGCATAGGCTTATCACTCACAAAGAAGATAGTAGCTCTTCATAAAGGAAACATAACCGTGTCATCCAAACCTGGAGAGGGAGCTACTTTTACGATTGAGTTACCTCACATCTGACCGCTCTAATTTTTTTCTAATTTATTTTTATGAACTCTCTAACAGTGAATCGGTCTCCATTCGACCAACTTTAGGTTTTTACTGAAATCAAAGAACCAGGTCACGGACCTTCATACGAGAGAAATCATGACGCTGAAGGAAGTCAAAACAAAAATTCAGAAAGGCGATTTCACCATCTTATCGAGACTCGGTAAGCAGAAAAAAATGATTGACCCGGCAGAGCTTGCTAAAATCATTTCAGCATTTGATGTCGATACGGCATTAAAAGCTTTTGTGTCCATACCAGAGAAAGCCCAAGCTAAGACATTTGCTTACTTCGATACGGACTTGCAACAGCAAGTCATTAAGGGCATCTCCAAAGAAAAGGGTTCGACCATATTAAATGAACTTGACTCCGATGAGCGATTTGCACTCTACGGTTCTCTGAAAGGTGCTGCACTCACTTCCTTTCTAAAATACCTCACACCAGAGAACAGAGAAGAGACGTACAATTTTCTTGGCTACCCGGAAAAAAGTGTTGCGCGTTTTATCAACACCGACTTTGCTGCGGTCAGAATCGAAATGACCATTGCTGAAGCGAATGAATTATTACGCAACACCCATAAAGATACTGAGACAGTAAACGTAATCTATGTTGTAGATGATAACGGAAAACTGGTTGATGATATTCCAATACGAAGACTGGTGCTGAATGAGCCCAGTAAAAAATTAGAAGAGATATTAGACGGATTTTATGTAGCCTTACAAGTAACCGAAAGCAAAGCAGACGCTGTTGCAAAATTTAAGGAGTATGATCGGGTTGCTCTTCCTGTTGTAGATAATAATAATGTTTTGATTGGGATAGTAACAGTAGATGATGTTCTGGACATAGAGGAACAGAGTACTACCCAAGACATGCAAAAGTTTGGAGGGCTGGAAACTCTGGACTATCCCTACGTGAAAACTTCTTTCTTTTCATTGATAAAAAAGAGATCGGGTTGGTTGATCGTACTGTTTCTCGGTGAGATGCTTACTGCTACTGCAATGGGATATTTTGATGGAGAAATAGCAAAGGCTGTTGTGTTGGCTTTATTTATTCCGTTGATCATTTCGAGTGGTGGTAATAGTGGCTCACAAGCAGCTACACTTATCATTCGGGCAATGGCTCTTAAAGAAATTACCATTAGAGACTGGTGGTTTGTTATGCGCAGAGAAATTCTTTCCGGCCTTACATTAGGAATCATTCTTGGCTCAATCGGATTTTTCAGGATTGTACTATGGCAGCATTTACATTGGTTCGACTATACCGAACACTATTTACTCGTTGCGGCCACCATATTCTTTTCGCTAATCGGTATTGTTATGTGGGGAACTTTAAATGGTTCAATGATACCTATACTTTTAAAGAAAGTTGGTTTTGATCCGGCTACTTCATCTGCACCTTTTGTAGCAACACTGGTCGATGTCACGGGCCTTATCATTTACTTCAGCATTGCGGCTGTTATTTTAAAAGGAACTCTACTATGATTTTTCAATTACAACAAACACAACAAAAAAAATAAACGCTCTTAGATATATGATCGTAAACCTTAAAGAAAAAAACGACCTCCCTTTTGAGTGGATCGATATTACAAATCCAACTAAAGCAGAGTTAAGCGAAGTTTCAGCGAAGTATAATTTACACCGCTCCCTGGTGGAAGATTCTCTTCAGCCAGAACATTTGCCGAAATACGAAAAGATTGATGATATACAATTTCTGATTCTTCGGGTTTATAGCTCGAAGGCAACTAATCAAGCCGACACTATACAGGAACTTACTGACAAGATCGCCATCTTCATTGACAATGGTTTTATCATTACTATTCACAGAATGCAATACAGTTTTCTGGAGGAGGTCAAGGAGCGCTATGTTGAAACAGGAAAGTGCTTGTCGACTTACGACATTCTTCAAAGAATTATATTAAAATCATTTTTAACATATGAGGAGCCTTTGAAGCAGTTAATCAGCACAATCGAAACATTCGAACCCAAAATCTTTTTGCAAAAGAAAATGCCTGCATTGCTGGAAGACCTCTATTACATTAAGAGACAGGCTTACGTTATCAATAAACTACTCAACCTATCAAAGGGAATTGTTGAAAATCTACACGACAAAATTCAACCGCCAGATCTGAACAATTTGAAGGATACATTACTTCGACAGTTTACCAACAGTGACCAGGTAATGGATAATTCAAACACATTGCTGAACACATATATATCACTTACATCGCAACGAACAAACGAGGTGGTAAGAGTGCTTACTATCTTTTCGGTGTTCTTTATGCCTCTGACATTTATCGTAGGTATCTATGGGATGAATTTCGATTTCATGCCCGAACTACGTTGGGAAATTGGCTACCCCGCAGTTATGCTTTTAATGGTTGTAGTGACTATCACGATCTTCCTTTGGTTCAAAAGAAAAAGCTGGCTATAAGATGCAATGGATCAGAAGTTTTGGAATCACTGAAATAATCTTTATTGCTGCATTTGTAATATTGTATGCGCTGTATTGTATCAGGGGCATTCGTATTGCTCGCGCTTTAAATTCTGCTTTCCATAACATCTTTATTAAATTACTTTTGCGGTCAGCAATATTCGCGCTTCTTATCATTTCCATTTTAGGCCCTTCTTTTGGTGCTGCTAAGAAAGAAGTTAAGTCAGTAGGGAAAGACATTCTGATTTGCCTTGATCTTTCTAAGTCAATGGATGCGTTTGATATTCAACCCACAAGACTTGAAAAGATAAAATATGAAATGCAGAGAATCATTGATGCATTCAACTCAGACCGTATTGGTATCATTATCTTTTCCGGTGAGGCATTTGTACAAATTCCATTGACCTATGACCAAAGTGCATTAAGACTTTTCACTGAAACGTTAAACACGGGTCTAATGCCTTCTGGGAGTACAGACTTTGGTCCACCGATGGAACTAGCTTTAAAGAAATTCAAGGAAGAAGAAGGCAAGCCTAACTACAGAACACAATCAAGGGTTATCGTACTGATCAGCGATGGAGAAGATTTTGGTGAAAACACAGACGAGGTTGCCGATGAGGTAGTGGATAGTGGTATAAAACTTTTCACCCTTGGGGTTGGAACAGAAAAGGGAGGGCAAATTTATTCTGGCAATGGATTGAAAAAAGATAGACAAGGTAATGTCGTTACAACCAAGCTCAATTCAGATGCTCTGAAATTACTGGCCAAAAGAACTGACGGGCAATACTTTGAAATCAATGAGAGTACGAATGATGTTTCAAGATTGATTAATACTATCAGCAAAATTCAAGGAGATCTTCGCGATAGCCGATTGGTGGATGTATCTGCAAATAAGTATTACTACTTCCTTTTAGCTGCGCTATGTCTTCTTATAGTAGATATACTTTTGAATATTAAAACCATCAGAATTTGAACACTAGATTATGAGGACCAGGCTTGTCATATCCTTTTTGATTTTAACTACTTTGGTTTGTTATGGCCAGAGTGCGCTTAAAATAGCAAAGCTAAAATATGGTGGGGGTGGTGATTGGTATGCTGCGAAAACGGCCCTTCCAAATCTGATTGAATTTTGCAATCGAGAATTAGGAACAGACATCGCAACGGAAGAAGATATAGTTGAAGCTGGGAGCAGAGATATTTTCTTGTATCCTTATGTGTTCATGACGGGACATGGCAATGTGGTCTTCTCTGAAAGTGATGCAGCCAATCTTAGAAAATACGTTCTCGGTGGAGGCTTCCTTCACATTGATGATAACTACGGGCTTGATAAGTTCATACGACTAGAATTGAAGAAGGTATTTCCAGAATTGGAGTTGGTGGAATTACCGTTCACCCATCCCATCTATCACCAGAAATTTGATTTTCCTAACGGCTTGCCTAAAATTCATGAACACGATGGGAAACCACCTCAGGGTTTTGGATTGATTTATCAAGGCAGACTTGTCGTTTTCTATTCCTATGAGACTGATCTCGGCAACGGATGGGAGGATCAACGCATCCATAACGATCCAATAGAAAAGCATCAACAGGCTCTACGCATGGGTGCTAATATCATCGTATAGTTATTTTGCGCAAGCACAAAAATCAGACATAGTGTCTATTGTTAACTCCCTTCAAGTATATCCGACTCAATTTTAACTTTAATTCAACTTGATTTCAATAGGTGCAGGTGTGAGGTCTATTTCGCACTATTGAATTGAATCATTCAAATTCATTAATAATATTTTACAATCCTTCATAAACATTTAAACGCGCTTTCGCCTTGTCATAAGTTTGCTTGCATAACGCAAGAGCAGTATGAAGGAAACGCAAGACGCACGATTAGAGAAGCAAGAAGTTTTTGTATTGAAAGCACTCACCCATAAACAATTGGCGCAGATGTACGGAGTTAGCTGGATAACATTTCAGAATTGGATAAAAAAGGTTGAAACCGAAGTCGGCAAAAAGACAGGGCATTTTTATCACGTTCACCAAGTGAAGAAAATATTTCAAATCTTCGGATTGCCGAAGCAATTCACCATATCAACAAATGATGTTGAATCAATATTTAATAACTAATTCATTAGAAACACTTAATAATTTTCGTTGGTGCAAGTTGCTTCCAACCAGAACTTTTCATGGTTCGTTCAAATGACCAATTCCCGTTTGCCTCATATTTCAGGTCATTTATGCTTCTACGGTATCCTACACATTCTTCATTGATAACTACTGTATTTTCTTTTGTTACACCTGCAATGCCAATCGTGAAATCATTGGCATAGTTAATTGCCCGGTTGAGCGCGTCTTGTTCATTGTTCTTAGTCATGCTTGATAAGTATTAATTTGTTATCGTTTTTTTAATTGCTCTTTAAGCAACGCCATATCTCCTTCAAGTGAATCCATTCTTTCATACAGTCCTGACGGCTCTGTCGCCTGACGAGTAAGTTTCATTCTGAATTTCCAGACTTCTTTAATATTCTCAACTGGAAGTGGGAACGTTGGGTACTGCGGATCTTTGTTATCAGATTTGCAGATAATGAGACCACCCTTATCCAAGTAGTTGAGGCAACGTTTCAAAACTATGTTATCCATCTCATAAGCATTGTTTACAAGAACATATACGAAGCTGTCTTTAATGTCCTCGAGGTGTTCTACTAGTTCAGCTATAACCACATCTCCAGGAAAGAAACCCTGCCTTTCCACAAGCATACTGTATCCACTCACTTCAAAGGCGCGGTAAGTTCCTGGCCCAAGTCCTGGAAGCCAAAATGCAGGGAGACTTTCAATATATTCCCGCTGTTGCGCCCCCACTAAATAGCCAGCCTGGGCCTTGACAGGTACTAGCACAATGTTGTCTTTTCCGGTGTTGTCAACAGTCGCAATGACATGCCGAACTTCCGTCTGAAAACTGGTTTTAACTGGATTGGCATTACAAGTCAGGTAGTCCCAAGTTGTTGAGTAATGCTGTACAATTTTATCAATTGTCTCCAATGAGGGGTATATTTGCCCGCTCTCAATCTGTGAAATTGCGGATCGACTCAAATCTACAGGAATGCCAAAATCCTCTTGAGAAAGCCCTTTTTCAAGTCTCAAAGCTCTAATATGATTGCCTACTACGTCCTTTGAAAGCATAAATATTTGTTTAGTAAAGCTTGACAATATTAGTTAGTATTACTTAACATTGCAATACAGCCGAGTAATTAAAAAGTAAACATATATGATACGCGAGATCACAAAAACCGAGGAAACCGGAAACAAACCAGAAATTTTTGCCTTGAGACCCTACAATCACAAGCAACTGGCCGATTTCTATGGCGTATGTTGGTTAACGTTTCAGAGGTGGGTAAAAAAGCACGAACAAGAAATCGGAAAGAAGACTGGACACTTCTATAGTATTAACCAAGTACTTGTTATCTTCAAAGTTCTTGGTATGCCTAAGAGATTTAGGGTGTCATTGTCGGAGGTTGAGGAAATGTTTAAGGCAGCTTGATTGATCTGTAGACTTATCGAGTCGGCTTGAATCTGATGTGGATTCCGATCTGCTATGAAGCTAATTCAAAGAAAAAAATGAGTAGCTATTGTCTACTGATTTTTTTCTTCAATGGAAATTCAAATCCAAAACGCGCATTGACCCAATCCGGATATGGGCTTTTATTACGAGGGTGAAAAACATTAAGCATAATAGTAGTCGTGCCTTTTATGTTTTTATAGAAACGATACTCTTTCTTAATCCCAACCAATCCGCTTACCACCCATTCACGGTTTCTGTCATCGGCTCGGGAACTTGAAACAAAAGAAGGTATCAGTGTATTCATCACCTCTACTTCTGCGCGTGGAGAAAAACCTTTTCCGAGTTTAAATTCTCCAAACGCACGTGGCCCAAAAATCCTTGCATTTGGATTGAACTTATCTCTATCCAAATTGTAGGCAACACGCTGGTTCCAACCTAAGCCTGTTGTCAACCTACCATTCACTCTGTAGCCAGCATATAAATTGAAATCGGTTAGAAAATTTCCTTGCTTCTGAAAAATTTGAAATTGCATGCCTAGAATAATTCTTTCAATCAGTGGCTTACCTTTCATTGGGTTTGGTGGACGTTTTGTTATTTCACTAAGGCTTGATATGCTAGAATACTTTTGCTTGTATTTCGAAATCTTTTCCATTGCCGATTTTAACACTTCTTCATTACCTACAAAATGATCTACGGCCACTTCCTTAACCTGCTCCAGTGCTTGTTTTTTAGCTTCTTCTTCGGATGTCATAGGGTTTACTGGAAGATCTCCCAATTGATTTTTTAAATCCCCAACCTGATCAATTTTATTTAGTTGACTTTCGGCTAATTTATCGAGGCTGCTAACCTGACTTACACCTTGCGTAATTTCACTTGCTCCTTGCTGCAACGTACCAGCCTGTCCGGCTACTCCTTTTGTTAGATCGGAAACATTTCCCAAGTTTTTGCTTACATCAGGCAAACCACCCGCAGAAGGCAAATCCGGAATTCCGTTAAGGCCATTGGAAGGAATAAGTTTATCGAGAGAAGTATCAAGGCTTTTTAAATCGATGGGAGAATTGATTTCAGATGATAAGGATGACAAATTCAACTTATCCAGTGAGCCTGTGAGTTGTGAGGCTTTTGCCTGAAGTTCGGGTGGCAATGGAATGGAATTGAGCTTGTCAGTTGCTTTTTGTTTGATGGATTGAATCCTGCCTTCTACTTTTTGCTTAACAACATTCAATTCGTTCTGAAGACTGTCTACTTTCTTCGTATACTTTTCGGTTGGAAGTTTGAGATGACTGAGACTGTCAATTTTCCGTTGGTAATATGATTTCAATCCGTTGACTTTTGCAGTTGCCTTATAATAGTATTGTGTAACGCTATCCATTCTTACTATTGCTGAGGCTTCAATTGAATCTAACTTGCCTGTAAGCGTAGCGAGTGTATCTAAGTGCAAAGAGGGTATTGAAATCTTCAGCGAATCAAACTGCGCAAAGGTCGTTTGACTCAAGATTACGAATGCTATAATGGCTAATGGTTTCAAGGTGCACAAAGATAAAAAATGCAGGTTAATGGTTAACCGTTTATTGTTAATAGTTACAGGAAGATCGGTGACTTTCAGGTCTATAGGCTACCCTGGCGCGAGTGTTGTGTTTGCATTGCGCGGTTGCTCACTCTGTCTGGCGCAAGTGTTTTTGAGAAGGTAAGTGTGGCTGTTCACTTGTGCCTACCATGCTCGCGGTCATCAGACCATAGCCGTCAACTTAGTTGCTAAGCAATTGGTTTACAATAAAATAGTCATAGCCATGCTGCTTCGCATGGCAAAGTTTTTTTTCTCATATTTGATTGTTAGTTTTTTTATAAGCCATCGGTATGTGGAATTACTGATGGCTTTTCTTTTTGTTGTGTAAAAATAGGAATTGGAATTCAACATACCTTAGAGGTTCAGCAAATTCATTAAACCTTCTTTACCTTTTCTTTCCTCTTTAATGCCATATTCCAATATGAGCACATAAACATCCGTTAACCATTTCCGTAATATCTTTTTACTTCGCGTGATTACCGTTTTAAAACTATTGACTTGAAGTTTCAGAATAGCAAAACATTTGTATGTACTTAAAAGATGATTTCTGTCCTTATGTACATAGTCATTGAATAGCATGCATATATCCCAACACACCATAATCCATATTAGCTTACTTATCAAATAACATTTAAATCGATTGGCTTTCATCTTTCTGACATGATCAATTTTAAGTATGCTTTTCCAAGTCTTGAAGATTAATTCTATCTGCCACCGAATTTTGTATAGACGATAGACATCATCACACGGAGTTATTTCCTTCGGAATATTGGTGATAAATAAATTGAGCTGACTTAGGTATTTGTATTTTTCATTCTGACTGTTCTTTCGATAGATTTTTTTACTGAGTCTTTTTTTTCTTGCTAATGGATCCAATAAATTAGCAATAAGCCGCACCGGATGCTTTAGCTCTTTACCAATATAGATCGGTGTATCCAAATACTTTTTCTTTCCATTTTTCAGTCGTTGCACGATCGTTTTAAAACTTAAAATTTTAAAATTCTTACCATGCTTTTCGTAAATGATCATTTGCATATTGAGCCGACTGATGTAATAAGCCTTTCTTTCCTCAATTGCTTTGAAGAGATGGATTGTACTATACCCTAAGTCCCTTATTATTAGATTTCCGGATTCTATGTCTTTTAAATGATCAGCCGCATAACAGCAATCCGGGTTGCATGCATTTTCAATTGAAAGGTGCTTAATCTTGGCGGACAGAACATCATACTCAAATTGTATCTGTGTACATGAACTCGTACCATCCCCCTGAAATCCAGGAAAGGATTCTGAAAGACTTGCAGGCAATTTGAACTCTGTCGAATCCATTATTCGAATAGCCGAAAATTGTCTCTGTAAATTAGAAGGTAGCCTTTGCAGGTCTAATTCATGTTCAAGGTAACATTCAAACAATTTTTGAATGAACTCAACTGCTTTCTCATTAAAACGTTTGTCTAAAGCTTGCTTACTAATTTTCTTCCCATGGTCCTGGAGTAGGCTGAGGCTGTGTTGTTGTAAACTGGGCTGATCAAGAGCGAGGTGATCAAAAAGAATCATCTTTAAAAACTTTAATCCATCAAGCTTGGTGTTACGCTGGCAAAAACCGGCCTGATGAGCAAGCAGATGAATCGTTTTTTCAGAAAGAACACTAGTAAATTTTTGAGCCAGATTGTCAATTTGCTCAGAAATTGGTTTCAGTTTCTTTCTCTATGCACATAACCGATTGTCAAATTGTAATATGTTAAGTTGACGGCTATGGTCTGAAGACTGCAAACATACCAGGCACAAGTGAGCCACGCACAATGCCTGCACACAACACTTGCGCCAGTTGTTATGAGGTATTGTACAACTTGATGCTTTCCAGTATTTTAGTTTCATAATCCCGTTAGCATGAGCCGCAAATACAAAATCCGTAATCAGGATAAATTATATTTCGTCACCTTTACTGTCATTAATTGGTTAGACGTTTTCATTCGCAAAGAGTATAGAGACATTTTTCTGGATAGCATTCGGTACTGCCAGCAGAATAAAGGATTGGAAGTGTGCGCATATTGTATCATGAGCAGTCATGTACACATGATTATTGGTCGGAATGGTGAGCCCAGCATGGAAGGAATTATCAGAGATATCAAGAAATTCACATCGGTAAAAATCATTGAAGCCATTCGCAATAACCCACAAGAGAGTAGGAGAGAACTTCTGCTTTGGTTATTCGAGCGGGCCGGAACGCGCAATGCCAACAATGTAACATACCAGTTCTGGCAACAGCATAACCATCCTATCGAGCTATCAACAAATGAAATGATTGATCAGCGGCTAAATTATATTCACAATAATCCTGTAGAAGCAGGCATTGTATTGTCGGGTGAAGATTATTTGTACAGTAGTGCCATAAACTATGCTGGTTTGCCTGAGAAATTGATTGAGGTTGTATTGATTTAGAACGGCAGTCTGAAGCCCATATATAAGGCACAAGTAAGCGGCCGCACTATCAGCGCACAACATTTGCGCCAAGAGCCTATTATATAGTATTGAAATCCACTAACAATTAACAGATAACCAGTAACCAATAAACCCCGTATTTTCTATCTTTGCCCACCTTGAAAAAGTTAGCCACCATAGCCTTCATCCTCCTCAGTCAAACAGCCTTTGCCCAGCTGGATTCACTGAAGATTTCAGCATCTGTATTACCCATCGATACACTTACTACTCTTACAAACAAACTGGATTCCATTGAAACATCAGCCAGGGGGAGCATCGATAGTGTTACTCAATATTATCACCAGGTAACTGGTAAGATTCAAGGATTAACATCGCGTTATCAGCAGAAAGTAGATAGTTTGGGTAAGCTTAAGTTGCCAACCGAAAAGTACACGAAGAAATTAGACAGCCTGAGTAATGCACTTGCTGAAACAAAGCTAAAAGTAGAAGGCAAGATTCAATCCATCAAACAAAAGGCAACGGAGAAAATCAATTCCATTCCATTACCACCAGAACTGCAATCAAAAGTTTCAGCGCTAACCGGCTCATTGGATAAGTTAAATCTTTCATCATTATCCTCCGGAATAAATTCCCCCATTGATCTAAAGGATATTAATACCTCAATCGACCAAATCATTCCATCCACTGATTTAAAAGGCCTTCCAAATTTACCTTCAGCAGAAGGTTTGGGCGATGTAGGCAAAAACGTAGGCAGTGTTTCCGATCTTACCTCAGGCGTAAGCGAACAAGCGGGTACGTTGCAGCAAGGAGCAGGCGAAATTACACAAGGCGTTAGCCAGGTAAACAACATCGATCAGCTTGCCGAAAGTCAGGTAATGAAACTCGATGGTGTAAAGGATTTAAAAGAGGCTACCGGAAACCTTCCGGTCACTACGATGCCAACAGAAGAGCAGGCAAAGGAACAAGTACTGCAACAGGCGCAGACGATGGCCATTGATCATTTTGCAGGCAAGCAAGAAGTACTTCAAGCGGCTATGGATAAGTTAGCGAAGTACAAAGCTAAGTAGTCGTCCCTTAAAAACTCGGTTTATAGAAAAAAGCCAAAAAGTTGACCTGTTGAGTGTTCCTGTTTCCTTTAAAAAGTGATTCAAAAATACGGCATAAAAAGGCAAGTGGATTTAGTTTCCACTTGTTGATCATCCGTTTGAGGTTCATCCCTGCTGCGGCTAGCATTACATTGATGTTATCGCCTTTTATTCCTTTGTAATAGTTTCGGCTTAAGCGATGATCTTGTTTTAGGTGGCTGATTTTTGGTTCGATCGCTGCTCTGCGTTTAAATCCATTGCGTAGCTTTTGTTTTTGATATGCCGTTCTCTGCTTACCGGGC
>JANMRZ010000096.1:0-40656 GCA_031388805.1 Chryseolinea sp.
GGTGGTCTTGTAGAGAAATCGCAGGTCTAGCGTTTCCTTCAATTTTCTGTAGAAGTTATCAGTGGGTACCCGGTCTGATAACTGGAAGTTGGTGAAGAGTTTTTCTTCAAAAGCTTTTCGTCCTTGCATACTGCAAGATAATTTTCATTCCTATATTTAGGAAGTAATTATACAACAAGCACAATGCATATAAATCATGCCGGCAGAGTTTGATGATTAATTATTAATTTGGACTGCCGGCACGCTTTATATACGATCGTTAGCGGCAACCCTAAAGAGACAACAATAGTGGACAAATATCTTCAAGACTTATTAGAGAGAATGGCTGACCGTTCTGACAATATGATTGAAATGCCAGGGGGTGGACGACAATCAAATCCTGATGCAACTTTTAAAAAAGCAAATGACGAAGCGAGGCAAATCAATAATCTTGAATATGTTGAACAACTAAAGACATTCATTGAAAAATCAAGAGATGAAGACTTAAAGCAGAACGCATATAGTGTGCTGTTTAATATATATTCAAACATTGATGAACGAAGAATTATCTCCTATTGCATAGACAGACTTGCTCTCGAAAAGAAGGAATGGACGTTATACACAATTCTATGGAATCTCGAATGCTTAAAAAGGGAAATTCCAAGTGACATTAACATTGACAAGATTCTCGGACTAACGACTTACAAAAAGCATTTGGTTAGAGATGTAGCAATTAGATGTCTAAAAAATGTAAATAACCCAAAAGCAGAAGACAAGTTAATAGAAATCATTTCAACGAGCACCGACCAGTATCAATTGTCTTATGCGAACTCAACTATTGGGACTATTGGGACAACAAAATGCATACCTTATCTACTAAAATTGGTTGACCATAAAAAACAAGATATTGCAGCCACATCCCTTGGAGCAATCTTAAAATTATCTGACAAGAGTTATTTGCCTCTATTTATTGACCACCTTGAAAAAGGAAAGTTAAAATATCTGGGCCTTGAAGGAGTAATTAAATATGGTGACAAGAATGTAGTTCTTACAGTTGAGAAACGTGTAAAAGAACTTGTGGCTAAACAACGTACTATTCAATTTTTGCTTTCGAAGAATGAGACTGAACTGACAGTTGCAATGAACTTTCTTGCGGATTATTCAAAAGAATTTGACAGTATTAAGAAACTTTACCAAACTCTATTCACGAGCAAATGGGAA
The DNA here is from genome assembly GCA_031388805.1 of Chryseolinea sp. Taxonomy (GTDB): domain Bacteria; phylum Bacteroidota; class Bacteroidia; order Cytophagales; family Cyclobacteriaceae; genus Chryseolinea. Next base: position 1,201 of record JANMRZ010000096.1, read on the forward strand.
CTACTTTGGGACAACGAAAAACAATGGTTGAATGACAACAGACACCGATTTGAATAGACGGTCAGCCCATAACAAATATAAAACATATGCTGTATCGTTGGTTCTTAACGTGTGTGCTATTAAATTTCGTCAGCATCGTGGGACAAGGATGTAGGTATTTACACGCATACGTCTTAGCTAAGCGTTGTAGCGCATGGTTTACTGACAATTGAGACTAACGAATAAAGTATAAAACGACAGGAATGAGTTTACCAAACATATTGACTTACATAACTTGGGACATAGACCCCGACATTTTTACCTTCCCTATTATTAATCATCCTCTTAGGTGGTATGGACTATTTTTTGCATTGGCATTTCTGATTGGTCAACAGATAATGTATTTCATTTATAAAAAAGAGGGACGGCCAATTACAGAGATAGACACGTTGACAACGTATATGGTGGTCGCAACAATTGTAGGTGCTCGGTTGGGACACGTACTATTCTATGACCCAATACATTATTTCCAAAACCCTCATAAAATAATCATGATATGGGAAGGCGGACTTGCAAGTCACGGTGGAGTGATCGGTATTCTGATCGCTATATACTTATTCGCTCGAAAGAGCAATGTAAGTTACTTGTGGGCGCTTGACAGAATTTCAATAGTGGCAGCATTGACCTTTTGCATGATAAGACTAGGAAATCTGATGAACTCGGAAATGATTGGCACACCGACAAATCTGCCTTGGGGATTTATTTTTACGAGTACGGACAATATACCGAGACACCCTGCTCAACTATACGAAGCTATCCACTACTTTATTTGGTTTATAGTCTTGTTCTGGGTTTGGTATAAACAAAAGGACAGAATGAAAAATGGATTTCTTTTTAGTTGGTCTTTAATAATACTTTTTAGTTTAAGATTTGTTGACGAATTCTTCAAGATTAATCAAGAACAATTTGAGGACGGAATGATTCTAAACATGGGACAGATACTAAGTATCCCATTTATTTTGACAGGAATAGTGATATTAATCTTAAATATTGGTAAGAAACGAGAAACTATTTCGACTGACAAAATTGTGGTTGACGGAGAAGAAATTAGGACGGAGTAAAACCTCGTACTACAACAAAATAATCAATTGCGGAGTTCAGTTAAAAGTTAATTACCATCTTTTTATAGAAAATGGACAATGAAGTTTATAACTGGAATCGGACTATTTATGCTTTTAATTATAGCATTTTCCTTTAATGACCTTACTTCATTCCCATGGATTCAATTATTATTGGACTACTTCTTTCTGTTGGACTGCCCATTCAGATCTATTTTGCTTCAAGGAAAAATTATAGATCAAACGAACGAATTAACGAAATAATAAATTATGAGTTTGACAGTGAACACATTTCAGCTAACTGGGGAATCGTTCAACTCAAAACTTACATGGGACAAGATTTATAGCGTGACAGACCGACACAGCAAGATATCAACAGACAAATAAATGAGCAAATGAGCCAAATTTTGCGACAACAAATTGAAAAAATTATTCAAATTACTGACACGGAATTTGAATATGTTTTATCTCATTTTGTTAGTAAAAAGTTTAAAAAGCATCAGTTTGTAATTCAAGAAGGGCAACGGGTTGAAGATGATTTTTTTGTTTTAAGTGGCTGTTTAAAATCCTACCATTCAGACACTAATGGAAAAGAGCATATTATACAATTTGGAATGCAAGACTGGTGGATTACAGATTACCAAGCATACTACAACCAAACTATAGCAACAGTAAATATTGACTGTATTGAAGAAACGGAATTGCTTTGCTTATCCTATGCAAATAGGGAAAAACTATGTGCGGAAATTCATAAAATTGAACATTTTTTCCGCAAAAAAACCAATAAACGAAATGTAGCTTTGCAACAACGAATACTATCCTTATTGAGTAGTAATGCAAAGGAACGCTACGATAAATTATTGGAACAATATCCTCAACTTTTTCAAAAAGTACCTAAACAACTGATAGCATCCTATTTAGGTGTTACCAGAGAAACACTAAGTCGTTTCAACTCGCCTTCAAAATAATGTGACATACCTCACATCAAAGTTGTGAGGTATGTCCTTTTCATTTCATTGCTCTCAATAGACCTTTGTGCCATAATTTTAAACAAAAAAAGTATGGCAAAATTTAACATTCAAAAAGCAAGCAGCACTGTAAACTGGACTGGTAAAAAAGTTTTAGGATTACATACAGGAAACATCAATATCGCTAATGGCTTTATTGAAATTACAGATAACACTATTGTAAGTGGAGAAATCCAAATGGATATGACTTCAATTGTGATTACTGACATTGAAGACAAAAAAACTAATCAAGATTTTTTTGAGCACCTGCTAAACGATGACTTTTTTTCCGTTGATAAATTCAAAACATCTAAACTTGTAATAACTGGTTCTAACAAAATCGGAATCAATAAATTTCAAATTGACGGCAATCTCACGATCAGAGACATTTCACACCCAATTAGTTTTATATCTTCCATTGAAACATTTACAGACACTTTGCATTCACTTGGCGAAGTGGTAATTGATAGAACCCTGTACAATATTCGTTACGGTTCGGGAAAATTTATTGACAACTTGGGTGATAAATTAATTTATGATGATTTTGTTTTACAATTCAAACTTGTAGGACAGGCATAAAATTGAACTGATATGAAAAGGCGAAGTGCAATAAAAGCAATTGTTTTAGCAGGTGTTTCAAGCACTTCGCTTTCATCTTTTGCCAATCAATCAACATCTAATAGTGAAAAGACAATGTGGAATAAGACAAAATTTACTAAACTATTGGGAATAGACTATCCAATAATTCAAGGTCCATTTGGTGGCGGACTATCATCTTCAAAACTTACAAGTACAGTTTCAAACGCTGGTGGTTTAGGTTCGTTTGGCGGTCAACCATTTTCTTCAAAGGAAATTATTGAAACCTGTACTGAGATAAGAAAATTGACTAACAAACCTTTCAATATCAACTTATGGGTAAACGACAGAGACGTACGTTTGTCAAACTTTGGCGAAGATGATTACAAAAAGCTCACAGAATTATTTAAGCCATATTTCATTGAGTTAGGCTTGCCAATACCTGAAAGGCCAACGAATCTGGGACCTAAATTTGAAGAACAAATTGAAGCCATTTATAAAGCAAAGCCAGCAATATTTAGCTTTGTTTATGGTATACCTTCATCTGATATTTTAGAAAATTGCAGAAGACTTAGTATAAAAACAGTTGGTGCAGCAACAACAGTAGATGAAGCTATTGCTTTGGAAAAAGCAGGAGTTGATGCAATAGTTGCCACTGGTTTTGAAGCAGGTGGACATAGGGTTTCCTTTTTGAGGTCGGCAGAAGATTCTTTGACGGGAACATTTTCGCTTATTCCGCAAGTTGCGGACAGCGTGAAAATTCCCATAATAGCGGCTGGAGGAATTGCGGATTCAAGAGGAATAAAAGCAGCATTGGCATTAGGAGCTGATGCGGTACAAATGGGTACAGCTTTTTTGGCAACAACACAATCAAATGCTTCACAAGACCATAAAGACAAATTGTTTACATCAGATGCTAAATACACAACGCTTACAAAAGTATTTACAGGTAGGTTATCGAGAGGAATTAGAAATAGACTTACAGATGAATTAAAAAATCACGAAAATTTATTTGCGCCTTATCCTTTACAGGGAAAGTTTATGGGTTTATTGAAAGCATATCCAGCAACTGCCAATTCAAATCCCGACTTTAAATCTTACTGGGCAGGACAATCAGCTTCATTATTAAAACATAGAGACGCTAGAATATTGATGGAAACATTGGTAAACGAAATGAATAAAAAGTAAACAGCAAGGCAGAAGAAACGGCAGCCACTAACAAAATGCAAGATTGCTGGGTCCGGCTTAAGTTTATAGTTTGGTTTTAAATACCGTTTTGTTAAGTGGGACACTTAGTCTTTTAAAGACCAGCAACCTCGCATACATAAACGTTACAATTAACAACATGGTGACAGTGCAACATGTCACGGTGGACAAGAACTTGTTCCAAAAAGCCTCACCTGCCAAAAGCACCAGTGTTATCTGCAACCCATTGGCCACAATAGTGATTAAACACAAAGATTAAAAAATAGTATATTAGATTTAAACAATAGCCATATGAAAGCACAAGGCAAAACTGTTAAGGACATTTTATTAAACCTGCCCGAGGGCAGGCTTGAACCCTTTAATAAACTGCACGATACAATTGTAAAAAGCCTGCCCAAAGGATTCGAACCCGCTATTAGTTACGGTGGCCTGGGTTATGTGATTCCACATAAACTTTACCCTGCTGGTTACCATTGCAAGCCTGAAGAGCCACTACCTTTTGCCGGGATTGCCTCGCAAAAAGGATCCATTAATTTCTACCACATGGGGATTTATGCTGATCCAAAATTATTAAAATGGTTTGTGAGCGAATATCCAAAACACAGCAAGCAAAAACTGGATATGGGCAAAAGTTGCGTACGTTTTAAGAAGATGGAAGAGATTCCCTATAAACTCATTGCTGAATTAATGAAAAAGATGAGCGCTAAGGAATGGATTCAGACGTATGAGAAAAATCTTGTGCCGAAATCGAAGAAGAAGTAAGAGTCGTTGTTGGTCGACTCGGTGGAAAGTAACGACTCACATTTCCGCTGATAGTAACGGTGGACTTGAAAAAATAAGCGGCATCGACTCAAAAAAATAGAGTTGCATTTCGTTGAAAGCGGACAACTTGTTGACTTCAAACTAATCGACAAAAAGAAAAATAAAGTGACGTGTGACTATAACGGACGAAATCCAACTGTTGCCAACAAAACTTTGGTTTCCTGATCCTAAAAATAAAGAACATCTTATGTCGATAGATCCACAAGTGAATGCCTTCTTGTCCCAATACGATGAACAGGTCCATGATAATGCATTTGAAACTTCGTGAAATTCTTTTGGCAAATCTTCCTGATGTTATTGAGCAATTAGATTTACCTGCAAGAATGGTCGCCTACTGTTACGGACAGAAATATATTGAAATGATTTGCATTATAATTCCATCTAAGAAAGGACTTAAACTTGCTTTCTACAAAGGAGTTGATTTGCCTGATCCCGATAATTTACTTGAAGGAAAGGCAAAACTTTCCCGTTATGTTGAAATAAAATCAGATAAACAAATCTATTCCAACGCACTCAAACAGCTGATTAAAAAAGCTCTGGAGACGTATAGAGAAAGAATGAGAAATTAAAAACAGAATTAACTAATGCAATAAAGGGCTGCTGCCAACAATGCATTGGCAAAAAACGGGGCAAGACCAGCAAACATCGGCTGTAGTTCGTTATCAGCTTTGGTTTGGGGCTGAACCTCTCCGATTGATCTTTTAATTAACTTGTGGTTTTTCGTTCTCAATTTAATCTCGTTGGCTGAGCAGGACCAGCAATAAATTCTCCGTACTTCGCCAATGCAAAACGATATCTATGATTAATAAAACATAAAAATGATTGATAATCGACTTCCTTTATTTTAAAGCAACAGACAACCAACCAAGAAGAAGAAAGAATGAACAAAGCAGAAATTTTTGAAAATGAAAGAGCCACCGGCTACAACCAGTTTGTAGAAACATGGATACCCAACTACCATTATTTCTTAGACCGGTTACCTAAGCTGTTGCATGAAACCAATCATAAAGACTTGTTGGTGGTAGGATGCGGAACAGGTAATGAAATAGAAAAGTTTACTCAAACTCCTGAGCATTGGGAGATAACAGGAATAGACCCTTCTCCGGAAATGATTAACCAGGCGCGCGAAAAACTTCAAAGTTACAAGAATGTAAAGTTAATCGAAGGTTTATTAACTGACCTTGAGGTTGGAAAAAAGTATGGTGCGGCTACCCTTTTGTTGGTTTTGCATTTTCTTAATGATGCTGGCGAGAAACTAAACTTGCTCAAAGGCATAAGCGAAAGACTGGTGTCAGGAGCTCCATTTGTAATGCTGGATATTACGGGAGACGAAAACCAAATCAAGAGAAATCTTAAAATCCTCAGGCTTCTTTTGCCAGACGGCTTGGATGAAGAACAGATAAACAATCGCCTTGATAGAATAGAACGTGATCTATATCCTATTTCTGAAAAAAGAATGTCAGAATTGTGTACAGAAGCTGGATTTGAACCTCCCCTTCGTTTTTTTCAATCTGCCATATACATGGGATGGCTAACAAAAAAGAAATGATATGTTATTTGAGTCGTTATAAAATAGAAAATGAAATGAAAACTACCGCCAACAATGAAATAATCAATGATGGAGTGCTGTGTAAGTTTTATATTTTTATCGTTCAACGCTAGCTAATGGTAGACAGATTCGACTTCGAAAGCCCACGACTGCTTGTATGTTATCGTTAGCTCACATAGTGACCCGAACAATTTAATCATCTAACATTAATCATCTAACAGGCAACACTCTGCTAATTTTTCCGAGCATTGGCACATTTGACTGTCGCCAAAATCAACCCTCTACCAAAACAAACAAAGGAGTCAATCTTCTCAACTTACGACAAAAATGATATCAGACAATTAAACCTTATTCCTTTTGTTGAGTCCAATAATAGAATTGGCATGAAGCCTTCACAATCGCGTGTATACTGCTAACGTTTGCATTACTTTTCCTGCTTCGTATGAGAATGACGCTAAATAAAATTGGATATTTATCTCTATACACATACTGAAAATCTACGAATGAAAAACTACAACTCTGTAACAGTCGCAACTGTCCTCTTCTTTGTATCGATTCTAATATCATGCAGTGAAAATAATACAGAACCAACCTTCGTTTTTGATGGGAAAGTTTCGATTGATTTTTCTTTACCGGTCACTGCTGTGAAATCTATGTCGGGATTTATTCATGGCATGGAAACTGACAAACCGGCAAGTCAGATGATTTCAGATTTGGGTCCGGCTTATTGGAGGGCAGGCACATTGATGACTAGCATTTATCCTCGCATCGAAAGTTTTGGTGCAACGCCCATATTAGGAATCGGTGACATATATCGTTACCCCGGAGATAATATTATTGGCTGGAAGCAGCCATTTGATAATTATACTGAATGGGCTGACTTTGTGGGCAATGCATATACAACTGCAAATTCACAGAGTAATTCTTTTGTTTACGAAATCTGGAACGAGCCAGGAGGTTCTTACTTTTGGACAGGCACCCGGCCACAATTTTTCGAGACTTTTAAGGTAGCTCATGATAAGATCAGGTCGTTGCCAGGAGGTCAGGATGCCCTTATCTGCGGTCCGTCTCTTGCTGGAATTGACACTGCCTATATTCATCAATTTTTGGATTATTGTCTGGCTAATAACATCAAACTTGATGTACTAAGTTGGCACGACTTCAAAGAAGGTTCTAAAATAGCAAATCTTGAAAGTGACCTTCTTCAAGTAAGAAGTAAATGGGTAAACTCCATCGAGTATGCTCCTTTGCAAATAAAGGAAATTCATATCAACGAAATGACTTCTCAAGGCGAACAGTTTGCTCCTGGTTCAATCCTTGCTTTTTTTTCAGCATTGGAAAAGGGAAAAGCCGATGCTGCTTGTAGAGCCTGCTGGAATGAAAGTACTGGCATAAACAATTGCTTTAACAATACTCTGGCCGGGCTGCTGGTTCCTAACACAAACAATCCCAGAGCAGCATGGTGGGCTTACCGATATTATAATCTGAGCACCAAGGAACGAGTCGAGAGTTCCTCAACATTACCTGAAATAGTAAGCTTTGCAAGTTTGTCTTCAGATTCACCTCAGACTGTTCAAATCCTATTGGGGTATTTTGGTGATGCTGGAGCGTTGCCTAAAAATCTACAGTTAACGCTCAATAATCTTCCTTCCGTTACATTTTTATCCTCTAAAAAGAAAGTCAATGTGGAGATTCTCCGGATACCCAATTCCGGAGAAAATGTTCTAGCTCAACCTGAATTGGTTAGTGAAGCGGAGAAGGACATTGACAACATTGGAAGCATTACCATTGATATCAGTAAATTCAATTTAAAAGAAGCTTATATAGTTAAACTATTTTGAGCCTTGTCGAATCGCCACACCACACATTGCCTGGGGGGCCGTGTATAAGCTGGAGAATTCAGGTATGATTCCTGCTGCCTGAAACGTTGCTGTTAAAAAAATAAAAATGACGCTGGACTATGCTCCTTAAAAAATAAATTCAAACAGCAAAAGCGGAAAAGCATTTTCTTTTGAGTACCCATTTAAATTCACGGCCTTTCAAGTTCATACTTGGACGTACAAAAAGACGTATCAATACCGAGGTCGTTGGTGAAATCTTTTACACGTAACTTGTCAATGCTTTAACTACGATACAAATTTCAGCTTAAGCGTTTTTTAAATCGTAGCGATACACTTCAGTTCAATTGCAATAGGCGTGGGTAATGCATTTACCTCCACCGTAGTGCGACAAGGCTGATTGTCTTTAAAGTACTCCGCATAGATTTTATTGAAGATCCGAAAATCACTTTTCATGTTGGTTAGAAAGACGGTAACATCTACCAGGTTCTCCCATCGTGAACCAGAAGCTTCCAGAATAAACCGAACATTCTGAAAAACCGAATGACACTGAAGTGCAATGTCATAGCTTGAAATATTTCCATCAGCATCCAGCGTCACACCCGGAATTTCTTTTGATCCTTTTTTGCGCGGGCCAACTCCTGAAAGAAAAAGTAAGTTACCTACTCTTCGCGCATGGGGGTAAAGTCCTACCGGTTCGGGCGCCTGATCTGAATTATGGGCTGAAGAATCCTGCATGTTACCTTAATCTATTTTACACCAAACACCATACTTCCCCAATAACTTTCCCAATCGGCTCCTTCTTTCGTACAAGGTATCATGTGCACAACGCTCACCATCCAGGCTCCGGGATTACTGATATGAGTCTGCATGGTTCCATCCTTCTCTGTATATATATTCTGAATGGTTGTACGATTATCAAAGCGATTCCATACTCTCACCTTTGCTCCAAAGAGTGCCTTGCCTTGCCATACTATTTTAAAGCGAATTAAATCACCCTTCTTCAACGCATACGGATTTCGATCCGCAATAATCTCAATGGGTAATCCTATAACTTTTTTATAGGTATCATCTTTCGTATCACCTGCTTGCAAAAGCAACTTTGTGTGACGTGAGTAGAATTCTTTTGATGGCTTGGTTAAGGTTTTGTTTTTTGTCCGCAAATCCAACACATTATCGAGGCCGTCTTCTTTTAAATATTCATTGAACTTATCTGCTTCCAATTCAATGTATGCATTGTTGCTTTGCATGACAATCAGATGCGTGCCACTTTCTTTCAATTCTATTTCAAGATTATCCTTCTCTCCTTCTTTCACACTTGCTTTCAAATCTGTTGTTTGATTACCGTGAATCAAATCCAAACGCTCAATTTTATGATGTTTTAAATCCCATGGCTCACCCATAAAATTCTCCCCAACCTTAAAACTGATTGTCGCCTTCTCTCCCACTTCATAAAAATATTTCAAAGGCTGAAGCCAGAATTCGTGGGCATGGGCGAGGACAGCTAAAAGGAGTAAAGAGAATAGCAGGTAATTTTTCTTCTTCATAATAATTTGTTTTAGTCAACGGTCGATAGTCCATGGATGATTCAGGAAAGAAGAAGTATTTTATAACCTTCAGCAACACCGCTATGGACCATCGACTATGAACTATGGACTTTAATTAACTATTCATAATCTCTTCAATTTCATCGGCTTCAATTGGAATGTTCTTCATTAAATCCAGCACACCATTCTTTTGGATCATCACATTGTTTTCAATCCGCACACCCAGTCCTTCTTCTTTAATATAAATGCCAGGCTCAATTGTCCATACCTGTCCTACTTGCATTTTGTGATACATGCTTCCTACATCGTGTACATCCAAACCAAGTTGATGACCTGTGCCATGCATGAAGTATTTCATGAAGAGTGGTTTGTTCGCATCCTGATTCTTGACATCGTTTTTATTGATCAGTTTCAAACCAATCAATTCGCTCTCCATAATCTTTTGAACTTCCTTATGGTATTCAAAATATTTTGTTCCTGGCCTCAACATCTTTGCAGCCTTTTGGTGTACGCGAAGCACTGCATTGTAAACGTCTTTTTGGCGTTTCGAGTATTTTCCATTTACCGGAATAGTGCGTGTCATATCCGCATTGTAGTTGGCATACTCTGCCCCCACATCCAATAATAAGATATCACCCGACTTACATGCTTTATTGTTTTCAATATAATGTAAAACACAACTACTTGCGCCTGAAGCAATGATGGGCTCGTAAGCAAATCCACGCGAACCATTTCTCAGAAATTCATGAGCGAACTCAGCCTCAATCTCATATTCCATTACACCCGGCTTCACAAACTTCAACACTCTATAAAATGCTTGTTCCGTGATGTCACACGCGAGTTGTAATAAAGCAATCTCTTCTGCCGATTTAATGGAACGCAGTCGATGCATAATCGGTGCAAGACGTTCGTATCGATGCAACGGAAATTTCTGTTGGCACCATTTTACAAAACGGTTCTCACGCGTTTCCACATTTACCTCTGCCCGGTAATGATCATTGGTATTCAAATACACATGTTCAACATCTCCCATCAACATCATGGTATTGAATAGTTTCGGAAATTCTGAAAGCCACAACACAGTCTGAACACCTGTTGCTTCGCGAGCTTCTTCTTTTGTAAGCTTATGTCCTTCCCATGTGGCGATTAATTCACTCGTCTCTTTCAGGAATAAGACCTCACGATATTTTTCATCCGGAAAATCAGGGCACATTACAAGAACAGTTTCTTCCTGATCTACACCTGTCAGATAAAACAAATCGCTATTTTGACGGAAGCGCATCGTTCCGTCTGAGTTGGTGGGCATAATGTCGTTGGCATTGACCACCAGTACTGAATTTGATTTCAACTCCTTCAACAATCTTTTGCGATTAGTGACGAAGAGTTTCGGATTGATGCTTTTGTATCTCATGGTGAATCCCTAATTTTCAGGGATCGCAATTTAAATAAATCTCCATGAAGAAGAATTTCTTTACCCTTATTGCACTCGCACTTATTACATTTTATTCGCAAGCGCAAAAATATCAACCCACTGCCGAGAATCTTAAAAACCGCGAGTGGTTTCAGGATGCCAAGTTTGGACTCTTCATTCACTGGGGAGTTTACAGCGTGCTGGGTGATGGAGAATGGGTAATGAATCAACAACAAATCCCCATTAAGGCCTACGAAAAGATTCCTGCGTTTTTTAATCCAACCGAGTTTGATGCGAAGGCATGGGTACAAATGGCAAAGGCCGCGGGCATGAAATACATTACCATCACCAGCAAACACCACGATGGTTTTGCCATGTATGATAGTAAAGTATCTGATTACAACATTGTAAAGCGCACCCCTTATGGGAAAGATGTCTTGAAAATGCTGGCCGATGAATGTCGCAAAGAAGGTCTGAAACTTTTCTTTTATCATTCTCAACTTGACTGGCACCATCCCGATTATTTTCCACGAGGCTCCACCGGAGGAAGTTGGACAGGCCGACCCGATAGTGGCGACATGAACAAATACCTTGAGTACATGGATGCTCAACTGTCTGAACTCCTAACCAACTATGGTGATGTTGCCGGCATTTGGTTTGATGGTATGTGGGACAAGAAAAATGATGATTGGAAATTAGAAAGAACCTACAGTCTTATTCATAAACTTCAGCCTGGTGCGTTAGTAGGTAGCAATCACCACAGAACTCCTTATGAGGGCGAAGATTTTCAAATGTTTGAAAAAGATTTGCCCGGCCACAACACAACGGGCTTCTCATCTGAACAAACTATCGGGCAATTACCAAAAGAAACCTGCGAGACCATCAACAACTCATGGGGCTTTAATCTGAAAGACGATCAACACAAAAGCAAAAAGGATTTAATTCAATATCTGGTAAAAGCTGCTGGTTACGGTGCTAACTTTTTGCTGAACATCGGCCCAATGCCCAATGGAAAAATTCAAACCGAGCATATCGCAAGCTTAAAGGAAGTGGGTGAATGGCTAAATGTATATGGAGAGACCATTTACGGAACGCGCGGTGGTCCGCTTACTGCACGCGACTGGGGAGTAATGACACAAAAAGAAAATAAAGTATATGTACATATTTTGAACTGGCAAGATGAATCCATAGTGATTCCCGCCTGGGGAAAGAAAATAAAATCAGCAAAAATGTTTAGCGATAAATCACCCGTGAAATTTTCTGAGAATGAATTCGGAATTACCTTAAAAGTACCAAAGACAAAGATGGATGGTGTCGATACCGTGATTGAGTTGGAGATGAAGTGATTAAGATTAGCCACAGATTCACTGATTAGATAACCGTGAATCTGTGGCACGAGAAAAGCCTACTAAAAAGAATATCAGATTTGTTTATCCACCGGATCAGCAACATCATCGGTAGTGACGTAATTGATGAGAATGAATGTTACTAAGAATCCGGAAAAGAAACCTTCGAAGGCAACAACAAAAGCTGCAATGTAGGGATTAAGGTAACGTCCCATTTCAGAATTAGCTTTGATGTCCGCCATCATAGAAGGATCAAATATCATAAACAAGAAAAGAAAGATTGAGAAAACAAGTGTGCCTACCGCTCCAGCGCCAACACCGGTAACCAGTGCCCTGAAATAATTGAGATGATCATGATGAGTTTGTTTGAATTTCTTTAACGCAAAATAAATTCCTCCCGCCAAAATAAGGAGGTTGATCATGCGCAATTCAACATGGTTAGAAAGACCGATAACTTTCATGAGCAGAAAAAATGCTATCAGTCCACCGGCAATGCGCAGGCCGTAATTTTCAGGAATTCTATTGGGATTTGTGAATACACTCATACGGATTGATTTTTGGTTTTTTCAATTTTCTATTTTTTTAATACAATTACAACGTTTTCGGAGGTTATAATTTTGCTAACTTCGATCCAAACCAAAATACCATTTGATATGAAAGCACTAAAAATTATAGGGATCATCCTACTGGTAATCATTGCCATCGGCTTAATCGCAGTGCTGATACAGCCTGCGCAAGGTCACATTGAAAAATCCATTGTCATCAATGCTCCGGCATCTTCTGTTTTTGCAGAAGTAAGCGATTTTGAAAAATTTAATGCCTGGTCACCTTGGGCAAAGATGGATCCGGAAGCAAAGCAAACTGTTGAAGGGGCTGCTGCCAGTGTAGGCCATAAAATGAGTTGGGATGGGCCTAAGACTGGCACAGGATCGCAGTGGACAGAAGAAATAAGAGAAAACGAATACGTTAAAAATGGAATGAAATTCGGAGGTTCCGAAACTACATTTTATAATGAGTTTATTCTGACTCCCGAAGGAGAAGGAACTAAAATTACCTGGACGTATGACGGTGCCAATGAGGGCCTGTCAGGAAAAGCGATGTGGTTAGTTATGGGATCTATGCTAAGCAACCAATATGAACAAGGCTTGAGTGACCTCAAGCAGATTGTTGAAAGTAAACCAGCCCTTCAACCCGAAGCAACTCCAGCCGATTCAACGGCCGTGATGCAGTAATTTTCCTCGAAAACAGAACTCATATTTGTAAAGCGCCCTAATGGCGCTTTTTTTTATAGCATTTCAGTATGCTAAAAAGATTAAGCCTGGTATATGTCAGGATAAGCAATTCACTTTTTCCTCTAAATTAGACGTTAATGCTGGCTTTGTTGTACTTAGCAATACTTAAAAGTCAACTTCCATTAAACATCTTACATCATTGCTAAATAGTTGTTATTCGAAAAAATCTATAAATTCACAATTACGTACTTGCTTATTCATATCAAATGAGGATGATGGGATTTAGGTTTTTTGGGGTTTTAATATGCTTGCTCTTACAAGCAGGAGAATCTTTCTCTCAGCTGAATAAGCCAGGTATTGACGGGATGGCCCCCTCCAAATGGATAACCTTCCGGCATACCCAAGCCCCGGCAAGAAGTTATCGCACGGTCAATTCGCAAGAAAAAGTTTATACTCAGGAAGATTTCTATTTCAAAACATGGATTCCTGTAGTTCATAATTCAAAATTCTCAATCGCCATCGGGCCCCAGTATCGCACGGAACAATTGGAGTTCGAAAGTGATGGCGAGAATTCTATTCATATGCTCTCCCATTGGAATTTGCGTTATGCTGGTGTTGATTTGAGATCGTTGATTTCTGTGGATAGTTCATCCTGGCTGATCTTCAATGTCAATGCTAACAAGAGTGGCAACTTTGGCGATTATCGTTTTAACAGTTTCCCTTTGAACTACACCTTCTCTGCTGCCTTTCTCAAAAAGAAATCCAACAACAAAGAAATCGGTGCCGGACTGATTGTGAACACGAGTTTTACCGGGATAACTGTGTTACCCATTTTTGTATTTCATTATAATTACTCGAAGAAAGCAGGGATTGAAATTAGTATTCCTTACAAAATTGCCTGGAGACATAATCTATCAAAGTCAGACATATTTTATGTGAAGGCAGAAGCACTCAATCGAAATTATTTCATTCGACAGGAGAATGTAAACTGTTCATTCCGAAGAACAGATATTGATATGGGCGTAGCCTACAATAAGTCCTTTTCAAAGATGATTGGAATTGAAGCCTTTGTGGGATATCGTCAGAACATCAGCAACCGCCTCCCTACCGATGTCATTGCGGTGAAGAAATCGGGGATGGCTTTTTCGCTGGAGCTTTATATACGCTCTCCTCTTAAAAAATAGAAATCTTATTTCAATTGAGTTTGCTTAATCGATAATCTGAGAACGAGTTTATCTGTGTGTAAGAATAAAAACGTGTAGAATTGAGAGAATTACAACCTTCTCCCTTAATTTTACCCATTAACATTTATTTCATGACACTCGATCAATTCACTGCAACATTAGAAGAAGATACACCTCCACAAAACGTTAGTCCGTTATTACAGGCCCTTTGGTTCGAGGCAAACGGAGACTGGAATAAAGCGCATGATCTGGCACAGGAGGTTGAGTCAAACGAAGCATCGTGGATTCACGGCTACCTTCACCGCAAGGATGGCGATTTAGGAAATGCAGCATATTGGTACAGCAAAGCTGGCAAGCCAGTTAGCAAAAAATCATTGCATGATGAATGGGAAGAAATTGTCTCTGCCCTGCTTTCCTAAAAATCGGATTCGTGCGCTCTTGATTTGACTTGTTCTTTCTTCCACGCTTCAACTTCTTCCCGTTTTCTCTTTAGTTCTTCTTCCGAAGGTTTGTAGTCGATCAATCTTTTCAAATCAGGTTGTCCGGCATCTACCCAGGCAGTGAACCAGAGATCACCAATCATTTTAATGGCACCCCGCATTTGTCGCTCCGTCATTCCTTTTAATAATTTATGATAGGCCTTTGAGTATTCCCGCGAATACACTTTCACGGTTTGTCGTCCTTTTGTTTCGAACGAATATTTTGAAGAGCCCAAATGATTTGATAATTCTTTTTCCAATAATAAAACCGAATCCACTGCTCGATGAGAATCTTCAATGGTTTTCCATGCAGCGATCTGAACGTTGTTAATGTAGGATGCCTTTCCAACAAAGAAATCATAATCATCAGAAAACAATTCGGGCAACCGTGATTCCCAAAATGCATGAATACCTTCCTGCCCGGTAAGTTGGCCATTATAATTTTCGGTGGTATGCAACGGCACATGGGCATCTGCAACATAATGACCCAGCTCAGCAGAAATACGAATAATCGCTTCCGGATCCTGTATCAGGAAGGCATCCTTTAACCGATAATACATTGTATTGATGTGCCATGGTACAATTCCATAGGCCTTCAAAGTATCCTCAGAATATTTTTCAACAGCATCCCTCCAAAATCGAGGCATTTTGCTGAGCGCACTGTCACCATAATGATCAATATCAATATAATGCCTGGGGGCTTCATCCGGGCTGGAAAACCTTCTTCGATCGGGGTTAACTGCAGCTTCCGTTATGTAATTAATATTGGCTTTATAAAAACCAATCATTTCGGGCGGAAGTATAAAAACGGCTAGTCGGTTGATACGCTGGTGAGCAAAGAAACCCCAGAATCCGAACAAAAAGGGAGATATTCCCAAAAGAATAAAGACAACGGTACGCTTTAACATATTGAAAAGATAAGAATTTAAGCAAAAGAAAAGCAAGTCTTTGCATTTCCGCTAAATCCCTTTATTTTTGCACTCCTTTTAGAATAAAAAATACTATGGCAAACCATAAGTCAGCAGAGAAAAGAATACGTGCAAATGAAGCGAAACGCGTTAAAAACCGCTATCAGCACAAAACAACCAGATCTTCTATCAAGAAGTTGGTTACCACAACAGACAAAAATGAAGCGGCGACTCTTTTGAAAGAAGTCTCTTCCATGATCGATAAATTGGCTAAGAAGAACATTATCCACAAGAAAAAGGCTTCAAACCAAAAATCTAAGCTTGCTAAAGCCGTTAACAAATTGGCTTAAGATCTTTAAAATATAATGAAAGCCCCGCCCTCAAGCGGGGTTTTGCATTTTATGCTGTTTGCTGAATTGTTTGTTTACCTTGAGGTCATTAACGGTTGTGTATTATGAATGCTGAAGAAAAGCCCCTCAATATAAAAAGTTGGCCGCCTGAGGATAGACCACGCGAAAAACTTCTTCTAAAGGGAAAATCTGCCCTTTCACACGCCGAATTGATCGCCATTCTAATTGGATCAGGAACTGCTACTTTAAGTGCAGTGGAAGTAGCCAAGAAGGTATTGCAACAATCTAACAACAATCTTCATGACCTTGCAAAGCTTTCTGTTAAAGAGCTCACCAAGACAAAAGGCATAGGTGAAGCAAAAGCCATTACCATTGTTGCTGCCCTTGAGCTTGGCCGAAGACGAAAGGATTTAGAGCCCGATGAAAAGCCAAGGATTAGCAGCTCGAAAGATGTTTTTGAATTATTAAAAGCTGATCTTCAGGACATTCCACACGAAGAATTTTGGGTGCTACTTCTCAATCGGGCAAATCGTGTAACAAAGAAATGCCAGATTAGCCAGGGTGGTGTGGCTGGAACTGTGGCTGATCCGAAAATTATCTACAAACTGGCTCTGGAAGAATTGGCCAGTGGAGTTATTCTTGCGCACAATCATCCATCCGGAAATTTATCGGCCAGTCAGGCGGACATCGATCTCACTAAAAAGTTAAAAGAAGGCGGAAAACTCCTTGAAATTCAGGTTCTCGATCACATCATACTTGCTGGCCAAAAATATTTTAGCTTTGCAGATGAAGGTATGATTTGATGAATAAAAGAAAACACTACATCTTCCTTGTAATACTCCTCATTGGCTTGCCTCTGATACTTATGCAGGTGCTGGTTTCAAAAAAAGCAGAGGGTAATATTGCTCCAATCAAACCGGCTCCCGTTTCAAAGCCTGATCCAAATCCATTTATAGCTGAGATCTTAGCTGACTACGAAAGAACAATTGATTCTCTTTCTAATCAATCACATACTCCTGGTGCAGCAATTGCTATAGTATACGACACCACCATTATTTTTCTGAAAGGTGTTGGCGTTAGAAAGATCGGAACGCATGACCAGGTTGATACACATACTGTTTTTCGTTTAGCTTCTGTTTCAAAATGTTTTGCATCGTTCCTTACGGGAATCTTAGTTGAAGATAGTGTGCTGCACTGGCATGATCATGTAACACAATATCTTCCAGGCTTTTCATTGCAGTCGAGCGAAGAAACTCAAAAGCTTACTCTTGCCCATGTTCTTTCGCACTCTACTGGTTTACCGTATCATACCTATACCAACATGGTGGAAGAAGGGGAAGGTATCACCACACTGCTCAGCAGATTAAAAGATGTAAAACTATCGGCTGGTGTTGGCGAAGAATATAGTTATCAGAACGTAGCCTACTCTATCATAGGCGAAGTGATGAAATCCGTAACGGGGAAAGGATACGATACGCTTCTACAAGAAAAAGTTTTTGCACCATTGAAAATGAATGATGCTTCAGCAAACTATTTTTCCATTGTTGAAAATCCTAATCACGCAACGCCGCATCTTTATAGAAAAGGCAAGTTTACACCAGCGCTTATCACCGATACCTATTACAATGTCGCACCAGCAGGAGGTGTCAATGCCAGCATATCCGACATGGCCAATTGGATGGTTGCTCTATTGGGAAATCACGAAGAAGTTATTTCATCCCAAACGCTTGACACATTGTATTCGCCCGTTATTCGTGCACATTCGAAGAATAGAAATTATGGAAGAGTGCATCGGATTAGTAAAGCGTATTACGGTTTAGGCTGGCGTGTACTCCACTATCCAACGGACACGGTGATTTATCATGGAGGATATGTAAATGGTTATCGCAGTGAAATAGCCGTTAATCCGAAATCACGAATAGCCATTTGCATTTTAGCAAATGCGCCAGGCGAATTAGCCGATAATGGTATTCCTGCTTTTTACAATCTACTTTACACGAAGCGCGATTCTATTCAGGCATGGGAAGATCGGCAGCGGATGAAGTACAATCAAAAAGTAATACTCCCTTGAAATGATTACAGTTCAAGGTTCGATGTTAAAAGTTTCGAATTTTATGCTTTATGCACCTAACATAAACCCCTTCACTTAAATACCTCAACACTTCAACATCTTGAAAACAAAAAATATTCTCATCCTCATATTCATAGTTGTTGCCATTGTCAGCCTGTTCTATTCTTTCCTGGGAAACCAGGATCAAACCACTTACATCAATAAAATAAAAAAAGAACACGAAGAGAAAGATCACTTCATGAAGACTTCTTCTGAGTCACCTTTTGGCGAGGCGCGTGAAAATTTCATTGCGTTAAATTATTATCCGGTTGATCCTCAATTTAAAATCGTAGCAGACCTCACTCCTGTAAAAGATAAGAATGTAGTGGTTCTTGCAACAAGTGATGGTAAAGAAGAACGCTACATAGAATATGCCTATGCCGAATTTGATTTCAACGGCCTCCACAATAAACTGCTTATCCTGGAGATGATGGAAATGGGGCCATTCAGAGGGAAACTTTTTCTTGCCTTCGGTGATGAAACAAGTGGTGACGAAACCTATGGAGCAGGACGCTACCTTGATGTGGTTAAAGTGAAAGGAAGTCAAACCATTACCTTAGATTTTAATAATGCCTACAATCCTTACTGCGCTTATGCTGATAAGTTCTCTTGCCCCTTTCCCCCTGCAGAGAACCTCCTAAAAATTGCTGTAAAGGCAGGGGAGAAAACCTATCACTAACCCCATTCAAGGCTGAGCTACTTTTTTAAACCATAACATTAGCCCAATCCAGCTAAACACCTTATTTTTGAAGTCTTTACTCAACCGCATTTTGTCGTTTTGGACAACTTTTGGGTAATCAGGAATTTGAATTCAACAGTCTATAGCACATGACCATTTCGTACAATTGGCTTAAAGAATACATTGACATTCCAGAATCGGCTGAAGAGATCGGAAAAACACTTACCTCTACCGGGCTTGAGGTAGAAAGCGTAGAACCTCATGAAACCGTAAAAGGTGGACTGAAAGGTTTGGTTATCGGACAGGTATTGACTTGTGTTAAGCATCCCAATGCAGATAAGCTTTCCATCACAACAGTAAATGTTGGCCAGGATAGACCCCTAAACATTGTTTGTGGCGCATCGAATGTAGCGGCAGGACAAAAAATAATTGTAGCCGTCCCAGGAACAACGATATATCCAACAAAGGGAGAACCCTTCACTATCAAGTCGGCCAAAATTCGCGGTGAAGCCTCAGAAGGAATGATCTGTGCTGAAGATGAAATTGGTTTAGGCGAAAATCATGCTGGTATTATTGTTCTACCAGAAAATGCACAGATTGGGAAACTCGCTTCGGAATATTACAACATACAATCGGATTACGTTTTTGAAATTGGCTTAACGCCTAACCGCGCTGATGCTGCTTCACACATTGGTGTTGCCCGTGATATCAAGGCTTCAAAAGGAAGAGAATTAAAATGGCCTATTATTGATCATTTCAAAGTTGACAATACAAATCTTACAATTCCAGTAATTGTTGAGAATACAAAAGCGTGTCCGAGATATTCTGCCATTACTATTTCAGGAATTAAAGTTGCCGAATCACCGGAGTGGCTGAAGAGTCGATTACACTCAATCGGTTTATCACCGATCAACAATATTGTAGACATCACCAATTTTATTTGTCATGAAGTAGGACAACCTCTTCACGCTTTTGATGCAGATCAAATTATTGGAGGTAAGGTAATTGTAAAAACTCTTCCGGCAGGAACACCCTTCACTACGCTCGATCAAAAAGAAAGAAAACTTCAGGCTAACGACTTGATGATTTGCAACGAGAAGGAAGGTATGTGTATTGCCGGTGTTTTTGGCGGATCGAAGTCAGGTGTTTCACAAAATACAACCAAGATATTTTTAGAGAGTGCTTATTTTTCAGTGGATTATGTTCGCAAATCATCGCTGCATCATCAATTAAAAACAGATGCTTCTTTCCGATTTGAACGTGGCACAGATCCGAACATAACAGTGTATGCATTAAAACGTGCAGCGTTGTTGATTAAAGAAATTGCAGGAGGCACAATCTCATCTGAAGTGATTGATGTTTATCCGACAAAAATTGAAAGCACTACGATTGAAGTAAAAGACAAAAATGTCAATCGGTTGATTGGTAAGGTTATTCCAAGAAATGAAATTCATTCTATTCTGGAAAAGCTGGACATTAAAGTTGTGGATACAAAAGAAGATCGATACAGTGTTGTTGTTCCTCCCTATCGTGTTGATGTAACACAAGAGGCCGATATCGTGGAAGAGATTTTACGCATCTACGGTTTCAACAATATCGAACTTACAGATCATGCAAGCACAGATTATTTGGCAGAATTCCCTGTTAAAGATCTTGATAAGTTTAAAAAATCTATTGGAGAACTACTTACTGGCAATGGATTCTTCGAAATATGGACGAATTCACTTACCAATTATAATTATCAACAGAAGCATAACCTTAAATTCAAAGGAGATGCGATCGAGATATTAAATAAGCTAAGTGAAGAGCAAGGTATTTTGCGTCAAACACTTTTATTTACTGGTCTTGAGGTATGCGCGCATAACATCAATCGTAAACAAAAGGATTTAAAACTTTTTGAGTTCGGAAAAATCTATTTCAAAGAAGCTGGTAAGTATAAAGAAGAAGAAAGGCTCGCGATTTACTTTACCGGAAACCAGGAAACAGAAAACTGGCAGCGAAAAACACAGCCTGCAAGTTATTATGACATCGCGCAGCATGTTCAGCATGTGTTAATTAAATCCGGCATCACCAACATCAAACAAGAAACAATAAACGACCAACTTTTGGAATATGGTTCGGTGTTGAAGTTGGGCAAAGAAGAAATTGGTAGCGTTGGGAAAATAAAAACTGCCTTATTGAAAGATTTTGGCATCAAGCAAGAATTATTTTATGCTGAACTCAGCACTTCCTTGCTTTTCCAATCGGCAAACCCTAAGTTAGTAATTCAGGAGGTTACAAAATTTCCAGAAGTGAGGCGCGACTTGTCACTCGTACTCGACAAGCAGATTACCTTCGATGAAATTCGTAACTTAGTTGTGAATACCGAAAAGCGGTTAATCAAAAATATTATAGCGTTCGATGTCTATGAAGGCGAAAACATCCCGCAAGGAAAAAAAGCATATGCACTTGGCTTTACTTTGCAAGATGAAAACAAAACTCTGACAGACGAAGAAATTGATCGCACTATGGAGCATTTAATATCAGCCTTTGGACAGCAGTTGGGCGCGGTTATTCGGAAGTAAGCTGAGCAAGGTAATTTGGAGCAAGAACAAAAGAGTATTAATAAACAGAAAGCAACACAGGTAGCGACTGTTGGGCAAACTGTAAATCGTAAATAACATTGCATGGATCAGGAAGTCTTAAAAACCAACCTCAGTGGGCTGGAGCGAAAAATTCTGGTGCTCGTTAACGAGCATAAAAGTTTAAAGGAAGAGCTTAAAACCCTGAAAGCCGACAATCTCGAACTTAAGGCCGCTATAAAAGCCCGCGATGAACAACTCGCTGGGTTTCATAATCAATTGAAAATCACTAAACTTGTGGATAGTTTAAACCCGGAAGACGGAAGTTCTCTGGAGTTGAAGAAAAAAGTGGACGAATACATTCGTGAGATAGACAAGTGCATCGCCCACTTAAACAGTTAAGCAACCTGTAAGATTATTTGATGGAGGATCTTTCAATAAAAATAAAAATTGCCGACCGCGAATATCCCATGAAGGTGAAGCGAGAAGACGAGGAGCGGGTAAGAATGGCCGGCAGGCTCATCAATGAAAAAATCAAATCTTACGGAGAGCAATTTGGAATTAACGACAAACAAGATCTATTGGCTATGGTGTCCTTCGATTGCCTGATTGAGAAAATCACATCCGATGAAACCCATCACGTCATTGATAAGGCCGTGTTTGAAAAAGTGGGACAGCTCAATCACCTGGTTTCCCAATCCATTCTCTGATCTCTTCACTCCTTCCTTTCTGAGCCAAGGTGGCACCCGGGGTTAAAGTAACCCTAATCTATAATACCTATGTCAACGGAATATGTAATCGTTATACTGGGCAGTATCGCAGCTACTATCGTGCTGAGTTTACTGTTCGGTTCCCTGATCTCCAAGCGGAAGCTGAAGCAAAAGGAAGAAGATGCTGAATCAAAATCAAAACTCATTTTAAAGGAGGCAGAAATTTCTTCAGAGAACCTGAAGAAAGATCGCATTATGGAGGCCAAAGAAAAAATCCTTCAAATGAAAACGGAGTTTGAAGATGAGGCCAACAAAAAGAAAAATCTGATCATCACCAACGAACAAAAAATAAAACAGCGCGAGCAAACTTTAAACAAGGAACTCGAGACCATTAAGCGCAAAGAAGGCGAGTTAGATGACATTCGTACTGATCTTGCTGCACAATTGGAAAGCGTAAAGAAACGCAAAGAAGATCTTGATAAGTTTAATCAGCAAAAAATTCAAGTACTTGAAAGCATCTCAAAGCTTACCGCTGATGAGGCACGTGAACAATTGGTGGCTACATTAAAAGACGAAGCTCAAACACATGCATCGAGCTACGTAAAAGATATTATGGAGCAAGCCAAACTTTCAGCAACGAAAGAAGCGAAGAAGATTGTTATTGAAACCATTCAGCGTACTGCTACGGAACATGCCATTGAAAACTGTGTGTCGATCTTTAACATTGAAAGCGATGACATCAAGGGAAAAATCATTGGTCGCGAAGGACGAAACATTCGTGCATTAGAAGCCGCTACGGGTGTTGAAATTATTGTAGATGATACACCAGAAGCCATTATCATTTCTGGTTTCGATCCGGTGCGCAGAGAGATTGCCCGCCTTTCTTTACATAGACTTGTACAAGATGGACGTATTCACCCGGCACGTATAGAAGAGATTGTAGCAAAGACTACTAAAAATATTGAAGATGAAGTAGTGGAGATTGGCGAACGAACTGTAATCGACTTAGGTATTCATGGTCTTCATCCAGAATTAGTAAGAATGGTAGGACGCATGCGCTTCCGTTCAAGCTATGGACAAAACTTATTACAACACTCACGTGAAGTAGCTAATCTTTGCGCGATCATGGCAGCTGAGTTAGGCTTAAATGTAAAGCAAGCCAAACGTGCCGGATTACTTCACGATATCGGAAAAGTATGGCCGGAAGAACTTGAAAAGCCTCATGCTATTGTTGGAATGGAGCTCGCTCAAAAATATAAAGAGCATCCGATTATTTGTAATGCCATCGGTGCTCACCATGATGAGATTGAAATGACGAACATCCTCTCTCCTATTATCCAATCATGCGATGCCATCAGTGGAGCAAGACCTGGTGCAAGACGTGAGGTGATGGAACAATACATTAAGCGCTTGAAGGATCTTGAGCAATTAGGGTTAACCTTTGATGGCGTTGAGAAATGTTATGCTATTCAGGCTGGCCGCGAATTGCGTGTTATTGTTGATGCTGAGCGAGCCTCCGATGAGCGAGCCGGACAATTGAGTTTTGATATCTCTCAAAAAATTGAGCGCGACATGCAGTACCCGGGACAAGTAAAAGTAACAGTTATCAGAGAAATGCGCAGTGTTGCTTATGCAAAGTAAGCGCGCTAAAGACATAAACTCATCGACAACAAAAGTGATTCTCCAGATGTGATCTGCTAAATCATCGACATCTTACAAAGAAGGCTCCTATGATCAGGAGCCTTCTTTGTTTCCTAACAACTGATAGTAAATTTTATATCAGGGTATATTACTTCAGCGGTGTAGGTACTTTCAAGTTTTAAAATTATTTTTCCTAAACTCTTATTTACAATCGTGGTAAAATATTTTTTCATATTACTTCCACTTATCTTCTTCAAGGCGACTTTATTTGCCCAAACTCTTCCGCGTGATACAGCTTTTGTATCCTATGCCCGTGAGAACACAAAAAATGTTTACACCCAAATAATGAAAGAGCAGGCTCAGCTTTACAATGGAGGAGATTACTTAGACTACAACCCTCAAAAAGATGAGCATCCCTACTTTATCAGTGAAGACTGGATAACCGGATCGATTCAATACAATAATGAACGGTACAGTAATGTATCCTTGCTGTACAATATTTATACTGACCAGGTTATTACAGAGCAGCCGTCTTCCATTATGATTCAATTGATTCGAGATAAAGTTCAATCTTTTTCCATTGACGGACATCAGTTTATTATGATAAAGGAAACCGATCTGCCCACTGGATTTTATGACCAACTTTCCGATGGCAAGGTGAAATTCTTTGCCAAGCGAATCAAAGAATTTCATGAAACCATCTCTTCGTCAGAAATACAGCGCGACTTTACTGAGAAATCAAAATACTATATCTGCAAAGATGGACACTACTATTTAGTTAAGGGTAAAAAATCAGTGTTAAATGTTTTGGGCGATCGTAAACGAGAACTAAATCAATTCATCCACCAGAATCACCTTCGCTTCCGCAAAAACCGCGAGGTCACTATTATTAAACTGATAGAATTCTACAACGGAAACTAATCGAAGAATGAAAAACAAAATTGCCGTCTTACTTGTTTCTATCTTTTTTGCTCTTCAAGTACAAGCACAAAACAACCAGACAATATCAGGTGATTTCAGTTCATCTACATTTACGCAATTAGTAAATAAAATCGAATCTCAAACGAACTATCACTTTTACTATAATCCGATATGGACAGACAGTCTTGTCATCAACACTAATTTTTCCAATGCAAGTGTTGCTAAAATTTTGGATGAAGTCTTTACTGGCACTGCTCTTCATTACTCCATCAATGGCAATACTATCTATATTACACAGGAACGTCAGATACTAACCGAGCTCCCAATCGGTTTTTTTAGCTCTGATCCAAACTCTGCAGCAAATGGAACAGCGTTCGATTATTCAGAATTTGAACACAAAGAAAAATTAAAGAAACAAGCAGAAGAAAAACTCTACAACATTGGCACAAGAACCAATAATCTTCAAGGCAACGCTACTCTAGCAGGAATTGTTCGTGATTTGAAATCGGGTGAACCCATTATAGGAGCGTCTGTGTTTGTCGAGAATCCTACCGTTGGAGCTGCTACCGATCAATTCGGGCATTTTTCACTCACCCTTCCCAAAGGGCGACATGAAATAAAAATAAAGAGCATCGGTATGAAGAGTACTCAACGCCATATCATGCTTTATGCAAACGGAAAACTGGATATTGAAATAGAAGAAGACATTACACCATTGAAAGAAGTCGTAGTTGAGTCCGATCGAGATGCTCGCGTAACAGGTATGCAAATGGGAATGGAGAAACTCGACATCAGAACAATGAAACAAATTCCATTGGCACTTGGCGAAACAGACATTATGAAAGTTGTGCTAACGCTGCCAGGCGTACAGTCTGTTGGCGAGGGTACTGTAGGTTTAAATGTAAGGGGTGGTGCTACCAATCAGAATTTAATTCTTTACAACGATGCCACAGTTTATAATCCGTCACATCTGTTTGGATTTTTCTCTACATTCAATCCTGATGTATTGAAGAATGTAGAACTCTACAAGAGCGGAATTAACGCTGAATATGGTGGACGATTATCTTCTGTTTTAGATGTACACTCGCGTGAAGGCAACTTAAAAAAGATACAGGGGTCAGGAGGAATTAGTCCCATCACAGGAAGGTTCTCACTTGAAGGCCCCATCATAAAAGACAGGACTTCATTTCTAATTGGCGCACGATCTACTTACTCCGACTGGATACTTCGACAACTTGATTCCAAAGAACTTGAAAACAGTACGGCTTCTTTTTACGATCTCAATGCCAGCATAAGTCATAAAATAGATGACAATAACAATCTTTACCTGTCTGCCTACACCAGTAAGGATAAGTTTAAGCTAAACAGTGATACCGTTTATCGATACAGCGACAGCAATGCTTCATTAAAATGGAAGCATACGTTTAATAGTAAACTTTATGGTGTTCTGGCTGGAACAATAAGTCAATATACCTATTCAGTCGAAAGTGACTCGAATCCTGTGGAAGCAGCTTCATTGGATTTTTCTATTCGACAATGGAACGCTAAAGCAGACTTCAATTATTTTCCAAATTCAAAGCACACTATTACGGCTGGTGCCAATGTTGTACGTTACGACATATCGCCGGGAAACTATCAACCCTTTGGAGAACAATCGCAGGTTATACCCGATAAGATTCAAAATGAACAAGCTCTTGAAAGCGCAATCTATGCTGGCGAGAATTTCGATATAACACCCAATTTGTCAGTATACCTTGGCCTTCGGTATTCATTTTATCAAAGTTTAGGTGCTCGCGATGTATACACCTATTCAGATGGTGTTCCGCGTCAAGAATCAACAATACAAGATACTATCCAATATAGGTCAGGTAAAACGATAGCAAACTACCATGGAGCAGAGCCTCGACTTTCAATCCGATATACTTTGCCTCACAATTCGTCTGTAAAATTCAGTTATAACCTGATGAGACAATACATCCAAATGCTTTCCAATACAACGGCCATTGCCCCTACCGATATCTGGAAGTTAAGCGACACCTATGTAAGGCCACAAATTGGTAATCAATTCTCTGTTGGCTTTTACAAAAATCTGAGAGGAAATCTGATTGAGACATCCGTTGAGGCTTATTACAAAACCATGGAACATGCCGTTGATTTTAAAGATGGCGCTACCTTATTAAAGAATCATCATTTAGAAACTGACGTGTTGGATGCAAAGGGTAAAGCTTATGGAATCGAACTCCTAATCAAGAAATCACTGGGTAAAGTAAATGGTTGGGTCAGCTACACCTACTCACGTTCATTTCTAAAAACCAAAGGTCAATCTGCCACTGAAACGATCAATGGCGGAACTTACTACCCAAGCAGTTATGATAAACCCCACGCTTTTAACTTTATTGGAAACTATAAATTCAGCAGGAGGTTTAATTTTTCCCTTAACCTAGTGTATAGCACCGGCAGACCGATAACATTACCAATCGCTAAATATGATTTAGGCGGAACTCCACGAATTTATTATTCAGATAGAAATGCTTACCGCATACCCGATTATTTCCGCACTGATATTTCAATCAATATTGAAGGAAATCACAAAATCAAAAAACTAGCTCATAGCTCATGGACAGTAGCGGTTTATAATTTGACCGGAAGAGCAAATGCCTACTCGGTATACTTTACATCAGAGAACGGTGTTATTAAAGGTTATAAGCTCTCTGTTTTTGCAAAGGCCATTCCAACTATTACTTACAATTTTAAATTTTAACGGCATGAAAATCGGTCGTTTCCAATATCTGTATATTCTTCTTTGCTTTGCATTTCTTACTAGTTGTATTGAATCTTATCCGCCTCCTATTATTGATGATGAGGTAAATTTCTTAGTGATTGATGGTTCGGTCAACAGCACCGATGGAAGCGCTCATGTAATGTTAAGTCGTGCAGTGGCACTATCATCAACAGAATCAAGTCCACCGGAATTGAATGCTCAAATAAGCGTTGAAGATAGTGAGGGCAACACCTACCCGCTGATTGAAATAGGGAATGGGGTATATCAACAATCTAATTTAACAATTAGTCTTTCTAAGGAATACAGGCTTTACGTTAGGACTTCTGACAACAGCGAATACCAGTCCGACTTTATAACCATAAAGCAAACTCCAATAATTGATAGCATTCATTGGGAGCCATCTCAAACACAGGTTGGTATCGATATCCTTATTAACACTCATGATGGTTCCAAGAAAACACGTTATTATCAATGGAGTTTTGAAGAAACGTTTGAATACGAGGCTGTCTACTATTCCTATTTAAAATACGAAAATGAAGAGATCGTTAGTATTCCGCTAGAAGAACAGACTTATAGGTGCTGGGAAACATTACCGTCGCAAAAAATACTTATTGGCTCATCTGATAAGCTTAATGAAGATATAATCTGTAATTTTCCATTAACCTTCATTCCAAAAAATTCTCAGAAAACAATTATTAAGTATAGTATCTTAGTCAAACAAAAGGCCCTTAGTCGTGAAGCGTATGATTACTGGCTAAACCTGCAGAAAACAACCGAAAATCTTGGAAGCTTATTTGATCCACAGCCAGGACAAGTAACTGGTAATATTCATAACATAAATAATCCAAGTGATCCCGTCCTTGGATACTTTGATGTTGGGTCGGCCCAAGAGAAAAGAATTTTTATTAAAGGTATCGATTTACCTGTCGAGTTAAGAAGCTTCAAGTCACAAGGGAACTGCGTTATGGATACCGTACTTATTGAAGACCTTCCCATATCTGCGGGAGCATTGGTTCACCCTATATATGGCATGGGCCCTTCTCCCATTGGATATACGTATTCTTCCATTTCCTGTACAGATTGCAGAACGCAAGGAGGAAAAACTACCAAACCAACGTTCTGGCAATAACCTTCCTTATCATGAAAAAAATCCTTCAACTAGTCATACTTGTTTCATGGAGTTTAGGAGTATTTCCATGTATGAACCAGACTGCTCTTGCGCAGCAAAACAACCTTGACACATTAACAAAAAAAATCAATCAACATCGTAAACAAAACCTGCAGGAAAAAATCTATGTTCATGTAGATCGTCCATCTTACCTAACAGGCGAAACGATGTGGTTTAAAATCTACCTTACGGATGGAAGTCTGCATAAGCCGTCAGACGTTAGCAAGGTTGCTTACATAGAGTTCCTTGATCGAAGTAATCAATCCGTATTGCAAACCAAAGTTAAAATAGAAAATGGATCAGGTGAAGGCTCTCTTTACCTTCCTGCAACATTAAACAGCGGCAACTATATAATGCGTGCATATACCAATTGGATGAAAAATTTCAGCGCAGAGTTTTTCTTTCATAAACCTATAAGTATTATCAACACCTTTAAAAGTATTGAGGCTGAAACACAAACGACAACAACTAAATATGATGTCCAATTTTTTGCTGAAGGTGGAAACCTTCTAGCGGGAGTAAAAAACAAAGTTGCCTTTAAAGTGACTGACACGTCAGGAAGTGGAATTGATTTTAAGGGCACACTACTCAATCAACAAAATGATACCATTGTAAATTTCGCACCTCATCGATTTGGAATAGGTAATCTTATTTTTACCCCCCAACCTAACCATCAGTATCGAGCTATAATTCGCGATCGTTCAGGAAAAATACAAACTATCAATTTACAGGCCGTTCTAACGAATGGGTATAGTATTCAGGTTGCTGATACTACGAACAATCAATTGCGCATTAAAGTAAGTGCAGTTCTTTCAAATACAGACGAAATTCCAGGAGCTTATTTGTTTGTTCACTCTCGAAATATTATATCCAATACTGGATTTCAAATGCTTCGAAATGGGTCAGCTACTTTTCTGATTAACACGAACGATCTAGCCGAAGGGATTTCGCATATAACTATTTTTGACACATCGATGAACCCGGTTTGTGAGCGATTATATTTTAAACAACCCGAAAATAATTTAAGTATATCGGTCAAGTCCAACCAACCACAATACGAACCAAGACGAAATGTTAAAATCGATTTAACCTCTTCATTAAAACAGGTAGGGAAAGAATCAAATTTATCTATCTCTGTTTTTAGAGTAGATTCTCTTTCATCCTCCAGCAGAACCATGCTGGATTATTTTTGGATAACGTCTGATTTGAAAGGAACAATAGAATCACCTGAATACTACCTCTCTTCGTCACTAGATGTAAAAGAGGCTGCTGATAACCTCATGCTCACACATGGTTGGCGTAGGTTTCTGTGGAGTGATGTATTACGTAATAAAAAAACCGCGATCGATTTTATTCCAGAATATAGAGGGCATCTGATACAAGGTAATGTTCTTAAACAGGATGGTTCTCCAGCGTATGGAGTAATGACCTATCTTTCCTCACCCAACAAAATAATTAATTTCTATCCTTCACGGAGTAACAAGAAAGGGGAAGTGCAATTCGAAATGCAGAACTTTTACGGATCTTCAAAAATCATTGCTCAAGCAAAATCCAAGAATGATAGTACCTATAGAATCAAAATAAAATCTCCTTTTTCCGACCAGTTCACACACCGCCCCATACCAGTCTTTAAACTCTCAACTGAAGTTACCAACCAACTCCTCAATCGAAGTGTTGCCATGCAGGTTCAGGATATTTATTTCTCCAATGAGCTTGCAAAAGTAAAATCAGCTTCAGTTGATAGTTCTGCATTTTATGGCAAAGCAGACGAAACCTATTTTCTAGATGCTTTCACAAGATTTCCGGTAATGGAAGAAGTGATGCGAGAATATGTTCCTGGTGTTTTGGTACGCAAACGCAAAGATGGTTTTCACTTCATTCTCCTCGACAATATTAACACTGGTGTTTTCAATGAATCACCATTGGTACTTCTCGATGGAGTTCCCATATTTGATGAAGATGAGATCATGAACTTTAGCCCTCTTAATGTAAAGAAACTAGAAGTCATGACAAGAAAATGGTATTTAGGCCAACTAAGTTTTAATGGTATTGTGAGTTACACTACCTATCAAGGTGATCTTGGCGGTTTTCCTCTCAATCCTAAAAGTGTTACACTCGCATACGAAGGACTGCAGTTGCAACGTGAATTTTATTCGCCTAAGTATGACAATAAAAATCAACGCGAAAGTCGTCTTCCTGATCAGCGGTATCTATTATACTGGAACCCTACTGTAACCACGGATAAAGACGGGCATCAACAAGTGGAGTTCAATACCTCAGACATTCCTGGTGAATACAAAATTGTTGTAGAAGGCATGACAAGAGATGGAAACGTGGGAAGTAGCACATCAACCTTCACGATTAAAGAAGTCAATAATTAATTTACTTCTTGTCGATAGCCTTGGCTTTAGTAAAAAAATGCATGATCTTGAATGATTAACAGATCATTTCGTGCTTTTACACCGCATTGCTATTAAAATAGCATTCTTTATTAATGGTTTTATTTATGCCAATTGGGTTTCTCGATTGCCTCGCATTCAAGAGTTATACCAGGCAGATAATGGAGTAATTGGATTCGTGCTTCTAGCTTCTTCGATTGGTGCTGTTGGCGCAATGCCGTTTACAGGTTGGGTCATTATTAAAAATGGAAGCCGGAGAATTACACTCATTGCTGTTTTGCTTTACTGTATTATCGTTCCGATCATTCCGTTTATGCCAAACATTGCCGCTCTCATCGGCTTGTATTTTATTATGGGTATTGTTACGGGCATGCTTGATGTGGCTATGAATTCACAAGCGGTGATGGTAGAGAAGTTATACAACAAACCCATCATGACTTCTTTTCATGCGTTGTTTAGTATTGGTATGATGTTAGGCGCGTGGAGTGGTGCTCTGTTTACTGATCTTCAATTTGACTTACCCCATCATTTCATAATAATAGTAGGTATTGCGTTGGTAGCTGTTGGCTGGGCAAGTCGTAATCTTGTTCACGACAAGCCCGATCCTTCTGTTAAGCATGACGGCCCATTATTTCGATTACCAAATGCTACATTGATTAGCATTGGCATCATAACTTTTTGCTGTATGCTAGGGGAAGGCTCAATGTCGAACTGGAGTGTGAATTACATGGAAAATATTGCCCATGCTTCTCAATCATTGGCACCCATAGGACTTTCCGCTTTTGCTACTGCTATGACCATTGGAAGAATTTTTGGTGATCGCATACGTCTAAATCTTGGCGATAGAAAAATGATTATTGGTGGGGGCATATTATCCGCCATTGGATTATCGATTGCACTTTTGTTTCCACTTCCATATTCTTCAATTCTTGGATTCTTTTTGGTCGGTCTTGGATTATCCTCCATTGTTCCTATTGCATATAGCATTGCAGGTAATGCAAAGAGCCTACCTCCTGGTGTTGGCTTGGCGATGGTGACAACAGTAGGCTACTCCGGTTTCCTGGTTGGCCCTCCTGTCATTGGACTTCTTGCCAATTGGCAAACACTCCAATTTGCGTTGGGTATTGTATTGCTTCTCTTTGTCACTATGATCTTACTTGGCCTCCGATATAAATCTCAAAACTGATGGATATTAAATTCGAACTAACAGGAAACAAAGGCGCATTTTTCATTGAAGACAATGGAAAGCGTTTAGCTGAAATGACTTTCAGTAAAGCTGGAGATACCCGAATTATTATTGATCATACGGAAGTAAGTGATGCGCTTAAAGGAAAAGGAGCTGGTAAACAACTCGTTTCTGCCGCTGTCGAATATGCTCGGGGAAATAAAGTAAAGATTATTCCACTCTGTCCTTTCGCTAAATCTGTTTTTGATAAGGTGAAAGAATTTCAAGATGTGCTGGATGTGTAACTACTATTGAATTCCCTCGTTCGCTTTTCTTCGGAAAAAATCACCCTCGGTTCCCGGTAACAATGTTCCCAACCTGGAATAAATATCAACTACAGTACTATCATAGCTCAGGGCTTCTCGATAAAGGCTAATTGCTTTTTTTGTATCTCCCTTCACTTCATACAGGTATCCTGTAACATAGCAAATCCAATTGTTACGTACTCCATTTGCATATGCCTGATCATAATATTTTAACGCTTCATCATATCGTTTCTGATCATAATAGACATCGCCAAGTTTTTGCAAAGCATCAAAGTAAGTAGGATCTTTCTCAAAAAGGTTAGTGAACGTTTGTGCAGCTTGATCATATTTTTTTTGATAATATAAGATCAACCCCTTCTTAAATTGAATCTCTGAATTATCCGAATTAATCTGAAGAGCTTGATCATACGAAACAAGAGCAGAGTCGAGCCTATTCATATCAAACGCAACATTACCCATACCGATAAAAGGTTTATCGTCTGTTACATCTACTTTTGATGCCCTTTCATAATTTACATAAGCTGAATCGTACGATTGACTATTATAGTATTGTTCGGCTACATCATAATAACTCACTTCTTCCGATCCAAAAAGTGAAACAATAAAAGAAATGAAGAAGAGAAAAAATATTGTTATCGCTATGCATCCGATAAAAAATGGTTTAGCAGATTTGGATTGCGGTGTATCGGGATTGTTTGGCTTAAAATCAGTCTGCTTTTTTTTAAAGAAAGATTCGAACGCGTCACCGAAAGAAGAAGGAGAACGAGTGCCTGAGTATCTGGGTTTTTCCTGATCCCGATAGTGTATATCCTTTTGCTTTGATGGTAGATTACGAAAACCTAAATAGAAAAAGAAAACAACAGGGCCCGAAATTAAATAGAAGAAAGAACCATCGACAGACCACATCAAGGCCAATACAAACAACAGTACAATGGCAATTATGAAATAGAGTTTTGCCTTTGTCTGTTTATTTTGTTCAGGATTACCTTGTGTTTCCATAGGGTTTATGCTACATAAAACTCAATCTTAAACTTTCTTTATCAGATCATGTGCGCAGTAATTTCACGCTCATCAATCCGGATATCGTCTTCACCAATTTCATCAAATGGATGCTCGATGTGATCTTGAATATTATCCAAACTTACCAGAATAAAACTGTAGAGGATTGGCATTACATATTCCAAATGCGCAGAGAAATCGTGAAAGGTACTGGCGAAATAAGGACCGTAGATAATCGGAAAAATATAAATGAATACCTTACTATAAGCCCTCAGGGTCACAGGCGTGCGATAGGCGTGAATGATCTTCATGTTATCAAACGCAATGATCATTTTGCTTACATATTGGCTTACACGTGAAATTTCTCCGCTCTGAACACCATAATGACGAAGTTCCATTACCATAAGCGATAGTCTAGAAAAATGTTGGAATATTCTTTCTTCATTTACACCCCATTCTTTTCGATGACTTTCCGCCAACATAGATCGCATGAGCAAGGTCATTTCTGACATTAGGATTTTAATTCGTTCAGGTAAATCGTGATTCTTGTCGGTAGTCCAATCGCGGGTAGCATAGTAAATAGCAATGGCATGTCCTTTAAAATCAGCAAAGCGTTGCAAGGCTGTTTCTCTACGCGTGTAGGCAGAACCAATCGAAAACACCACTGGAAAAACAATAGCGACACCAACCAGCATATCAGGGAACTTAGCCGTTAAACCAAAGTGATAACAGAAGTAAGTGGAAATAACAGAAAGGGTAGTAACAATGATCGTTTTATAATTGATGATCAGGAAGAAACTTTTTAGAATTCTTTTCATGTGTTGGTTAGGTATTTTCGATACCCTTTTAAAATTTGTCAAGCATTCTTAGCACCACAGAGAATGCTAAGCCTGAAGTATTCCATAGCCGGGTTTCGGACTGTTAAAGTTCAACAAAAGCAGAAGATTAACCAACAGTTAGGGAATTGTTATGATCTAAAAAACACAAAGGCAAAAGCTGGATCAAATATTATCCTGACTAGACCTAAACGTGAGAGGATCGAATTTCAGAAGCACGTAGCCTACTTACTAACAACGACAGCATCAACCAAAATGAAATTAACGTGATCCATATTATCAGCATTGAGTTTCAGTTTACCTTTCACCATAACCAAATCATCGATTTGAAATTTAGGTAAGTCGCGCTGGAAATTTACTTCCGCCACTGACTCAGGGCCACTACCTCCACAAAAGAAACACTGACTCATAGGGAATTTTGAGAGGATAATGTAATTGCCGTCTTCAGGAGCAAAGGGAACATAGAACCCTTCCAATATTATCTCCTTCCCTTCCAAGGCCTTTAGGTCGGCAGGAAATGTGGGGTAGAAAAGGTACTCGCCAAGCTTCTCATAGTATTTCGGATCAAACTTGGTTTTTGCAAATGTATCCCACGCATTAAATTTACCTTGAGCAAAACTCGCTCCCGCCACCATGATCAACAAAATTAAAACAATTACCTTCTTCATATTCTGTCTTCTAAATTCTCTATTCTAATTTTTTCTTCTAGTTGCCACTAAGAATTTTTGAAATATCCACGCGATAGGCTTGCACTGCTGGGATGATAGAGCACAGCAATCCTAGCATCAAACTTCCGCCTAAAATTACCCACTCTTGTGGATAGAAAACAAATCCACTGATGCCTGCTTTCTGAGTTTCATCGACCATTACTGATAAGAGTACCAATACTCCATGCCCCATCAGCAATCCAATAATGCTGCCAAACAAGGTAAGCGCACCACCTTCTAGCAAAATTGAAATAAAAAGTTTAGATCGCGTGGCACCCATCGAACGCATAATGGCCATATCATACCTGCGCTCTTTCAATGAATTATAAAGTGCGATGAAAATACTCAAGCCAGAAATAATGATGAGTACATAAGCGAAGGCCATGAGAATATCAACACCAACTCCTAAGATTGAAAACAATCGTGCTGTCTCGAAAGCAGGAGATGCTGCTTGCAAACTACTTTGTGAATTGACAAAACGCGGAAGCTGTATAGCCCCCATCGGGGAACGATACTGAATCAACATGGATGTAATTTCTTTCGTTGAATCGTTTGCAGCTACCGAAGGGACTAATCTTGACGGAACGAAAGATGAGTCTATTTCGTGATGTTGTTCTTCATGTTCTCCCTCTTCGTGCATTTGCCAAACACTTTCAACATTACATAAAATCAAATTATCAAGAACAGTATTATTTTTTTTGATGACCCCAACTACCACATACTGATGATCGTCATGGTCATGTCCGCCAGATACAAGCCCGTGAGCACT
This sequence comes from Chryseolinea sp., assembly GCA_031388805.1. Classification (GTDB taxonomy): domain Bacteria; phylum Bacteroidota; class Bacteroidia; order Cytophagales; family Cyclobacteriaceae; genus Chryseolinea. Next base: position 37,526 of record JANMRZ010000096.1, read on the forward strand.
CGCAAATTTATCTCCAATTTTCAGTCCTGAAAGTTCAGCAACGTTAGCTCCTATCGTAACATCGAATACCCTGCTCCACCATTCGCCTTGTGCAAGTTCAGCTTTGTAAAGATCAGCATATGCACTACTCGTTCCGATAATACGATATGTTTGATAACTATCCCCCAGCGCAAGTGGAATTGCTTTCTTTACTAATCTGTTTCTTGAAATCTTTTCTGCTTCAGCAAGCTTGATATTTCCGGTAGGAAAATCCATGTGAAAAATATTACACAGAATAAGTTGCAACGGACTACCCTTCGCTCCCACTACCAAATCAATGCCGCGTGCATTCTCCGTTATCTTCTTTTCAAGTTGTGTATTGAACAACAATAAAATTGTGATCACAGCAATGCCAAGCGAGAGTAACACAATGTTAATCGCTGTGTTAAGCGGCCGGGCCTTGAGGTAATTCCAGACAAGAGAAAAAAGATTCATGATCTTGAATTAGTTGTTCGTTGGTTGTTGATGGTTGTTCGTTACTGCAATTTCAGTTGGTTGGATATTTTATCTCTTAAACGTTGATCATGTGTAGCAACGATTAATGTAGATTGATTTTGAGAAGCAACATTCAACAACAAATCAATTACCTTATTGCAATTCTTATCGTCCAACGCAGAGGTAGGCTCATCTGCAAAAATGATTGACGGTTTATTTAGCACTGCCCTGGCAATTGCCACACGCTGTGCCTGCCCTTGGCTTAATTCCGTTACTTTACTTTTTCTTTTTTCCGCAAGACCAAGACTTTCTAACACATGTTCGATTCTTTCTGTACTAACTGGCAATCCAGCCAGGTAGGATGCCATTGCCAGATTTTTCTCAACCGACAATGCATTGATCAAATGATTCTTCTGAAAAATGAATCCGATTTTTTGACCGCGAAATTTATCCAACGATGATTCTGAAAGCATAGAGAGTTCTGTTTCATCAACTTTAACGGATCCTGAATATTGACGAAGCAATCCGCCCATTAAATGAAGCAAGGTTGTCTTTCCACTCCCCGATTCTCCCAACAATAAAATATTCTCGCCCTTCTTTACTTCCACATCCGGAAAGCGCAATGTGGATTGAGGGGCATAGGAAAATGAAAGGCTCGAAATCTGTATCATAACCCGCTATGAAGTATGGCTACAAGGTAATGGTAGCGACTAAAATAAAAAACCTTCCGGTGATGAGCGGAAGGCTTTGAAGTGAAAAGTTAATGGTTATACGTTAATTGTGAGCAATGTCATTAATACGTTCTACAAACTGATAGCTATTAACCATTAACGGATAACCCTTAACTATTCTAAATGCCGTATTTCTCCATCCTTCGATAAAGTGATGCGCGTGTGAGACCAAGTTCATCAGCGGCCTTGGAGATGTTTCCTTTATGCATTTGCAAAGCTTTAACGATTGCAGTCTTCTCTACCTCATCAAGATTTAGGGTGTTATTAGATGGACCTGTGGTGAGCGATCTGCTCAATAGAAAATCACTTTCCTGTAGACTCGGAGAATCCGTCATGATCACAGCACGTTCAATGGCGTGTTGCAATTCGCGAATATTACCTGGCCATGCATAGCGTTTCAATTTATCCATCGCTTCTGTCGCGATACTTGTAACAGTTTTGTGATACCTGCGCGCATAATAATTTAAATAGTGCTGTGCGAGCAAAGGTATGTCCTCCACGCGATCGCTTAAGGTTGGAACCTGGAGCTCAACCGTGTTGATCCGATACAATAAATCTTGACGAAAGGTACCTTCCTGTACCATCTTGTGTAGTGGCATGTTGGTAGCACAGATCAAGCGTATGTCAACCGGCATAGCTTGATTTGATCCAACACGAGTAATTTGGCGCGCCTGAAGGGCACTCAATAATTTACTTTGTAAACTCATGCTCAAGTTTCCAATCTCATCTAGGAAAAGCGTTCCGCCATTAGCCAGTTCAAATCGTCCGGGACGATCTTCACGGGCATCTGTAAACGATCCTTTCTTATGTCCGAAAAGTTCACTCTCAAAAAGTGTTTCAGTTATGGCTCCCATGTCCACTGCAACAAAACTACTGTCTTTGCGCAGAGAGCGTTGATGAATAGCGCGAGCAATTAATTCTTTACCTGTTCCGTTCTCGCCTAATATCAAAACGTTAGCATCGGTTTTCGCAACTTTTTCAGTGAGATTGAATACTTCTCTTATAGCTGAACTTTGACCAATAATTTCTGCGAAAGGTTTGCTGATTTGTTCTTCCAGCATCTCTTTCGCCTTCTTTAATTTATCAACCTGATTGTATGATTTTTTTAATTTGATCGCAGTTGAAATCGTGGCTACTAATTTTTCATTTTGCCATGGCTTTAAAATAAAATCAGTCGCACCAGCCTTGAGTGCGCGAACCGCCATCTCTACATCTCCGAACGCTGTGATCATGATCACAACTGAAGACGGGTCGTGCCCGATAATTTGTTCCAACCAATAGAATCCTTCCTTACCACTGGTGATGTCTTTACTAAAATTCATATCCAACAAGATAACATCGTAGGTATCATTGTTTAAAAGGAACGGAATCTTCTTGGGGTTCTTCTCGATGATGACATTATGGTTTTGCTTTTTGAGCAACATCTTTGCCGCGAGGAGTACGTCCTCATCATCATCAATCATTAAAATTTTGCCTCCTTCGGTACTCACGTATAGGTTAGGTTTAAGGTGAATCGCTTTATTATGGGAAAATAATGCCAAGAATAAAATCGATGAATCTGAGCCATTTTAAGTCATGGTCGCCTCGACTTTAGTCTTATCCGTACAAAGATGTTCAATTATGAACACAGGAGGAAGAAGAATTTGAGGAATTACAGGGATTTAAAGACTTAATGCCTAATAAATCATTCCGAGCCTGGCTAGATATAAAACCCACCACGTGCTGAAATGATTAGTGTTATCAATCCGAAGAGCTGTTAAGTTATAGTATGCCTTTGCGCGGGAGGATAAATTTTCACTACCAGCTTCTTATGTAGTCCGCGCAGAAAAACTCATCAGTATACCATCCTGCCAGTGGCAGGATGGTATACTGATGAGTTTCAGAAAAGCACGAAAGACTGACACGCTTGTGGCGTGTCAGTCTTTC
>JANMRZ010000102.1:0-28928 GCA_031388805.1 Chryseolinea sp.
GGGCTATTAAATTGTTGGGGATCTCGAATTTAAATTCCGATAACTTCATAATTTTTTACGCAAAGGATGCCCAATAAAGGGTTAAATTTTTAGAGGTTGCAAAAATAGCTCAATAATTGACTTTTGCGACAAAAGCATAGATGTTTTTGTAATGGGTAACAAAAACGCGCTTTTTTAGTCTTATAAAGTAATTACTGACCTCTGAGGTCGACCAACAGGAACGATACATTAAATTATTTCAGAAAACAGGATGAAGACTTTAGGTCAAATTTATGAAAGCCTCATCTTTGCAGGCAAGGCGCTCAAATCGAACATATTGCGTACTATTCTGAGTTTGTCGAGCGTGACAGTGGGAATTTTTCTAATCATTGCTGTTCTAACAATTGTTGATTCACTTGAAAAAAACATACGGGATAGTCTCAATTTCTTAGGTTCAGGCGTGATTTATTTGCAAAAGCAGCCCTTTGTTCCTGAGAGTGATGGGGTTTATCGTTGGTGGGAATATTTCAGAAGACCGACTCCTTCTTATAGCGAATATCAATTCTTTAGAGACAATCTGAAGCATGAGAGTGAAATCGCGATTTTTGCGAGCCGTGGAAATCAGGTTATCAAAAAAGGGAGTAGTGGCATTGGTGAAATTGAATTAATGGGTGCTTCGGAAGGATACAATGAGCTTTTTGAAGTCCCGGTTGAGAAAGGTCGATATCTGACTCTGGATGAAATTGAAGGCGGTAGAAATGTTGTGGTAATTGGATATAAAGTTGCCGAGGCTCTATTTAAAAATGGTGTACAGGCTGTTGGGGAGAACATTAAGATTAAAAACCTCAACTTTAAAGTGGTAGGTGTTGTGAAGCTGGAAGGTGAAAGTTTCTTAGGTCGCACGAGCAACGATTACAATTGCATTATCCCTTATAATTCATTCAGGAAATTTTACCAGACCGGTTCCGGAAGGTGGAATGAAACACAATCGGTCATTGGTGTTAAAGGTAATGCCTATGATATAGGATTGGTTGAATTAGAAAATGAAATGCGGGGGATTCTTCGGGCTCGAAGAGGATTGAGACCTACAGAGAAAGATAATTTTGCAATGAATCGACCTGAAGCAATTGCGAATGCTATCAGTGGAATTTTTGATGTTTTGGGTGTAGCGGGTTGGGTTATTGGTGGTTTTGCACTTCTGGTAGGGGGGTTTGGTATTGCCAATATTATGTTCGTATCCGTAAAAGAACGAACCAGTATTATCGGTCTTCAAAAATCATTAGGGGCAAAAAATTACTTTATCCTCTTCCAGTTTTTATTTGAGTCAATGTTTCTATGCTTTATCGGAGGCTTATCGGGACTTTTCTTAGTTTATTTACTCACACTCTTACCGGTATTCGGAAGTATGGAAGTCATATTATCCTTCAACAACATTGTTTTAGGGCTGACTGTGGCATCAACGATCGGTTTGATTTCAGGCATTGTGCCAGCAGCAATGGCTGCTCGCCTAGATCCGGTTGCCGCTATTCGGGCTAACTAAATAAGAACGAGGTTCGAATTACGAAGTACAAACTAAGTCGTACCTCGTAATTCAAACCTCGTAACTTGGTATTACTTCACTTTTTCTTCTGCTACTTTTTTCAGCTCTCTCGCTTCTTTCGCTTCTTCTTTTTTAGCTTCTCTGGCGGTCTCTTTGTTTGCTGCATCACCGTTGATCTTCGCCTTTATTTTCATTTCCAGCTCGTCCATCAGTTCTTGATTGTCTTCGATCAATTGCTTTACAGAATCGCGACCCTGGCCTAATTTGTTTCCACCATAAGAGAACCATGAACCTGATTTTTGAATCACTTCTAACTCAACACCTAAATCTACAATTTCGCCTGATTTAGAAATTCCACGTCCATACATGATATCAAACTCAACCACTTTAAAAGGAGGTGCAACTTTGTTCTTCACCACTTTCACCTTCACACGGTTACCAGTAATGTTGTCTGAATCTTCTTTTATTTGTCCTATTCTGCGAATGTCCAATCGAACAGAAGCGTAGAATTTCAAGGCGTTACCACCCGTTGTTGTTTCCGGGTTGCCGAATACAATACCAATTTTTTCGCGAAGCTGGTTGATGAATATACAGCAACATCCTGTTTTGTTGATGGTACCAGTAAGCTTTCTTAATGCCTGCGACATCAAACGCGCCTGAAGACCCATTTTGCTTTCACCCATCTCGCCTTCTAATTCAGCTTTCGGAACAAGTGCCGCAACGGAGTCAATAACGATGATATCAATTGCACCCGAACGGATTAAATGATCGGCAATCTCTAATGCTTGTTCACCATTATCAGGTTGGGAGATCAATAAATTTTCAGTGTCAATACCCAGTCTCTCTGCGTATGATTTATCAAAAGCATGTTCAGCATCAATAAACGCAGCAAGTCCACCACGTTTCTGTGCTTCTGCAATACAATGCATCGTCAAGGTAGTTTTACCTGATGCTTCAGGTCCGTAAACTTCAATTACTCTTCCACGTGGAAGCCCACCAATACCCAGGGCAATATCCAAACCGAGCGATCCGGTTGAGATGGCCGGAATATCTTCCACCTTCTCATCACTCAGTTTCATCACTGTTCCTTTGCCGTATGTTTTCTCAATTTTGTCGATTGTTAACTGAAGGGCTTTCAGTTTTTCTTTTGCATCGCTCATGTTTATAGTTGTTTGTCGTTAATTACACTTTACAATTTATGGGGTCATCAAAGGCGAGGCTGCGCGTGAGGAGCGATGGGCTTTTTGAACAGTACCAACTCTAACTAACAACAGCCAACGGGTTTAGACGGCTTGAAATTACGACTTCACAATCAAAATAAAAACGAGTATAAAATAGAAATACCAGTTGTAAAAATGATGTGTTAACTGCTTTGCTTGAGGCACAAAACCCTAATTAAAATGCTGTCAGTTAGTTGAGGTCTTTCGATTAAGAGGTATCAAAATAATAATACAAAATACAGAACGCAGAGGATTTTACATAAAGGACAAATTGTATCTTGTTCTTTGCGCAATTGGTAGAGTTACTTGCTCCGTGTGTTACCTTTCATTTTGGCTTTTAGATTCGATATAGGCTTCATCATTATCCACTCTTTCCCCACTCTCTGTCCACTCTTCGTCCACTCAAGCTGTAACGTAGCTGTATCCTAGGTTCGGTCTACTCCTTATCTGGATATGGTCTGCTCTCATTTTGTCGTTCATAACATCCGTTCATAATTAAATGATTTTAGAACCGTTCTTTTCGGGTGGGGTGGGCTTGAGGTAGCTCATTTTTTCAAAACAGTATATTGCAAGCCTAAGACTATTAACATTTAACGATTAACTATTAACAGATTCGATGAAAGTTGGAGCAGGTAAAATCATTAAGCGAATTTTTTTGGGTCTGTTCGTTGCGCTAATCGCTCTTGTTGTGGTGTATTGGGATCTGGTAAGCTATGGCATTCGCCAGGGCTACGGACAAGTCAACATTATCTGGAATGCCAAGCCGGTGAAGGATTTTATGGCTGATCCTGCTTTTCCGGATTCGTTGAAAGCCCGGTTGAAACTGATTGATGAAGTACGTCAATATGCCGTTGATTCACTGGGCATGAAGGATACAAAAAACTACAAAACACTTTACGATCAAAAAGGAGAAGAGATTATGTGGGTGGTTTTGGCCGCGGAAGCGTTTCAACTCAAGCCCAAAGAATGGAAGTTTCCGATTGTAGGAACCGTTCCCTATAAAGGGTTCTTCAATAAGCAGAAAGCAATAAACTTAAAGAAGGAATTAGAGGGCGAAGGTTATGATGTTATCATTCGAAACCCTGGAGGCTGGTCAACACTAGGTTGGTTTACCGATCCTATTTTAAGTAAGATGTTGAATCGAAGTGAAGGCGATCTGGCAAACCTGATCATTCATGAAATGTCGCACTCCACCATTTTTGTAAAAGACAGTATTAACTTCAACGAAAACCTCGCCACGTTTATTGGTGATCGCGGAGCAGAGAAATTCCTGATTCATAAATATGGCCTTCAATCAAAAGAATACACAACCTACATCGCGGAGGATGAAGATTATCTGAAATACGTGAACCACATGTTGGGTGGGGCCAAACAGCTGGATAGTCTTTATGCCTCGATGAAAGAAAATGATTCACTCGAAAAGAAGAAGTCAATCAAGAAAGATGTTATTCAAAAAATCGTGATGTCGATGGATACCTTATCACTTGTTTTAACCCAGCAACCGTCAAAGCGTTTTCAAAATGCATTGCCCAATAATGCATACTTCATGAACTTCCGTACCTATCAATCGAAGCAAGTTATTTTTTGGGATGACTTTAAAGTGAATTATGAGAGTGACCTCCCGCTCTACATTAAGAAGCTAAGTGAGAAGTATCCGTTCTTATAACACGTTACTCCGCTGCGCTATCGTTGCCAAAACACGTTCTTTATTAAGCCTATTAAGGAATTGTTAATAAAGGACTCGTTGCTTTTAATGCCCTTATTTCTGCCTATTTTTGATCCAAAGAGTTTATCTATGGGAAACAAGCAAATGCACAAAGTGCTTGTCGTTGACGATGAGGAGCCAATCCTGGAATTATTAAAGTACAACCTGGAAAAGAATGGCTACGATGTTAAGACGGCATTAGACGGTGTTCGCGCATTAGAAATCGCCAAGAAATTTTCTCCCGATCTTGTACTCCTCGATGTAATGATGCCCAAGATGGATGGCATTGAAACCTGCCGCCAGCTTCGCGATATACCTGAATTGCAAAAGACCTTTATTGTTTTCCTTACGGCACGCGCTGAAGAGTATTCTGAAGTTGCAGCGTTCGATGTTGGTGCTGATGATTACATTAACAAACCGATTAAACCTCGTGCGTTAATCAGTCGCATCAATGCATTGTTCAGAAGAGATTCTAAAAAAGATAATCCATCCAGTACCATTACCATAGGTGATCTTACGATTGATCGGATCAGTTATACCATTAATATTAGCGGCCGCGAAATCAACTTACCTAAAAAGGAGTTTGAGCTTTTGTATTTCCTGGCGAACAATCCGAATAAAGTTTTCAGTCGAGAAGATCTTCTTCAAAACATCTGGGGATCGGATGTGTATGTACTCGCCCGCACGGTTGATGTTCATATTCGTAAGGTGCGCGAGAAAATTGGTGAAGATTACATTACAACCGTAAAGGGTGTAGGCTATAAATTCCACTTGAATTGATTTGCTAATTCGGTAATTTGCTGATTCGTTAATGAAACCTAAACAAAGATGAAGGCATCAACGAATCAACAAATCTTCACATCATCGAATTAAAAATGGTTTATAGTTCGCGTGGCCTTGCTCTTCTTCTCGCACTCTGCATAGCGATCATTACATCATTATTTCTGTCTCTTTTTAAGAATGTTGATGCTCCGGTTTTACTGGTTGCGTTTGCAATAAGTTTCTCTGTTTCTTATCTCTTAATTTACGTAGTGTTGGAATTTTTGATTTTCCGGGAGATCAATAAAATATACAAGTTGATGGGAAAGCTTAAGAAGAAAGAGCTTTCCAAGATTGATCGCCAAAAATCAGCTCCTTTCAATCCAATCAAATCAATTAATGAAGATATTTATTCGTTTGCTGAACTGAAGCAGAAAGAAATTGATGAACTCCGCAAACTGGAGGCCTTCCGCAGAGAGTTTATCGCAGATGTATCTCACGAATTGAAAACACCCATTTTTGCAGCACAAGGTTTTGTACATACACTACTTGATGGTGCTGTAAATGATAAAACGGTGAGAACCAAATTTCTCAAGAAGGCCGCCAAAAGTCTCGATGGACTCGACATGTTGGTACAAGACCTACTTACGTTATCCCATATTGAAACCGGGCAGATCAAAATGCATTTTGAAACGGTTGACTTGTATGAGTTGACGAAGGAAGTATTTGAACAGTTTGAAGGGAAGGCCGATAAAAAGGACGTTCAATTAAAAATTGATGTGAACAGGCAGAAAGTATTGGTTTATGCCGATTGGCAACGCATTAGTCAGGTAATGACCAATTTGATTTCAAATGCTATCAAACATTCGCATGATGGGTCAGAAGTTGTGGTGAGTTTTCAGTTCTTTAAAAAGAATATTACCACTCATGTTATTGATTCTGGGGAAGGCATTCCAGATGAGGATCAAGTTCGGATTTTTGAACGATTTTACAGAGTAGATAAGAGCCGCAGTCGCGAAAAGGGAGGAACCGGCTTGGGGCTTGCCATCGTAAAACATATCCTCGATGGGCACAATACAAAGGCAGAGGTAGAGAGCGAATTGGGCAAAGGTTCAACTTTTAGTTTTAAATTGCCGCGCGTTAAGCCAGACAGCACTGAGCCTTCTGATTCTCATAAGAACTAAAAACCATTGAAATCTTCAAAAATCAATTTAAAAGAGGCTATTCTCTTTGAAGACGATGACTTTTTCCTCATCAATAAGCCGCCTTTTGTGGCTACCCTGGAAGATCGAAACGATGCCGTAAACATTTTGAGCTTGGCTCGCGCGCATTCTGATGATGCCCAGGTTTGCCATCGTTTGGATAAAGAAACCTCGGGCGTACTCGCCATTGCCAAGAATCCGGAAGCCTATCGGCACCTCAGCTTGCAATTTGAACATCGTGAGGTTTCAAAGCTGTATCACGCTTTAGTGGATGGTGTTCATAATTTTGAAGAAAAATTAGTGGATGAACCCATTTTGAAAAAAGACGATGGGGTAGTGCGAATAAGCAAATCGGAGGGTAAAGAGGCTCAAACCTATTTCACTACTATAAAGACTTACGGAGCCTATACTTTAGTAGCTTGCAAGCCCATTACCGGAAGGATGCACCAAATTCGGATTCACTTGTCGGTTTTGGGTGCCTCAATTAGTGGCGATGAGACGTATGGAGGGAAACCCTTCTTTCTTTCGAGCATAAAAAGAAGATTTAATTTAAAGAAAGAAACCGAAGAGCAGCCCTTCATGAAACGGATGGCATTACATGCTTATTCGCTTGAATTTGATGATTTAAGTGGTACCCGGCATAAAATTGAAGCTCCTTATCCCAAGGATATGCAGGCTTTAATCCGTCAGTTAGAGCTAAATACCTAGTTTGGATCGCAAAGCCACAGACAAAATCTTAGGGAGGCTTGCATTTCAGGGATATGAAAATTACCTTTGTGTCCCTTTTTGAAGGGGTGGAGTCTTAATTTGATTATTATCAATTAAAATGGATCATAATAGTTATAAAACAATCAACGCGAATAACGCTACTGTCGAGAAGGCATGGGTTATCGTTGACGCAAATTCCCAGGTATTGGGTCGTGTAGCGAGTGAAATCGCACGTATCATTCGCGGCAAGCACAAGCCAAGTTTTACTCCTAACGTAGACTGTGGAGATAACGTAATTGTTATCAATGCAGAGAAAGTTAGATTAACCGGTAAAAAATGGACTGATCGCGTAATCTTTACTCACTCTGGTTATCCAGGTGGTCAGCGCGAGCACACTCCTGTTTTAACCCGTTCAAAACATCCTGAGCGTTTGATTGAACATGCTGTTCGCGGTATGTTACCAAAAAACAGATTGGGTCGCGAACTCTACAGAAGCTTGCATGTTTATGCTGGCACTGAGCATCCCCATACAGCACAACAACCTAAAGAACTAAAGTTCTGATACAATGCAGATCATAAACACAATCGGTAGAAGAAAAACATCTGTTGCCCGCGTTTACATGAAGCCCGGCAAAGGTGATATCAAGGTGAACAACCGCGATTTCAAAGACTATTTCGTTTCTGAAATTCACCAAATTATGGTAAAACAAGCTTTTGCTGTAGTTAAAGAGGATAACAACTACGATGTTACTGTCAATGTAGAAGGTGGTGGTGTAAAAGGACAAGCTGAAGCAATTCGCTTGGGAATTTCCCGCGCTTTGGTTGAAGCGAATGCTGAGAGCAAATCTGCACTTCGTAAAGAAGGTTTGGTAACGCGCGATTCAAGAATGGTTGAACGTAAGAAACCAGGTAGAGCGAAGGCGAGAAGAAAGTTCCAGTTTAGCAAGCGTTAATATTAAGAGAATGGCTGAAAAATTAACATATCAAACATTGTTGGATGCAGGTGTACACTTTGGTCACCTTACCAGCAAATGGAACCCAAAGATGGCTGAGTACATCTTCATGGAGAACAACGGTATTCACATCATCGATTTGAATAAGACGATGGCATGTTTAGACGAAGCATCATATGCTTTGCGTAACATCGTTCGTTCAGGCAGAAAGATCATGTTCGTAGCGACAAAGAAACAAGCGAAAGATATTGTTACTGAAGAAGCAAAGCGTTTAAATATGCCTTTCGTAACAGAACGTTGGTTGGGCGGTATGCTTACTAACTTTGCTACGATCCGCAAGTCGTTGAAAAAACTTTCTCACATCGAGAAGTTGATGAAGGACGAAGCGTTTACAAACCTGGCGAAACGTGAGCGTCTTATGATTACTCGTGAGAAAGCGAAGTTGGAAAAATTGTTAGGTGGTATCGCTGATTTGAACAGACTTCCTGCAGCTCTTTTTGTGATTGATGTAAAACGTGAACACATCGCTGTTACAGAAGCTCAAAAATTAAACATCCCTGTATTTGCATTAGTGGATACAAACTCAAATCCTGATGGAGTTGATTTTCCAATCCCTGCAAATGATGATGCTTTCAAATCAATCTCTATTTTAACAAAACACGTGTGTGGCGTTATTGAAGAAGCATTGAATGAGCGCAAGAAGGATAAAGAAGATGCGTCTCATAAGAAGGACGAAGAAGAAAAGAGAAAAGTAGACGAAGTTCAAGAAGCTTAATATACAAATACCGTTGTGTCCTGATTTCCATCAGGATATTCGGTTGTCGACAAAACAATCAAACATCGGTCAGTAGCCGATGTTTGGTTTTTATAGCCAGTCTGTATTTTATTTAGTCATAAAAAAATAATCATAAATCAATATGTCAGCAATTTCAGCACAAGATGTAAACAAGCTTCGTCAAATGACGGGAGCCGGTATGATGGATTGTAAGAAAGCTCTTACAGAAGCAGAAGGTGATTTTGAGAAGGCAGTAGAAATTTTAAGAAAGAAAGGACAGAAAGTTTCAGCTTCCCGTTCTGACAGAGATGCAAAAGAAGGATCTGTATTTATCAAGGTAAGTGCTGATAATAAAGAAGCTTTCTTAATCGCTCTTAATTGCGAAACGGATTTCGTAGGTAAGAACGAAGAATTTCAAAATTTAGGTAAGCTTATCGTTGAAACTGCATTTGCTAATAAGCCTGCAGATAAAGATGCGTTGTTGGCCCTGAAGGCTGGCGATCTTACTTTGAATGATAAGATTGTTGAATTGATCGGTAAGATCGGTGAGAAGATTGAGGTAAGTGAGTTCGTTCACATGAAAGGTGAAGCAGTTGTTCCATACATCCATGCAGGTTCTAAACTTGGCGTTCTTGTTTCATTGAAAGGTGTAAACGGAAAAGATGTAACAGAAGCAGGTAAAGATGTAGGTATGCAAATCGCTGCGATGAATCCTGTTGCGGTTGATGAGAAATCAATTGATCAGTCGATCATCGATAAAGAACTTGAAATTGCTAAGGCAATGATCCTGGCAGAAGGCAAGCCTGAAAATATGGTTGAGAAAATTGCTGCAGGTAAACTTCAGAAATTCTTCAAGGATAACACGTTGGTTCACCAAGCTTTCGTAAAAGACAATTCAAAAACAGTTGCTCAATATTTGGACAGCGTTTCAAAAGGATTGGTGGTTGCTGAATTTAAACGTGTAACAATCGGTTAATCTGAATTTCAATATTTAAAAAAGGCTGACAGTGATGTCAGCCTTTTTTGTTTTCAGCAGAGCTGAGATTCATTTGAGATTATTGAACTGAAACACTATAGTGCACACCTCTGTCTTTCAAATAAGAAACGACAAAGTTGAAATGACTTTCTTCTTCGCCTAAATACTCAGGAGGGCAAATTCCTTTTCGTGTAAACTTGCCATCCAAAACAAGATGAACAGCAGCGGTGCAGGTATATCCTGTTGTGCGCGCCATGGATAATGTATCGGTTAGTTTGTCGGTACGATCGAGGAGGCTGTATTCATACATTTTTGCTTTACCATTTTCCTCTCCGCTCATGCGGATGCGCATCACCGTAAATTCTTCTTCGCCTGGTTTTAGTTTCCATTTCGGGAAGAGAAGTTTTGCAGTAATATCGACTGGTCTGATCTTCACACCTTTCACTTCCACTTCTTCATAAGAGAAGAAACCGGTATCACGCAATACTCTTAGGTATTCAATACATCCCGGATAACGCAATGTCTTTTCGATCATGTTCGGAATGTTCGGCATTGTTTTAATAAGTGAACGTAAGCCATCCGAGTTCCATGATTCCAATGTGCCTATACCATTGAAGTGGATGAGTTCCGGGTCAGACAATGCTTCTTTTATTACAACAGCATTGTTTTGAACATAACGTGCAGGTCGAATGTATTCTTCAATCACATCAATTGGTGAGAACACAGCTTTATACTCATAAGGCCATTCGCGCACAACAGGTAATCCACCTACAAGACATTCGTAGTGGTTGATTTTCATTCGCTTATTGTGATAGCCCAATATAATGTTACCCATTCCTGGTGCAACACCGCAATCAGTAACGATGGTTACATTTTTCTTTTTTGCCAGCTCGTCCAGTTGAAATGGATCTTCCGGGAAGAAGGAAATATCCACCATATTTTTCCCTGCTTCAATTACAGTCTTCGCATTTTGCAAACCCATAAATCCGGGAACGGCACCCACTACAATATCAAAGGGTTGAAGCACGGAGGTTAAAAGCGAATGATTGGATAAATCTACTTTTTGTGTTTTGATACCGAAGCTTGCCACATGTTTTATGGCTTCTTCATTTATATCTACGGAAGTGACATCAAAATTTTTGGCAAGATCGATCGCCATGGCTTTACCCACCAGACCTGCGCCTAAAACAATTACCTTTTTCATCTTACATTTAGTTTAAAATCGTATCTCGTATTCGTAAATTGATCAATATGTTAGAGCCCGCCAAAATAATCGAAAAAGCCAAGACCTCTAGTTTTTACTTGAAACTACTGAATTGGTCCTTAGACCGGATGATTCCGTTTAACAAGCCACATGGGTTTCGGATTGTTGAAATAGGAGAGCATCACCTAAAGACGTTAATTCCTTATAAAAGAAGAAATTTCAATCACATCCGCGGATTGCATGCTTGTGCACTAGCTACCATTTCAGAATTTACAACAGGCTTTTTGTTGTTGAATAAATTAGATGCTAAGAAATACCGCATCATTATGCAACGCCTGGAGATGGACTATCATTATCAAGGTAAAATGGATTCGTTCGCTCAGTTTTCGGTTACACCTGAGTGGCTTCAAGCTTCAGTCTATGAACCATTAAAAAATCAGGATGCCATTATTGTGCCGTGTGAAGTTCGGATTCATGATGAGAAAAATAATCATTTAACAACGGGTAAGGTATTTTGGCAAATTAAGAATTGGGATAAAGTGAAGACGAAAGCTTAACTAGTTGGCAAGTCGTATTGATTAGAGTAGATTTAGGTGAAGAAGACGAATGATTTTTAAGTTTAATATGTATCGCATACTATATGAGAAAAATTGATCAACTCCTTTCTGAGTATGGTGAGAGTCATCAGAACGCAACGAACAAAGCCATTCACTGGATTTGTGTACCATTAATTTTTTTAAGTATAGTGGGTCTTGTTGCTTCGATTCCAGCCAACGTATTACAATCCATCCTGGGTGAAGGTAATCCGTATGCCAACTGGGCTACCGTTGCACTTGTTCTTGCAGTTGTGTATTATGTTTCAATCTCCATTCCGCTCAGTATTGGTATGATGCTTTTTGCATTGTTCTGTCTTTTTGTTGTGAACCTCATTGTTCAATTTAATGTAGCGCCACTTTGGTTGGTTAGTCTCATTATTTTTGTAGTGGCCTGGATCGGTCAATTCTATGGACATAAAGTTGAAGGTAAGAAACCTTCCTTTTTTAAGGATGTTCAGTTTTTACTGATTGGTCCTGCATGGCTAATGCATTTTATTTATAAAAGAATCGGAATTCCATATTAATTGGAAGAGCTCATTTTTTATGAAGGTCTTGTACCAATAGGATATAGTTTTTCCTTTACTGAATCACTGTTCAATCAGCAATCGCATCGAGAGTTGCAATCTAAAAGCAACTGGCATTCTTTTTTTATTCTAAATCAGCGAAATAACACAGTTGATGGTGTTGTTCATTTCCATTTGCAAGATGGAATGGCACAAAGCCCTTTCCGGGCGCCACACGGAGGTATTGATTTGCATGAAGGTATTCAACGAGAAACCATTTTGGGTTTTGTGAATTTTGTGGTGAGGCAGTTGCAGAAATCGCGAGCTATAAAAATTTTCATTAAACTTCCATTGCGATTAACCAATGAAAATGAATTTAGCCTGGTGGAGGATGTTTTGCTAATAAGTGGTTTTCAAATCTCGAAAAAGGAAGAAGGATGCATTTTAAAAGTGACAGAATCTTTTGATGACCGAATTCATTATTCAAAAAAGAAGCGCTTAAAAAAGGCAGTACGAAGTAACTTCCAATTTGGCAATGTTGACCTTCGTGAATTAAAGAATATCTATTTGTTTCTTCTGCAATGCCGCAAAGAAAAGAATTATGAACTCTCCATGTCGTTGCAAGAAATAAACGATTTAGCTTCTCAGTTCCCTGGCAAGGTGTTGTTGTTTGCCGTGAAGGATAATGATCAACTTGTTGCTGTATCGGTTTGCATACGCATAAGCAATGAAGTACTCTATGATTTTTACCATGATCATGCCTCAAGTTATGATGACTTTAGTCCCATTGTTTTTTTGGTAAAAGGTATTCATGATTACTGTTGTGTAAATCAAATTCCGTTAATTAATCTGGGCACATCAATGACTGGGGATAAAGTGAATACCGGACTTCTGGAATTTAAATTGAAGTTAGGTGCTGATCTTGCTGTAAAGTATTCATTCGAGAAGAATTTTATATGAAAGAGCCGCTTGTATCTATAATCTGTTTAAGCTACAATCATGAACGATTTATAAGAGAGGCAATTCATTCAGTAGTTAACCAGTCTTACAAGAATATTGAGATCGTTGTAGTGGACGATGCCAGTATTGATGAGAGTAAGAGTGTAATTCAAGAATTGGTTGCGGAATTTCCATCTATTCAATTTATTCCAATAGAGAAGAATGTTGGCAATTGTAAGGCTTTCAATTTGGGATTTGCTTTGTCAAAAGGTGATTTCATTATTGATTTTGCTACTGATGATATCATGATGCCTGATCGGATTGAAAAGCAAATCACCTTGTTTCAATCGCTTCCACAGGATGTTGGAGTTGTATTTACGGATGCCACCTATGTAAATGAAGAGGGGATATTTTTGCGACAGCACTACGAATATCTTTTCCGCAAGAAACTATTGAACGAAGTGCCCCAAGGAGATATCTACATTAAAGTTCTTTCCAGGTACTTTGTCGCATCGCCAACCATGATGGTGAGACGAACGGTGTTAGAGACATTGGAAGGGTATGACGAAAATCTTGCCTATGAAGATTTTGATTTTTGGGTTCGGTCCGCACGCTTGTTTAAATATTCTTTTCTTAATGAATCCTTAACTAAAATCCGAAGAGCGGGTAATTCCATGTCAACCGGTTGGTATAAACTCGGTGACAAACAATTGCATTCGACTTATCTCGTTTGCAGGAAAGCGCAAAAGTTAAACAAGACAGCTGAAGAAAACGAATCACTTATAACGCGTGTTCGGTATGAAATTCGCCAGTCTGTATTTTCAAAAAACGTTATTGAGGCAAAGTTGTTTTTTGAATTGTTATCTGAATTGACCAAGCCAAATTGGATTGACCGTACACTTTTTGGTATTCGTCATTTGCCAATCCCACTTAGACGGATTAGAAATCTATATCATATCATTCGATTTTCCTGATTCGATACAAAGTTCAGAAGCTGATTGTATTCAGCTTTGTAATCAAATGACATCACATCTTGTTTGTACATATTATAGACTTTGCCAACCAGATCTATATTGTAAAAAGATAGGTAGTTGTAAGATCCGCTATGTTTGTTTTGGTGTGGTAAATTGATTCCATGCTTTGTTAAAAAATTAGCCAGTGCTTGTTGATCCTTGTCAATCCTGAAATAAAAAATGTTATTCAGTTTAGTAACGTTAGCAAGGATATAATGCTGCGGAGCAAAATGAGGACCTTTAAAAAAATCAGGTACCTGAGAGATGGTATCAACAAATTCTTGAAAAGACATTTTACTTTGGAGTATTCCAAACCAATAACTTTCATAGGAGAAGTGGTTACCACTTGAGTCAAAGAGATCAAGATAGACAGAAACAATTCGATGAAATGGATTTCTTACCAATGCAAATTTTGGATAAAGTTCTTCCAGTGGGGTCAACTCTTTTTGTAAGTAATTGAAGGCAAGTGCATCAATTTGGTCATCAGAAAGGGAATGACCTTCCAGTTTTTTATCGATGGTTGGAAGAAGCTCTTTCAAAATGGATGTGCTTGCTGATTTTAAAATCCGGATATAAACAAGTTGCTTTGCTTCACACACAAAGAGCATCACGTTCATTTGTCTTGCATGACGAACATAACTTAAATTGGAAATGAGAGAATAACCGATCTTAGTATTCATCAACCTTGATCTAACTGTTTTGTGGGTGTCAGTTTTTTTACCCGGCTGTTGATTTGGAAATGAGTTTAATAATTCTCTCCGCTCTTCTTCAAAGTCAAACGAAGAATGATTGAGAGACCCATTTCTGAAAATTAATAATAGAAATCGGAGTAATTTCATTTTCGCCAGAGTCTTACTTCAATCGATATGCGCGTAACATCGTTGTTCAGATTTGCAGAACCGCCATGGATTAAATAGGGAGAGAAGACAAGAACTTCATTCTCCTTCGGGTTCGGGCGAACATACTTTGCCTCTGAATCTAATTGAGTAACAGCAGGTACATTGTATTTGCTGTCACCTATTTGCGCACCTTCAAGTGTTCGTTCGATTTTAGATTCGGGCCAGTGGTGACTCTCCGGAATAATAATCAGCGATGATAGGTCATTGCTTCCGCAAACGGGTATGTAAAGATTAATACAGTCTTTATAATCTTCAAGCCATACATCGCGATGTAAGGGATTATTGTCAGGTTGTTGTGGACGAATTACTCTAAAATGAAAAATGGATTGTTCATCGTATGGATTCTTCACAATGAGTTCTTCTTTGCAGATTTCTGAAACTCTTTTCTCTAAAATATGTATATCAATAGGAAATGATTCTACTGAAAGCAATTTCGTTTTTTCGATTACTGCTAAGTGTTCTTCTCTTGTGTGAACCAGTTTGTGATATTGCTCAAGTGAAAAATCTTCTGATAGCGAAAGTCCGGCATCATGCCAGCACTTTAATAGGAGTGATTTTGTATTTGCTTTAAAGATTTTAAAATTGCTTTGGTTGAATAAATTCTCAATAATAAACCCATCTTTCGTCCATCTTGTTTTCGCGGTCAGATCGATGGCTGAGTTTAATAAGACCCGATCGTCTCCGCGGATTTTTTTTCCATCAGCGGAATATTGGAGGTCCGATTTATTGATGGTGTATTTCATTTTCTATTGTCTTCACCCGATATCATACTCATATAATTCTCATATCGCGTTATAGCGATTTTTCCTTCATCCACGGATTTTAGAATCGCACAACCAGGCTCATTTAAATGCAGGCAACGTGAACCAAACTTACAGCTCAATCTTAGCGTTCGCATTTCCGGAAAATAATCTGATAGTTCTTGTTGGTTCATATCCACCAAACCCCATTCCTTAACTCCAGGAGTATCAATAACAAATGTCTTTGCATCCAAAGGAAACATCTCCGCAAAGGTAGTAGTGTGTGTCCCTTTATTTGAGAAATCAGAAATGTCACCAATGGTCTGATTGATTTTAGAAGAAATTTTATTGAGTAGCGTTGACTTCCCAACTCCAGAGTGACCCATTACCAGTGTAATTTTGTTTTGGAGAATATTTTTTATTTCATCCTGATTGTCTTGCAAAGCTGAAACCGAAAAGCACCTAACTCCAAGGCTCTCATACAACATCATAAGTTCCTCTTGCTTAGAAACATCCTTTTCATCTAATAAATCTTTTTTATTGAATACAACGATCTGAGGTATTCGATATGCCTCCGCAGTGACGAGGAATCGATCTATAAAACCAATAGAAGTGCGAGGATGAGTTAAGGTAACAACAACAAGAGCCTGATCAACATTAGCCGCAAGAACATGAGAGTGTCCTGTCTTTTTTACGGATTGGCGTAGAACATGATTTTCTCGGGGAAGGATTTTGATGATCGAACCAATTTCATGTTCAAGGTCGATGATTACTTTATCGCCCACAGCAACAGGATTTGTTTCTTTTATCTCCTCTAGTCTGATCTTCCCGCGCATGCGGCAATTGTACTTGTTGCCGTCTTCTGCCAGCACATCATAGAACGATCCGGTTGATCGAAGTACAATTCCTTTCATGATACCGCAAATAATTTTCGGATGTAGGCCATTATCTTTTCGGTAGCACCAAGATTCACTTCTACATATTGACGCGTAACTTCACATGCCAATAGAAAACTCTCTGGCGTATTCAACATTTCATACTTCGATTTTAGATCCGAAAAGTCATGTACTTCAAATGCACCTCCGCGATTTATCAGATCAGTGGCCTCTTGGAATTTCTCGTAATTCTTGTCGCCAAAGAAAATTGGAACTCCATAACATGCAGCTTCTAAAATGTTATGCAATCCTTTTCCAAACGCACCACCAATAAACGCAAACTCACCATATCGATACAATCGCGACAACATACCGATGTTATCAATAATGAGCACTTGAAAATCAACCAGATTTTTTCCATCTGCTTGTGAATACCGAATTGAACTCACCTCTAACGACTTTTCAATTTCAGATATAAAAGACTCCGATAGTTCATGTGGGGCCAGAATGAACTTTAATTTGTTTTCGTTGATAAGCGGTATAAGTACATCCAGATCTTCCGACCAGCAACTACCCACAACAAATACTTTTTGATCGCCTTTAAAATTTTTGGCTATTGAAATTTCTTCTCCTTGTTTTACAATTTGATTAACCCTGTCAAATCGTGTATCTCCAGCAAGAACGCTGTTCTTTAAATCAATGCTTCGCAGGAGTTGGAGTGACTCTTCATTCTGAACAAAGAAATAGTTAAAGTTTTTCAGAATGATGCGATAGAATTTTCCATACGATTTAAAGAACAACTGATCCTTTCTAAAAATGGAAGAAATAGATAATGTCGGAATGTTCTGTTTTTTTAATGCAAGCGAATAGTGATACCAGAATTCATATTTCACAAAGATGGCAAGCTTCGGTTTTGTGATTTCAATAAACCGTTGAGCATGCTGGTGTGTATCCCATGGCAAATAACAAACATGGTCAGCCTGATTGTAATTTTTTCTAATCTCGTATCCGGAAGGAGAAAAAAAAGTAAGAAGAATGAAGCTGTCTGGATATTCTTTTTTGAGAGCTTCGATAACAGGTCGACCTTGTTCAAATTCACCCAGCGATGCACAGTGAATCCAAACTACACGTGAGGGTTGGTGCTGAAACTTTTGTTCAAGTTCTTTAAATACGTTCTTTCTACCCAATACAAATGCTTTTGCTTTTGCTGAAAAGGGTGCAGCCAATCGAATACCCGCACGCAGGGAAAGAAGAAGTGTATTGTACAATAAAGTCATTGGCTGTAAAAGTACAAAGGTCCTGCTTTAACAAATAAATTTTACCCTATTTACTTACCTAATGATCAATTATCTTTACTTTGGATTGAATAATTAAAGCAGCAACATGAAGAATCACTGGAGAAATTGGATAATTATTGCAATGGGTATTTTTTGCATCTCTGCATTTCCAAAAGCTGGTTATGCGCAAGACGAAACGGACATATCAAATTTCTTAAAGGCTGCACCAGAAGACGCTGCTAAGTTAATAACGGCTTATGTTCAGCCAGCAATTGAAGGTGTGTCTTATGGAATGACCGGTGGTTGGTACACAACAGCCAAGGCACATAAATCTTTTGGAGTTGATATTGGTGTTTCACTGAATACAGTTTTTTTACCTCCTTCCAGAAACTACTTTGATCCGTATAAGCTTGGATTAACTTCGCAATTTACCTTTAACAACATCGACAATCCAGGATCTGGTGCTCCTACAGTTATGGGGCCAAAGGATGAAACAACGTATACCTTTACCTACGATCCTGATGGGAATGGAAATTTGCCACCGCAAGCATTTGTTGTAAATGGACCGGAAGGACTTGAAGTAGGTGAAGCTGTTGGAGTTGGCCAAGCGCCTGTTCCTGTGCCAATGATCCAACTAGGTGTTGGTATTATTAAAAATACCGATTTAAAAATCAGATTTGTTCCACAACAAGATGTTGGTGGGTCAAAAGTAAGAATGTTAGGTATTGGTGTGATGCACGATATCAAGCAACATATCCCAGGCATTAAACTTATGCCTTTCGATCTTTCTGTTTTGTTGGCGTACAACAGTGTTACTGGTAACACCGATTTATCGTACACAGGATCTAACTCTGATCGTCCTCAGAGTACGAATGGAGAAATGGATTACTCCCTTAATTCCTATATCCTCCAGGCATTAATTTCAAAAAAGATTTCAGTACTTACTGTATATGGAGGCGTTGGTTACCAGATGGTAAAAACAAAAGTAGATGTATTGGGTGACTATACCATTGATGCAAGCCCTACTTCCTTTACGCTTACAGATCCGGTTGCAATTGATTTTAAAAATAACGGTTTCAAACTAAATGGAGGTATCCGCTTAAAGTTCGGACCTTTCTATATTAATGGAGAGTACACCTTGCAGAAATATAATGCCGTAACAGTAGGTCTTGGATTTAGCATTAAGTAGCACATTTTGATTCTTTGCTCATCATGATTCAATGATGTCTCCCAAATTCTCCTCTGCCATTATTACCTGTGAACATGCAGGTAATAATGTGCCAGATGAATACCAATTTCTTTTTAAGGACACTGATGAAATTCTTCAGTCACATCATGGATGGGACCCCGGTGCAATTGAAATAGCACATTGGCTTGGGTTAAGGAGAAACATCAGTTTATTTTATTCTAACGTTACTCGCCTGCTGATTGAGGCTAACCGGTCTGTCGGTCACCCTCAACTTTTTTCTATCTACTCTCAATCATTCACAGAAGAGGTAAAAGAGAAAATTAAACAGCAGTATTATTTTCCATATAGAAACGCAGTAGAAAATTGTATTCACTCATTACCAAAACCGACATTACATTTATCCATTCACACTTTTACTCCTGAACTAAATAATATTAAGAGGAAAACGGATATCGGTTTGTTATTTGACCCTTCACGAAAACTGGAATCAACATGCTGCAATCATCTTCGAGAGAAGCTCACCTTTTTATTACCTTCTTATCAAATCGATCTTAATGAGCCGTATGCGGGAGTAGACGATGGCTTCACAACGTACCTTCGAACTAAATTTGTTGATGAAGATTATGCAGGTATTGAGATTGAAGTCAATCAGAAATATTTTTCTGAAGATGATCGAGTAAAAATATCAACCTCGTTGAACAAGGCTTTGAAGGGACTTCTTGATTGATATTATTGCTCCAAATCATGCAACAAGCACTTTAATTTCTCCAGGTGATTGCCATATAGTTTTTTGAGATACCATTTAGTAAGCCAGGTGCTACAGAAAAAGAAGAATATGGCAAGAAGAATAAGTGTGACAATTTTTTCGGGCCTTGTAATGGCTGCAATAAATTCATCGGCACCACGCTCCAACCCGATAAAAAGTAACATTAAACAAAAGTAGAATGGATATAAAATAGCATAACTTCTCTTGTAAAATTTAAGGTAGCTATCCAGATTATTTACGAGTAATTCCAGGTTTGATTTAACATTTTCATGCGCCAGGCCATATCGATTTAACAGCATAAGTTTTTTGGCAAAAAAGAATAAGTATGCAACGAATAATATCAAGGCGGAAACAGAAGTCCATTTAAGTGCGCCAGAAGGTAAAGTAAGTGCATAAACCAGCATACCCATACCAGCCAGAAGCGTAAAGATTAATTCAAACCAAACACTGCGTTTTAGTTTTTCAATAATCGATGTGCTTTGCTTTTTTAGCATCAACGCAATTTGGCTTTCGTCTTTTGACTGAAAGCCAGGCGCATTGTTTTTCCAGATACTCTTTAGCTCGTCAAGTTCCATGTTAGGTGTCCATCAATTTTCTTAGTTTTTCGCGAATGCGGTTCATCCGTACCCGCACGTTGTTTTGTGTAATACCTATCGTTTCTGCAATTTCTTCATACGGAACTTCTTCAAGCGCCATCATAATCATGGCGCGCTCAATTTCCGACAGGTGTTGAATCGCCCATTGAAGTCTTTGAAAATCTTCTTCGCGATTATCTTCTCCATGGTCAGAGATGTTGAAGTGAGATTCCCGAATATCTTCCGTCTTAATGTTTCGACTTTGTTTACGAAAACCGGAGATGGCTGTGTTCAGGGCAATGCGATACATCCATGTGGTTATTTTTGCCTCACCTCGAAAAGAGCCAAACGATTTCCATAGCTGAATGACAATCTCTTGAAAAAGATCGTTTCGAACGTCTGGATCATTTTCGTACATGATGCAGACTTTATGGATAAGCCCCTGATGTTGGTTAATTAGGCTGGTAAATTTTTCTTCCTCAGTAGCCAAGAGCCGATGGTCTTTAGTGAATAGGTCGAAGGTAGAGAAAGATAATTACAGGATAAAAAGAGAAGGGGTGAATGAATGTAAAGATTGAAAGCGACTGGAGCTTTAGCGCTTTTTCTCTTCTGTCTTTTCGAGATTGAAAAGTTCGTGCAACATTTCGGTGAGTGATTCAGCATCACCTCGCTTACACGCAGCTTTCAGTTGAAGAACAGGATACTTTAAAATTTTCTGCATCAACGAGCGGCTCATTTCTTCCAGCTTTTCAGCTTCTTCCGCTTTAGCGTTTTTTAAGAAACGCGCGAGTTCTTCTTTGCGGATTTGTTCTAATGTATTTTTTAATTTCTGAATGGTTGGCGATACTACCATTTCTTTTGACCAGTCTTCGAAATCGCTGATGGATTCAGTAATGATCGACTTAACTTGGGGAATAGAAGCTTTACGCTTTTCAACGGCCTCATTTGTCTTTTCCTGAATATCATCCAGGTTATACAAAATAGCTCCAGGAACTTCTTCAAGAGTAGCCTCAACACTTCTCGGTATAGAAAGGTCGATGAAATATTTTGGAGAAAGAATTTTTATATCGTTCAACAAGGTGCGATTAATGATCGGATCATTGCCAGAAACGGAACTGATGATAACATCAGCTTTCGAAATTTCTTCTTTCAGTTGATCGATGCTGCCGAAAGCAAATCCGCAGCGTTGGGCTAATTTCTCTGCTTTATCGATCGTTCTATTTAAAATGGTTACTTGTTTAAAACCACTATTGATCATATTAAGGCAAACATCTTGACCAATTTCTCCTACACCTACAACCAATACCTTGGGTTCGCGCGTATTGGAAACCAGATCTTCTGCCAATTCTTTAGCAGCATACGAAATGGAAGCAGCTCCATCCCGGAAGGAAGTTTCCTGAACAACCCGTTTGTTTGCAAAAAAGATGGTGTGCATTAACCTATGAAGGAACGGGCCAGCCATATTTTCATCAGCGCTCCATTGGTAGGCATTTTTTACCTGTCCGGAGATCTGGAAATCGCCAACCACTTGAGCATCTAAGCCAATGGCTACTTCATATAAATGCTGAATTGCCTGAATATCTTCAAATGAAGCAAAATGCTTTTCGAAGCCCGGGTCTAAATTCTTAATAATTGCTAATCCCTTAAAAATCTCAACTGAAAAGTCCTTTTCGGATACATAATAGATTTCAGTTCGATTGCAGGTCGATACCACTAAAACATCGGTAGCAGCCGAAAAATCACGTATAAATTGAAGAAGTTGCTTCGCTGCGGCTTCGTTTAAAGAAACCTGTTCACGCACGGCAAGAGGAGCCGTTTTATAAGTCAATACAAGCGCTTTAAAGTTCTGTGTCATAGTTGATATGCAAAAGTATAGCCTAGACGAAAAAGTCAAGTGACAAAAGTCAATTAGTCATTAATTTAGAATCAGTATAAATAGCGTCAATAGAAATTGCTCTCAAAAAGGTTTAGGTGTGGGCAATAGAATGGGTACTTTTCAACATTTCTTATTGCCCTACAATCTGAGATTGTAAAGGTTCACGAACGGCTAAAAGTTCGTTTCGTTCTGTTTTAGAACCTATTGTCCAATCTTTTGGTCTCCGCTTACGTTTTTCGTATTTTTCTTCCCCGTTGTTAGCTGTTATATGATTGCAATAAAACGTTGGATAAGAAATTTCTTTGGGTTTTCGCGTTCGCAGACCAATGCCTTCATGGTCTTATTACCCCTTATGATTGTCATTATTTTCTCTGAACCAGTTTGGAGATGGTGGGTAACAAGTCGCGCATATGATTTTTCTGAAGACAAACAAAAGCTTGATAGTATTATTGCCATATGGGAGGTAAAGGATTCAATATCTGCAGGAGTGCGTGAGCAGAAAATTAAACCATCATTCTTTTCATTCGATCCGAACAAAGCTTCAATTAACGATCTGCAAGCTTTAGGTTTTTCAAAAGGTGTATCAAGCCGAATGATTCGTTATCGGGTGAAGGGTGGGGTATTTAAAATAAAGTCAGATGTTCTTAAAATGTATGGAGTTGACTCGGCTCATTATCAACAACTCTATGCTTTTATTGCCTTGCCGGAAAAGAGAGAACCAAAATCTGCGTTTGAATCAAAGTCCAACACCTTTACAAAAAAAACAATTGAAAAATTTGATTTGAATCGTGCTGATACTGCCCAACTGAAAAAGATTTATGGCATCGGAGATAAACTTTCTCTTCGAATATTAAAATATCGGGATGCATTGGGCGGTTTTATAGAACGCGACCAGATAAGAGAGGTTTACGGGCTGGATTCGACTGTGGTAAATCGGATAATGAATCAATCGTTCATTGACAGCGGATTTAGCCCTTCCAAAATCAATATCAACACCATAAGTGAAGAAGAACTCGCCATTCATCCCTACATATCGAACAAAGAAGCTAGGGCTATTGTAGCCTATCGATTTCAACATGGGGAATTTAGGGCGTTAACGGATATTGGGAATATACTCGGTGTAGATGCTGAAACCATTCGGAAAATCGCGCCATATTTGAAATTCAATGATTGATCTGGAAACTATTTCCAGGTTTGATCATCAACCTACAGCATGTCGGCATCCACTAAGCATACGTTGCAAACCTATCTCCGAAGACTTACTAATCTTTCGGGCAATAACCGATCGTTAGTGTTATTGCGTCTGCATGCAGAGCAGTTAATCGATGTACATGAATTTAGCTTTTTGAATGGTGATCGTTCTTTTGAAATTATCAATTCACTGATCGCTGGAAAAAACAAAAAACTATGTCAGGTATTAGACAGTCGCGTTGAAGCAAACAATGAGGCGAGCAAGAAACTAAAACGACTGCAACGCATCGATCGATTTATATTTGAAGAGCGAGGTTCAAACGATTTACATATAGGATGGCCTTTTGTGCGCGGAAAATTTGCAGATGGTTCTATTGTGCGGTGCCCATTGCTCTTCTTTCCAGTTTCAATTGTGCAAGAGGGTCAGCATTGGGTACTTCAACTACGAGAAGATGCGGGCATATCGTTCAATAAATCTTTCCTGCTTGCTTTTTCTTTTTTCAATGCTGTAAAGCTTGATGAAGAATTAATTGATACAAGCTTTGATGATTTCAATTCAGATAGTACCGTTTTCAGAACGCAGTTGTATCAACTCTTAAAAGATAAAGTCGAAATCAATTTTAATCCCGATAATTTTCGGGATGAACTAACATCTTTTCAGGAATTTAAAAAGGAGGCATTTGATGAAACACATCGCAATGGAGAACTCAAACTTTTTCCTGAAGCTGTGTTGGGTATTTTTCCGCAGGCAGGTTCGCAGTTGGTTCCGGATTATTTACATCTCATTGAAACAAATTCCATTACTGACCTGGAAGATTTTTTTGTAAAGAAAAATACATTCGAAGAGGGTGATGGTATATCATCACAGGTTATCTATCAGCGCCCGTTAAAAGAAGAAAAATTATTTACTCCTTTTATCCTCGATGCGTATCAGGAGAATGCCATCAAGGCCATAAAGAACGGCCAATCCATTGTAGTGCAAGGGCCACCGGGCACAGGTAAATCGCAGTTGATATGTAATCTCCTTGCTGATGCGATTGCATCCGGCAAAAAAGCATTGCTGGTATGTCAGAAACGCGCAGCACTAGATGTTGTTTATGATCGCTTACGCGATATGGGTGTTGGTGATTTTCTTGGACTTGTTCATGATTTTCGAAACGATAGAAAGGATATTTTTACTGCGATCGATAATCAGATTGGTCGCATTGAAGAATACAAATCACGAAACAGAAGCATTGATGTAATTCATACCGAGCGAAAGTTTTTTCAGATCTGTCGCAAGATCGATCAGATTTCAGAAGAGCTCGAAGAATTTAAACACGCTTTGTTTGACGATAAAGAATGTGGAATTTCTGTGAAGGAATTATACCTCACGTCTGATTTGCATCATGCATCGATCAACATTAAACAAGAGTATCAATATTTTTCTTTTCCTGAACTGAATGAATTTATTCGCAAGCTGAAGGTATACAGTAACTACGCCTCGTGGTTTGATGCTGAAGATTATCCATGGCGTGAGCGAAAATCATTTGCATCGCTTCGGTTGGATGACGAAAAAGAAATCGAGCGTGCTGTAAGTGATATTCCGGTGTATCAAAAATACCTTAGCGATGCAACCGAGAAATTGATTGGTGTTAAACTTGGGATTGATGAAGCTGAATCGCTTTATCTTAAAGAAGATGATATCCTTGGAATGATTGCATCGTTGAAGAATGAAGATACCTATCGATTTTTTCAATTGATGTTTTCGGAGAAGGATGATGAAACTTCAATGCTTTGGTTGTCTAACGTTGAACGCGTATGCCTAAGTTGTTTTGATGGCGAAAATCCAGAAGCGACAGTGGCAAGTGATCAGCTGGGGAAATTTCAGGAGGTGCTACAATATAGAATGAGGGCACAGAAAAATTTTCTTCGCTTAATGCGTTGGGAATTATTTTCCGATGATAAGTTCTTGGTGAAGCGAGTGTTGGTTGCAAATGAATTGCAGTATAACAAAATCGGATTGCACGTATTAGAGCAACGCATTGACAACCGGTTGAATTTGGAACATCACCTTACTGCATTAAAGAATAAGAACTGGCTGGTGGAGTTGCCGACAGATTACAAAAAGCAAACTCTTCAAGAGTGGTTTTCAAAACAGAAATTCGCTATTCGTGCTAAGATCATTTTTAATTCGTTGCGCGAAATAAAGGAAGGTATTAATGTGCAGATGTATTCCCGAAAAGAGTTTATTACCATGCTTCGCGAATTACTCGCCATTGTAAAAACTGCACCAGAGAAAAAAGCATTTTGGCTGGTTCACTTAACAACCTATCAAGTACGCCAGCTTTCTGAAGACGCTGGATTAGGGTCTATTTATATAAAATCGCTTCGGAAAGATTTTGACAACCTCTCTGCGTATGATAAACTCAAGGATGAGTTAACATCAATAGAAAAAACAATCATTACAAAACTCAATAACGAACTGAAAGAGTGGGATGCTAAACAGGTAGAAACACTTTTTCAAAACAGTTTACGGTTAGCATGGATTGATCACATCGAAACGAAGTACCCTATTCTTCGGTCGGTATCGACAATGAAAATGGAAGAGTTAGGAGTGGAGCTTCAAAATAGTGTTGCCGAAAAACAAAAACTCAGCAAAGAAATTTTAATGGTGAAGGCCCGTGAAAAAGTATATGACGGGCTCGAGTACAACCGACTGAATAATCTTGTTACCTATCGCGATTTACAGCATCAGGTATCCAAGAAAAAGAAAGTGTGGCCATTGCGAAAGGTAATTGCAGAATTTCAGAATGAAGTATTTCAACTTATTCCATGTTGGATGGCTTCACCCGAATCAGTCTCTGCTATTTTCCCGATGACGGAATTATTTGACCTTGTTATTTTTGATGAAGCCTCACAATGTTTTGCCGAGCGCGGTGTGCCCGCGATGTATCGAGGCAAACAAATTCTGGTAGCCGGTGACGATAAACAACTTCGCCCAAGTGAATTGTATCATGTTCGATGGGACGGTGATGAAGAAAACCCTGATCTGGAAATTGATTCGCTACTTGAACTAACAGAACGTTATCTTCCAACGGTACATTTACAAGGTCACTATAGAAGTCAATCAGTAGAGTTGATCGATTTCTCAAATACATTCTTTTATGAAGGACGACTTCAATTGCTTCCAGACCGTCATGTTTTCAATCAGCATCAACCGGCAATTCAATATAATAAGATTGAGGGAGTATGGGAATCACAAACTAATGCAATTGAAGCAGCCGCTGTTGTTGAATGTGTAATGAGTTTGTTGAAGGAGAAGCCATTGAAATCGATCGGTGTAGTTACCTTCAATGCGCCACAACAAATGTTGGTGTTAGATCTGTTAGAAGCTGAGGCAATGAAGGCAGGACAGACCATTCCAGCTTCTCTTTTTGTAAAGAACATCGAAAATGTTCAGGGCGATGAGAAAGATATTATTATTTTCTCCGTTGGTTATGCTCCTGATAAGAAAGGAAAAATGATTATGCAGTTTGGAAGTCTGAATGCAGCAGGAGGAGAGAATAGATTGAATGTAGCCATTACACGTGCACGTGAAAAAATAATTTTATTCACCAGCATCTGGCCAGAACAGTTGAAGGTTGATGATATTAAGAATGAAGGCCCGAAGCTGTTGCAAAAATATCTGGAGTACGTTCGACAGGTAGATCGCAAGGAATTTAAACTCGAACAAATTCCGCTTCAGCAAAACAGCAGTTGGTATTTGAGTCATCGGCTCCAACAGTGGGCTGTAGATCGTTTGAAAGATTATTCATTTGAGAACCAGGTACTGCCATTCGCTGACGTTCCTGTTCGACAAGACAATCGATATGTAGGTATTATCCTTACCGATGATGGACGTTATTTTTCAAGTCTATCGCCAAAAGACACCTATGCTTATTCTCCTACGTTGCTCACACAAAAGAATTGGAAGCACCATCGTGTGTACAGCAGAAATTTGTGGAAGGATAGGGAGAAGATGGAAAGTGAGCTGATGATTTTTATCGGATCTCAAGAAGGTCAAAAAGGATAGGCCACTTTAGGCGAATGTATTTTTATCAGTTTTGCCTCTCCGTTAATTTTTCCATGCTCCGGGTAATAACAATTTAGAATAGAATCCATTTTGTCATCACCTTGCGCAACGAGTATTGCTTTTTCTTTTGTTCTATCGCTTAAAATATTCCACAAAGGTTGTTCAATATCTTTAAGTAAAGCAAACGCACTAAGAAGTTTCTCATCCCAGACGTGGTAATGCCGAAGCAGATCATCAGGATAAATGGTGTGGCGATCAGTACCTTCTTCGGGTACTACATCAAACGGTTCTTCCAGGTTGAGGTATCCGTAATCGTCTGTTAGCTGTTCACCAGGATGTATATTACGAATGGCCACTTCAAATTCATATGCAGTGGTGATACAGTTTGAATTGGAACTGTGATTTACAAACCGTGCATTATCCCAACACAATACATGGTTACCCTCCGGATTTCGATACGAATAGGTATCGAGAATCTGTTGATAGACAGATTCCATGTTTTGTATTTCCTGAGGAGTAAAAATGCGATCGAGTTTATCAATGGCCCACGTGATGGTTCCTTTTGGGATAAGCTTTGTGGCAACAACTCCATATCCAATTTCTGTACTGATGAATCGGAGTTCGGTATGCGGATGGATCATATCAATTATATCGTGACCGAAAATAAAAGAACTTTTAAAAAAAATAAAGTAGTGTACAAAAAAAAGAAGCCGG
This sequence comes from Chryseolinea sp., assembly GCA_031388805.1. Classification (GTDB taxonomy): domain Bacteria; phylum Bacteroidota; class Bacteroidia; order Cytophagales; family Cyclobacteriaceae; genus Chryseolinea. Next base: position 28,229 of record JANMRZ010000102.1, read on the forward strand.
GTATTGCTACCCGACTTCAACTACAACCAGACGCCCTGAAAGGGTAATCTTTATCGACCGTTGGCAGTCGCGTAAGTTGGCACTGTCTTTACAGTCTTAATAATTCGTGCAGCTACCTTGTAAGGATCTGCAGCAGAATTAGGACGTCTGTCTTCAAGCCAACCTTTCCAATTGTTTTCAACGGTTGCAATCGGAATACGAATAGATGCTCCGCGATCCGACACTCCGTAAGAGAATGTGTTTATTGATTGTGTTTCGTGTTTACCAGTTAATCGTAAATGGTTATCTGCACCATATACTTCAATGTGTTCTTTTATAAAAGGAGCGAATGCCTGACATACTGTATCGTAAACATCCTTCGATCCACAGTTACGTAACAAGTCGTTAGAGAAGTTAGCGTGCATGCCAGATCCGTTCCAATCCGTTGCACCAAGTGGTTTGCAATGCCAGTTAATAGCGATACCATATTTCTCAGCGGTTCTTTCCAGCAGGTAGCGTGCAATCCATACCTGGTCACCAGCTGCTTTTGCTCCTTTCGCAAAAATCTGGAACTCCCACTGTCCTGTTGCTACCTCTGCATTTATTCCTTCTACGTTGATACCTGCTTCTAAGCATAGGTCAAGATGTTCCTCTACGATTTCACGACCGAAGGCATTCTTTGCACCCACTGAGCAATAGTATGGACCTTGTGGTGCAGGGT
>JANMRZ010000104.1:0-73728 GCA_031388805.1 Chryseolinea sp.
GACGACGGCGCATGCGACCATTCGCAGCATCGAATCATCAGTTTTTTATGCGCGGCCTACTCACGAATCTCTGTGCTTCGATTTTTCTTTCCGCGCACTTGCACATATTTCATTCTGTGCGAAGATTGAGCTGCTACGAAATCCCTTGCAATTATTTGATCTATTCGAAGGATTCTTAACTACTTCAAACTTTCCAGAAGCTTCTCAAAATTAATCCAGTAAATACTTTCAGAACCATTTGATGCACTGTTGTAGATCTTTAACAATTCTTGATAAGTAACAGGTTTATCGTAAGACGATTTTAAAGTGTGTCGCGAGCTTGAAAAGAAGAATGATTTTTTATCTGGGCTAACATATGGACAATAATCAAGCTTCTTGGTGTTTAGCAGTTTGATGTTTTTAGCAGGTTGCCATTTGCCATCAGCACTCTTCATGCTTACATATAAATCACCGCCACCCGTATCATCTTTTCTTCCGTACGAAGTGAAGAAAATCATTTTTTCATCGGGTGTTACAAAGGCGTTGAACTCGTATAGTTTAGAATTTACAGTAGTGTCTAAAGGAATTGGATTAGAGTACTTTCCAGATTTTTGTTCAGCGATGTAAATATCTTCTTTACCAATACCTTTTTCGTATGCAGCTGTGAAATATAGATTCCCGGAACTTCCGATAGAGGGGTAAAACTCATCAGCCTCTGTATTGATAGGCGATCCAATATTTTTAGGCTCATTCCATTTGCCATTCACTTTTTCGACATACCAGATGTCATAATCTTTGGTGGTTGATCCTGTGAGTGGCCTGTTTGAACTAAAAAATAATTTTCTGCCATCCGTACTGAATGCAGGTTCGAGATCACCAAATTTTCCTGAGAATGAAGCCACTTCTGGAGCTGACCATTTTCCACTTTTTAATTTTTGCTTATAAAGAATAGTAGAGAACGCATTCTGGTTAGCAAGTAAGGTATAGTATATTTCGTTTCCATCAGGCGAGATTGCCATGTCGCGTTCACTTATATTAGTACTTACCTCTCCTTCCATAAAGAGCACAGGTATATTCGGAGCCTCTGTAAATTGTGCGTGTAAGCTCAATGAAAAAAGAAACAAGAGAAGCGTTAGAGTAAGATTGGTCATGACGAGAAAGTTTCGTTCAAACTTCAGTCAAATTAGTGAAATACAGGAACCCTATTTGGGGTATTTTCAAACTTGATTTAACACTTCAGTTCGATTTTCAACATGACGTTTCTTCCACCTGTTGTGCGACCATAACCAACCTGATGGTTCTTCTATGATGCGCTTCTCCACGGCACGAACGTAATTTTCTACTACGTTATCACTATCTTTTGTATAAGGTGGTTCGCCTATCGTAACTAATGTACATTCATAATAACCTCTTTTCACTTTTGTGATAACAGCATATATAGCTGGAGATTGCGTTAGCTGAGCCATGTGTTGGCAGCCATAAAAGAAAACGGTTTCCTGATTAAGAAAAGTGGTGTGATATTTTTTATCACGATTGTAACCCGGATATTGATCGGCTACGATGGCGATACCTCGTTTTTTTTCTTTGCGCTTTAAAATTTCGCGTGCTACTTTATCACGCTGAATAGGATAGGCTCCGAAACGAGTACGCGCTCTCTGCATCACCTCATCAAAAAAACTACTATGTACAGATTGATACACAAAATCAATTTCCATTGGTAAGGTAAAACTTCCAGAAACTAACAGCCATTCCCAATTGAATTGATGAGATGAGAGAAGCAGTATGGATTGATTGTTGGCTTTGTAATGATCGATGAGCTCAGGATTTTTATAGACCATTCTTTTGGCAAGCTCTTCTTTTGTAATGGTAAGAAGCTTTAGCGACTCAACAGCATAGTCACATAAGTTTTTATAAAAAGCCTTTTCAATTTGGTAGAGTTCTAACGTTGATTTTTGAGGAAAAGCATTTCGAAGATTTTCTTGCACCAACTTTCTTCTATAACGCAAAACTTGGTAGCCTATAAAAAATAAAAAATCAGAAAGGTAGTAGAGAAACCACAGTGGACATTGGGATAATAAGCGTATGAAAAACATAGTTTGTTAAAAAGCCACTAACGAATGTAGTGGCTTTTGAGTTTCAAAAAGGAAAACACAAAAAGTATTTAAAATCAGGTCTTGCTAAGGAAAACGATCTTCGTATTGTCAGCTTTGTTCATACCTCTATAAAATTCAATAAGCTCATTATACGACTCTGGTGGAAACTCACCTTTGTTCATTTTCACTTTACGGATATAAAGTAAATTATCCTGATCGAGTTGAAATGTTGCCTCGTATTCTCCAAAGCGGTTTTTAAGTTTTATGGGTGTTGGTAAAAATTCTGGATAGATACCTTCTGGCAAATGATAGCGGATTGTGTCTAAATCTGTATAAGTAAGCTTTCGCACTACATTTGTTTTTCTTACCTCAACTTTTTCGGGGATAAATGTAGAACGATTCATGAGGTTGGGGGTAATGAAAACACGTTTGCCGCTAATTGTTGCAAATCGATTTAAAATGAGATCAAGATCAACTATGGCAGTTGGTATTTTGTCTTTGATGTTTGTCATTTTAAATGAGCTGATATCAAAACTAGGAATGGCCGTTGTTTTTTGTACCCATTTTTTTTGATCGTCATACTGATCGTTGAGCATGAAATTCAAGTTGTTATTTTCATATTGGGTGCCAGCATAGTTTGTTCTCACTTTGGCTTTAGCATTTCCGTTTAGTTCAACAAAAACATCGGCTGTCCTGGACTGAACATTTTGTTTGGCAGTATACTGAATGGTGTTCACGACTTTTGCACCATCGTTTGTAATCATTAAGGCTTGTCTGTCGCCAGTAAATGTGCCTTGGTATCCAAAAGGATTAGTTTGGCTTGTACACTCTAACCACAAAGTATCTTTACCATTTGGCACTGCAGCGATTGCATGATTGAACTGGGAGCTTGGAAAATCTTTTTGTATGTCTCCTGCTCCCTTTCCCGCTTCAATAAGAACATAGTTTGCCGATACACCAACCTCTTTCAACATCGCGACCATGTAATTTGAAAGTGCTTTACAATCTCCATAGCCCGTTTTGTCAACCACAGAAGCCTCGAAGGGTTGGAAACCACCAATCCCTAGTTGAATGCTAACATAGCGCGTTCTGTTTTGCATGTATTCGTAAAGAACCTTTACTTTTTCTTCTGGTGTTTTGAGATTGGCAGTGAGCAGTTTTATTTTTTGCTTGGTTTCTTCTGGTAAAATATTTCGATCTTTATTTAATGTTCCGATCCACTGCCCAAACTCATCCCATGTAGTCATACTTCCAATATAGGTATCATATTCAAATCTTGTAGGGGCTGCAATAATCTGTGCGATTGCATCTTCACGATTAGAAAGTGGTTCTAATTTTATGGGCATCACATTTTTAAAATCCCATGTTGTAGTTTCTATTCCATCCTTTTTACTGATAACGGGAGGCTCTTTTATGTTAGGAGTTTTATAGCGTGGTCTAAGCGTTTCGGGGTAAATTAATGTGTAGGAAAAATGCTGACTCGAAACTTTCTCTTCTGAAAGCAACGCAGAACCTTGAATGAAAAACAGAAACTTATATTCTATTTCGTATTCAAATTCAACGGTGTAGGGGTAGCTTCCCTGCGAGAGATCTGCATGTTTAAGCCTGTTATCACTGAACAAGCTGAAACCATCAAAGGCACTTTGATCATAAATATCGCTGCTCTTTAATCGTTTAATTGATTCTCCGCTTGCATCGTACACGCTGCCTTTAAACAGAGTAACCTTGCTGAGTTTGTCGTATCCGATGGTTTCTTCTGCGTAATCATTTCCATTTTCATTTAGGATGGTAGCGACCAAATATACATGAAGTGTTGCCTTACTTTGCGAGACTATGGTAAAGGTCGTTTGATCTTCACGAACTACAACATTTACATCTTTCTTCAATTCTTCCGGAATAGCGCTCACCGGAAATTTAGGATCACCTGCTTTTGCAGCAAGCGTGGTTAATGCAAAAAGAATGATGGCTAAATTTTTCATTTTACTTTTTCTTTAAAACAATTTGTTCAGCCTCCTTGGCTACTACCTGGTTATAAAATTCACGTAAGTTTGGATAATCAGTTTGAGCAAAGAGTGTTCTGTTTATTTGAAAGCTGCTGGTAATGCTGATTACATTTCCGGTCAGTGCTACATTATATAAATACTTGGCAGCGTTTCCAGGTAACATAAAAATCTTGCTTTGAGGTATTTCATCTACAGTGAAACCATCAGGTAAAGTTATCCGACATGAATAAATAGTTTCTTGAAGACTTCCATAATCCACAGGGTATTCACGAGTTTCGGAAGTAAATGGGTTTTTTTCCAGTTGAGCAATGACGAATGGGTTTAAGTAGATAACATCACCGGCTAATGAAGTGTGTTCATTGATTTGAAGCTCATGAATTTCTTTTGCAGCCTTATTAATATCTTTCATGTTCTCAAACGCACTTTTCTCTATTTGCCACTTGCTTTGTTCGTCTCGAAAATCTTTCAAATAAGACTCTTCACCATCGGTAAAGTACTCGTCTCGTGTTTCGAGAGCATCATATCCATCGAAACTAATATTTAACTTACCACTTAGTTCACCCGCTGCATTTAGGATTAAATCTGTACTATAGGCTGTTCTTGATTTTGTTTTTGTATCAAGAGCAATCCAACCAAAGTTCCTGGACGAAACGATAAGCCCTTCTCCATTCAGACAACGTTCGGGCAGAACACCTACGGGAATATATTTTTCAGTTGCATCAAGGAAAACAGGTTTGCCTTCAAGTCTAACAACACAGACTACATAATCAAGTTGATCTTCCATGGGGTATTGTTTTCGAATAAAACCATGGCTTCTTGTACTAAGTAAAACCATATCAACTTCAAGCCCTGCTTTTGTAAGCATAGATGCAAGAGCAAGGTTAATGTCTGCAGCTGTGCCCTTCTTTACCTCAAATACTTTTTTAAGATTGTCTGCATAAAGATCGCGCGTTCCGTCCCATTCCAATGTTTGTTTAATATAACTATGGATTGCTTCTATCTTTTGCAGGGGTTCAATTTTACCAGCGGTAACTTCTTCTACCGTCTTCTTCAAAAAACCCGATCCAGATATTATTTTCCCAAAACTCTCAGACTCTAACAACTCTGTTTTAAGTTTTTCCCAAGAGCCCATAATTTCGCGTGATGGGCTACCTGGAAAATTAATGTAAGCAAGGGCAAAGTTTATTTTTGAAACATAATCCTCTTCACTCGTCATGTAGGGCTCTTTCTTAAATGCCGGAGCATCTTTCACTAGCCAATGGTGAGCCTTTTCATTATATCCAGATTGCGTCCTGTCTTTTATTTCATAGTTTGTAACGAGCAGATATCCTTGCATGTATTTTTCCATTACAAAGAACTCAGGAATGTGCGCCCAATATTCAGAGTGTCTAACGGGTATATTACGTTGAAATTGCCAGTTTGGAAAATTGGCAAGAAATTCAGAAAGAACAGTGTAAGTGTATTCTATTATACTTCCCTCTTTTACATTCGGAAAAGTAAATTTCTGCAAATTGTAATTGCGGTTAAACTTCTCTTTAAAAATTCCACTCTTATCCATTTTAGTTTCTACAACTTTTCCATTTTCAAGATTGTAGGTTGTTGCCTTTAGGTTCGATACTTTTTCCTCTGCAGCGCCTGAATGATAAAGTAGGATGCCCACGTCGGCATTTCCCAAACCATCCTTTTTTAGTATTTTAATTCGAACATGGCGCTCATAATTAAGTGTAGCATTAATGTTGTTAATAGATACATACGCTTTACCATAATCAAAAAGAACAACAGCTGCAGCAGAAGAGTCCTTATCGTAAACAGTCATGTTTAAATCCTCTATGGGAATATCACCATATTTCATAGGAGATTTTTGAGCAGAGACGGTAAGGGTGCACGTCATAAGAGCGAGAAGCAGCAATCTGTTCATGGGTTTGGTTTAGGTTAAATATTTTGGCTAATAGAATATCAAAGCAACGCATGAAATAAGGATAATTCGATTTAAAATCCAACAGCTTCTTTTACAAATGCAATGTAACGACTAAGATTGCTTAATTTTGGCGTTAATCTTATTCCCTTGGCAAAATCAAAATCCGTTTTTTACTGTCAGAGTTGCGGTTACGAATCCGCTAAATGGCTGGGTAAGTGTCCATCGTGTGAATCATGGAATACGTTTGCCGAGGAGGTTGTAAATAAAGAAGAGAGCAATAAAAATGAATGGCGTCAAGAGTCATCGCGTGCAAAAGGTAACAAAGCAAAAACGCTTGATGAAGTTGAATCTTCTTCCGAAATAAGAATACATGCTGGCGATGAAGAACTAAACCGTGTTTTAGGTGGAGGTATTGTGCCAGGATCTCTAGTTTTAATTGGCGGAGAACCAGGCATAGGTAAATCAACGTTGATGTTGCAGGTTGGCCTTCAACTTAAGAATCAAAAAGTATTATATGTATCGGGAGAGGAGAGCGATCAGCAGATAAAAATGCGTGCTGAACGACTGGGGAACAGTTCTAAGAATTTTTTTATCCTTACCGAGACAAACACAAAGAATATTTTTCTTTCAATAGAATCGCTTCAACCCGGCCTTGTCATCATTGATTCGATTCAAACCCTTCACTCAGGTGTTTTAGATTCTACAGCTGGAAGCATTGGTCAGGTTCGTCAGTGTGCAGGCGAGTTGATGAAATTTGCAAAAGAAACCAATACACCTGTTTTTTTAATTGGACACATTACAAAAGACGGAATGCTCGCTGGCCCGAAAGTACTTGAGCACATGGTTGACACTGTACTCCAATTTGAAGGTGACCGACATTTGGCGTATCGTATTCTGCGAACAACAAAAAATCGATTTGGTTCAACATCCGAAATTGGTATTTATGAAATGCTGGGCACGGGTTTGCGCGAAGTTTCGAATCCATCTGAAATTTTGATTTCACAAAAAGATGGTCATCTCAGTGGAGTTACTATTGGGGCAACCATTGAAGGTAACAGACCTTTGTTAATTGAGATTCAATCATTGGTTAGTCCGGCATCGTATGGAACACCACAGCGTACTCCAACAGGGTTTGATCAGAAACGATTGAATATGTTGCTTGCAGTTTTAGAAAAACGTTGTGGATTTAAAATGGGAACACAAGATGTGTTTTTAAATATGGCAGGGGGTATCAAAGTGGAAGATCCAGCGATCGATTTAGCAATTTGTATTTCATTGATATCATCCATGGAAGAGATTTCCATTTCAGATAAAATATGTTTTGCTGCTGAAGTTGGATTGGGTGGTGAATTGCGTGCAGTGAACAGAATAGATCAACGCATTTCTGAAGCTGAGAAATTAGGCTTTCAGGAAATATACATTTCGCGCCACAGTAAAAAGTCGTTGGATTTAACCAAAGCTAAAATTCAGGTAAAGACTTTTGGTAAAATTACAGAGGTGTTTCAGGATTTGTTTGGTTAATTTTAAAGGTGAACCTAAAAATTTTATGGAAAGCTTCTTTACAGAAACACTCGGGCTATCATCTGCTACATTCAGTTATTTTTTATTGCCCTTATTAATTTTTCTGGCGCGCATTACAGATGTATCAATCAATACAATCAGAATAATTTATGTACTAGGTGGAAGAAGAGTAACGGCTACAATGTTAGGCTTCTTTGAATCATTCATTTGGTTGATGGCCATCCGTCAAATCTTTGAGCATCTTGATAATTGGATTTGCTATGTGGCATATCCCGCAGGTTTTGCATTGGGAATTTTTGTCGGGATGATTATCGAAGAGCGAATTGCATATGGAAAGGTAATTGTCAGGATCATTACCAGGAGGGATGTTAAAGATTTAATACAGTATCTTAATACACAACAAAACAGATATACACATGTAGATGCTGAAGGACCAGACGGGCACGAGAACCTTGTCTTCACAGTAATAGAACGCGAACACCTTGACGGTTTGCTTCATCACTTGAAAGTAATACTGCCTTCGGCTTTTTATACAGTAGAGAAAGTAAATCGTGCGGCCGAGAGTGGGGCGATTGTGGAGGAGACAAGAAGCTGGCGTCTCATTTCATGGTTGAGGAGTATTAAAAGAGAGTAACGGACTACCTTTTGTTACTTAGTTCAAATTAAGACTTAAGGTAAGACCATACCATGGTTTGTTTTGATAAATCCAGATATCCTTATCACGATCGGTAAGATAATCCCATCCAATACCCACACCTACTGTCAGATTGTTTACTCCTGCCATTAGTGATATTCCTCTGTTCAGAATAAGACCATTATACTCATCGGTTGTTCGATAGTTCGTTGTCGATGGTGTTATGGAAGTTGTGCCAAGACCTCCGAAAACTCCCATTGTTAATGCCCGATGCCTTAGCTTTTTAACCACCCCGGCAGGCGTTTGAGTGAACAAAATTTTATAGCGATCCAGACGATAACCAAGAAAAACACTGCCGTTGAAATCAACCGTGAGTTGACGCGGAAAATTAAATGTAGAAGGCCGGAATTTAAAGGGAACGGTAAGCACATCTATATCGAAACTTCTTCTAAGGAAGGATTGATTAGCGGCTTCTTTGATTGGATTCAAACCCACTTTATTTTTATCAATGGGAATGATGACCAGAGAATCTCCTTTCACATCAACATACACTTTTATATATGAAGCGTCGGACTGATGAAAATCGTAATAATCTGAAGGTAATTGTGACTCTGGTATATTGGTGAGCGAAGAACAGGATGAAAGAAAACCAATGATGATGCCGAGCGACAAGTATTTCATAAACAAAAAGCGAATAGAGATAATGGATGAAAATTGAAGTTAATGTTTGTTTTCTGTTTGGGAAAATAACAATGATACTCTGTGTGATTGAGTAGTATATTTGATTACCAATATCTTTATCGTAAGCAACTAATTTTGAAATTGTGATCGAATTAATAGACTCATTACTGTTAGTTGATTTCCCCTCGGGCTCTTCTATTAATTATCACAACAATAAACTCTACCTCATTGGAGACGATGCCAACAATATTTTAGTTATGGATTGTGCTTATGCAAGCCAGAAAACCATCCCTGTTTTTGATTTCGCTGATAAACGAATTCCCAAACCAGAGAAGGCAGATTACGAAACCTCAACAATAGTAAAAGTAGAAGGTAAGGAATGCTTAATAGTTTTAGGTTCTGCATCACGAAAAAACAGAAGAAAAGGAATATTGATAGAATTAGAGAATCAGGAAGACATTAAAGAAATAGATTTTGCACAATTTATAAAGCGAGTAAAAGGAGAAGGCGTGCATGATGTAAATATGGAGGGATGTGCTGCACTGGAAAATCATTTTTTATTCAGTAACCGTGCGAATGATGATAATCCGAACAACATTTTTATTGTTACATGTTCTGACTTTTGGACATGCCAGGAAGAAGCCCCGGTTTTTATTCGCAATATCACTTTACCTCTTAGCAATCAAACGACAATTGGTATTTCTGAATTGTGCTATGTTGAATCGAGAGATTTATTACTGATAACACTATCAAGTGAAGTTACAAGTAATACCTATGATGACGGTACCATTGGCGATAGCTATATTGGATGGATTGACTCTATATCCAGGAAAATTCATCAATCTGATTTAAGCTTAGATGGTATGCTCAACTTGTCAGATTATAATGATGTGTTTAAAGGCGAGAAAATAGAAGGTGTATGTGTAGAGAGTATTGAAAACAAATCGCTAAATCTCCACTTAGTTTCTGACAATGATCAAGGAATAACGAAGTTGTTTAGGGTTAAAATGATTATTGATTAGCTACCATCTTTAGAATATCCTCAACATATTCCCTCGTGTTAAAAAGACGAGGCACTTTGTTTTGTCCACCCAGCTTGCCTCTTTGTTTCATCCAATTGTAAAAGGTGCCTTCTTCAACACTGTGTATTTTCGGTAGAACAAGCGCAAGATCATGCGCACGCTTTGCATCATAATCTGAATTAACACTGCGAAGCGTTTCATCGAGTACACGTGTAAATTCAGTGAGGTTTTTCGGCTTCACGCTAAATTCGATTATCCATTCGTGGCCACCTTTTTTACGAGCCTCAAGATAGATTGGTGCAGCGGTAAAATTTTGAATGACGGCTCCTGTATGTTCGCAAGCAATGGTGATGGCAGTCTCTGCATTCTCCACAATTACTTCTTCACCAAACGCATTAATAAAATGTTTTGTCCGACCTGATATTTTAAGTCGATATGGACTAAGGGAAGTAAACTTTATCGTGTCACCAATGTTATATCGCCACAAGCCAGCATTGGTAGAAATCAACATCACATAATTTTTCTCAAGCTCAACATCAGCAAGTCGAATGGCTTTTACATTTTCACTTTCAACCTCTTCTGCGGGAATGAACTCATAGAAAATTCCATAATCCAGCATTAACAAAAGCTCCTCCGAATCTTTTCGATCCTGAATGCCAAAAAAACCTTCACTGGCGTTATAGGTTTCCCAATAGCGCATGCCATCGCTGGGGATAAGCGATTTGAAAACACTTCGGTATGGGGCGAATGAGACAGCTCCATGAAAAAAGACTTCAAGGTTCGGCCACACTTCAAGAATGTTTTTCTTTTGCTGCATATCCATTATTCTTTGCAACAACAGAATTGTCCATGTGGGAACACCGGCAATATTGGTAACATTCTCGTTGACGGTTTCACTTGCCATCTTTTCCATCTTCTCTTCCCAATTGCCCATCAATGCAGTTTCTAAACTTGGGGTTCGAATAAACTGTGCCCAGATGGGTAAGTTTTGAAGAATAACAGCAGAGACATCACCATAGTAGGATGTTGCACTCGGATCAAACTCATTGATCTGATGACTACCTCCAATGGCTAATCCTTTTCCATCAAAAATTTTTGCCTCAGGATAATTATTGACATACATCGACAGCATATCTTTTCCACCTTTCATATGGCAATCTTCCAATGCTTCCATTGAAACAGGGATAAACTTGCTTCGTGCATTTGTGGTGCCTGATGATTTTGAAAACCATTTGATCTCTGATGGCCAGAGAATATTTTGTTCTCCCCGCATTAACCGTTCAATGTAAGGATACATTTTTTCATAGGTGTGTATGGGTACGCGGTCACGGAATTGTTCGTAGGAGGTAATACTTTCATAGCCATAACGCATTCCAAACTCTGTATAGCGTGCATTCAGTACAAGCTTTCTAAAGAGCTCGTCTTGCACTTCGTTAGGATATTTAATGAAGAGCTCAATCTGGTGGATGCGCTCCTTCATTACCCACGTTAAAATTGAATTGATTAAACCCATTTGCAAAAACCCATATGTTCAAAAATAAGAAAGTTGTTGGGATTTAAGCTGATGTGCTGATTTGCAGATGTGCTAATGTGAAAATTAAGACAGCATATAAAAATGAGATATAGCGTTCATTTTCAAATCTTCAAATTAGGTATCTTCTTTCCAGCTGTCGTTGCTCTCCAGTGTCACTTTGGCTCTGCGCAATTCGAAATTCTGACCGAGGTATACCTTACGCACTTGTGGATCGTTGGCAAGTTCTTCTGCCGTTCCTGCCTTGAATAATTTTCCATCGACCATAAGGTAGGCTCGATCGGTAATGGAGAGAGTCTCATCAACATTATGATCGGTGATGAGAATACCAATGTTCTTGCGTTTCAATTTTGAAACAATCCCTTGTATTTCTTCTACAGCAATGGGATCAACACCAGCAAAGGGTTCATCTAACAAAACAAAATTAGGATCAACAGCAAGAGCTCGTGCAATTTCAGTTCGTCTGCGTTCGCCACCGGATAAAGACATACCTAAATTCTTGCGCACCTTTTGTAAACTGAATTCTTCGATAAGCATATCTGTTTTTTCTTTGCGCTCCTGCTTGCCCATGTTGCGCATCTCTAAAACCGATAAGATATTTTCCTCTACTGTAAGTTTTCTAAAAACGGATGCTTCTTGCGCGAGATAGCCAACACCTTTTCGTGCACGTTGATACATAGGTAGAGCTGTGATATCTTCATCGTCTAAATAAATATGTCCTTCGTTAGGTTTTATCAAACCAACAATCATGTAAAACGATGTTGTCTTGCCGGCACCATTTGGTCCTAATAATCCAACGATTTCACCCTGACCAACTTGCACCGAAACATCGTTTACCACTGTCCGTGCTTTATATTTCTTCATCAGGTTTTCTGCGCGCAATATCATTCTTACAAAAATTTAATGTCTTTCATCCGCAATTGGATAGACGTTGTTCCATTGAATGTATTCTCCTCGATTGTAAATACCATCTTAAAATATTCACCTTTTGAAAGCCTGTTGTAATGTTCGATCATATCAAACCCCACAACTTGAAAAACCTGGTCACTTCCATTTTGTCCGCCAAGAAATTTTAAATGCCTATCCTTAAAGGCACTCAGGGCATTAGAAACAAACACCTGATCGGCTACAAAAACCGGACGCTGATTCTCAGGACCAAACGGTGCCATCTGTTTTAACACGTTCAAGAACTTTACATTGATAGAGTTAAAGTGAATCGGTATATCAATATCTACCACAGGTACCAGCATGTCTTCGGTTATTGTGGAAGACACTACCTCTTCAAACTTGCGTTGAAACTCTTCTACGTTCGAAATATCCAAGGTGAGACCAGCAGCATATTTATGCCCACCAAATTTTTCGAGGAGGTCGCTGCATTCCAATATCGCATTGTAAAGATCAAAACCATTCACGCTTCTCGCCGAGCCAGTAACTTTATTATTTGATTCAGTAAGAATTACTGTGGGGCGGTAATACTTTTCAATGCATCGTGATGCCACAATGCCAATAACACCTTTGTGCCAAGTGTTCTTGAACAAAACAGTTGATTTAGCAGAACGAAGTGTTTCACTTCCCTCAATCATGGCAATGGCCTCTTCTGTAATATCCGAATCGAATTGTTTCCGCACTTCATTTTTTACATTCACTTTTTCAGCGAGTGCGTTAGCTTCATCTTCTGTTTTGGCAATTAATAAATCAACGGCAGCACGTCCATGGGCAACACGACCTGCAGCATTGATGCGCGGGCCAAGTGTAAAGACAATGCTTGATATGTCCATTTCATTTCGAATGGCAGCAATATCTTTTAGGGCCTTTAATCCGGGCATTGGCTCTTCATTCAATTTCTTCAATCCAAAATAAGCGAGTGTTCTGTTCTCGCCGGTAATTGGAACAATATCCGATGCAATACTAACAGCAACCAGATCAAGGTATTGATAAACTTCTTTTTCTTCTCTAAAGCTTCGTGCATAAGCTTGCATAAGCTTGAAGCCTAAGCCACAACCACTGAGTTCTGTATAGGGATATAAACAATCTTTGCGTTTTGGATCAAGTACCGCAGCAGCCTCAGGTATGCTGTCATCGGGCAAGTGATGATCGCAAATGATAAAGTCGATACCTTTTCGTTTTGCCACCTGTACCAGTTCTGTTGATTTTATACCACAGTCTAATGCAATGATGAGGGTGTATTGATTTTCTTCTGCCCACTCGATCCCTGTAAGGGAAACTCCATAACCTTCTGCATGGCGATCAGGAATATAAATTTCGCAATGGGAATAAAACGATTGTAGGTAACTGATCACTAAGGCAACAGAGGTAGTTCCGTCTACATCGTAATCACCATAGATCAAAATCTTTTCATTTGAATCGATAGCCTTCTTCAATCGATCTATGGCACGATCCATATCCTTCATTAAAAAAGGATCATGTAAATGATCTAACGAAGGGCGAAAGAAATATTTTGCAGTTTCGTAGTCGCTGATGCCCCGCTGAATCAGAATTGTTGAGAGGGACGGATTAATATTCAATGCATTTGAGAGCTGCTCAATTTTTTCGCGTTCCGGAATATCCCTTGTGAGCCAGCGCTTCTCCATGTTTAGTTTGATTCAAATTTAGTACTTCCCGGAAGGCCAGCTATACCACCCTTACTTTCGAGGCCCGGCTCACCATCTTTTCCATTTTTTCTGGAAGGACCTAATCCTGCTGATCCGTGGTAGCCTCGGTTTCCACCAGGTCCGGAGAAACCACCTGTAATTTTTACTACGATCTTATTGCCCATCCACTCACTTGCAGCAGGAGTTTTTTTGCTGTTCAATGTGAGAGCACCTCCATTTCCACCATTTCCACCATTTCCGGCATTTCCTCCATTCGAACCATTTCCACCAACACAATGAATAGTCCCCTGGCTTCCTCCTCCACCCATGCCGCCATTTCCTCCTCGACCACCATTTCCTCCTCTAAGATCAACAATTAGTTTGCCCTTAATTTTAATTGTTTCAAGGTAAAGAAAAAGATTAAGCCCTGGTGTTCCATCAAGACCTTTAGATCCGTCTTTGCCAGGAGATCCGTCAAGGCAAGGGGCAGATGGAGTAATTCCCTGCTTACCATCTCTTCCAGGTTTGCCATTCTGCCCTCGACCATCAATAGTGCAATAATTACCGAAGATGGCTATTCTGGCGCGCACGAAATTATCGCGCTTAAGTTTGTTTAAAACGAGAGTAGACGAATCCATCATGATCAATGTATCGGCAACCAAAATATCTGATTCGGTCAATACGTATGTCTCCTTGGCTTTTATTACCAGCTTGCTGATCCGAACCTGAGCCAGAAGAAAGCTGGTGGTAAGAATGAAAATAAAGACAAGTAACAAGCGAGACATATTCACAAAAATAAGAGGGGAAGGGACTTAAGAAAATTTAGTTTGACAACTCATTAATCGTGCCGTGTTAAAACACAAAAAGCCCCGCTTTTTTGCGAGGCTTTTTTAAATGTTTTGCTAAAGAAATTACTTTGTACCCTCTGCTGGTTTTTCGTTTACGACACCTTCAAGAACGTCTTTGATGTCCACACGCTGTCCGTCTTTAAACGGAACAATCCATGCGTCTTTCACACCCATGTCGCGCATGTATTTTTTGAATATATCAGCTTCCCAATAATCGCGGAAAATCCCGATTGTTATCTTTTGTGGCTCTCCATCCTTCGCTTCTCCACCGAAGTTTGGATTATTGTCAAAATATTTAGCGAGGTCTTTATTTTTAAAAGCACCTACCTGCACTTTAAAGACAACACCCTTAGAAAAATCCATTGTATTAACAACTGGAGTTTCTTTCAATTGAGCCAACTCTGCTCTTGCAGTAGTAAGTTGTCCACGCATTTGAGAAAGCTGATCTTCAAGTTCAGCGATCTTTGCATTCTTATCGCTAACAGTCGACTGCATTTCAGTAACCTTGGCGTTCAAGGTAGATACCGTGTTATCGGCAGCTTGCTTGTCTTCGGTAAGTTGCTTTAAGTTGGTTGGGTTCTTTGAATATTCTTTTGCTTTCTTTTTCCACTCCTTCTTTTCTTTCTTAGAAAGTTGGGCAAAACTCGTTGTTGATGCAGCGATCAACGCGAGGCAGAAGAATAGTATGATTCCTTTTTTCATTCTCAGGTTGGTTAAAATCATTTTAAAGGTACAAATATTTTATAAATATGTTTACGACCCGCAATCTTCTATAAACTGCCCACCATCTTCTCAGGTCTTACCCACTCATCAAATTGAGCTGAAGTAAGCAAGCCAAGTTCGACTGCGGCTTCGCGCAAGGTCTTGTTTTCCTTATGAGCCTTCTTGGCAATCTTCGCTGCATTTTCATAACCAATGTGGGTATTTAATGCGGTTACTAACATGAGTGAATTTTCCATGTGTAGTTTGATAATAGGAAGGTTTGGCTCAATACCATCAGCACATTTCTCTGTGAACGAAACACACGCATCACCAATTAGTCTTGCCGACTGAAGTACGTTTGCTGCAATGACAGGCTTAAATACATTGAGTTCAAAATGACCATTCGATCCTCCAATAGAAACAGCCACATCATTTCCCATCACTTGTGCACATACCATTGTAAGTGCTTCTGGCTGTGTTGGATTTACTTTTCCCGGCATAATAGATGAGCCTGGCTCGTTATCAGGAATAATGATTTCGCCAATACCACAGCGAGGTCCGGAGCTTAACATGCGTATATCATTAGCAATCTTCATTAATGAAACTGCCGATCTTTTTAATGCGCCTGAAAGTTCAACCATTGCATCGTGAGCAGCGAGGGCCTCAAATTTATTTGGGGCCGTTATAAAGGGATAGCCCGTTAGATCGGCAATTTTTTTAGCAACCAATACATCATAACCTTTTGGTGTATTGAGGCCGGTACCAACAGCAGTTCCACCAAGTGCAAGCTCACGTACAACTTCTAGTGCGTTCTTAAGTGCGCGCATGCTGTTATCAATCTGCTGCACATAACCTGAAAACTCCTGACCCAATGTAAGCGGTGTTGCATCCATAAAATGAGTGCGGCCAGTTTTCACAATGGTATTGAACTCGGAAGCTTTTTTTGCTAAAGAATCGCGCAGCTTTTTCAGGCCTGGCAATGTAATTTCAGCCACCTGTTTATAAGCTGCAATGTGCATAGCCGTTGGGAAAGTATCATTCGATGATTGTGATTTATTGACATCATCATTTGGATGAAGGACTTTCTTCTCATCGGATAACTTACCTCCACTGATTACATGAGCACGGTACGCAACAACTTCATTTACATTCATGTTGCTTTGTGTGCCCGACCCGGTTTGCCAAATCACAAGAGGAAATTCACCATCAAGTGAACCTGTTAAAATCTCATCACAAACTTTTGCGATCAAATCTTTTTTATCCACCGCTAAAACACCCAGTTCATGATTGGCTTGTGCCGCGGCTTTCTTTAGGTAAGCAAAAGCGTAAATGATTTCTTTCGGCATGCTGGCCTCTGGGCCGATCTTGAAGTTATTACGAGAACGTTCGGTTTGTGCGCCCCAATATTTATCGGCAGGTACATGCACTTCTCCCATCGTGTCTTTTTCAATGCGGTAGTTCATACAATCAGTTAGTTTGTGGCAAAAATAGAAAAAGGTTAAAAAGAAAGATGCCCTTCATGAGGGCATCTTGTTTATTTCTTTAGTTGAGGATGTCAGTTTCCATCGTTCTTAAAATACTTGTCTTCATCATCGAGTTCCTCTTCTTCAATACCCTTCGGCATTACTCCTACTTCAAGAATCTTAAACTCGGTGCGTCTGTTCTTCTGGCGGCCTACTGAATTATCAGTTCCATCCGGATTTGTATTCCTGGCAATGGGTTTAGATTCCCCATACCCTTTCGCCACTAAGCGATCAGGTGCAATACCATGCTGTACCAAATAGCGAACTGCTGATTCTGCTCTTCGTTGTGAAAGTTGAAGGTTGTAAGAATCGGTATCAACACTATCTGTGTGAGAACTAAGCTCAATCTTAATTTCGGGATTGTCAATTAACAATTGGAGCAACTTATCCAGCTCTTTCGCAGCATCTTCACGGATATCGGATTTATTATAATTGTAGTAAATGTTTTCGAGGGCGAAGATTTTATTGATTTCGATTTTATCTAAGACCAGAATGGTATCCAGAGTAATGTTAGTGAGAAGTTCTTTTAAGGTAGTTGGATCGACACCTTTTCCTTTCATTGTATAGGGTTGTCTTTTTACTAGGTACCCATCGGTTTCACCGACCATGTTATAATCTTCATTCTCATACACGCGGAATAAAAACTTACCATCATTTCCGGTTACGAAGTCTTGCATAATCTCTCCCTTCTCATCGAGCATAGTAACTTTTGTATTGGCTAAAAGTTGAAGTTTGCCATCTGCATCGGGTGTATAGGTAATTCCTTGCAGATAGTAGTTGATCACTTTCAGGTTTGGATCTTCATTGATAAATGTATAGATATCATCATCTCCCTTTCCGCCATCACGGTTTGAAGTAAAGAATCCGCGATCAGGTTTGAATAGAAAAATTCCAAAATCATCACCATTAGAATTGACTGGTTGCCCTAAATTTTCAATTGTATTTTTTCCATTGGCACGTTTCACTACGAAAATATCCAATCCACCATAACCAGGATGAGCATCGGAAGCAAAATAGAGTTTACCATCCTCAGCTACATAAGGGAATAATTCATTGCCTGGTGTATTAATTTCGGGTCCCAGGTTTTTAACCTTTGAGAAGCGACCGCGAGTATCCATTTGGGCGGAGTAAATGTCAGTGCCACCATAGCCACCCTTTCGGTTTGAAGCAAAGTAAAGCGTTCTTCCATCCTGGCTAAATGCTGGGCTTGAATCCCAACTTCTGTTCATGGCCTCAGGATCGAGTGGACCTCTTATTACTGTATTAATGTTAATAGGAATAGGTTCTGTCCATTCATTATTTCGGAAGCGTGAGATGTATAAATCCACGTCAAAGTCAAGTCCTTTTTTCTTTTCTGTATTCCCTTTGGCAAACACCATCGTTTTACCATCGGGTGTAAACGTAATGCAACCTTCATTGCGAATCTCGTCATTAATGATAGCAGGAAGCTTTGCAATAGTAGCCACATCTACATTGGCTCCACGTGAAGCTGCTTTGTAAAGGTCGCTGTAGGGTGTACCTGTAGCCTCGTAGACTCGAGTGTTCGATCGAGATGAGGTAAAGTATATTTCGTTGTTGAGAAAAACAGGAGAGTATTCACTAAATGATGTATTGAGTACCTCCAGGTTCTTCACCTTATAATAGCTTGTTTTTTCATTTAGCTTGGCGATGTAATCTATACCCTTAATTTCAGCTTGCGAACGATCTTTTAATCCATTGATGGTTGTGTTAGAAGCCAACTCTTCAAGTTCCTTTTTTGCTTCATCGTATTTGCCATTGGCTTTGAGGGATTGAGCATAATAAAATTGTATAGAGTCTTTATTAATACCGCGTCCACCTGCTTTTGCATAATAAGCTTCGGCTTCTTTTGTACGATTGGATAGACGGTACGATTCTGCAATAAAATAATTAGAGCGGGCGGAAGTATTGGGACTGTTGCTACTGGCAAGCTTCTTAAACTGCTCAATCGAATTTTGATACTTGCCTGAATTAAATGCCTTGATCGCTTTTTTCTCTGCGCTGCAAGAGGCAAGCAAAACCACGATAATCAACAAAGAGAAAATTTTTCCGCTCATAACGTTTTAAAATGTTGCTAAAGCTACGAAATAATGTTGTTCAATGCGCCAACGTTTCATGGGGTAAATACCGTTTTAACCAAGACGCTTTTGACGGGATAAGCCACGCTGTTTCCAGTTGACTTTTGTCGGCTATCAAATTGTGGAAGGTCAAGGTATCAGCGTTCCAATCACCATTTGATAAACTGCTTTTCAATGAGCTGATGTTTAATATGAGAACATTGTCACCATTTTTAAAGGCCACCTCACTTCGATCAAAGAAATCAACTTGCAGTGCATGACCGACTTCTTTTAATGTCCTTACTGAACTGTCGATAGAGCAACCACTTGCTGCATTAATACCTTCGTTGGCCGCAAGGATCACGAAGCGATCGAAACGAATATCAAAAGAAGCATGCATCGGTTGGCCATGAACGGTCCAGTTTTCTGTAAACGTCTTTAAGGTTTCACTTAGTATGGCAATAGACCTTGCATCTAACTTTTTATTGGACTGGTAAATCCAGATTCGGGAGTAATCAGGCAGCGATTGAAAGGGAACAAACATATACGTTCTTTTATTGCTTCTGTCTATGTCGACCTAAGCAGTGTTGTATCAAATTAAACCTTGCGCTTCGGCAATAAGTTCTGCTAGGTCTTTAACATTTACTTGTCCTTCGCGCTCTTTGTTTTTCACACCATCACTCATCATGGTCATGCAAAACGGACACGCAACAGCAATAGTGGTTGCTCCGGTTGCAAGGGCCTCTTCTGCACGCTCGATGTTGATGTCTTTATTTCCCTTCTCAGGTTCTTTGAACATTTGGGCGCCACCAGCACCACAACATAGGCCCTTTGTTTTGCAGCGTTTCATTTCAACAAGATCAACATCTAGTTTCTCCAAAACAGCACGAGGTGCTTCGTATATATTATTAGCTCGTCCTAAATAACAAGAGTCGTGATAGGTGATTTTTTTTCCTTTGAATGAGCCTCCCTCTTTCAAAACAATTTTCCCATCGGTGATAAGTTGTTGCAAAAAGGTAGAGTGATGGATCACTTCATAATTTCCACCTAACTCCGGATATTCATTTTTGATGGTGTTGAAGCAATGTGGACAAGCGGTGATAATTTTTTTAACGCCATAACCATTCATCACCTGAATGTTGCTCATGGCCTGCATTTGAAAAAGAAACTCGTTGCCTGCTCTTCGTGCAGGATCACCTGTACAAGTTTCTTCTGTTCCAAGCACGGCAAATTTCGTCCCGACAGCTTCCAGAATTTTCACAAAGGCTTTTGTTACACGCTTGGCGCGATCATCAAACGAACCGGCACAGCCTACCCAAAACAATACTTCGGGTGTTTCACCTTTTGATGTAAGCTCGGCCAGGGTTGGAACATTCATAAAGACAATTTAAGATTTTAGATTTTCGAATAAGATTTTGAAATGATGCAATGAAATTCTTTGATCAACTAATCGGGCAATTCATTAATTTACTTGGAAGAATCACTTGCCCAGTTGAACCGATCAGCCGGAGAAAATTTCCAAGGAGCAAAACTGGTTTCGATATTTTGAAACATACTATTCCATTGTGCTGGTGAACCCGATTCCTCCATCGCCACATATCGTCTTAGTTCGACGATAATTTCCAAAGGATTAATCATAATCGGACAAGCTTCAACGCAGGCGTTACAACTTGTGCAGGCATTAATTTCTTCTTTGCTAATATAATCGCCTAATAAAGATTTACCATCTGCTAATCCAGGTCCTCCAATCGCTACACTATTTCCAACTTCTTCCATACGATCACGGGTGTCCATCATAATCTTGCGAGGAGAAAGTTTTTTTCCTGTGAGGTTGGCCGGACATTCAGAAGTACATCTTCCACACTCTGTACAGGAATAGGCTGCGAGTAAATTATTCCACGAAAGATCATTTACATCTTTGGCACCAAAGCGACCAGGCTCTCCAGCCGGTGTTGCATTTGCTTCAGCAAGACCAAGCATCGATTTCACTTCGTTTGTCACAACAGGCATGTTGTTGATGTGTCCCTTCATTTCCAGCTTGGCATAGTACGTATTTAAGAATGCCATAAAAATGTGCAGATGCTTTGAGTATGTTATGTAAATGCAAAACCCAAGAATACCGATAATGTGAAACCACCATGCAAAGCGCTCGATGATGATGAGTGTTGACGTACTAAGATTTTCAAAGAGAGGAATTAGATTTGAGCTAAAGAATAATGAACCCGTTGCAGCATAATGCTCATCACGACCTTGTAAGATTTGATCGGATGCATTCATTACCATGATGGCACACATCAAAATAATTTCAGTAAACAAAATCAAATTAGCATCTAGTCTGGGCCATGAAGTCATCTCGACAGACCAGAATCGTTTTAGTCGTAGTACATTTCTTCGGATCAACATCACCACACAAGCCAGCAAGACGGCAATGGCAAGAAATTCGAAGACGTTCATCAATACATTATAAAATCCTCCAAGATATGGAGCGAAGATTCGATGCGTTCCCACGAGTCCATCGATTACAAATTCAAGTACCTCGAGATTAATAACTAAGAAGCCAACGTAAATAAAAAGGTGAAGTATGGCAGGTATAAATCGCGCGAACATTTTTCTCTGTCCGAAAGCTACCATCATCATGTTTTGGAAACGTTCCGGTTTGCGATCATCAATGCTGTGTGCTTTCCCAAGATTAATATTCGCGCGAATACGCATCACGCGCTTGCGAATGAAAAAGGTGGCAACGCCAAGGGTAATAAGAAAGAGTATTTGTTGAATCATATTATTTCGAATCGCTAAAACTACATCATATTTAAAAACTAATAAATCTGAGCGCAGTTTTGCATGGCATATAAATTTACATACTTTTGTGCCTCATTTTTCGGTGATGTAGCTCAGTTGGTAGAGCAAAGGACTGAAAATCCTTGTGTCGGGGGTTCAATTCCCTCCATCACCACTCAAAAGCCTCCCTTTGTTGGAGGTTTTTTTGTGCCTTTTAGATCGGTTGGGAGGAATTAAGGGTAAAAGCAGAAGTAGTATTCCCAGCAGATCATTTTCTCTGAAAATTTGTCAGATTTTATTACTTCTGGCTTGTCATGCGCTATTCTATATGTTAGCTCCATGATAGCTGTATGATAGCTTCGCTGTCAGTATGTGCAGACTGTATCAACTATCTCAAGCTGAAGCAACCGAAGTTCTAAATATTACTTCTTACCAAGGTACACTTGGATACCGATGTGCATAAAGATACCATTGTTAAAATTCTTGGTATCTGAGTTACTTACGTTACTGGTAAGAGAAGTGTAACCTAGAGCAGGTTCAATCGCAATATGATCATTCAAAACGATGGCATAGCCAGCAGAAAGCCCCCAATGAAATAGACTGAAATTTTCGTCATCATCATTATAAAAGCCACTATAATCTTCAGTACCAAAACCAATACCTACCTCACCTTGAAAGAAAATCCGGGATTTTAGATAATACTTAGCGAACGGTTGAATTTGCAAGGTCTTCGATTTATAAGAATTTGAAGACGAACCTGAACTTGTATACTCATTTGAATTTATAGAGGTATTGAAGGCAAGCCCAACGGCAAAGTTATCAGCAACAAAAAAACCGAAGCTAGGTATGAAGGAATTTGACACTTGAGTTGACTCTATGGTCGTGTTTCCGCTGGATTTTGTTTTTATCTTCTGATACTTGTAGTCGAAAGCGCCTCCGATCATTATTCTTTTCTTATTGAACTGCGCGAAAGTTGTCACAGCTACGCATATCATAATGGCTAATAATAGAAATTTCTTCATAACGATTCTTTACTTTTTAACTGAATTTTAGAGTGTATGATATAAGGGGTCAAATCATAGCTAGAAACAACAGTGCTCATCCACTTTATTAAGAGCAAGAGAAATTGCCTTGGGCACACCGTGAAAAGGAGAATTGATTTATAAAACGCGGATTAATGAACTACTTGTAATGTTTCAGCATTACAATTTCCTCGCGCTTTAAGAAGCGCCATTGTCCACGACTTAGATCTTTTTTATCGAGGCCAGCATACACGGATCTATCGAGTTTCACCACATCATATTGAAGCGATTCAAAAATTCTACGCACTACGCGGTTCCATCCAATATGTAGCTCAATGCCAACGGTTTTTTTATCTTCTGATATAATAGCAAGATCGTCTACCATTGCGCGACCTTCTTCAAGTCGCACGCCTTCTAAAATCGTTTGAAAATCTGCTTTGGTAAGTGGGCGATCAAGTTCTGCTTTATAAATTTTCTTTGCCTTGTATGAAGGATGCATCAGCTTGTCTGCTAAGTCACCATCATTTGTTAATAACAACAAGCCAGTTGTATTTCTATCTAACCTACCTACAGGATAAACTCGTTCCTTTACCGTATTGCCTAAAATGTGCATAACAGTATTTCGCTCTTGCGGATCTGCTGTAGTAGTTAGAAACCCTTTCGGCTTATTCATCAAGATATAGACAGGCTTTTCTGCAGTAAGCACTTTGTTCTCGTGGCGAACTTCATCTGTCATATTTACCTTGTAGCCTAACTCGGTAATGGTTGTTCCATTTACTGAAATCAATCCCATTGTGATCAAGTTATCAGCTTCTCTTCTTGAGCAAACACCGCTGTTTGAAATAAATCGGTTCAACCTGATTTTGCCATCGCCAGGTGCTGATGTTTCAGGATTATCTAATCTACCCTTATCTGTTCTGTCTGATTTGAAAACTTTTTCCTTCCGGAAGAATCCAGTTTTGCCCTCAGCATTCTCTTCTCTTCTCTTATAGGTACGCTTAACGGGTTCATCTTTTTGGAACGCAGAACCCCCCACACGTTTCTTAGGATATGAAGGTGCGCCTTTATCGAAAGCAGGTTTACTTGAATCAGATTTACTAAAAGGCTTTGACTCTGAAGAAGATCGCTTGTCAAAAGCCGGCTTGCGTGAATCAAATTTTTTGAATGGTTTTTCGAATGATGAATCACCACCTTTCTTTGCAAACCCTGAACCTGCTCTGCCGCCTTTTTGAGGAGCTTCAAGCTCTCCTTTTTCGTAGTCGGGTTTGCGTGTGTCGTATTTAGGATCGAAACGCTTGAATGCTTTTTCGCTCTTACTTAAGTATTTTCCATCGCCACTCTTTTCTACTCTCTTGAAAGGTTTGTCGCTGTCTGATGATGGTGGAGAGAACGCCTTCTTTGTTCCAAAGGATGGTTTACCATACTTTGGCTTTTCAGAAGAATCTTTTCGGTCGAATTTTTTGTATGGTCCTGAAGAAGATGAACGTGGCCCTCCTGAAGATTTTTTATCTCTTCCGAAGGAGCTGTCGCCACTTGGTTTTCCAAATGACTTACCTCCTGGCCTATTTGATTTTTTAAAGGGCTTATCTGCTGATCTTTTTCCACCCGATTTACTGGCTGAGTCTGGACGTGAGGTTGATGTTCTGCGTCCTCTTGATGGGCCGGTTGAGTTAGATCTGGGCATCTGTATCTTTTAATTCGGGATTCTCCCCGATTGTATTGATTTCTCCTGTAAAATCTTTTGGGGTAGGAAGCTCCATCAGATCATTAATACCAAAATACTCCATGAATTTTGGAGTAGTACCATATAACATTGGCCGACCGATGGTTTCCGCTTTGCCTGTAATTTCGATCAAACCCTTATCTACTAATTTCTGAACAGCATAATCGCAGTTTACACCGCGGATGTTTTCAATTTCTGTTTTTGAGATGGGCTGCTTGTAGGCAATGATGGAAAGTGTTTCCATTGCTGAAGTCGACAATCTTTTTTTCGATTGCTGCTTCAGCATAATACCAATGCTCGCCTGGTACGCCGGTTTGGTTAAAAACTGATAACCTCCAGCAGTTTTAAACAATTGGAAGGCAAACTCTTCGCCCACAAACTTTTCTTCTAAACGTTGGATTGCACCTGTGATATCTTCCTCCGGAACATCAGCATTAAACATTTCTGACAAGCAGGATTTGATGTCGGTCGTTTTGATCGGACTTGGCGAGCAAAAGATAAGGGCTTCAATATGGTTTTGTAAGAAATCCAAGATGATAATGATTATAGGTAAAGGAAGATAAGCAATCGCGTCTCAACGAACTAATGGAAGCAGGTTATTATACCTAATCTTTCTGCATCATTTTCGCTTCGATCGATTGGGTTGTGTGTGGTACAGCAATCAATCTGTCTTTCGGAATCAATTTCCCTGTAACGGAGCAAATGCCATAGGTACCGTTCTTAATTCGGATAAGTGCGTTTTCCAGGTTTTGAATAAACTTTTGTTGACGGCCAGCCAATTGACTCAAGTTTTCTTTCTCAGCAGTTTCAGCGCCATCTTCCAATACTTTTGTATTCCCGCCAGATGTTGCATCAGTGCCTTCATCGTTGGTGCGGTTAAGCGTATCTTTTAGAATATGATATTCTTCGCGAGCCTTGTCTAATTTTTTGTTGATTAACGTCTCGAACTCATTCAACTCACCTTCCGAATAACGCGTTCTTTCATCTTTTGAAGAAGGAGCGTTTACTTGTTTGTGAGCGATCGGACGTTGATTGAGAATAGGAAAAATATTCAATTGTGGAGGTGCAGGTTTCTTCGCTATAGGTGCAGCTACTTTAACCACTGGTTCTTTTTCTACTTTCTTCACTACTGGCTTTTCTATTTTCTTAGGAACAATAGCTTTATTTGGAGTTGCTACCTTTTTAGCGACTACCTTTTTTGCTACAACTTTTTTGGCAACTACCTTTTTCGCTACTGGTTTTTTAGGTGCAGGTTTCTTGACGGCTTTCTTAGGTGCTACTTTTTTAGCTGTTGGTTTCTTTGCTTTGGCCGGAGCCTTCTTTGCTTTCGCAACCACTTTCTTTGAACTTGCCTTTTTATTCTTAGCCATAGTAGTTTCTGTGTTTGATAAAAGATGCGCAAAATTATGCGCTCGGCCACGAAAACAAAAAATATTACCGAATTAATTCCCGAAGCCTTGTTCTAACCATATTTGCCTAATTTTAAAGTTAACATTCAACCTGAATGAAGAATTTTTTGTTCCTCGCCCTGATGTTAGTTGCTTTTGCCTGTTCAAAAACGGGATCAAACAACAACTCCGGATCTGATAAAAAACCAGGCCCGATTACCTTGGTAATCCACGGTGGTGCCGGAACAATAAAGCGCGAGAACATGACACTCGAAAAGGAAAAGGCGTATCAAATCAAATTGAATGAAGCCTTGGATAGTGGTTTTGCGGTGTTGGAGCGTGGAGGTAAAAGTGTCGATGCCGTCATCGCAGCAATAAAAATCATGGAAGATTCTCCACTATTTAATGCAGGCAAGGGAGCTGTTTTTACCAACGAAGGAAAGAATGAACTTGATGCTGCCATCATGGATGGGAGCAATTTAATGGCTGGTGCTGTAGCAGGGGTTACAACCATTAAAAACCCAATAACCGCTGCGCATGCCGTGATGACGAAGTCTGAACACGTAATGATGGTGGGCTTAGGAGCAGATAAATTTGCTGCGCAAGCGGGTTTGGAAATTGTTGAGCAATCCTACTTTTTTGACTCAACCCGCTATCAACAATTATTGAAACTTAAAAAGGAAGAGTTGGGAACCGAAGCAGCTTTATATGATCCGTTCATTAAGGATAAAAAGTTCGGAACTGTAGGTTGTGTTGCGCTCGATCAATTTGGCAACCTGGCAGCAGGCACGTCAACCGGAGGAATGAATAATAAAAAATACGGTCGCGTTGGTGATGCACCCATCATTGGAGCAGGGACCTATGCAAACAATGTAACATGTGCTGTTTCGGCAACAGGTTGGGGAGAATATTTTATTCGCCTTGGTGTTGCTCGTGATATATCGGCACTGATGGAATATGGCGGACTAACTGTTAAAGAAGCTTCCGATAGCGTGGTCATGAAAAAACTTCCTGCACTGGGTGGTGACGGAGGGACTATTGCCTTGGACCGTCAGGGTAATTTTGCATTTACATTTTGTACGGAAGGGATGTATCGCGGATACATTACCAAAAAAGGAGAAGGAAAAACATTTATTTACAAGGACTAGCGTTTGGTAAGAGCCGTGATTGTCTAAAATCGTTTCTTTCTATTAAAAAAAATCCCTTACTTATCCCCGAGAATGAGAACATGGAGATCAGAATAAAAGAAGAAGGTAACTTTAAGTATGTCGATGAGGGGCAAGGCCGGGTGCTGTTGTTGCTGCATGGTTTGTTTGGAGCATTGAGTAATTGGGAAGGTGTTGTCGATCGCTTCTCCAAAAACTTTAGGGTAATTATACCCATGCTTCCCATTTATGAGATGCCTATTCGTGAAGCAGGGTTAGAAGGGTTACGAAAGTTTCTAGAAGATTTTGTAGCGCAAAAAAAACTGGAGGACATGATTATCATGGGTAATAGTTTAGGTGGGCATATCGCGTTGATTTATACTCTTAAAAATCCCGACAAGGTGAAGAAGCTTATCCTTACGGGAAGCTCTGGCTTGTTTGAAGATTCAATGGGTGGATCTTATCCAAAGCGGGGTAATTACGAATATATTCGTGAACGCATATCATACACATTCTATGATCCGAATGTTGCCACAAAAGAATTGGTTGATGAGGTTTTTGAAATAACGAATAGTATTCCAAAGTGTCTTCGTATTGTTGCTATTGCTAAATCGGCACAGCGTCATAATATGGCCGATGAGATACCAAACATCACCGCACCTACATTATTGGTTTGGGGATTGAACGATACCATTACGCCTCCTTTGGTGGCACATGAATTTAATCGACTCATTCCAAACTCTGAATTAAAATTTATTGACAAATGCTGCCATGCACCCATGATGGAGCACCCTGAAAAATTCAATGAACTTGTAGAAGACTTTCTGGTTATTTAATAAAGCAATAGCGTGATAGCAGAAGACTTAATTAACCACATGATTCCCCCACTAAAGGGAACAGACGATGCGCATAAAGCCATTGTCTGGATGGAAGAATTTCGTTGCAGCTATATGCCTGTTGTAGAAAATGATAAGCTGCTTGGATTTATTTCGGAAGAAATTATTCTCGAAACCAATGATATTGAACAACTGGTGAAAGATTTCAATCTGGTGGGTTTAAACTGTTATGTTCACCTTGACACGCACTTCTACGACATATTAAAGGTAGCGGCTGATCACAAACTTCAAATGGTTGCTGTGCTGAATGAAGATCAAACCTATGCGGGAATAATTACTGTTCAAGACACCCTCACATCGTTCGCTCAAACAGCGGCTGTTCAATTACCTGGAGGTATTTTAGTGCTGTCGATGAATCATATAGATTATTCATTAGCAGAGATCGCACGCTTGGTGGAAGAAAACCATGCTAAAATTTTAAGCAGTATCGTAAAAGAAGATCCCCTTGACGCTGCCAAGCTTAGACTAACCCTGAAGATAAATCAAGTAGATCTTTCGCGTGTTGTGGCAACATTGGAACGATTTAACTACAGAGTCATAGGTCGATATCAGGAAACCAAACCCAGAGGCGATGAGCAAGACCGCATTGATATGCTGCTGCGCTATCTTGATATTTAATTAACATCCTTTCATTGTGCTTTGGCACTTCCCTACTATCTTTAATCGTCATCAGACAGAATCAAATGCCAAACAAATTTTGAATGAAAGTAGCAGTACATGGTAAAGAGTTTAAGCGTCAGTCTGCGGCTTTCATCGCTCATATTTTTGAAATCCTTTTGCAACAGAAAGCAGAAATAATAGTCTCCTCTGAGTTTGGTAAGTTTCTTAAAAGTCCACTGTTTAAAAAGATAAAATTCAAGACCTACGAGCCAGGTCACGCTTTTAAGGATGTTGGTTTGTTTATCAGTATTGGCGGAGACGGTACTTTGCTTGAGTCGGTAACGCATATTGGTCTTTTCGAAACACCTATTCTGGGGATCAATACCGGAAGACTTGGGTTTCTAGCGACAATAAGCCAAGATGAAACAGACCGGGTTTTACAAAATGTTTTTGATGGAAATTATTCGTTAGACAAGCGAGCTGTACTTAGGCTGAAGTCAAATAAAGAAATTTTTGGCAGGCTCAATTTTGCGCTTAATGACTTCACTGTGATGAAGAAGGACTCATCATCCATGATAACGATTCACACTTTTATAGACGGTGAGTTTTTAAATTCCTACTGGGCCGATGGTATCATCGTATCAACACCTACAGGTTCCACAGGTTATTCCTTGAGCTGCGGAGGCCCTTTAATTTTTCCCCGCTCCGGAAATTTTGTGATCACACCAGTAAGTCCTCATACACTTACTGTGCGTCCAATTGTTGTATCCGATAGTTCTGAAATTACATTTCAAATCGAGGGGAGGAGTAAACGTTTCCTAGTTTCACTCGATTCCAGAATTGCTTCTGTAGATTCAACTATAAAGCTGAAATTGACAAAGGCTGATTTTAAAGTGAATCTTATTCAATTAGAAGATCATCATTATTTCAAGACACTGCGTCAAAAGTTGAATTGGGGCTTGGACATACGTAATTGATTTTTTAGTACATTTGTAGTTCACAGATTTTTAACTACTTATTTCTATTGAAATGAGAAAGACTTTGTACCTCTTACTGGCTTTTATCATAATATTATCAGCCAACGATTCCTTTGCCCAAATGAATCGGAAAAACATTAAGAAAAACAACAAGCGAATTTCAAATTACAGGGGAAGAAAGAGCGGCTTTAGTGCAAACAATAGATACAATGCCGTTGGCATTTCGCTAAGTGCACTGAACTATTACGGAGACCTTTCGCCAAAATCAGGTGTGTTTAGCACAGATATATCTTTCACAAGACCAGCTATTGGAATTTCATTTTCTCATCGATTTGGTCCACGTTATACATTAACGGGAGCTTTTATGTATGGAACACTTAGGGGTTCTGATTCTAAATCTGCGGATGATGGAGATGCAGAGAATGGAAAGTACAGGTATCAAAGAAATCTTTCATTCAGAAACCAAATCAAAGAGCTTTCAGTCGTGGCGAGCTTTGATCTTTTTGATAACATGTCTACTTACATTAGCCGTGTAAAGTGGACACCCTATGCTTACTTGGGTGTTGCCGCGTTTCTTCACAATCCGCAAGCACAGATACCCGAGTTTGCTTTAGATGGTACAGCATTGCCAGGTGCTGGTAATTGGGTAAATCTTCGCAACTACGGAACAGAAGGGCAATATGCAAGTTTGGAACCGACAGATTCTAACTATGGAATTAAAGAATATAAATTATTGCAGATTGCCATACCAGGTGGAATCGGTGTGCGTTTTAGAATAAACGAAGTAATGGATTTTGCGGCAGAATTAGGTTACCGGTACACCTTTACAGACTACCTCGATGATGTTAGCAAGAACTATGTGGATCTTGGAGTATTTAATGGGGACAAAGTAGCTGAAGCTTTATCATATAGAAGCAGTGAAGCAGTCACTCCAACAGAAACGTATATCGGCCGCAATGGTCTCTCATACACAGTTGTACCCGGATACGGTCGTGAGCACGTTGATAATAAAAGAGGTGAGAGAAAAGATCGGGATATTTACATGGTAACAACCTTTAAGCTCACCTATATTTTAGGAAAAACATTCCACCGGGCCAAGTTCAGATAATGACTTTATCATCCTACAAAAAAGCAATTCCCTTTCTTTTTTTTGGTTTGATCTTTCAACAAGTTCAAGCCCAGCGGTCTGAGGTAGGCTTTGGATTAGGCACATTTACCTATACAGGTGAGTTAGTTCGAAATTATAATTTCAAGTTTTCAAAACCTGCAGTAACAGTTTTTTATCGTGCCAATCTCAACCGTGTCGTTAGTTTCCGAACTTCAATAACAGCTGGAAAAATTGGAGCTTCTGAAAAACCGATTGATCCATTTGCGACACAACGAAATGCCTCATTTAATTTATTTCTTTTAGAAGCTTCTGGTGTAATGGAGTATCACTTCTTAAACTGGCGGGAAACAAAGCGATTTGTTCGTTTTACCCCGTATGCTTTTGGAGGACTTGGTCTCTTTGGCTTTTCGGGTGATGTACAAAAGACAGCTGAGTACAGCAACATTCAATTAGCCATTCCTTTCGGTATTGGCTTGAAGTATGTCTATAATCCAAAATGGTATTTTTCTTTAGAGGCAGGTGTTCGGAAAACATTTTTCGATTACCTCGATAATATTTCGACAGGGGATGTCCGAAACAAGAATTATCAGTACGGAAATGCCAATGATAACGATTCATATTATTTTATTGGCATCACAATTACTCGGGCTTTTTATGATATTCCGTGCCCTAAAAATCCCTATAAGTAAGCTGCTTTTTTATCTGCCACATCATTTCATTAATAACCCGCGCTTTTTGCTAGTTTTGCACCCCTGTGGCCTCTTTAAAGGAACATATTGACCCTCATAATTTACCACGACATATTGCCGTTATCATGGACGGTAATGGACGTTGGGCAAAAAAGAAAGGAGCATTGCGCATCTTCGGGCATCGAAATGCCATTCAGGCTGTAAAAGATGTAACGGAAGGGTGTGCAGAACTCGGTGTTGAGTACTTAACACTTTACGCTTTTTCAACTGAAAACTGGGCAAGACCAAAAGCAGAAGTTGATGGCTTAATGGAATTGCTTGTGAGCACAATTAAAGGGGAGATAAAGACGCTTATGGATAATCAGGTAAAGCTGATTACCATTGGTAATACTTCACATTTGCCTAAAAATTGCCAGGAAAACTTGCGATGGGCCATCAACGAAACCAAGGAAAACAAAAGACTTGTGTTGACCTTAGCATTGAGTTATAGCGGACGATGGGAGATTGCACAGGCCGCAAAACAGCTTGCACTTGATGTGAAAAACGGAAAGGTAGAGGTAGAAGCAATAAATGAAAGTGTTTTAGAAAACTATTTGCAGACTTCAGGCATCCCAGATCCAGCCTTACTGATCAGGACAAGTGGAGAATTACGCATTAGCAATTTTTTGCTGTGGCAAATAGCTTATACGGAGTTATTCATAACGCCTACACTCTGGCCCGACTTTAGAAAAGAACATTTATACGAAGCGATTTGGTCGTACCAACAACGCGAACGCAGATTTGGAAAAACAAGTGAACAATTGAACCCGGTAAGTTGATGAGAAGAGTTTTATTCATAGTTATCCTGCTGTTTGTTGCATTAGATGGTTGGTCACAATTCCGGAGAAACCGTGATCGCGCGGCTGGTGATAACTCCCTTAACTACGCCAAACCTGCCGAGTACTACATTGGAGGGATTGAAGTTACAGGGCTAAATGTATTGGATAAAAATGCAATGGTATCCTTAACCGGATTGAAGGTTGGTGACAAAGTAAAAATACCAGGAGATGCCATTTCAAACGCCATTCGGAGTTTGTGGAAGCACGGCTTAGTTGGTGATGTAACGATTAGCGTTACCAAAATTGAGGGTGAAAATGTTTTCTTATCCATTCTGCTTTCAGAGAGGCCTCGTCTCACTGGCTTTTCCTTTATAGGAATCAGCAAATCAAAGGAGACTGCTTTGAAGGAAGACTTAAGCCTTATCCGCGGAAAAATTGTGAATGATGCGTTGGTTCGCAATACTGAACTTGCCGTTAAAAAACATTTTGTTAAGAAAGGATTTCTGAATACCGAAGTAAAAATTACGCAAGACCGCGATACCCTTAATCAGGATGGTATAAAATTGAAAATTGCGGTTAACCCTAAATCAAAAGTTAAAATAAATCAAATCACTTTCGATGGCAATGTGGCTGTTCCTGATTCTAAACTGAAATCGAAAATGAAAAAAACACATGAGCGTCCTCGCTTTGTGTTGCATCGCACCATCATGAAGTATGTGTTTACATTTAAACCTAAACAATACTTTGATTCAAGTTATGTAGTAGGATGGCCTGGCGTGTTGGAGTTTTTAAATGATAATGTAAAACCGAATGTTTTTGCCGGCTCAAAATTTATCAAAACGGAATATGATGCTGATAAGCAGAAGGTAATTGAATATTATAACTCCAAAGGTTATCGTGATGCAACAATCATATCAGACTCAGTTTATTCAAACGACGAACAGACGATCAACATCGATTTCAAAATAGAAGAAGGTCCGAAATATTATTTCCGTAACATCATCTGGACAGGTAATTTTATTTATTCCGACAAGCAACTCAATTCAGTTTTGGGCATCAGTAAAGGAGATGTTTACAACAAAGATCAGATCGACAAAAAATTACAGTTCAATCCGAAAGGTCTTGATATCAGTGGTCTCTATATGGATGATGGTTATCTTTTCTTCCGCATAAATCCAATTGAGGTAGCAGTGTCGGGTGATTCAATTGATGTGGAGATGCGCATTTTTGAAGGGGAGCAAGCTACAATTGATGAAGTAACCATAACAGGAAATGATCGAACCAGCGACCATGTAATCCGAAGAGAACTGAGTACAATTCCAGGGCAGAAATTCAGAAGATCCGATATTATCAGAACACAACAAAAGCTTGGACAACTTGGTTATTTCGCTCCCGATAAAGTAGGACAAAACCTTGTACCTAATCCTGCAAAAGGAACAGTTGACATCGAGTGGCAAGTAGAAGAACAATCAAACGATCAGGTTGAGCTTTCAGGTGGATGGGGTGGCTACTATGGTTTTGTTGGTACTCTTGGCTTAACGTTTAATAATTTCTCTTTAAGAAATATTCCACACTTTAATAAATGGAAACCTCTTCCTGTGGGTGATGGACAGCGTCTTTCTCTTCGCGTTCAAGCGAATGGAAGATCGTTCCAGAGTTATAGTTTCTCTTTCTCTGAACCTTGGTTTGGTGGAAGAAAGCCACACTCTCTTAGCGTAAGTTATGTACGTTCACTCTCGCGTTATGCGGGTGTAGGTGCAACAAGCTACAATGATTTGAATTCTGGATTAACAGCAGATAATTTCACCCTTGGTCTTGGCCGCTTATTAGAATGGCCAGATAACTATTTCACCCTTACCAACTCACTATCGTATGAAGTGTATGCCATTGATAATCTAAGTACTTACCAAGACCAGATTGGATGCAGTACGTGTAAGTCACGCGCGATTACATTCAATACAACGTTATCCAGGAACAGCATTGATAACCAGATGTACCCTACACAAGGTTCTACCATCTCATTGAGTTTAACCCTTACTCCTCCTTACTCTGCCTTTAACAATATTGATTACGTAAATGCATCACTTGAAGAAAAGAATAAGTGGCAGGAATATCATAAGTGGATGTTTGATGCTAAATATTATTTACCGCTTGACAGCAAGAAAAAATTAGTTTTAGAAGCTAAAGCTCATTTTGGTTTTATTGGGACATACAATTCTAAACTTGAACAAGGTCCTTTCCAGCGGTTTGTTCTGGGTGGAA
Source organism: Chryseolinea sp. (assembly GCA_031388805.1). Lineage (GTDB taxonomy): Bacteria > Bacteroidota > Bacteroidia > Cytophagales > Cyclobacteriaceae > Chryseolinea. The sequence goes on from JANMRZ010000104.1 coordinate 34,528, forward strand.
GTGGTCTTGCAGGTGGGTTTAATTCATTTGTTCTTGGAAAAGATATTATTGGCTTGCGAGGCTATGAAGATAACTCGATCACACCTCCGGATTATTCTTCTGGCAATAGCCAAAATCAGTTGGGTGGTATTGTCTATGAAAAAGTTGGTTTAGAGCTTCGCTACCCTGTATCTACCGGTAACGCTGCTACTATTTATGGGCTCATATTCACAGAAGCAGGAAATAACTGGGACAATTATGATAACTTCAATCCGTTTAAAGTTTACAGATCTGCCGGTTTTGGTGCTCGTATTTTCATGCCTGCATTTGGTTTAATTGGATTAAACTGGGCGTATGGCTTTGATACTGTACCTTTAAATGGCAGGGGTAATATCAGCGGATCACAATTCCATTTTACAATCGGTCAGCAAATCAGATAATATGAGGGTTTGTTTAATTACAATATTTTTTCTCATTTTCGGCCTGAATTTTGTCAACGCTCAGAGGTTCGGGTACATTGACACCGATTTTATCCTGAAGAAAATGCCAGATTATAATAAGGCACAGGACGAAATCAGCCAACTATCAGAAGCCTGGGAGAAGGAGATTCAAGGCATGGCAAAAAAGATTGAGGCACAGTATAGTTCGCTTCAAGCTGAGCAAGTGTTGTTGACAGAGGCCATGCGTAAAGAGCGCATTGAGGCCATTCAAAAAAAGGAAGCAGAGTTAAAAGAATATCAAAAGAAAGTATTTGGGTTTGGAGGGTTGTTTTTTTTGAAGAAGCAAGAATTGATCAAACCCATACAAGATAAAGTGTGGGATGCAGTGGATAAGGTAGCAAAGCAAAACAACCTGGCCATTGTATTTGATAAAGCAGGAGAGTTGGTGATGATTTACACGGATCCACGCTTTGATTACACCGATTTTGTTTTAGATGAGCTCGGACTTGGTGACCCGAACGATAAGGTTAAAAACTAAATTGATTTAAATAAATAGTGATGAGAAAACTCGTATTACTTGCTGTGTTCGGATTAATAACATTCGCTTCACAAGCCCAGACGGCAGCTCCAACGAAAGTAGGATACGCTGATGTAGATTATATATTCACCCAAATGCCGGAGGCTAAACAAATAGAGGCTGAATTAAAATCGATGGAAGCTCAACTGAAAGGTCAGATCGAAGCTAAAATCAAAAAGTTTCAGACCGAATTAGCTGACTATCAAAAAAACGGACAAGCTATGATTGATGCCGTTCGTCAAAACACAGAACGCGAATTGACTCAGCAGCAACAAAACATCGAGAAGCTTCAGCAAGATGCTCAGACTACTATTCAAAACAAGAATACGCAAATGATGACGCCTGTTTACGATAAAGTAGGTAAGGCCATTGAAGCAGTTGCAAAAGAAAATGGTTTCTCATTCATTCTTAATCAACAGATTGGTGGATTAGACGTAATTCTTTATGGTGATGAGAAGATGGATATCTCTGACCTGGTGTTGAAGAAAATGGGTGTAACGATTGCTCCAAAACCTACGGCAACTGTACCAAAATAATATTGATCGATTCAAATCTAAAAGCCTCATGCGAATGAGGCTTTTTTTATTTCTAAGCATGTGTATTAACCAGGGTACTTTCTTCTTGATTATAAAGTGAGTTTTTATAATTCGTTCTTAACTTGTATAATCAATCCGGTTCATTCTAAATATTTGGAGTATGATTAAACCTCCTTTTTTAAAACATGGCGATAAAGTAGGATTAGTAGCGCCAGGTCGAAAGGTAAAAAGTAATGATGTTGAAGCGTCCCTCAACATTTTTAAAACCTGGGGACTTGAAGTGGTGTTGGCAGAAAATCTATTTAGTAATGATCATTCTTACTTAGCAGGAACTGACAAGCAGCGTCTTTCTGACTTTCAATCAATGATGGATGATAACTCCATTCGTGCTATTATTTGTGCACGAGGAGGGTACGGCTCAACACGAATTATAGATCAACTTGATTTTACTTCCTTTATTACAAAACCAAAATGGATTGCCGGGTTTAGCGACATCACAGCATTTCATTTGAAACTTTCAAAACTTGGAGTTGCAAGCATCCATAGCACTATGCCCATTCTGTTTTCAAAAACAGAATCGATTGATTCCGTAGAGAGTTTAAGAAAAATGTTATTTGGTGAACCTCAGCAATTTTTGGTTGATCGACATCCATCCAATCGGATAGGTAAGGCATCCGGACAATTGATTGGCGGAAATCTTTCGTTGATAATTGATTCAATAGGCACAGACAGTGAACCCGATTTGAGTGACAAAATTTTAGTCATTGAAGAGATAGATGAATACCTATACAAGATGGACCGGATGATGGTACAGCTAAAACGAACAGGTAAAATGAACAACTTGAGCGGATTGGTTGTTGGGCATATGACGGATATTAAAGATACTGAGTTAAAATTTGGTGAAGGCGTGCGGGATATTATTCTCAATCACATGTCATCATTTCACTTTCCAATTGCTTTCAATTTTCCAATTGGTCATGAAAATCCAAATCTTGCGTGGATGAATGGAGCAGCAGCGCAACTTGATGCCACTGAAGATAACGCCAGTCTTACGCATTTGTAGTCCACAAAAAACTAAATTAAATGACGGTAAAATATGAAGATAGCCCTCCTATAATGGATACTCCAAGCAATAGACTGAAGAACTAGACAACAACCCGAGTAGAAGTCTTGAATTTTTTATAAAACACCTTTCCATCTTTTATGGTTGTGTAAGCAGCGCCCCGCTTTATATTTTGCCGTGCAATCAGAAAAATATTTCGCCAATGCATGAACAAAACACCCATGGCTCTTCGAAGAGAATATCCTGGTTGATAAATGTGCGCGGGTTCAGCTCCACAACCATTCAGCTCCATCACCTTAATATTACCTTCATATAAATCGTTAATGGTGTTACAACGCAAATCATATCGTCCGAAGTAAAAGCCATCTACTTGTTTACTGATCTGATCAAATGTCTCAGAGAGTTTGTTATTGATTAGATGGGAACTATCTAAAAACATTGTACCTAAACAATGGTTGCCTATAGAGACCAGTTCAAACACTTTATTTTTTTCAATTACTTCTTTGAGGCGATCATGATAGGTAATTTTCAAAGTATCCCATTGCAGCTTGGCGCGATCCTTTTGAAGAATCAATTCCTTTAAGGTTGAAGCACCATCACCAATCACATGTAACATTTCCTTCCTTACAACAGAAGTCACGTATCCTTTTTCTTCCTGGGGAAAGCGAGTATAGAAAACACCAAATTCCAGGGACAGGTCAACAAATTCCTGAATTAGAAAGGAGAACGAAAATTTTGATAGGTATATATCAATTTCATCCTCTGATTCTATTTTCTTCACCATAAAGCCACGCTCACCAATATCAGGTTTGAAAATAACAGGCAAATGAAATCCATTTTCTGAAAGTAATTTCAACACCTCTTGCTTTGAAGATTTCGCCTTAAAAAGAATTGTTTTCGGAACGTACTGCTCGGGTATTTTTTTGAGCACATCGTATTTCGATTCACCAAACATTCCGCCCATGGTGATACCAGGATTAGATGCGGTAAAAAAAAGAATCGTTCGGCTGCGTAATGAAAGCCAGCCAAAATAGATGAATAGCGGAAACTGCATTATTCCGAACGGCCAGTATTCCCAACTCGTTAGTTTGATGTAAAAATTGCTGCGTGTGATTTTCCTAAAGACATTCATCCATGCAACGTTCGGAAAATTAATGATGCGCTGCGACTGTTTTTTCTTTGTGACGAACGGTGGATGCGGCAATTCCAAAATCGCTTGGTAGTGTAATGTAGCTTGCTATTTCGCGAATGCCAATTTTCATAATGGCCATGTGGTGAACAGCATGTTCAATGTTGTAAACTAATTCGCGAGTGGCCGTGGTATCAATAGTAATGTAATCTTCAGAATGCAAATCGTAGCCAACCTCTAACTTTAGTGATCGTTCTTTCAGCTTACTTACAAAATCCGCAATTCGATTGATAGTGGAAAGTGCAATAAACTTATCACTTTCTATCAATTTATCATGGGCACGCTTATCGTAGTTGATTATCCCGCTTTCAAATCCATTTTCAAAACAAATAAAAAACTCAAGAGTGTGCCGTAGGTGTTGACCGATGGTGGAGTTGCCTAATGTATCAGAAGGCCTTACAAAATCGTTTTCATCGATTTGATTGACAAGGTCAGCCAATTGACTGAGAGTATGTGCACATGCTTTCGCTAAATTCATAGAAGGGGCTATAATCAAATATAATTTAAAATCATGTTTTTAGAAACAGCAATTACAGTATGCTCTTTTTCCAGTTCTTATCGCCCGACTCAAGGAGTTTTTTCTCGTTTTTGTTCCAGTCCTCTAGTGTGTTGCTTCCCCAGAAATTATAAAAGAGGTAGAGTTTCCCGTTCAATACTTTATATGTTTCTGGGTCGACTTTCACTTTTTCACCACTTTCTCCCATTGCATATGCACACCATCCCCCATATTGCGGTTCGTAAATTGAAGGCTTGCTTTTAAACTTGTTCAGATTTGTCTGAGAGGAAAACTGATAAACAATTCCTTCGTATGAAAATTTTAGGTCTTCTTTGCCAACAGTGGGCTTGCCATCGAAATAGCTTACTGGATCATAGCCCTCCAGAGCTACATTCTTTTTTACATTGAAGTGTTTTTTTCGCAGTTCAGTTGCTTGACCAAAACCCTGAACAAGAATGAAAGAGACGAATAGTAAGGAGAGTAGTTTTTTCATATTACTTAGATACGATATAACTACAAAGTTGGATTTAACAAGCTGAACCGATTGTCGCCAGTATTACAAATGATGCACTAAATCATTTGGTTTCTCAAATCATGGCTCGTGGTTTTAGATCACTATATCGACCTGCTTTCTCAGAATGTCATCCATGGTTTCACGTTCACGAATGAGCTTTGCTTCTCCATTGATGACCAATACTTCTGCTGGCCTGAAACGTGAGTTGTAATTTGATGCCATCGAAAAACCATAAGCTCCGGCATTTTTAAAAGCAAGAGTATCACCTTCTTTTACTTCGTTCAATTCGCGATCTGAACCAAAGGTATCCGTCTCACAAATGTATCCTACAACCGTATAGATTTTCGGATTGCCATTTGGGTTTGAAATATTTACAATGTGATGATATGCATCATACATCATGGGTCTTATCAAATGATTCAAACCTGAGTCTACAGTAACAAAGGTAATGGCAGGAGTTTCCTTCACAATGCTCGCAGTAGTAAGAAACGTACCGGCTTCGCTCACAATAAATTTTCCGGGTTCAATCCAGAGCTCAAGCTTTCTTCCGTACGATTGACAAAAAGTAGAGAAGGCCTCTGTCAATTTTTTTCCAAGCTCCAAAACATTGGTTACTACATCTCCTTCTTTATATGCTACCTTATACCCACTGCCAAAATCAATGAAGGTAAGATCAGGAAAGTGTTTGGCAGTATCGAATAACACTTGAGCTGTTTTTAAAAATGCCTCAGTTTCCTTTATGTCAGAACCAGTGTGAATGTGTAATCCTTTGATGTGAATTTTATAACGATTTACAACTTCCTTAATCTTCTCAAGTTGAAGGATAGAAATTCCAAATTTTGAATTACTATGACCGGTCGAGATTTTAATGTTTCCACCCGCCATGATGTTTGGGTTCAGGCGAATGCCGCAGGGATAGTTGCTTCCATATTTCTCTCCGAATTTTTGAAGTATTGAAAGATTATCGAGGTTGATTGAAAACCCCAATGCTACGCCTTCTTCAATTTCAGAGAAGTCGACACCACTAGGTGTGAATAAAATTTCGGATGGAGTGAAGCCTGCTCTCAATGCAAGTTGAGCCTCCTGGGGCGAAACTACTTCTATACCTATACCTTGTTTGCGAATAAACTTTAAGATGGAAATATTGGTTAGCGCTTTGGCGGCATATTTAATTTTAAGATCGGCACCAGTATAGGCTTGCTTTAATGTATTGATCTGATCAGCTATTTTAGTGCTATCGTAAACATAAAGCGGGGTTCCAAATTGTTGAACAAGGTGGGTAACGGGTAATCCCTGGATGGTATAGACTCCTTTAGTTTGTTCCATGTGAAATTAAAAGCATCAAATATACCGAGCGCATAGTTAATTCTGACTTCTTGTTTCTTAATTCTATTTTTGGCGTATGAAATTATTCTTTCGCGAATACGGTGAAGGCCAGCCGTTAATTATTCTTCATGGATTATTTGGCTCATGCGATAATTGGTTGACCCAGGCCAAGTTGCTGGCACCGCATTACAAAGTGTACACGATTGATCAGCGCAACCACGGGCTCTCGCCTCACAGCGATGACTTTGATTATACATTTATGGCTGCAGATCTTTTAGAATTTATAGAAGATCATAGCATTAGTCAACCTACTATAATTGGTCACTCAATGGGCGGAAAGGCAGCCATGAATTTTGCACTTGCTCATCCTGAGAAACTTGAAAAACTAATTGTGGTAGATATTGCTCCGCGAGCTTATAATCTTGAGCACTACACCATCGCTGAAGGATTAAATGCTATTGATCTCTCTTCATTGACATCACGCAACGATGCTGATGCTGCACTTTCTCAATATGTACAAGAAGCAGATGTTCGCCAATTTCTACTCAAGAATTTACAAAGGAAGCCGGAAGGTGGATTTACGTGGAAGATAAATTTGAAAGTGATTACCGAGAAGTTAGGTAATGTAGGTGTTGATTTACAATATACGGGTAAGTTTGAAGGGCCCACGCTTTTCATTCGAGGAGGACGTTCGAACTATGTAAAGGATATCGACTGGACACACATTGCAGAAGTTTTTCCATCTGCTACATTAGAGACCTTGGACACAGGTCATTGGGTTCAGGCGGAGAAGCCACAAGAGTTTGTGGAAGTAGTAAGTAAGTGGTTGAATAAATAAAAAGTGAAAAAGTGGTGCCACCGCTCAAAGCGGTGACACCACTAATCATAAAAAAACCCCACCAGTTCTGGCAGGGTCTCTCTCTAATTGCAAGCAGAGAGTGCTATTTTTAGAATGCTACTGTTGGTGCTTTTTCAGAACCTTCAGCGGCTTCGAAGTATCCTTTCGCCTGGAAGCCATACATGTTCGCTAACATATTCGAAGGGAAACGCTTGATGTAAACATTATAAGGTTGCACCACTTCGTTAAATCGTGTACGTGCTACAGCAATCCTATTTTCTGTTCCTTCCAGTTGAGCTTGTAAGTCAAGGAAGTTTTGATTGGCCTTTAGATCAGGATAATTTTCAGCTACCACCAGCAAACGACTTAAAGCTGAACTTACACCATTTTGAGCTTGTTGAAATTGTGCCAGGGCTTGTGGTGTAATGTTGCTTGGATCAATTTTTACTTGTGTAGCACTTGCTCTTGCTTCGATAACTTTGGTAAGGGTTTCTTGTTCGAAGTTGGCATAACCTTTAACTGTATTGACAAGGTTTGGAATCAAATCCGCCCTGCGCTGATATTGTGTTTCTACTTGTGCCCATTCCTTTGGAATAGCTTCTGATAATTCGACCATCGTATTGTAACGGCCTGCAAAAAAGCTGTAGAGTATAAAACCCAGTACAACAACGACTCCTAAAATGATTAATCCTTTTTTCATGTGTTTTTAATTGTTATTCAAAAGTAACAAAATTTAGATTGTGAACGTGCCAACTCATTCTTGGGTTACTGGCGAATATTGAAGTGTTTTCAAATTAGTAGAGTGGCACCACTATAAATTACAACTGCGAAGTTTCCATCATTCGCTCGGCACTGTCAGCAATGCGGAGTTGTTCGATGAACTCATCTATTTCACCATTCATTACTGATGGTAAATTATGCTGTGTGTACCCAATACGGTGATCGGTTACCCGGCTCTGCGGATAATTGTATGTTCTTATTTTTTCAGAACGATCGCCTGTACGAACAATGGATTTTCGAGCGCTACTAATCTCAGATTGTTGTTTGGTATATTCCATTTCAAACAACTTTGTCTGTAGCATTTTTAATGCGCGTTCACGATTGCCGTGTTGCGAACGTTCTACCTGACAGGTAATCACAATCCCGGAAGGTTTGTGTGTCAGCTGCACTTTCGTTTCTACTTTGTTTACGTTCTGTCCACCAGCACCACCAGAACGCGAAGTCTGGTACTCCAAATCTGCAGGATTGATAACAATGGATACATCATCTACTTCTGGCATTACCACCACAGATGCGGCAGATGTATGTACCCTTCCCATCTGTTCAGTTTCTGGTACGCGTTGAACTCGATGCACGCCTGATTCGAATTTCAGTAAGCCATAAACGCCTTCGCCACTCACGCTGCAAATCACTTCTTTATAACCACCAGCGGTTCCTTCCGTAACATCAAGAACAGACATTTTGAGTCCTACACGATCGCAATAGCGTTGATACATGCGCCAAAGGTCACCGGCAAAAATAGCAGCTTCATCACCACCCGTTCCGGCCCGGATTTCCAGCATCACGTCTTTATCATCGTTCGGATCTTTCGGTATCAGTAATTCCTTGATTTCGGTATCGAGCTTTTCAATGCGCGGCTCTACCTCATCAATTTCCATTTTGGCCATTTCACGCAGCTCTTCATCTTTTTCCTGCTCCAATACATCTTTGGCCTGGCGGAGATGATGCTTGGCTTCTTTCAATTGATTGTATTTCAATACAATCTTCTCCAGATCGCGATATTCCTTGCTGAGCTGGGAAAACCGCTTCATATCCTTCATGGTATCGGGTTGGCCCAACAACTGTCCCACTTCTTCAAAGCGAAGTTTGATATCTTCTAATTTCTCGGTCATACGTAAAAATGAACGCGCAAAGGTAGTAAAAACTCAACGGTCGATTACCAATAAAATGTGGACATCACAATGAAGAAGGAGGAATATTGGCCGGAATTAGGAATTTGGAACGAACGATTTGAAATTTGACCTATGAAAAAAATAGCCTTGATTAGTTTAGTTGCCCTGATGTCGTGCGGAGGATCATTATCCGATGAGCAACGTAAACGCCTGCATGAAGGAATGGAGAAACAGAAAATTGTGAAGATCAGCGACTCTGAAATTGTTTCGGCAGCCATGGAACAAGGACGCGCATTTTATAACGCCATCGAAAAATTATCGTTCGATCCGGCAAAAACAGATTCCGTTGCCCGTGTTTATGGAGTGAAGGTAATTCAGCTTGATATTAATTCTGCCAATGCAAAGGAAATGGAAAAGCAATTGCTTGATGCCTACATATCAGCTGCAGCCACAGGGAGCATGCCTGACAATATTCAGAAAATCCGCAAGCCGAATGAAGAGGATTATGATTCGTTGATTTACTCCAAGCCAATTGTTGTAACAAAAGATGGGGTAGAAAATGTGACTGGTGTTTGGAACATCTACCTCGCAAAGAAACAGGTTATTATTTCCGCTACTAAAGAGTAGTTTCATAAAAAGCAATAATATGATTTTGATGAAGAGTATTCTTTCAATATCTCTTATCCTGTTTTTATTTTCTTGTCAACGTGACTTTTCAAAAAAGGATGAGATTGAAGATCATAAGGCTGCCATTGTTAAAGCTGGAGTAACAGATGCTTCACAAAATGGCATCGTCTACTTTTCATTTGACAATGCTTTAACGTGGCAGAACAAAAGTGAAGGATTGCCACGTGATATAACACTCACAGATATAGCAGTATCAAGCAGCAATATTTTTGCATCCACAAAGCAAAACGGAATATTCATTTATGATTTTCAAACAAATCGCTGGAATAATACAGTAACCAAACCAGAGACCAGTAAAGATGTAGATGTCATTGGTTTCTACAAAGGAGAGATAATTTTAGGCACTGGAGGAGATGGAATTTTTGTTTCTATCGATAATGGAAAGACATGGTCATCACATAACAAGGGTATTGAAAATTTAACCATCAGAAGAATTACTGTGATTGGTGGTAAGGTTTTTATCGGAACGAATGGAGGCCTGTATTCGCTCAATGCAATGGATAACAAATGGGAATTGGAATTTGGACACCACGCACTTCAGGTAAATGGAATAACAACTTTTGATGACGATGTTTATATCGGCACAAACGAAGGTGTTTACAAATCGAATAAGCAAAACAAAGATTGGAAACAGTCAATGCAAGATGTTTCACTGCACAACATCAGTTCCGATAGTAAAAATGTATATGCTCTGGCTTACAACGAATTATTTTCCTCGGCAGATAAGGGAGAAACATGGATCAACATCCAGAAAGGATTGCCCAAAAATTTATACACTTTTCAGCTTAGAGAAAAGGAAGAACACATTCTCATAGGCCAGTGGGATGGCGTTTATAAAAGGGAAGGAACAAGCAATTGGATTTTAGTAAATAAAGGATTGCCTAAAAAGTTTCCGGCTACCGACTTGATCATTTTCAACGATATACTAGTCGTTAGTAGCTCAGGTTGGGTAACGAATAAACCTTAATTGCAGGCGCCTTCAGTCCAGGTCACAACGCCAGCAGCTTTTGCAAAGCAATCATTTGCATAGGTAATATTATCGCAACCACATACTTGATCAATGTATTCAGGGCATGCAACAATGGTTCCCCACTTTTCCGGATCAATGCACTCTGAAATCTTGTTAGTATCGTCATTCTCACATGATGCAATCAAAATAAGTAATATGAAAAGGAATTTCTTCATAATCCTATTAACACATCATCTTCCGATTTGGTTGTAATCCGTTAGGCTTTATACCGCCAACAGTCGATAAGATGATCATTAACAAGACCACAGGCTTGCATATGGGCATAGATTACTGTGCTGCCAACAAACTTAAAACCGCGCTTAATTAAATCTTTACTCAATGCGTCTGATTCTTTTGAAGTAGCAGGTACTTCACTCAATGATTTTCTTTTATTAACGATGGGTTTCCCTCCAACAAAACCCCAGATATATTGATTGAAGGAACCAAACTCTTTTTGAACTTCAAGAAAACGTTTTGCATTGTTCACCGCAGCATTCACTTTTAGTTTATTGCGAATGATGCCCGGATCCTGAAGGATTTTTTCAATGCGTGTTTCCGTAAAGCGAGCAACTTTTTTCGGATCAAAATCAGCAAAGTTCTTTCGATAGCCTTCACGCTTTTTTAAAATCGTTGACCAACTTAAGCCAGCTTGTGCGCCTTCTAAAATTAAAAATTCAAAATGTTTAATGTCATCATGCACAGGTACACCCCATTCTTCATCATGGTATTGAATGTATTGATCGAATTTCAGGCACCAGCCACAACGGATTTTTTCTTTCATGTAATTAGAAGTAAGGCGTTAGACAAAAGACGTTAGTCTCAAAACCAATATTGATTTGCTGATCACCAGCATTTGAGCTAAGTTAGTAACAGATGATTACGATTCATTCACTGCCTTGTATTTTCTTTGTGCTCCTTCATGACCTTATGTCTTTGTGGCGTAATTTCTTTTACCACTAAGTCCCTAAGACACAAAGAAGTCACTAAGTATCGTAACATAGATTATTAACTCTTAAAATTTAATTACACCGATTATTATACCTTAATCTTAAAACACCATGAAGAAATTTTTCATTCTTGCCTTGATTAATGTATTCACCTCTTCTGCATTTGCACAGCGGGTTGATTTCGATAAAAAATTAAAAGAACTAGGCGTAGAACTTTTCGTTCCCGGAAAACCAATTGCCAATTATGTGAAGGCAGTTCGTACAGGTAATCTTCTTTTTCTAGCCGGCCATGGACCAACAAAAGCCGATGGCACAAACATGCAAGGCAAACTTGGAAAGGACATGACACTGGAACAAGGCTACATGGCTGCACGACAAACTGCGATCTCATTGTTATCAACATTAAAAGCAGAACTTGGCGATCTCAATAAGGTAAAACGCATTGTAAAAGTAACAGGCTGGGTAAACTGTGAGCCCGACTTTGGAGATCAGCCAAAAGTGATTAATGGCTGTTCTGATTTGTTGGTGTCAGTCTTCGGAACAAAAGGCATGCATGCCCGTGCCGCTCTTGGTGCGAACTCATTGCCATTGGGTATGCCGGTGGAAGTGGAGATAATTGTTGAATTGGAAGACTAGTTGACGACTGCCTACCTCATTTCATCCATTCAAAAACAGTATAATGTGAACCATCCATACCCATCGCTTCATATACTTTTATGGCGCGCGCATTTGTTTTATCACAGTAAAGACGGAGCCCAAGTAAGTTCGGATCGGTTTGGATCATTCGGATTACATTGTCGTACATCAATTTGAAAATACCTTTCTGGCGATGACTCTCTGCTACATAAACCGATTGTAGCCACCAGATTAATCCGTTGCGCCAATCACTCCATTCATAGGTAATGAGATGACAGCCGATAATTTCTGCACCATCTTCTACTACATAGTAAATACCTTTTGCAGGATCATCAAACATCGCTTGCAAACCTGCTCGCAGAATAGTTCCATCTAACTTCATACCTTCCGATTCATCTGCCAATCGTTGTTGAAAGTCAATTAAGATTGAAAGATCTTTTTGTTTTGCTTCTCTGATCGAAATCATAATCTTATTGCAGGGCCTGCTTTATATCGTCTACTAAATCAGAAATCTCTTCAATACCCACTGAGAACCTTACAAGGTTATCAGAAACACCCATTACGGCTCGCTCTTCTGCATTCATTTTTGCATGGGAAGTTCTTACTGGAGAAGTAACGGTAGATTCAACTCCGCCTAAACTAATGGCGCGCTTAATCAATTGAAGTTTCCCCATGAATGTGTGTGCATTTCCTTTCACTTCAAAGGAAAGCATTCCACCAAAACCACCCGGCATTTGTGCTTTTGCAATGGCATGATCAGGATGGCTTAGTAATCCAGGGTAATATACCTTACCTATTCGGGAATCAGACTGAAGATATTCCGCCAGAGCTTGTGCATTTTGATTTTGCTGACGTACGCGCAGCACAATGGTTTTCAAACTTCTTTCTACAAGCCAACAGGTATGGGCATCAAGTGAGCCGCCAAAATGAATGGCACTCTCCCAAATTTTTGCTGTCAATTTTTTTGAAGCTACCACTACACCACAGCAAATATCGCTGTGACCGCCAATGTATTTGGTGCCACTGTGCGTAACGATATCAATACCAAGGTCGATCGGGTTTTGGTTGACTGGTGAAGCAAAGGTGTTATCGATTATGGTAATTAATCCGTGTTTCCTGGCAATATCCGCTACGGCCTTAATGTCAGTAATTTTTAGTGTAGGGTTGGATGGTGTCTCGATATAAATTACACGGGTGTTCGGTTGAATAGCTTTTTCGAAATTCTTTGGGTCAGATCCATCTACCATGGTGTATTCCATTCCATAGCGCGGCATCTCATTAACCACGGCATGGAAGGTGCCTCCATATAAATCGTTTTGAAAGATGGCGTGGTCACCCTTCTTCATCATGGCGAAGATGGAGGTAAGGATTGCGGCCATGCCCGAACTCATTATCAAACCATCTTCCCCGTTTTCAAGAGCAGCCAACTTCTCTACAACTGCTTTTTGGTTAGGTGTATTGAAGTAGCGAGGATAGAGTGAAGTGGGTACTCCCTCATAGTCATATGCTGAAGATGGGAAAATGGGTGTTACCGTTCCTTTAAATTGGGAGTCGCCTGGCGAACCAACGTGAACACTCTGGGTAAGTTTAGAAAGGCTTTTATTTTTCATTTGAAGAAGTTTCGAAGGGAAGCAAAGATAGGGTTGGCCCAGAGAGCAAAAAATCTCAATCAAAAAAATTCAATATTTTGCATCGCATAACAACTAAAACCAAATTATTATGGCAGACTACAAACTATCTAAAACGGACGGTGGGCCGATTGATCCTACCAAGGCAAAAGATTGGATGAAGAAGTACAAAGACAAACACAAAGACGGTGTTCATGCTTATTTTTTTGGCAGCGACATTATCCGTAAGATTATTGATAATCCGCAAGCTGTAGGCATGCGTGTTTATTTTTCTTATGGCGATGAAGATAAGCTGCAAATGGTTCTGATCGGTGCAAAAGAAGATGGTGATAACATTTGGCCAGATGATCAGGCTGGTAAAGATGGTGATGCTGGAACAGTAGCAGATACGGGAATACCCTGCCCACCGAGCTGTCCAAAAAACTAAACCATGACGCTTGAGCAATTTCACATCATCAGTTACATACAAATTGGTATATATATTCTAGGGGCTGTATTCTCTTTTATTCAATTCCAAAAAAGAGAGATGTATATTAAACTGATGGGTGTGTTTTGCTTGACATCTGTCATAGGAGACCTTTCAAGTTTTCTTTTGTTTTACTTAAAAATAAATCCAAACTATGCAGCATCGGTTTTTAATATTATGGCTTTACCCATTGTGTCATCGATTTATTATCTGGCAATCGATAGAAATCATAAAAGAATAATAATTGGTGTAACAGCACTTTACTTTTTGTTTGGAATCATCAATTTTCTAGTGATTCAAAAGAAGGATATTAATTCGTACACGTTGATCATGTTATCTATTATTATTATCCTTTACTGTTTGTATTATTTCTATTGGCTTCTAAAAGAATTGCCAACGATGCATCTACACAGATTGCCCATGTTTTGGATAAACTCTGCCTTCATGGTTTATTTCTCGGGCAATCTGTTTCTTTTTGTTTTTACTTCCTACCTCGTAAATGTGTTAAACAACAATCTATTAGTATATTGGTCACTTCATAATTTTTTGGGAATGATCGAATTTTCGTTGATCATTTTTTCACTATGGATGGACCTTCAGAATATCAAATCGCACTCCTCATAGCCATCGGTTCGGTGGGCATGCTCTTACTTGTCGCTGCTATCATTCTTTTTATGGTTTTTTACCAAAAAAAAATGATTCAGGAGCAAGTAAAGCGCCAAGAACTTGAAATTGTGCACCAACGGAAAATGATGGAAGCGGTACTTGAATCTCAGGAAAACGAACGAAGAAGGGTGGCTGGCGATCTGCACGATAGCATTGGTGCCATGCTCTCAGCCATACGTCTCGGGCTTATAACCGTTGGCAAACAGATACCCAATCCATCCGGTATTGATGACGCGAAAGAAATGCTAGATGAAACCATCGGCTCCGTGCGCAGAATCAGCCGTGATTTAATGCCTTCTACCCTTGAGAAGTTTGGATTAGCACACGCAGTTAAAGAACTCTGCGATCGATTTCAATCAACATCGCAATTACCCATCAGCTACAACGAGCAGGGTGAGATGAAAAAAATAGGCTCAAAACATGAGTTGATGATTTTTCGCATTGTTCAGGAATTGTTGAATAACGCCATTAAGCATGCAAAAGCATCAAGCATTTTGGTAACCCTTCGCTCAACAGATACATTTCAAATCATAGTGGAAGATGATGGGGTAGGATTTAATTTTGATGAACAACATGCCTCCGATAAAATTGAAAAAGGATTGGGGCTTTTTAATATTGAAAACAGAACCAGACTGTTGAATGCATCACTTGAGTTTGATAAAGAAAGAAAGAAAGGAACGCGTATTGCATTAACAGTTTCCTATGAAGCAATCGTATAGCGTTTATATAGCAGATGATCATACTCTTTTTCGCAAAGCGATGGTTAATCTTATCCGAACTTTTGGGAAAGTCAAAGAAATAAAGGACGCAGAAAACGGAAAGGAGCTTTTGAATTTAATCAAACAAGAGCCTCCTGATGTGGCCATTATCGATTTGCAAATGCCCATTATGGATGGGACAGAAGCCAGCGAACTCATCCTTCAAAAATATCCCGATGTAAAAATTATCATCCTCACCATGCATGATAGTGAGAAGTATATTCTCCATATGATGGAGATGGGTGTGCATGCTTTCCTGTTGAAGAACACAGAACCCGATGAGTTGGAAAAAGCAATTTATTCGGTGGTGGAGAAAGATTTCTATCACAATGATTTAGTAGCCTCAGTACTTCGAAAGAATGTAAAGGAAAAGAAAGCGGGCAAACGCCCCGTGTTTCTTCAAAGTGAATTATCCGATCGTGAGAAAGAAGTACTTAAACTTATTTGCGGTGAGCTTACCATGAAAGAAATCGGCCAAAAACTATTCTTAAGTGAAAATACAGTTCGCAACCATCGGGTGAATATCATGGAAAAAGTAGGCGTGCACAACATTGTTGGCTTGGTAAAATATGCCTACGAAACAGGATTGCTGAAGTAATATGTCAAAACCAGAGTAGTACAATTCTACCATTTTAATAGTACAATTCTACTATAGACATTCTGAGCGTCTATCAGATATAGGCCCTTTTTGGAATCCATTCGCCTCAAGTAATAAAATGACTTTCGTCCATCAAACGAATGGCAAAACTCATTTACAAGATTCTACGAACTTTCAGTAAAGGTTTACGGGAATAATGTTTAACCCCATACTTCTAGGTTTAATGAAAATTCTTGTGGTACACAGGCAGAAAGAAACCGTTGATCAAATTAAGTCATTGCTCAGCAACTGCAATCCCGTTGTTTTGCATGCAGTTACAGGTTTGGATGGGCTCCTCACCTCTCGGGTCGAACGTTTCGACTTGATAATCTGCGGCACTGACCTGCCTGTGGTCACAGGTTTTGAACTTGTTCGCTCTATTCGGACAAATTCTGTAAACCGCGATACGCCCGTTATTTTCTTGTCTGATATAGTTGATCATAAGACACAACATTTAGGTAATGCATTAGGTGTAGCTGGAATGTTAGCAATGAAAGACGTGGATGGTATGTTGGCAGGTATTGTAAGCGACCGCGTAAAAACTGAACCTGACAGGGTTTGGAAAGATCTTTTTTCAAGTTCATCCCTGAACTAATCTCCAATTTGCTGGTAAGAACCACCCTCTGACATTTTAATCCGAAACATAAAGTTAGAATAGTTGGCCCTTTCTAAGACGTCCACTCACCCGGGAATGACCCGGAGTGGGATGGGGTCACTAAACAATTGAATGCCTCTCAATTCCCTTTATTTTTACGATTTGTTGCGAAATATTACCCCTGTGTTTTATTTCTGTTAATACCCACCTAAAGGCTTGAACCTCAGGCTATCAATTCGCGTTATTTGTATTAGTAATAACAACCACTACTGTTATGACAACCACAACAAAGAAAATCCAGATTCTGGAGAACTTGGATTCCCTTAATCAAAATCAGGCAGATGATGTTTTGAAGTACATCAAAAATCTGGTTACATCGCGTGATGAAGATTCTTACAAGAATTTCAAGCGCGAGGCTTTAAAGGAAATCCGTCAGGCGCTTAGAAAGAACAGGAAACTTAATCTTTCTTTTTAATCCTTTTTGATTCCAGATTTTAAGGTGTTCTCACAGCACCTTAAGAAGTATTGTCGTCTTTTCTTTTCGCTGATTTGCCTCTTTAGCTAATTGAACTTTACATAGTTCTCCCATTTTTCAAGGACATCCTTAAAGTCTTTCGGAAGATCGGATTCAAACTGCATGAATTTTTTTGTTGCAGGATGAATAAAGCCAAGGGTTTTTGCATGAAGTGCTTGTCGCGGAATAATCTCAAAACAATTTTCAACAAACTGTTTATACTTGGTAAACACAGTTCCCTTTTGTATTTGATCTCCTCCATACATAGCGTCATTAAATAAAGCATGACCGATGTATTTCATGTGTGCACGAATCTGATGCGTGCGTCCTGTTTCAAGTTTGCATTCGACTAGGGAAACATAACGAAGGTCCTGCAACACTTTATAATGAGTTATAGCATGGCGTCCCATATCTCCTTCTGGAAAAGCAACGGTTAGTCTTCTATCTTTAAGACTTCGACCAACATGAACACGAATGGTTCCTTGTTGCGGCTCGGGTATTCCCCATGCTAATGCCCAATAAGTTCGTTCAATAGAATGATCATAAAATTGTTTCGCTAAATGAGTTAATGTGTGTTCATCTTTGGCAATTACTAACAAACCAGAAGTGTCTTTATCAATCCGATGTACTAATCCTGGTCGGCCATTATTGCCAGGAAGTTCAGGCAGGTTTTGGAAGTGATACGTAAGTGCATTAACCAACGTGCCGCTCCAGTTTTGATGAGCAGGATGTACCACCATTCCAGCAGATTTATTTACCACTAACAGGTGCTGATCTTCATAAACAATTGTTAGAGGAATATTTTCAGGCAGTACTTCGGTATCGCGAGGAGGTTCTGGAAAGGAAACCGTGAGCACATCGTGAGGATGAATCTTGTAATTCGGCTTAATGGATTTGTCATTCACTTTTACAAATCCTTCGTGTATTCCATTCTGAATTTTGGTGCGCGTTACATTCGGCAAACGTGCCATCAAAAACTTATCGATGCGCACCGACCCTTGCTTTGGATCTGCCACGATGCGATGATGTTCGAACAATGCATCATCCTCTTCGTCCAATATTGTATCTTCTGTCGACATCCTTTTCTGTATTCTGCAAAAGTAGCCGAAGATTGGTTTTTATGTTACTTAAAGAATCCTTTATTTCGCTCACTCAAAAGTCACTTTAATAATGAAATTCAATTTCTGGATATTGGCAGTGGTGTTGATGGCGTGCTCAACGGAAAAGAAAAAAGAAAACTCATCAGATTTTCTTGCAGGTGAAATCGTTGGTGAACTTACCTTGAAAGAATTGGAAGAAGCGTCTGGCTTGGTGGCTAGCCAGGCAAACCCTGGATATTTTTGGACGATAAACGACAGTGGCAATGGAGCTGATGTTTTTTTGGTTGATCAAAAAATGGATATCAAACTGACATGCAAATTATCGGGCATCAAAAACCGAGACTGGGAAGATGTGACCATCGGTTTAGATCCTGAAACGAAAAAGAATTACGTCTACGTTGCTGAAATTGGAGATAATAATGCGGAGTATCTTCATAAAATGGTTTATCGTTTTGAGGAACCAACAAAAGGAGACTCTATGATACTTACCATACAGTCTGAAAAAATTCAACAATTTGTTTTTCGATTACCGGAAGGAGCAAAAGATACTGAAGCTTTAATGATCGATCCGTTAACGCATGACATTTACATTATCTCAAAGCGGGAAATGCCTGTACATGTTTATAGATTAACGTATCCTCAGTCTATGAAAGATACAATTGTAACAGAGCCTGTAATAACGCTTCCTTTCACGCAAGTAACGGCCGCTAATTTCTCTTTAGATGGAACAGAGGTTCTCATTAAAAATTATGATTCCATCTATTACTGGAGTCGTGATACAACGAAGACAGTTCAAGAGATGCTGACTGTGCGTCCAAAAGTGTTGAATTACATACCCGAACCGCAAGGAGAATCCATAGCTTGGTCGCTTGATGGTTCAGGATTTTACACCGTAAGTGAGAAGGTGGCAGGAAGAAGATCAGATTTACTTTTTTATAGGCGTAAGGAAACTACAAACTAGTTAATCCCAAATTCCTTCATCAGGAATAATCTCCAATACATTGCCTTCCGGATCTTCAAAGTAGAAAGATTCTTTTCCGCTCGTCCATACTACTTCATCCATAATCTTTATTCCTTTTGATTTTATTTCCTGTTTTGATTTTTCGTAATCAGATAATGGAATCTCAAAAGCAAAATGCTGTTTCCCTCCGCCAAAATGAGGAGGTGGACTTTTCTTTTTCCTTGAATCTTCTGGATTGAAGAGTAGTAAAACAGAACTGCCTGCTCTTAAAAATAAATGTTTGCCTTCAACATAATGAATGATCGGTAGCTCCAACACGCCATGATAAAACGCTTTTGCTCTTTCTAAATCAGAAACATAAAGACATGTTTCTTTAATCTTCAGGAAGTTCATGAACAGAGTGTTTTTTTTAATGTGTTGTATTCGTCCCAGATCTCCTGTAAAATTTCTGATGCCGGTTGTATGCTTCGTATGGCAGCAGCGACCTGACCAATTTCCAACTCCCCTTCATTCATATCACCTTCGAAGATTCCTTTCTTCGCTCTGCGTTTTCCAAGAAGTTCATCAAGTTCTTCTTTACTGGCACCACGAAACTCTGCCTGTTGAATGTCCTGATAGAATTTATTTTTGATCAACCGAACTGGTGTGAGTTGCTTTAGTGTAACTACAGTTTCACCCTCTCCTAAACTCGTAATCTTATTTTTAAAATTTTCATGAGCAGAAGATTCCAGACTTGCAGCAAAACGACTGCCTATCTGTACACCATCGGCACCTAAAACTTCAGCGGCCAACATACCCCTTCCTGTTGCGATGCCTCCAGCTGCAATTAACGGAATAGAGATGGCATCTCGCACCATGGGTATCAGAACGAACGTTGTTGTTTCCTCACGGCCATTGTGCCCACCTGCTTCAAAGCCTTCGGCAACTACGGCATCCACCCCTGCTTGCTCTGCTTTCTTGGCAAACTTCACACTCGATACTACATGCACGACTGTAATACCTTTTTCTTTTAACATGCTCGTCCAGATTGTTGGATTCCCCGCAGAGGTGAAAACAATTTTTACATCCTCATCGATAACTATTTTCATGATCTTATCAATCTCCGGGTAGAGAAGAGGAACATTCACCCCGAAAGGATTTTGCGTTGCTATTTTAGACTTACGAATATGTTCGGTTAGCACTTCAGGATGCATAGAGCCCGCTCCCAATATTCCTAAACCACCAGCATTGCTTACCGCAGATGCTAATTTCCACCCACTACACCACACCATGCCGGCTTGAATAATAGGGATTTTGATGTTAAATAATTCACTGATTAAGTTAGTTGGTGTGCTCATGTTGAATTGTAATAAAGCTATTGCCCTGACAGGCTTTTGTATTAATTTTCTGAATAGCTGAAATATAGAATATATGAATGTTGCACCATATCATTTTTTTGTCGATATAAAGTTGTCCACAAAGAATTGATTCATAAAAATCACTGTAACTACCTGATAGATTGATATTTAATGCTTAATAATCCAGTAATGTGGACAACAGCGTAAAATTGTGGAAATCTTTTTTGATAAATAAGTTTGTCTTATAACTGCTTGAATTTTAGGCTTTTTCTATACTTGCAGCAATGCTTGTTTGAACGCCAAACCAAATCAATATTTTGATGTTTTCTGAACGGAAAAGAACAATATACGTTGAGAGTTTAACCATGAAAAAAATCTCACTTCTTTGCTTGCTCGCTTTTACATTTCAACAGATCCATGCGCAGCAAATTCGTGTGATTAAGTTTGATGAACTTCAGGGAATTATTCAGTCAAACTCCACCTCCATTCAAGTTGTTAATTTCTGGGCAACGTGGTGCGGCCCTTGTGTAAAGGAATTACCGCTCTTCGAAAAATTGAATGCTGAGAACAAAGAAGGTATTAAGATTACCCTTATTAATCTTGACTTTGTTGATAAGCTAGATAAGGTTAAGTCTTTTGTAGAGAGAAAGAAGATGAAAGCGGATGTTTTGTTGCTGGATGAAGTGGACTATAATCAATGGATTGATAAAGTGGACAAGCATTGGGGTGGGGCAATTCCTGCTACCTTAGTGATTAATAATCAAAACGGAAAACGGAAGTTTATTGAACGCGAGCTGGAGGAAGGTGAACTGGAAAAAATGATTGAAGCAGTTAAATGACGAAGGATTAAAAACTGAGATTATGAAAACATTAAAAGTATATTCTCTCCTGCTGATTTGCCTTGTTGCATTTTATGCAGGCACGAATGTGAATTATGAAGTTGGCGATGCTGTTTCTGACTTTACCTTAAAGAACGTAGATGGTAAAATGGTTTCACTTTCTGATTATGGATCATCAAAGGGTGTAATTGTTGTTTTTGATTGCAACACCTGTCCTTACTCCAAGGCATACAATGAAAGAATTATTGCGCTGAACAAAAAATATGTAGATCAGGGAGTTCCGGTTATTGCCATCAACCCCAATAGTGCAGAAATATCACCGGGCGATTCGTATGAAAAAATGATTTCTTTGGCGAAAGAAAAGCATTACACTTTCCCATACCTAATCGATCCTACCCAACAAACAACCAAAGCCTTTGGCGCATCAAATACACCCCATGCATTTGTGTTGAAGAATGAAAATGAAGCATTTAAGGTAGTGTATATGGGAGCAATCGACAACAATGTACGGAATGCGGATACTGCGGATAAGAAATACATTGAAGAAGCAGTTGATGCTTTATTAACCGGAAAAGCCGTAACCACGTCAAAGACGAAAGCAATTGGTTGTGGAATTAAGTGGAAGAAGTAATTAAGCCTTTTGACGATTGATAAGTATTAAAAGGTTGGTGTTTTTGATTTCACTTCTCTTAAAGAAGGAAAATGAAACCCATTCCTAAAAAAGTTTCACAAACCAGAAGCTATTTTTACTCTATTGTCATTTTAAAGTTTGCCTTTTTGCTATCGATGGCACGGTGGTTGCGTTATTAATACTAAACGCTGTGCTATGAGAAACTTGATTCTTCTATTCTTTGTCACCTCCGCCTATGCTTCTTTTGGTTATGACTCCGGTATCGCAGTTCAATCCGAAAAAGGAACAACGATGCAGGTTTATGTTAATGGCAAATTGTACAATAAAAATCCTGAAAAATTTGTGCGTGTGAGAAGCACGCAAGGTTTGTTTCACCTGGAAGTAAAAGTTTTAAATCCATGGAACAAAGAATGGTATATGGTTCGAAAAGATATTCAGGTAGAAAAAGGATTTGAGTTTCAATATAAGATTGTTTTTATAAACCGACTCAAGCCTACATTAGTTGAGATTCGAAAATACCCGGTGTATACAAAGTATTTTCTTAACCCAAGCTTATATAACCGTCATCCGGTTTCGTAATTAAATTTTTCGCGAACGTGTAATTAAAACTACTACCACTACGATCGCGATTGTGATGAATAAACCACTTCCGAAAAAGGCAGAAGGCATGTGCATATGAAAATCCCAATCGAATAGCCAACCGAATATTGCTCCGAAGATTCCGACAATAGCCCCGAAAACTCCAGCTACCAATCCGATGGCTGCTCCAAACAATCCGGCTAGTAAACCAAAAAGGCCACCTGCTATGCCGATCCAGATTGGGAATGTAAGGATTAACAGAACGATAAGTAATACCGAGGAAGTTGAACTGCGCGATGTCATAGATTTTGTTTAGTCAATACATACCAAAATGTATGCTGAACATTGGAAAGGCGTTGATTTGATCAGAATGAAAGATTCATGAAAACAGAAAGTCAAAAACTGTTGAAAAGTGAACAGTCTTTTTTCTAAAAATGTACACCCTATTGATGCTCCTTCTGGTAATGCTCTTTTAAAATATCTTCTGCAAAATCATTAGTGAGATCACGCACAGTGGTGTGAACGTGATTCGCATTGTTTTGAGTATTGTCGTACTCAATCAACAACATCGGTCCTTGAATGCGATAGTAATGTCCCGCGCCTGAGGTTAAACTTCCCGCCCACGCGAAGGATAAATTTTCAAATCCCGCCTTTTGGATTTTATCCATAAGCTTCTTTGAAAACCCTAATGCATAATTGTTTACATAAACATCAAGCAGTTGCTTCAGCGCTATTTGCTGTTCTTTTGTTAAGTTGGAATAGTTTATACCAGCAGGATTGAGGAGTTCGGCTTTTCTTTTATTTCCGGTAATGATTTCGGGAAGAGCAGTTTCTGAAATGATGGCTTTTGTTTTTTGATCCGCAGTTAAAGAATTCACAAGCGCAAAACCCAAATCTGTTTCTGATTTAAGAATTTGCTTACCCTTCTCTTTTCCCATTGGAACAATGCCAGGATTACTGCCAAAAAACGAAGGTGTCGATGAAATCAATTCTCCCTTATCAATGGCAAAGTTGACTGAGACGTGATGTCCTTCAATACGCCATGCCCATGGTTTTTCATCGGAAGGGTTTCCAAAAATGGTGAAATAATAATTTAATGGATCCCGATAGTTATCACCATCACTTCTATTTTCAATTTCTTTCAATGTGCTCTCCAAGGCAATAATTTCCGTAGCCTTCTTATAACCAATTTCACTGAGTGATGTATTTAACAAGGACAATGCTGCTTGTCGTTGTGCAATTGTTAACTGTTTGAAACAAGCACCTTCCCTTTTTTCACGAGGCACAAAAAACCAATTGAACCGTTCGGGATCATCGATGGTGTATAAAGCTTTGGCTTTGGTCTTCGCATCAAGAGATGTTAGAAAGTCATTCGCCCGCAAAGTGAGTTTAGATGATTGGGCGAAACTCACCGATGTCGCAAGAATAAAAATAAAGAGACCACCTTTCATACTACACAAGATAGGAAGTATCGAATGTAATCCAGAACGTATATCAGGATATTTACAAATCGTAAACGGCTATATCGATTTTCGTTTCATTTCTGCGAAAATCATTTCCGCGTGAACACGTGAGTTTTCAATAAACCATTTGTTGGTTTTTAATCCTCCACACACTACACCTGCCAGATATAGATTAGGCACATTGGTTTCCATGGTTTCATCACTGTAAATCGGAGTATGAAACTCATCGTTGTGAAATTGTATACCACATCTTTTCATAAAATCAAATGGAGGCTGGTAACCTGTCATCGCCAATACAAAATCATTCTCTAAGATTACATTACCTTCAGGGGTCTTGAGTTCAACCGCATTGGTTGTAATGGCAACAATCCCTGAATTAAAATAGGCTTTGATAGACTCTTCTTTTATCCGGTTTTCAATATCTGGTTTTACCCAATACTTTACGCTGTCGCGGATGGTGTCTTCACGGATTACCATTGTTACTTCTGCACCTTTACGCCATGTTTCAAGAGCAACATCCACAGCAGAATTAGCCGCACCTACAACCACAATTTTCTGAGCGAAGTAAGGATGTGGCTCATCATAATAGTGTTTTACTTTTGGTAAATCTTCACCGGGCACATTCAATAAATAAGGAAGATCATAAAACCCGAGTGCAACGATGATTGATTTTGCAGTGTAACTTCCTTTTGTAGTTGATACGCAAAGAAGTTGATCTTCCGTGTGAATGGCTGTGACCTCCTCATAAAGCTTCACTTCTAACTTCCACGAAGAACAAACTCTGCGATAATATTCAAGTGCTTCACCACGATTGGGTTTCGGGCCATGCGAAATGAAGGGAACATCACCAATCTCTAACCGATCGGATGTAGAAAAGAAAGTCATGTTAAACGGATAGTGGTAAATGGAATTTACCAAACAACCCTTATCGATGATCGTGTAACGAAGTCCGGCTTTCTTTGCTTCAATGCCGCATGCTAACCCGATAGGCCCGGCCCCAACAATTATTACATCATGTTTAGCTTCCATCATTTCCAATTCTTTTGTATACCGCGCTCTTCTCAAAAGTAGAATTTATTCCATGTATTAAGGCATGTAGAAATTGCATTGGTGAGGATAACTTACGATCTGGTAATTTCCAAATTGTGAAGACTACTTTTACAGACCCTATCGAGAAACATCAGACGGAGTAAAAATCGTTTTGCTTAGAACTTGGAAATAGTAGCTTAGCGAAAAATTTTAACTATGAGATTTAGCTCCGCAATGCTGATGTTACTTTTGTTGGGGACGGCAAAGGTAACAGCCCAAAAACAAATTACAGTCGAAGACTTTACCATCAAAAATACCTTTGCCACAAAATCGGTTACGGGCATTAACTGGATGAAGGAAGGTAAATTTTATTCCTCGCTGGACAATAATAAAATCATCAAGTCCAATATTACCACAGGCCAAGTTGTAGAAACAATTGTAGATGGCGCTGCAATATCGCCTGCACTAACTATTCAGGATTACAGTTTCAGTGCTGATGAAAAGAAAATACTACTGCTTACAGAACGGGTTAGTGTTTATCGCAGATCGTTTACGGGTGAATATTTCATTTATGATATTGCCACCAAGTCTTTGAAAAAACTTTCAGCCAATGGAAAGCAATCTTATGCAGCGTTCTCACCGGATGCTACTAAAATTGCTTTCGTGCGAGCCAACAATTTATTCTTTGTTAACCTGCTCGACATGAGTGAAGTGCAGGTAACGAATGATGGAAAATTTAATTCCATCATTAACGGAACGACCGATTGGGTGTATGAAGAAGAATTTTCGTTTGTTGATGGATTTTATTGGTCGCCTGATGGAAAGAAATTGGCGTACTATCGTTTTGATGAAACGGCTGTGAAGGAATACAACCTGCAGGTTTGGGGAAAGAAATCGTATCCAACGGATTATAGATTCAAATATCCAAAAGCAGGAGAGGTTAATTCGAAAATTGAAATTTGGATGTATGATATTGCCACCAAAAAGAAAGTGAAAGCATCCGTTGGCGATGAAAACGATATCTACATTCCTCGAGTAAAATGGACAATGGATTCAAATACATTATCCGTTCGAAAATTAAACCGCTTGCAAAATCAATTAGATCTTCTTCATATTAATGCAACAACTGGAGCATCTACCAATATTCTTTCTGAAAAAAGTGAGACCTACATTGACCTTGAGTTTATTGATGATCTAATGTATTTAACGGATGGCAAACAATTCATTTGCGCCAGTGAACGAGATGGATATAAGCATCTTTACCTCTACACAATTGATGGGAAGCTAGTGAAGCAAATAACGACTGGTTCTTTTGAAGTATCTCAGTCTATTGGATTGGATGAAAAAACAAAAACGCTTTATTATACTTCAACTGAAGTGTCGCCATTAGAAAGACATTTCTACTCCGTTACGCTTGATGGTAATAAGAAATCAAAACTTACTTCTCTCTCAGGAACACATACGATCAACATGAGTACTGACTTTCAATTTTATATGGACTACCACAACAGTGCTACACAAGCAACCGTGGTAAGCTTGTACAAGACAAAAGGAAATGCACTTCAAAAAGTGATTGAGAATAATGAAGGCATTGCCAAAACTGCTGCAGAGTATGGACTTTCACAGAAAGATTTTTTCTCTTTCAAAACAGTTGATGGAACACAGCTAGATGGTTTTATGATGAGGCCAAAGAACTTTGATTCGTCTAAACAGTATCCTGTATTGATCTATCAATATAGCGGACCAGGTTCGCAGAACGTAAGCAATTCATGGGGGGGAGGCCATTATTATTTCCATCAAATGCTTGCGCAAAAAGGATACATCGTAGCCGTGATTGATACACGAGGTACAGGTGCTCGTGGTGAGAAATTTAAAAAACTTACCTACAAACAGCTCGGCAAATATGAATTGGAAGATCATATTGAAGGAGCAAAATTTTTATCAACATTAGATTATGTAGATGACAGCCGAATTGGTATTTGGGGATGGAGTTATGGAGGATACATGTCTTCATTAGCGATGACAAAAAGTGCAGGCACTTTTAAAATGGGAATTGCCGTAGCTCCTGTCACAAATTGGAGATTCTATGATACTGTTTATACAGAACGCTATCTGCAAACACCACAACTTAATGCCAGTGGTTATGATGATAATTCACCCTCGACACATGCCGCAAATTTGAAAGGCAACTTCTTGCTGATACACGGAACGGGTGATGATAACGTTCATTTTCAAAACTCAGTGGTGTTGGAAGATGCATTGATCAATGCGGGTAAACAGTTTCATTCATTTTATTATCCCGACAAACATCACGGCATCCAGGGAGGAAAGACGAGATTACATCTTTACACGATGATGTTGGATTACGTGTTGGAGAATCTTTGATTTGACTTTGTTATGTAGAAGTAAATCCTGAAGAATTGAAATCATTTCAATTCTTCAGGATTTATATTCTTCTTAGGCCAAGACTTCCTTTTTTGTTACGAACCGTTAGTCTCATATTTGTTTTTCTATGACAACCTCATCCAGGCATTCAACCAACTTTATCAGCGGTATTATAATTTGCTTGCTGGGTGCCATCTGTTTTTCATCTAAAGCAATCTTTGTTAAGGCTGCTTATCGCGATACACCTGTTGATGCTGTTACTTTATTAGCACTGCGAATGCTCTTCTCTCTTCCGTTCTTTATTTTATCGGCCTACATTTCATCCAGCAAATCCGACAATGTAAAGTTTACCTTGAAGCAATGGCTTGGTGTTGCAGTTATAGGGTGTTTGGGATATTATGTAAGTAGCCTGTTGGACTTTCTAGGCTTGCAATTTATTTCCGCAGGTATTGAACGATTGGTATTGTTTATTTACCCAACACTGGTGCTGCTAATGTCAGCGTTGTTGTTTAAAGTAAAAATAAAAAGCCAACAATGGCTTGCGTTGATCATTACCTATGTTGGATTGTGTATTGCTTTTTGGGGAGAAGTAAATACGACCATCAACGCGAGTGATTTTTACAAGGGCTCTATCCTTATTTTCATCTGTGCTATTACCTATGCCATGTACATTGTGGGCAGCGGAAGATTGATTCCTTCGCTTGGTGCAGCAAAGTTTAACAGTTACGCCATGAGCTTTGCCGGTGTTGCAGTGTTGATTCATTTTTCTATTTCGAATTCCAATTCGCTTTTGCATTTGCCGGCTACCGTTTATATCTACAGTTTCCTTATGGCAGTGTTGGCTACTGTCATTCCATCCTATTTAGTAGCAGAAGGAATTAAGCGCATTGGTTCAGACAATGCAGCAATTGTAGGAAGCATAGGTCCGGTTTCTACCATATTGCAAGCCTACTTAATATTGGATGAACCTATTCGTGCACTTCAGGTGGCGGGAACTGTTTTTATTTTGATTGGTATCCTGATGATTACAAGAAGAAGTAAAGCAGAAGTAATTGCCGAGAAAGTGAGTTAACTTAATTCCGCGTCATAAATATTTTTTTTGTGAACCTTAGAGATTTCTTTTTTCAGGTTCTTATTAGGAAAGCCCCGCTAAAATTTTCCTTTATAAGCATCTTCCCTATAACCATTAATTTCAGTTAGTAATAGATCGATTTTTTGTATTAAAAGATTGATGGCTTGCATTTCCTTGTTTCACGCGTTGCATATTTCATCCAATTAGTGGAATGAATCAGAAGACAGTTGCAAAAAATGCAAATCCCTTTGAAAACTGTCATTATAGAATGATTTCATGCCAAAATCATTTGACAAGAGCGCAAAGAATGAAATCGAAAAGTGCATTTCTGCCAATACTTTTGAGTCATAATCAACAGAAGGGCATGAAGAAATACGTGTTACTAACAGCAAAAGGGCAGGTTAATCTTGACAACATTGCTGTTGGAAATAATTTCATCGTATCTCAACCCTTTGATTGGAAAGAACTTCAAATGTGGATTAAGGGATTGATAAAGCGCGGAACCAATCGGAAAAGAATGGACAAGCAAATTGACTACCGACCGAAAGAAATTACGGTAGCATCGGTTAACGAACTTCTGATGCAACGCATCATGAAAGTTATAGAAGAAAATATGACGAACGCAGAGTTTTCTGTGGATGTATTTGCAAAGGAAGCAGGCATGAGTACAGCTCAACTTTATCGGAAGCTTACTGTGCTCACCGGATACGCTCCGAATGATTTTATGCGACATATGCGATTACAACGCGCAGCCGATTTATTAATGAAAAAGGCAGGCAATGTATCAGAGATTGGATATCAGGTGGGGTTTAACAACCTCTCATACTTCTCGAAATGTTTTAAAGAAAAATTTGGAACACTTCCATCATCGTTTTTGGGCTCCCGTTGTGGCGATTTAAAGTGAGATAAAATTGTTGGCAGTTACGTTTTTATTTTCAATCAGAGTTACCGGGTTCCGGTACTCTGATTTTTTTAAGAGACAGAGGATGTATTTAGCATAAGAGATAGCGACCTGAATTTGAAGTGAAAAAATGAAATTGAATGGAAGCGATTATGAAAAAGGTATCAAAATTTCAGAACGTGGTTTTAGTAACAGCTTTATTAAATCTTCCACTCGTGATATTGATTGTGCTGCTTTTGATTAGGGCACTATTCTCATAAGGTCGTTAATTGTTGGCAATTAATTTTACCTCGATCAGAGTTACCGGTTTATGGTGCTCTGATTTTTTTTGATTTTAGACTTTGTTGAGTTGAATAATATTGTTGAGACTTTTCGAATTGTTACTTAATCTTTGCACATTTCTTTCATTATACTTTAGAATGTATTGGTGAAGTTTTTTTCCTTTTTGAGGTTCATTTAAAAAAGCCTTCAGTAATTCAGGATCATCTGTTTGTAGAATTTTCTTCATCAGTCTTTTTGAGAGCAAATACATCTTTCCATTATTGTAATTAATGATTAACTCATCTTTGTATGGTACAGGGATAGGTAAAATCATTGGTGGGAAATATGAAACAACAGTGACAATTCGCATGCCTTTCTCAAAAAAGTAGCAATAGCGACCTTTTGTAAGAAGCTCGTTGTATTTGTTTCTGCGAACAAATATTCTTGACCCGTCACAAAATCCCCAAACCTCTCTCTTCTTTACTTTTTGGTTTTTACCCGAATTGGAATCTGTCAGCCAAAGACGTTTTCCATCAAATGAAAAATTGTTTGAAATGGACGGGTTGTTAAACTTAAACTCTTCAAATGTTTTATAAATCCCTTTATTGTATTCGACAGTATTGAGAATGTAGTCATTATGATCACTTAAGCTATCAATCGCAGATTGGGCAAAAGTTTCATGAATACTTAATAAAAGTAAAATGCTCAGGGAAAATCTATTCATAAATTGATTTGGATATGCAGGAGAGGAAGTGGGTCTAAATCTTATCTTTTTATAGTTACCAAATTAATCGTTGCTAATACTCTCCAGTAAGCGGTATAAATGTTTTGTGATTTGCTTTAAAAATATAGACAACGGTCCATTAAAGGAAAAAGAGAACAATCAAAAATGATTGTTCCTCCAAATTTATGGTGGGTTTAAACACTGAAATTGGCACGCATAAAAATCTACACCTGTTTCTCAGGCAAGCTTTTCGCGTAGCTTAAAATATTTTGTATGGCAGAAGGTGGCGGCTCTAAAGCTGCATCGTCCATTTCTTTATGCAGGGAGATGAGGTCGAGATAAAGGGCTTGCAACGCATTGTCGCAGATCAGGGCCTTATCAATCGCCTTCGTCTCCGCCTCCGAAGTCTCGTGGTATATATACCTGATCAAGTCCGTTTGTGTAAAAGTTTTTATCATAGGCTTTATGTTGGATCATTTTCTTTCGCAGGTTTATCAATGCATATCGCATTCTTCCAAGCGCAGTATTAATGCTCACACCGGTACGCTCCGCAATTTCCTGGAAGCTCATCTGTAGGTAATGGCGCATAATCAGCACTTGTTTTTGTTCGGTAGGTAGTTCTTTAATCAAATCGCGCAGGCGACCACGCGTATCTTTTTGGGTTTGCTTCGTTTCAAACGACTCTTCTGCAAATTGCATGGAGTTGAACAACCGGCTTCCGTCTTCTAAAACGATCTCCGGGTGTCTTTTATTTTTCCGGAAGTGATCTATTGCAAGATTATGTGCAATACGGCAAATCCAGGGCAAAAACTTGCCTTCCTCATTATACCGGCCACTACGAATGGTATTGATGGCCTTAATAAAGGTGTCTTGTAAAAGATCTTGTGCAGTATACCGATCCTTCACAATCAGGTAGATAGCGGTGTAGACTTTGGATTTATGGCGGTGGAGGAGCATTTCAAACGCTTCTTCATTCCCGTTTTCGTAGCGTGACACAAGTTCGCTGTCACTGGTTTTTTTGTCGATCATTCGGACTCACATTTAGGTAACGTAGAGGTCTCAGTCGATATTGTCGGGGGTTTGTGAATGATTTAGAATGAAAAGATAGAGAGATTCTTGAAAGACGCAAAAAAAACTTAAAATTTTCTTGCCTTCCATACAATTTCTTTAGCTATTTGCTCGCAAATCCAGTGTTACGTTTGTGTATGGCAATCAGCAAGAAAAAAATTATTAAAAGTTTAGACAGTCTAAGCGAAGATTTGAAAGATTTAGTGCGTACGCAGTATCCGGCTGGGTACGATGCCAGCATTACGCGCATCAGCAATGGAAAAAAGGAACCTCTTTTTGTATTTCCATTGGAAACAGATGACGCTACGTATCTGGTGAAAGTGCCTGTTACCAAGAACAGCAGCGGAGGCTACGATGTAGACGATGTTGAAGAGGATGAAAAGGATGATGTGGTGACAAAAGACGATGACTTTGGCACAGGCGATGATGTTGAAGCAGATGCTGGCAGCGATGATGACGATTACGAAGGAGGTGGCGGAAAAAGCCGCGAAGCGAGTTACGATCCAGACTTTGATAGTTAGTAGGTAATAAATTCAAATTTTAATCAAGTAACATGAACACCATCTGAAAGGATGGTGTTTTTGTTTTTAGTATTTCTTAGTGAACCTTAGTGACTTGGTGTCTTTGTGGCTGAATGTTCTTCTTGCCACCAAGTCTCAAAGACACTAAGAAGGCACAAAGAAGTATTATCTAATTATCAATCAATTAAAAACTGCTTATCATTTCCCTTTTTGTTGAAAGCCAAACATTGTTACTTTGAACTCCTTAAAATCTTCTTCAGTGATTAATACCTCTTCAGCCATCATGGGCGATATCAACATAGACGACCTCGATCCCAAAGAATACATTATCATAAAACGCGCACGGGTTAACAATCTTAAAAACCTGAGTGTGGCCATACCCCGAAATAAAATGGTAGTTATTACCGGACTTTCAGGTTCGGGCAAATCGTCTTTAGCGTTTGATACGCTTTTTGCGGAAGGCCAACGCATGTATGTAGAGAGCCTGAGCTCGTATGCGCGCCAGTTTTTAGGCCGGATGGAGAAACCGGAAGTAGATTATATAAAAGGGGTATCTCCTGCTATTGCCATTGAACAAAAGGTGAATACAAAAAATCCACGGTCTACAGTTGGTACATCAACCGAGATTTATGATTATCTGAAATTACTTTTCGCACGAATTGGCAAAACCTATTCGCCCATCAGTGGAAAAGAAGTAAAGAGTGACACGGTGACTTCTGTAGTGGATTCATTAAATAAATTAAAGTCAGGCACGCGTGTTATGATTGCCTGCCCGCTACACATAAAGAAAGGCCGTAAGCTGAATGAAGAATTGAATTTACTCCTGAGCAAAGGGTTTGCGCGAATTCTGATTGACGGTGAGGTGAAATTTATTGAAGACCTCCTTAATCCGTTAACAGAGAAGAATGATGGCAAAGCAGTTGCGAAGAAAAAAGTGCCGGCTAAAAAAGTAAAGGAACCTGCGGTTGAGTACGAAGTACTAATCGATCGTTCCAGCATTAATGTAGAAGATGAAGATGCCACCTTCCGACTTTCAGATTCAGTTCAAACGGCTTTCTTTGAAGGCGAAGGATATTGTACGGTGCATGCTGAAGTTCATGGCAAATTAAATTTCTCTGATCGCTTTGAGCTGGATGGAATGACATTCACAGAGCCATCCATTAACTTTTTCAGTTTCAACAATCCATTTGGTGCGTGTCAAACCTGCGAAGGTTTTGGAAAAGTATTGGGCATTGATGAAGATCTCGTCATTCCCGATAAGTCGCTTTCAGTTTATGAAGGCGCGATCGCACCCTGGAGAAGTGAGACGATGGGTGAGTGGCAAAAGCCTTTGTTGAAAAATGGAATCAAGTTTGATTTTCCGATTCATCGTCCGTACAATGAACTCACTAAGGCACAACAGGATTTGTTGTGGAATGGTAATTCATACTTTGAAGGCATCTGGAGTTTTTTCAAATACTTAGAATCGAAATTACATAAGATTCAATATCGCGTTTTGTTATCACGCTATCGCGGAAGAACAAATTGTCCGGATTGCAAGGGAAGTCGACTTCGCAAGGATGCGCAGTATGTAAAGATTGCGGATAAATCTATTACTGATTTAGTATTGCTTCCCATTGAAGATGCACTTGCTTTTTTTCAGCATGTAAAACTTCCGGATCACGAAAAGAAAATTTCTGACCGCATTCTCACCGAGATTACTTCACGTTTGGAATACATGGATAAGGTAGGTCTTGGATACCTTACCTTAAACCGATTGACTTCAACACTTTCTGGTGGAGAATATCAACGCATTAAACTGGCAACCTCATTGGGAAGTGCGCTAGTTGGATCAATGTATATTCTGGATGAACCGAGTATTGGATTACATCCAAAAGATACAGATCGCATGATCGGTGTGTTAAAATCATTGCGTGATCTTGGCAATACGGTTATCATTGTTGAGCATGAGGAAGAAATTATGCGTGCGGCCGATCAGATTATTGATATTGGTCCGGATGCAGGAAGTCATGGTGGCGAATTGGTGTTTCAGGGAACGATAAAAGATGTGAATGGCAAAGTACATTCACACACAACTGATTATTTAACAGGTAAAGAAAAAATTGCGTGGCCTGATAAAAGACGAAAGTGGAAAGATGGCATTACCATTGTTGGCGCGCGCGAAAACAATTTAAAAAACCTGACAGTGAAAATTCCGATGGGAGCATTCACTGTAGTGACGGGTGTAAGTGGTTCAGGTAAATCAACATTGATTAAAAAGATTCTCTATCCTGCGGTAGGTCGCATGAATGGATCGGTGGGTGAAACTCCCGGAAAATATGATAAGCTCGAAGGCGATTTTGCAAAAGTTACGCAGGTAGAATTTGTTGATCAGAACCCGATTGGAAAATCATCACGATCAAATCCAATCAGTTATGTAAAAGGTTACGATGCTGTTCGTCAGCTTTATGCCGATCAGCCGCTTTCAAAACAACGTGGATATAAACCATCTCATTTTTCGTTCAACGTAGAAGGAGGAAGGTGCGAAACGTGCGAAGGTGAAGGAGAGATCAGAGTAGAGATGCAGTTTATGGCCGACATCTTTTTGAAATGTGAAAGCTGTCATGGAAAACGTTTCAAACAGGAAGTATTAGAAGTAGAACACAATGGAAAAAACATTGCTGATATTCTCGATATGACGGTTGAAGAAGGTTTGTCATTTTTCGAAGACAAGAAAACCATTCACGATAAAATTCTTCCGATGAATGACGTTGGTCTGGGTTACGTAAAGCTTGGCCAATCATCGAACTCATTAAGCGGAGGCGAGGCGCAACGCGTAAAGCTTGCATCCTTCCTCGGGAAAAATTCGCATGAAGGTCATATCCTTTTCATTTTTGATGAACCCACGACCGGACTTCACTTCCATGACATATCAAAGCTTTTGAAAGCGATGAATGCATTGGTGGATGAAGGTCATACCGTAGTAGTAATTGAACACAACCTCGATGTCATTAAATGTGCCGATTGGATTATTGATCTTGGCCCTGAAGGCGGAGAGAAAAAAGGAGGTAATTTAATATTTGAGGGTACACCTGAAGAGATGGTGAAGAAGGGGAAAGGGTACACTGCAGAATTTTTGAAGGAGAGGATGGTTCGATAATTCGTTGATGAGGTAATTTGAAGATTTGAAAATGTGTCGATTTGAAAATTACACGCTACATTGTCTATGCACTTCATTTTCAAATTGATCACTACGCTCCATCAACGAATTACCGAATCAACACATCTACTAATTTATACTTCCATGAAAAAAGTAATCTTATTGCTTACATTACTTATCGCATTTCTTGTAATGTCCTGTGGCACTAAAAATAATCCGGCACAGCAAGAATGGGTTCAATTATTCAATAAAAAGGATCTGAGCGATTGGCGGGTGAAGATTCGCGGTTATGAACTCGGCAATAATTTTGGCAATACCTTTCGGGTTGAAGACAGCGTATTGAAAGTTTCATACGATCAATATGATAGTTTTCGTACGCGATATGGACACATCTTTTACAAGGAAAAATTCTCCTACTATAAAGTGGCACTTGAGTATCGCTTCACCGGTAATCAGGCCACAGGTGGTGAAGGCTGGGCCACGCGCAACAGTGGCATTATGCTGTATTGTCAATCCCCCGAAAGCATGGGTAAGGATCAGGATTTTCCAATCTCGATTGAAGTTCAACTACTCGGAGGTTTAGGCACAGGGGAAAGATCAACGGCCAATCTTTGTACACCGGGAACACATGTTTTAATGAACGATTCATTATTTACACCACATTGCGTTAACTCAACATCAAAAACATATGATGGTGATCAGTGGGTACATTTAGACGTATTGGTGCTAGGCGATTCTTTGGTTGCTCATATTGTTGAAGGGGATACGGTCATGAAATACTCCAAGCCTCAAATCGGTGGAGACGTTGTGAGTGGGTTTGACCCAGCAGTAAAATTGGATGGAACGATGTTAAAGGACGGGTATCTATCTCTTCAAAGTGAAAGTCATCCTGTTGAATTCCGCAAAGTTGAATTGTTAAACCTAAAAGGCTGCATGGATCCAAATGCGATTAATTACAAATCGTATTACGTAAAAGCTGACAACTCGCTTTGTCAGTACAAATAATAATTCGTTTGCTCTTCTTTGCATTCGATTTAAATTCAAATTTTAAACATCCAGAATTTTTTCTTTAGTGGAAAGAAAAGTTTTAGATCGTTATATCTGAAATAAAGGTAATTTAACAATGTGCAAATTTGAAAATGTGTCAATTTCAAAATTGAAACTACATTTCAGAGAAGGACTGTATTCATTTTCAAATTTTCAAATCGATACATTTTCAAATTAATTACTTATGTCTATCAAAGTTGCGATCCGCCATCAGATGTTTTATGAGTATGATCGCTCTGTAAACTTGTCTCCTCATACCTTTCGGTTAAGACCAGCACCACATTGCCGCACACCGATTCTTTCGTATTCGCTGAAGATCAAACCATATAATCATTTCATTAACTGGCAACAGGATCCATTTGGTAATATGTTGGCGCGCGTGGTCTTTCCAGAGAAAACAACCAAGCTTCATTTTGAAGTGGAGGTAATTGCCGATATGATCGTCATTAATCCGTTTGATTTCTTCGTAGAAAAATATGCAGATGATTTTCCATTTGCCTATGACAATCAGCTCAAGAAAGAATTGCTTCCTTATTTTGAAGTAACAGAAAATGGTCCG
Source organism: Chryseolinea sp. (assembly GCA_031388805.1). Lineage (GTDB taxonomy): Bacteria > Bacteroidota > Bacteroidia > Cytophagales > Cyclobacteriaceae > Chryseolinea. The sequence continues at coordinate 71,537 of JANMRZ010000104.1, forward strand.
CTTCTTCAGCAATGGGTTAAGCAAATCGATATTTCTCAAAAGAAAAGTATCATCAACTTTTTGGTTGAGTTGAATCAAATGGTTTGGAGAAACACACAATACACGGTTCGATTGGAACCAGGGGTTCAGACGTGTGAACAAACATTGGGATTGAAAAGTGGTTCATGCCGTGACTCTGGTTGGTTGTTGGTTCAAATACTACGTCATCTTGGTTTGGCTGCGCGATTTGCTTCCGGATATTTAATTCAATTAAAGGCAGATCAGAAAGCGCTTGATGGTCCTTCAGGAACCGAGCAAGATTTTACGGATCTTCATGCATGGGCAGAGGTGTTTATTCCAGGTGCTGGTTGGGTAGGTCTTGATCCTACTTCAGGATTGTTTGCAGGCGAAGGACATATTCCACTTTGTTGTACACCAGATCCGGTGAGCGCTGCTCCTGTTACAGGTCTTTCAGATGTTTGTAACGTAACGTTCAATTTTAAAAATGAAGTTGTTCGCATTCACGAAGATCCACGCGTAACAAAACCATATACCGAAGAACAATGGTCTACCATCATGGCCCTTGGAAATAAAGTGGATGAAGATTTTCAACGAGGTGATATTCGATTGACGATGGGAGGTGAACCCACTTTTGTTTCTGTTGATGACATGGAAGCGAAAGAATGGAACACCGGAGCGGATGGTCCACAGAAAAGAAAGCTTGGAGCAGATCTGATCAAAAGATTGAAAAATGTTTTTGCTCCGAAAGGATACATACACAAAGGACAAGGTAAATGGTATCCGGGCGAGCCGTTGCCACGTTGGCAATATTCTGCTTACTGGCGAAATGATGGACAGGACATTTGGAGAAATGATACATTGCTGGATATTGGCGATACCGAATCACGCTACACAATTGAAGACGCAAAGAGATTAACACAAGAGCTGACGAAGTTTTTAAATATTCCGCAAGAACACATTCATCCGGCAATGGAGGATGTGTTTTATTTTTTGTGGGAAGAAAACAAAGTGCCTGTTAATGTTGATCCCTACAAAGCAAATCTGAACGATCCTCTTGAGCGACAAAAACTCGCTGAGCTTTTGACAAAAGGTTTGGGTAATCCGGTAGGCTATGTCATTCCAATGGAATGGAATCATTGGAACAACCGATGGATTTCATGCACATGGCCCTTTCGAAATAATCAACTCGTTCTTGTTCCAGGTAACTCTCCCATTGGGTTACGACTTCCATTAAAATCATTGGCGTACATCAGCGAAACAAAAGAGCAGCGCAAAGTTGAACGCAGCACATTCGAATCGCTACCTGCATTGGAAAACTTTCAAGCAAAAGTTGGACTTCGATACTCGTTACCCATTGCTGCAGAAGATTTACCGAAAGAATTTTATCAAGAGCCGTATCCGGAAGTAGAAGAAGATGATGAAAAACCGAAAGTAAAAAAGAATCCAGAAGAGAAGTACGAACCAACCTTTGAGGTCTTCACAATAAAAACAGCGTTGTGTATTGAGGTGCGTGATGGGAAGATTTATTTCTTCATGCCACCGCTTACCTATGTAGAGCATTATTTTGATTTGCTGGCGTCAATTGAAGCGGCTGCTGAAAAATTAAATCTGAAAGTAATAATTGAAGGTTATGAATCGCCTCATGATAATCGTGTAACAAAACTTTCTCTATCTCCTGACCCTGGAGTGTTAGAAGTAAATGTCCATCCAGCAAAAAGTTGGAAGGAAATTGTGAACAACTATGATATTCTTTTTGAACAAGCGCGACTCAGTCGATTAAGTACAGAGAAATTTAATCTTGATGGTAAGCACACCGGCACTGGTGGAGGTAATCACATTACCATTGGAGGTATTACTCCATCCGATAGTCCGTTGTTAAGACGACCGGATTTACTGCGCAGCTTAATTACCTATTGGCAACATCATCCCGGATTGTCCTATTTATTTTCTTCTTCGTTTGTTGGGCCAACCAGCCAGGCACCACGTGTGGATGAAGGGCGACAAGAAATGTTGTATGAATTGGAAATAGCATTTAGCCAGATTCCTGAGAAGGGTGATGTTCCATTCTGGATGGTCGATCGGATTTTTAGAAATCTTTTGATTGACATTACCGGTAATACACATCGCGCAGAGTTTTGCATTGATAAATTATATTCTCCTGATAGCTCAACAGGTCGTTTAGGTATTTTGGA